>JAYVFI010000001.1:0-61849 GCA_043773365.1 Ilumatobacteraceae bacterium
GTTCGCATAGTGAGACGTTCAAGTTACCGGCGTTCACCGTTCGTGAGCGATCGACCTACCTCGATCGACCTACCTCGATCAAACGAGCTCACTCGACGCGATCAACCGAAGGCGTTGATCGGATCGACGGCCTCGACGCCGAGGAACTCGGCCACAGGGCGATTGGTGATCTGACCCGCCACCGTGTTGACGCCCATCGCGATCTCGGGATCGAGTCTCGCCGCGCCTGCTGCTCCTGCGCGGGCGACGGCGAGGATGTACGGAAGGGTGGCATTCGTGAGCGCGTAGGTCGATGTGTGCGGCACAGCCCCCGGCATGTTGCCGACTGCGTAGTGCACGACGCCGTGCAGCTCATAGGTCGGCTCGTCGTGAGTTGTCTCACGAATCGTCTCGATGCACCCGCCTTGGTCGACGGCAACGTCGACGATCACGGCGCGTGGCTTCATCGCTCGCACCATGTCGTCGCTGACCACGACCGGCGCCCGACCGCCGGCGACGAGTACGGCGCCGATCACGAGATCCGCCTCGACCACGGAGCGTTCGATCGCGCCGCGGTTCGATGCCAACGTCATGATCCGGCCGCGATGGATCTGATCGACCCAGCGCAGTCGATCGAGGTTCTTGTCGATCAGCACGACTTCGGCCTCCATGCCGGCAGCGATCCAGGCTGCATTCCAACCCACGTTGCCTGCGCCGAGCACCACGACCCGGGCGGGTCGCACCCCAGGAGCCCCACCCATCAACACGCCTCGGCCGCCGTTATGACGTTCGAGGTAATGAGCGCCGATCTGCGGGGCGAGTCTCCCGGCCACCTCGCTCATCGGCGCGAGCAGCGGTAGGCCGCCTTCCTGGGATTGCACGGTCTCGTAGGCCAACGACGTCGTTCCCGAATCGATCAGTGCCTTGGCGACACCGGGATAGGCGGCGAGGTGCAGGTAGGTGAACAACGTCAAGTCGGTTCGCAGGAACTGGAACTCCGACTCCTTGGGCTCCTTGACCTTGATCACCATCTGCTGCGCCCAAGCATCAGCTGCAGTCGGAACGATGTCGGCGCCGGCGGCGCGGTAGTCGTCGTCCGTGATCGAGGCGCCGACTCCCGCGCCTGTCTCGACGTACACGTTGACCCCGTGACGTTCCAGCTCGCGAACGCCGTCTGGCGTCATCGCCACTCGGTGCTCGGCGGTTTTGACTTCCTTCGGTACGCCGACGGTGGTGATGACGGGTGAATTCATCGTGCAATCATTCACGCCGGGCGCCGTGTCCGCAAGGGCATGTCAGATCTGCTACACCATCTGGCCATGAAGCGATTCAAGAACTTCGTCAACGGAAGCTGGGTCGATGCGGCCGATGGCCAAACGACTCCTGTCATCAACCCGTCGACCGGTGAGCAGTACGGCGAGGCCGCGCTGTCCGGGCAAGCCGACGTCGATGCGGCGATGAGTGCCGCCGACGCGGCGTTCGAGGGGTGGAGCAATGCGACGCCGTCCGAGCGGTCATTGGCACTGATCCGCATCGCCGACGCCGTGGAGGCGCGTGGCGACGAATTGATGGAACTCGAGTCCGAGAACTGCGGCAAGCCCTACGCCGTTCATCGTGGCGAGGAGATCGGACCGATGGTCGATCAGATCCGCTTCTTCGCCACCGCCGCGCGTCACCTCGACGGCAAGAGCTCCGGCGAGTACATGTCGGGTATGACCTCGATCATCCGGCGTGAGCCGGTTGGTGTGTGCGCCCAAGTGGCACCCTGGAACTACCCGATGATGATGGCGGTCTGGAAGTTCGCGCCGGCGATCGCGGCCGGTAACTCCGTGGTGTTGAAGCCGAGCGACACGACGCCGGCGACGACCGGGCTGCTGGCGGAGATCGCCGCCGAGTTCCTTCCTCCCGGTGTGTTGAACGTGATCTGCGGCGATCGTGACACCGGCCGCGCGATGGTCGATCACGACGTACCGTCGATGGTCTCGATCACCGGTTCGGTCCGAGCAGGAATGCAGGTTGCGGAGGCCGCATCCAAGAGCCTCAAGCGAGTCCACCTCGAACTGGGCGGCAAGGCGCCCGTGCTCGTGTTCGACGACGCCGACATCGAAGCGGCCGCCGAAGCAATCGCGATCGCCGGATACTTCAACGCCGGCCAGGATTGCACGGCGGCAACTCGTGTGATCGCCGGCCCCGGGATCTACAAGGACTTCGTGAGCGCGCTCACCGAGCAAGCGCAGGGCACCGGTGTCGGCACGCCCGACCGCGACGACATCTTGTTCGGACCGGTCAACAACGCCAACCAACTCGCCCACGTCACCGGCTTTCTCGACCGGGCGCCTGATCACGCTCGAGTCACAACCGGAGGTCATCGGATCGGGAACGCCGGTTACTTCATCGAGCCGACCGTGGTCGCCGACCTTCATCAGGACGACGAGATGATTCAGCGCGAGATCTTTGGACCGGTGATCACCGTGCAGCAATTCTCCGACGAGGACGAGGCGATCCGCTGGGCCAACGGCGTCGAGTACGGCTTGGCGTCAAGTGTCTGGACGAAGGATTTCGGCCGGGCGATGCGGATGGCGAAGCGTCTCGATTTCGGTTGTGTGTGGATCAACACGCACATCCCGCTTGTCGCCGAGATGCCGCATGGCGGGTACAAGAAGTCAGGTTACGGGAAGGATCTTTCCTCCTACTCGTTCGACGACTACACCCGCATCAAGCACGTCATGGCCAACCTCAACAGTTGAACCGGAACCGTTGAATCGGAACCGTTGAACTGGTATCCATTCAACAGGGTTCGGGTCAGTGAGCGCCCCAGTCGTAGGTCTGCTTCTCGATACCGAGATAGACGAACGTCTCGGTGCCCAAAACCCCGTCCGTGAGGCGGATCTTCTCGATGATCTCGGTCAATGCCTGGTCGTCGTCGACAACCGCTTCGCACAGCAGGTCGAACGAGCCGGCCGTGATCACCAGGTACTCGACGCCCGGAATCTGTTCGACCAAGCTCGCCACTGCTCGCACGGACCCCGTTGCTTTCACGCCGATCATCGCCATTCTGCGCTTGCTGAGTGAGAGCGGATTCGTGATTGCCACGATCTGGAGGACATCGTTGTCGACGAGTCGCTGGAAGCGCTGCCTGGCCGCCGCTTCGGACAGTCCGACGGCGTGACCGAGTCGTGTGAACGGCAACCGACCGTCGTGTTGGAGTTCCTCGATGATCCGTCGATCGATCTGGTCGAGTTTGAATGCGGTTCCCGATTTCTTTGACTTCATCGTCGTGAATCCTGCCACGCATCGACGCAAGAACAGGTCTTGACCGACTGCACGCTGCGAAGCGTTATCTATTTGTCAAGTTTGCATCAATCGATTGGCAAAGCGGGCATATTCTGGTTTACGCTGGGTGACGCGAAGCACGATGAGGGTGACGGTTGTGGTCCCGAAGCCCGCGGGAACATTGTGACTCGCCCCGTGGCCGGAGGATGCGCTGACTGGCGGTTTCCTCCGGCCACGACTATTTCCGAGCCCGTTGTTCCCGCCCTAGCCTGTGTGGATTCCGACGCACTACGAAGTCCTCGGCGTTGCCCACGACGCCCCTACCCCGGTGATTCGATCCGCGTACCGGAGCCGCGCCCGAGAGGTTCATCCCGATCTGGCCGCTCACGCGGATCGCAGTGACGAGCCGACGGCGGTCGATCGGGTCTCAGTCGATCGGCCCTCGGCCGATCGGATGTCGGCGGTCAACGAAGCGCACCGGGTCCTTTCCGATCCCCGATTGCGAGCGATGTATGACCGAACGATCGGAATCGCCGCGAGTCCGTTCGCCGGCGTCAAGAATCCAACGATGACCCACCCAACCATGACCCGCCCAACCATGGCCGAGCGGGTCGTCGAACACCACTCACCGCTGTCGCCTCCTGGTCCTGCTCGTGTTCCGTGGAAGCTGATGGGCGTCGTTGCCGCGTTTGGGTCGATCCTCGTCCTGGTGTCGTCGGTGTTCGACGACCCACCCTCCGTCGAAACCCCTGACGGCCTCATCCGGCCCGGTTCGTGCGTCGTGATCGAGCCCAACGGGGATGCCCGTGAAGTGGCCTGCACCGCCGTCGACGACATCGTCGTCGAGTTGTTGATCCCGACGGACGCGCAATGCCCGGTGCAGACGGTCGGTCACCGTGACCGACTCGGATTGGGGATCGCGTGCATTCGTGAGTGAGCGATGAAGGGCTGGGTGGTTTGGCTACTGCTCGCTGTGGGAGCGTTGTTCGCCGTCTCGACCTTGTTGATCTTGCTCGTGACCTCGGACCCGACCACGGTGCTCGACCTCGAAGTCGGCGACTGTTTCATGATCGAGGCGGGTGGCGACACGGACGAGATCACGTCGGTCGAGATCACGTCGGTCGAAGTGATCGGCTGCGATCGTCGGCACAACGCCGAGGTGGTGCTCGTCGGCGAGTTGAACCCCGACGCAGATCGCGAGTACCTCGCCGACAGCGAGTTGTTCGCCGAAGTCGATCGCGAGTGCGCCACTGTTCCGGGTGACCTCGTCGCCGGTTTCGGCCTGTTGCCCGTTGCCCCCAACGAGGCGTCGTGGCAACCGTTCAAGGGGAGGTTTTTGTGCGTGGCGATCCCGTACGGCGGCACCCCCGTGAGCGGCTCGCTGATCGACGGGTAGGCGCATTTCCAACGCCATTGCTGCTAATCTGCGAACCCGCCAGGGCGATTAGCTCAGCTGGCAGAGCGCTACGTTCACACCGTAGAGGTCATCGGTTCGAGCCCGGTATCGCCCACCACAAAAGTCCTGGTAAGACCCATTGACGCTCCGCTCCGGCGAGGCATCTTCGTTTCCAGGAACACACGCTTCGGCAGCATCGAAGTCCCTGCGATGGGACATCTGGCCCTAGTGCCGCCCGGTCGACAGCGCGGAATATTGCGTATGGATGCGACAGCCCGTGAGCACGGTGACCAGATGCAGGAACTCGATCTCGCAGAGTGTTGGCGCTTGCTTCGCCACGAAGCCGTCGGCCGGCTGGCGGTCTCGATCGGTGACTACCCCGACATCTTCCCGATCAACTACGTCGTCGACGGAGGAACGATCGTGTTCCGGACCGGTGCAGGGACCAAGCTGGCGGCGGCCGTGCTCGGCAAGGGGGTGGCGTTCGAGGTCGACGGCTACGACCCGATCGGCGGCGAGGCCTGGAGTGTTGTGGTGAAGGGCCGAGCCCGCGAGATCGAGCACATGTTGGAGTACTTCCAGGCCGAGGAACTTCCGCTGTTCCCGTGGCACGCCTCGCCGAAGCCCGACATGGTGCGGATCGAACCTGATGTCACCACCGGGCGGCGGTTCCACGTCGTCGAACAGGTCCGGCTCGAAGGGGCTTGACCAAGGCGACGATTTGGCGTGATGCGGGCGGAGGCGATCGTCCACGATGCAAACACCGAGTGCGTTGGCGATCACCTATTAGGTTCGAGACGTGAGCAGTGACGATCCGACTTTTCCTCGCCTCCCACCCATCTCGCCGCCGCCACCACCCCCACCACCACCACCGAACTCGCCGCCTCCGCCACCCCACTCCTCGAGGCCACCGGGCTCACCGACGGTGCCGCCACCGCCGTACGGTCCGGGTGCCCTCAACCCGATCCGCGGCTACCAGGTAGGGCCGTTTCCGGGTGGACCGTCACCACTCGGAGCCCCGCCGACGCCGCCGACACGACCCGGTTTGGCGGTCGCCGCGCTGGTGCTCGGAATCCTCGGATTGTTGTCGTTCTGTTTCTTCTTGTTGTCGGTTCTCGCGATCATCTTCGGACTCATCGCGGCGAGCGAGATCAAGCACAGCAATGGGCGCAAGCAGGGTCTTGGCATGGCCCGCGCCGGTTGGATCCTCGGGGTGGTCGCGATTCTTTTCGGAGTCGCCTTCTGGGTTGCCAGCGCCAACGGCGCTTTCGATGATGCCGTCGTGACTGATGAGTTGCTGAGCGAGCAGCTTGCTGTCGGCGCGTGCGTCAACGTCGACGACATCGACGACGCCGAGGAGGTCCTGGTGGGGGCGATTCCGGTAATCGATTGCAGCGACCCGCACGACGGTGAGGTCTACTTCGTGGGCAACATCAACCCGAACCGCAGTCGCGACTACCCGGGTGAGGACGACGTTGCGATCGAGGTCGAGGGGTTGTGCACGGCCAAGTTCGCGGCGTACATCGGGGTGATCTACGACGACTCCGAGTTCGAGATCTACTACCTGATGCCGCTCAAGCCATCATGGCGTCCGGACCACGGCGCCTACACCTGTGTGGCATACAGCACGGATGGCCCGGTGCTGACGGGAACGATTCGTTCGAGCAGTCGCTGAAGGGTCAGTGCCAGGTATGGGAACGCCGGCGAAGTAGATTCGCGCCGTGGCGAAGATGTGTGAACGACCGGGGTGTTCGGAACCTGGTGCAGCGGCATATGGGATGGTCGCCGAGGATCTGTTGTTCTGGCTGGCGCCGCTCGCTGACGCCCCCACATCCGACGCCAATCTGTTGTGCCGTCGCCACGCCGACGCGATGATCGTCCCGCGTGGTTGGACGCTCGATGATCGCCGCGACGACACGCCGAGGTTGTTCAAATCGCGCCCGCCTGGACGCGACGACACGCAGGGTCTCAAGCGTCAACGGCACCGCACCCGACCAGTCACCGGCGACGACGATCTGCCGCGTCCGCAACAACTGCAGATCGACGGCACCGGGGAGATCGCCCTCCCGGCCGAAGCCGACGTGGCAGACGCAGAACTCGGCATCGACGCGGACATTGCTGGTGGTACCGACGCTCAGGGCCTGTTGACACCGGTTCCCGTATATCAGCCGTGGCAGCCCGATTTCGATTCGACCGACGACCTCGGCGGGTTGCTCGAGGTGGACAGCCCGCTCCTGGCGCGAGCGTTCCGCGGCACCGACCGACCGCGACCGTGAGATTCGATGCGTGCGTCCGAATCGGTTCGTGTCCCGGCCCCTCCGGCGGTCGTGTTCCCGTTCATCGCCCGACTCGACGCGTATCCGGGATGGCTGCCCTTGGTCCACGCCGCTGAACCGGTCACCGACCAACCGAAACCGTCGTGGTTGGTCGAATTGCGCACGAGAGTCGGACCGTTCGCCCGATCGAAACGCCTCACCATGCAACGAGTGGAGATCCGACACGACCACTTCGTCCTGTTCGAGCGGGCTGAGACCGACGGACGTGAGCACGCCCGCTGGGCGCTTCGAGCGGAACTGCAGCCGATCGGAGCAGCGGAGACGGAGTTGACGATGCATCTCGCCTACGACGGAGCACTCTGGACCGGTGGTCTGCTCGAAAAGGTCCTCGACGAAGAGATCCGGCGTGGCCGCGCCGGCTTGGTCGAGTTGGTCAGCGCCGAGCGAACGCGCTGAACCTGCCGTCGGAGCGATGCTCCAACTCGAGCGGCATGCCGAAGCACTCGCTCAGTGACTCGCTGGTCAGCGTCGAATCGAGCGGGCCGGCTGCGAGCACCCGACCGTGGCGTAGCAACATCACGTGCGAGACGCCTGCCGGGATCTCGTCGACATGGTGGGTGACGAGGACGAACGGTGGACCGTCAGCTTGCGTTGCCAAGTCGGCGAGCGCTGCGACGAGTTGTTCGCGCCCGCCGAGGTCGAGCCGTGCCGACGGCTCATCGAGCAGGATCACGCCGGGGTCGTTCATGAGCGTCCTTGCGAGGAACACTCGCTGCTGCTCGCCTGACGAGAGCGTCGCAAGGGAACGATCGGCGAGCACCCCGACCCCCATCCGGTCGAGACACGCATGAGCGCGTGCGCGGTCATCGGCCGTGTACTGATGCCACCACGGTTCGAGCGCCGCGTACTTGGCCGTGACGACAACCTCGATCGCCGTGAGCGCCGGCCGAAACTGAGCACCGAGGGCCGCAGAGGAGTAACCGACTCGACGGCGCAGCACGCGAACGTCGGTGCGCCCGAGCGTCTCGCCGAGCACCCGCACGGAACCGGAGGTCGGGTGCTCGTACATCGAGGCGATCCGCAGCAAGGTCGTCTTCCCGCTTCCGTTGGCTCCGAGCACCAGCCAATGTTCCCCGCGGGCAACCACCAACGAGACGTCGTCGAGGATGACTAGTTGCTCGCGCGTGAACACGATGCGTTCGAGTTCGAGCGGCACGGCGTCAAATATGGCGTTCACGGATTGCCTGTGTACTCGTTCCAAGCCGCGCTGGAATACCCGTAATCAAACTGCAATCGACAGTACGATAGTTCGAATATGGTTTCACGGGTGGGTCGCGTCACGGCGGTGGTCGTCGTCCTGTCGACCGTATTGGCGCTTGCCCCCGCCTTCTCGCTGGTGTCCGCACAGTCGTCTGATGACGCCGCCCAGCAGGCCGCAGAGGAGATCTCCGCCGCCCGTGAACGCGCCAACCAGGCCGCCGAAGACTTCTTCGCGGCCGAATCCCTCCAGGATTTGTTGAAGTCGCAGCAGGAACGACTGCGCCTGGAACTGGAGGATCTTCGACAGCAGGTCGCCGACTTGAAAGACGCCGTCGAACTGGTCGCGATCAACCGTTTCGTCGCCAGCGGTGCGACCGGGATCCCGATTCTCACGGATCTGCGCAAGCCGACCGAGCAACTCCAGGCCGATGTCCTCGCCAACGTCGTGACGGAGTCGGGTTCGACCTCGATCGACGACTACGACGCGGCCCGCGAGCGGCTTCATCGCAAGCGCCTCGAATACCAGGCCAATCAACTCGAGTTGGAACGCAGCAAGGAGAACCTGCTGGAGTTGCAGACCACGGCGGAAGCAGAGGTCGAGCGGCTTCGTGAGATCGAGTCGACCCGGCTCAACAACGAGGCGGTTGCCGCCGCGCTCGCCGCTCAGCAGCGTGAGGATGCCCGTCTGCTGATCGAAATCGAACGACGCCAGGCAGAAGCGGCGCGCGAACAGGCCGGACGCTCGAACGTCGTTGTCGCGGCAGCGACCGCAACGTCGTCGATCGGGAACACGACCGGCAACCAGGGCGCCAGTGGCGGCGAAACCGGCGGTCGTACGGGAGGCGGTGGAGCCGGATCGAACCCGCGAGCGGCGGGGGCAGGCTACGTCGACCCGATCATCTGTCCCGTCGTGGGCGGGTCCGCATACGGCGACACATGGGGTGCTCCGAGAAGTGGGGGTCGGCGCCACGAGGGGACCGACATGTTGGCACCGACCGGAACACCCTTGGTGGCAGTGGTTTCAGGGTTCACGACCCAGGGCAGCAACCGGCTCGGGGGGATCACCGTGTCGGTTCACGGCGACAACGGCAACCGTTACTACTACGCCCATGTCTCGTCGTACGAAGGCGTTCCCGGTCGCGTCGAGCAGGGTCAGGTGATTGCATATGTCGGTGAGTCGGGTAACGCTGCCGGAACACCTCATCTGCACTTCGAGATCCACCCGCAGGGCGGGTTGGCGATGAATCCCTACCCGTCAATCGTGGCTGCCGGATGTTGATCTGCGCCCGAGCGTGACCGGTTGGCCAGCCGCCAGTTGACCGCAGGCGGCATCGATGTCGGTGCCGCGATTGCGACGGACGGTGGCGTTCGTGCCGAGCGATTCGAGCAGATCACGGAACTCGTGAACGCGCTTGATCGACGTGCCGACCGTCGGATAACCCGGCGTCGGGTTGAGCGGGATCAGATTGACGTGGGCGCTCGGTCGCAGCCTTCGACACAAGCCGGCCAGCTCCCGGGCATCGCTGTCACGATCGTTGACCCCCTCGATCATCGCCCATTCGAAACTGACCCGGCGGTTCTTGACGGCGAGGTAATCGGCGCAGGCGGCGACCAATTCGTCGATCGGATAACGCTTGTTGATCGGAACCAACTCGTCGCGCAGCGAATCGTTGGCGGCGTGCAGCGACACCGCCAAGTTGACCGGTAGGGGCCGTTCGGCGAGCTTGCGGATCCCGGGGATGATTCCGACGGTGCTGATCGTGATGTGACGAGCCGACAGGCCGAAGTCGTGATGGAGCCGCTCGACGGAGGCCCACACGGTGGCTTCGTTCGCCATCGGCTCTCCCATCCCCATGAAGACGATGTTGGACACTCGCCGATCAGCCTGGCGGGCACGTTTGGTGGCGCGTGCGACTTGTTCGACGATCTCGCCAACGGTCAGATGTCGTGTGAACCCGGCCTGCCCCGTGGCGCAGAACCCGCACGCCATCGCACAACCCGCCTGACTCGAGATGCAGACCGTGGCACGATCGGGGTAGAGCATCAAGACCGTCTCGATGCGGCTTCCGCCATCGAGCTCCCACAGGAACTTGACGGTGTCGCCATTCGCGCTGACCGACTCGGTGACAGGTGTCAAAGCCGCCGGGAGGCGCTCGGCGAGATCGGCGCGTAGCGTCTTGGGGAGGTTGCTCCAGTCGCCGGGATCTGTCAACTGCTCGTAGAGGCCGTTCCACGCCTGATCGATGCGGTAGCCCGGTGTCCCGACGAGTAGCTCGCCGAGTTGGTCACGGGTGATGTCGTACCGAGTGATCGTCACGACAGCTCCGCGGCGAGTCGTTCGTACTCGTCGATGCGGGCGCGGATCGCGTCGAGACTCGCAGTCCAGAACGCTGGGTCGGTCACATCAAGGCCGAACGAGGCGCCAAGCACCTCGCCCGAATCCATGCCGGCCCGTGACAACAGGTCGACGTAACCGGATCGGAAATGAGTGGGATCCTCGCGGAACTTGGCGTACAACCCGAGGCCGAACAACAACCCGTACGTGTAGGGCCAGTTGTAGAAGTGGGAGCCGTAGTAGTGGCTCTTGAGCAACCACATGTACGGGTGCCGGGTCGTGAGATCGAGACCATCGCCGTACGCGTCGGACTGTGCCTGCAGCATCATCTCGCAGAGCTCATCTACGCCGAGCGTGCGTCGCTGGCGTCGCGCGAACAGCTCGGTTTCGAACAGGAATCGCGAGTGGATGTCGACGACGGTCTGGTTCGCCCCGGCAAGGTCGAGATCCAGCAACGCGAGTCGCTGGCGTCCGTCGAGCCGGGTCAGGCCGGCCTCGACGGCCAGCGTCTCGCAGAAGATGCTGGCAGTCTCGGCCAGGGCCATCGGCACCCGTCGCTGGAGCGGCGTTCGATGCGCCAACGTGGTGTTGTGGTAGGCGTGGCCGAGTTCGTGTGCGGTCGTTTGGGCCGAGTCGACCGAGCCCGACCAGTTCAACAGGATGAGTGAGCGATCCTCGACGAAGTCCATGCAGAACGCGCCGCCGGACTTCCCTTCCCGGGGGCCGGCATCGATCCAGGACTCGTTGACGGCTCGATCGACGAGGCCGGCCAGTTCGTCGCTGTAGGTCGAGAACGCCGAACGAACCCAGTCGAGGCCCTGCTCCCACGAGATCGTCGCCGAGAGGTTCGGCAATGGCGCCACGAGATCCCACCACGGCAGGCCGGCCGTGTGGCCGTGCAGCGATGCCTTGATGCGCATCCATCGACGGAAGTCGGGCAGCGCATCGGTGATCGCCGACTGCATCGCATCGAATGTCGCCCGACTCACGCTGTTGGCGAACAACGATGCGTCGATCGGCGACTCCCAGGTCCGGCGTCGGTTGACGGTGTTGGCGGTGCCCTTGATCGCGTTCAACGCAGCACAGACGGGTATGGCAATCGTCGGCCATGCCGCCAACTCGGCCGAATAGGCGGCATGGCGAAGCACCGCATCCGATGACGAGGCAAGCCCTCGCACTGCGGCGATCGGGATCCGTTCGGTATGGCCGTCGGCGAATACGACGTCGGTCGTGAGTTCGGAGGTGGTGTCGCGTTGGAGCCGGCTCCACGCCGACACACCACTCG
The DNA here is from genome assembly GCA_043773365.1 of Ilumatobacteraceae bacterium. Classification (GTDB taxonomy): domain Bacteria; phylum Actinomycetota; class Acidimicrobiia; order Acidimicrobiales; family Ilumatobacteraceae; genus Ilumatobacter. The sequence continues at coordinate 11,805 of JAYVFI010000001.1, forward strand.
TCATGAGTTCGGCGAACAAACCCTCCTCTGCCTCGGACATCTGATGGCTGGAGCGCTCGTCGAGTCGAGCAAGCGGACCGAGGTGTTCGGCAACCGCTTCACTCACTGCCGCGAGTTGCTCGACCCCGAGGGCGTGGACCCAATCGGCGAGCCGGGCGAGGAGCGGGTCGAGCGCCGCACCCTGTGTGTCGAGTTGGCTCAGGAGCGACTGCGCCTGTTCATCTCGCGAATTCGTCGCAACCGTGGCGTACACGACCGCTTGCAACGTGTTGAGCTCGTTCGTCACCTCGTTGAACGCCCGGATCACAGCATCGGCGACCAGCCCGTCGTCCTGGGTGACGAGGCGCGCTTCGATGCTGCGCACGTTGTGCTGGTCGAACAACGCGATCAGCCGAGTCGTTTCGGCCACCGCTCGTTCGAGGGCATCCTGGAACGACCGGGCGTCGAGTGATTCGTGGACATCGGCGACGCTCCAGCGCGGCAGTGGCTCGGATGAATCGATGATGGACATGTCAGCCTTCACTCGACGGTAGGTCTGCCGAGAAGGCTAGACGGGTCCGGTGAATCCTGAAGCCGAGCCGGTTGTACAGAGAGACGGCTGCGGCGTTGTCGGCGTCGACGTACAACGTGGCGTTCGAGACACCGCGCTCGCTGATCGAATCGAGACCGGCCAGGGTGAGTTCGCGCCCGAGGCCCTGACCATGGAAATCGGGATCGACGGCGATCACGTAGATCTCCCCGAGAACGGGATCGGCGGCACGATCGATCTTGGTCCAACAGAACCCAGCCAACCGCCCGGCCCGTTCGTAGAGACGAAATCCGGCGGGTTCGAACCATGGCTCCGAAAACCTTTGGTGCAACGTCTCCAACGTCCAGCCGCCCTGCTCGCCGTGCGTGGCGAACGCTCGATTGTTGACGGCGAGCCAGGCCTCGTCGTCGATGCCGGGAACGAACGCGCGCGTTGCGAGAGGGGCATGAACGTCGAGTGGCAGCGAGCACCGCATCTCGTGCAACTCGCGAGTCTGCAGCAGCTGATGCCGGTCGGCGAGGGCGCGCAGCTCGTCCGTCGGATCGTCGATCCACCAGATCAGCCGGCCGCCACCAAGTCGTTGAAACGCGTCGATCGCGGTCTCGAACGCATCGGCGTGGACGCGGTCGGCGTCGACAAGGTCCGGTCGCACGACGATCTCGAGCGACGCCGATTGGTTCGTCGCCGAGATCTGGGCAATCGCCAGCGTGCGTTGGCCTTCGGCCACACGAATCAGCACGAGACCCTGCGAAGCGTCGGACTGAAGGTCGAGCCAAAGGTGATCGCTCAGCGGTCGCGACCCGACCAACTCGCTGATCTCCTCCACGAAGTCGATCGCCACGTGGCGTTCACGCTCGCCGGCGTGTTGCAAGATCTCGATCAGTCGCACTGCAGCAGGGTACCTCTAGCCTTCGCACGCATGGATGCCGGGAATTCGCAGCCTCGTCTCGGGGAGCCGAGTGTCGGCCAGCCGGCTGTCGGGCACAAGAAGCGTCCTCGCAGCGCCAAGGGACGGACGCGGGAAGTCGCCGCCAGGCTTGCAGTGGCGTATCCCGAGGCGTTGTGCGAGTTGCAGCACACGAATCCGTTCGAGCTCCTCGCGGCAACGATTCTCTCGGCGCAGAGCACCGACGCTCGGGTCAACATCGTCACGCCGGTCCTCTTCGGGCGATATCCGACACCGCATGATCTGGCTCACGCCGAGATCGGTGAGGTGGAGGAGATCATCCGTTCGACCGGCTTCTACGTCGCCAAAGCAAGGAGTTTGGTGGGGATGGCGAACGGATTGGTCGAGCGTTTCGATGCTGAAGTCCCGACATCGTTGGAGGACCTGGTGACGATCCCTGGTGTCGGAAGGAAGACGGCGAACGTCGTTCGCAGCGTTGCGTTCGGATTGCCGGGGCTCCCGGTCGATACGCATGTGATTCGCTTGTCGAATCGGCTCGGGCTGACTGTCGAAACCGACCCGGTGAAGATCGAACACGAACTCAACCGGTACCTACCCGCGCCGGAACGTGGCCCGTTCAGTTTGCGGATGATCCTCCACGGAAGGCGCGTCTGCGACGCCAAGCGACCGAAGTGTGGAGCATGTTCGTTGGAGGACATCTGCCCGTCGTCGCGACTTCGGGTCAAGTGAGTGTGGCGAATTCCAAGATTCGTACAATGCTCGTCACAAATTGGTCGGAATCTCCGGACAATTGCTTGCAACGCGGGCCCGGCGGTGTGACAATGGTCTCAACAGGTTCCCGCCACCTGGACAACGAGCGAGTACTGGGTCCGCCGCCCAGACCGTTCTCGGGTTGTATGACCCCCCGGAAGGGGGGTCATCCCCTAATTTGCTCGATATCGGGTTGGACGCGCGTTCGGTCCCCGGCCTTCCAGCGTCACCGCTCGATCGCTTTGATCGCCCGTTGGAGCGCCCTGGTGGCCATCTGGAGTTGGCGTTCCGCCTCGTGGACTGCGATCACGATGTCTTCGCGGGTAGTCCCGAGAAATGGTTCAGCAAGCGCCCCGACTCGATCGCGTTGACGGATCAACGTCTCGGTGACGGAGTGGAGCTCTGCGGAAACCGTGGCGACATCTGGCTGGGGCACGCCGTCAACCTATTCCGTTCCGTGACCAACCGGTCGGTAGCCTCGCCAGCGTGATTCCGGTTCGCGAAGATCTTCGTGCCCTCGAGGGGTACCACTCGCCTCAGGTCGACGTTCGAGTCCGGCTGAACACCAATGAGTCGCCGTTTCCGCCACCTGCTGCCTGGCGCGACGCATTCGCGGCCGAGCTCTCGAGGGTCGACTGGCATCGCTATCCGGATCGTCAGGCGACAGCGTTGCGGCAGGCGATCGCGGCGCTGCACGGTGTGCCGCCCGAGATGGTGTTTCCTGCCAACGGTTCGAACGAGGTGCTCCAGACGATTCTGCTCGCCTACGCCGGCCCGGGGCGCACGGTGGCGACGTTCGAACCGACGTATCAGATGCACGCCCAGATCGCGCGGGTCGTCGGCTCCCATGTCATCGAAGGTGAGCGTGATGCCGACTTCACGTTGGATCCAGCCGAGATGCGGCGGGTCGTCGCCGCGGGCCGCCCGCACGTCACGTTCCTCACGTCTCCGAACAACCCGACCGGGCTGGTCGAACCGCGTGAACGGATCGAGGAGTTGCTTGCGATCGCGCCAGGTCTCGTGGTTGCCGACGAGGCGTATGCCCAGTTCGCCGATTGGTCGGCGCTGTCGATGCTCTCCGAGCAGCGACCGTTGGTCGTCACTCGAACGTTCTCCAAGACTTGGAGCATGGCGGGGATGCGTCTGGGTTACGTGATCGGGCCGTCGTGGTTCGTTCGAGAGCTCGACAAGGTCGCCCTGCCCTACCATCTCGATGTCGCCAAGCAGATTGCCGGTCGTGTTGCACTGCGTTTCGTCGATGAGATGAACGATCGCGTCCGCCTGGTCGTTGTCGAGCGCGAGCGGTTGTCGGCGGCGATGCGGGCGATGCCGATCGAGGTCTTTCCGAGCGGCGCCAACTTCGTCCTGTTCCGACCGGAGTCGGTCGACGGCCGGCAGGTGTGGCAGGGACTGCTCGACCGAAGTGTGCTCGTCCGCGATTGTTCGGGTTGGCCGCGGCTCTCCGGATGCCTGAGGGTCACGGTCGGCACTCCGGAGGAGAACGATTTATTCCTGTCCGCCCTCGAAGAGATCGTTGGGAACCACCGATGAGCCGCACCGCCACCCGCAGCCGAACGACGAAGGAGACGTCGATCGAGATCTCGATCGATCTCGACGGCAGCGGGATCACCGATGTGTCGACAGGCATTCCGTTTTACGACCACATGCTCGATCAACTCGGTCGGCACGGCGGTTTCGATCTGTCGGTGCAGGCCTCCGGTGACCTGCAGATCGACACGCATCACACGGTCGAAGACGTCGCAATCGTGCTTGGCGAAGCCTTTCGTGAGGCGCTCGGCGACAAGGCCGGCATCCGCCGATTTGCGAGCGGCCGGTTCCCGCTCGACGAGGCGTTGATCGATGTCGCCCTCGACCTGTCGGGGCGGGCGCATGTCGTGTGGTTGGTCGACATGCCCGAGGCACTGCCGCTGGGCGACCCGGCATTCGACCCTCAGCTTGCCGAGCATGCGATCTCGTCGTTTGCCAACGCGGCCGCGATCACGTTGCACATCGAACTCGTCCGCGGCCGAAACGTGCACCACATCATCGAAGCGACGTTCAAGGGGCTTGCCCGGTCGCTGCGCGACGCGGTGCGGATCGAGAACACGGGCGGGCGGCGATCGGTGCCGTCGACCAAGGGCGTGTTGTGACGGCTGTCGGCGGGCGTCCACTGGTCGCCGTACTCGACTACGGGATCGGCAATCTGCACTCTGCGCAAAAGGCGCTGGAGCGAATGGGTGCTGATGCGCGACTGACGTCGGATCCGGGACTCGTTGCAGATGCGGCTGGCGTCGTACTGCCCGGTGTCGGCGCGTTCGGGGCGTGCATGAGTGAGCTTCGCGCATGTGGATTGGAGGATCCGGCGCTCGAGGTGATCGCAACCGGCCGGCCGTTCCTGGGTATCTGCGTCGGGATGCAGATGTTGTTCGACGGCAGCGACGAAGATCACGACGCCAAGGGACTCGGCGTGATTCCCGGCATGATCCGCTGGATTCCACCAGGGGTCAAACGCCCACAAATGCAATGGAACCGATTGAATCTTCGGCTCCCCGACGATCCGATCCTGAACGGCCTCGGCGATGACCCGTGGGTGTACTTCGTGCACTCGTTGTACGGCGTGCCGACGGATTCGGCGATGGTGGCGGCTACCTGTGAGTACGGCGTGACGGTGAACGCCGCGTTCCGATCCGGCAACGTCTTTGCCACGCAGTTCCACCCCGAGAAGTCGGGTCCGACGGGACTCCACGTGTTGCGCAACTTCGTCGGCGTTTGCAGCTCAACCGGGCGGTCCTGATGGTTTCGATCACGGATCTGTACCCGGCGATCGACCTTCGTGGCGGGCGCGTCGTGCGTTTGACGAAGGGCGACTATGCGGCCGAGACGATCTACGGCGACGATCCGATCGCGGTTGCATTGTCGTTCGCTGACGCCGGGGCGCCGTGGATCCACGTCGTCGACCTCGACGCGGCGCGTTCCGGTGATCCGGTCAATCGTCCGATCGTCGCTGCGATCGCGAGGGCATTACGAGGTCGTGCGTTGTTGCAGAACGGCGGGGGAGTCCGCACGCTCGCAGATGTCGAGGCGTTGTTCGATGCGGGCGTCAGCAGGGTCGTGATGGGATCGGCGGCGGTGGCGGATCCCTCGTTGGTCAGCGCCGCAAGTGTGGTGATGCCGATTGCGGTTGGACTCGATCACCGCAACGGTGAACTGGCGGTGCACGGTTGGACGAGGGGTAGTGGCGTCCAGTTGGGCGAGGCACTCTTGATGTTTCCGGACGCGTCGGCGTTCGTGATCACCGACATCAGTCGTGATGGGATGCTGACCGGCCCCGACATCGCAGGCCTGTCCGCCGCCGCCGCCGCCACGAATACGCCGATCATCGCCAGTGGAGGAGTGTCGTCGCTCGACCACATCGTTGCGCTGGCGTCGATTCCCGGTCTCGGAGGAATCATCACGGGGAAGGCTCTCTACGAAGGCCATTTCACCGTCGGCGACGCACTCGACGCGCTCGAGGTTCGATGATGCGCGTCGCCCGGGTGATCCCGTGTCTCGATGTGACGGACGGGCGGGTTGTCAAGGGCACGAATTTCGTCGACCTGGTTGACGCCGGTGATCCGGTCGAGTTGGCCGCTCGGTACGACGCGGAGGGTGCCGACGAACTGGTGTTTCTCGACATCACCGCCTCCTCCGATGACCGCGCAACCACGCTCGACATGGTCTACCGCGTCGCTGAACAGGTGTACATTCCGTTCACGGTCGGGGGCGGAATCCGCTCGCTCGACGACGCTCGACGAATGCTTCGTGCCGGTGCCGACAAAGTCAGCGTCAACACGGCGGCGGTCCAGCGGCCCGAGTTGATCCGTGAGATTGCGTTCGTGTTCGGAGCGCAATGCGTGGTGTGCGCGATCGATGCCAAGCGGCGCGGACCGACGGCGCTCGATGGATTCGAGGTCTTCTTGCACGGCGGTCGGACTCCGACCGGCATCGACGCGATCGAGTGGGCCCGGCAGGCGGTCGAGTCGGGCGCTGGCGAGATTCTCCTCACATCGATGGATCGTGACGGAACACGGGAAGGCTTCGATCTCGAACTCACGCGAGCGATCTCCGATGCGGTCACGGTCCCCGTGATCGCCAGCGGTGGGGTCGGCACGCTGGATCATCTTGCCGACGGGATCCTCGATGGTGGGGCTGACGCCGTTCTGGCGGCGTCGATCTTCCACTTCCGTGAGCACACGATCGCGGAAGCGAAGCAGGTGATGCTCGACCGCGGCGTCGTCGTTCGCCCGCCCGGTCTCGGTGGGTCGTCCGATCACCGCGCGGAAGTTACCGGCCGGTAATATCACCGGATGTCGACCGAGTCGCTCACCGTTGAAATTCGTCAGAACGTCTTGATTCTCGGGCTCGACGACGGTCGCGCCAATGCCCTCACGACCGATCTGATTCGAGCGATTCGGGCCCAGATTCGTGCTGCCGAAGTCGATGACGACATCCGGGCGGTGGTGATCCATGGCCGCGAGGGGCGTTTCTCCGGCGGCTTCGATCTCACCGTGATGATGAGCGGAGACCTGCGAGCGATCATCGGCCTCGTAGGCGATGGCGGTGAACTCGTCCGCGATCTCTACGCCGCAACCGTTCCCGTGGTCGCCGGATGCACAGGCAGCGCCGTCGCTGGCGGCGCCCTGATGTTGCTGGGATGTGACCTGCGGATCGGTGCGGATGCTCCCGCCAAGATCGGTCTCAACGAGGTCGCGATCGGATTGGTGCTGCCCGAGTGGGGGCTGACGATGGCCGAGGCGCGACTGAGCAATCGTCACCTCCAACGCGTGACCGCACTCGCCCCGCTGGTGTCATCGCGAGAAGCGATCGACATCGGATTTCTCGATGAGATCGTGGCTCCCCAGCTCGTCGTCGACACTGCGATCGAACGGGCGACCCAGTTGGCGGCCACGCTCGATCCGCGTGCGTACGCGGCAACGATCAAGCTGACGCGGGCCTCCGTGCTTGCCGAGCTCGATGCCGAGCTGGTGGCCTGGCGAGCACTCGCTCCGTAGGTTCGGCGGTCGGCCACCTAGCCTTCGAGGTACGCCGAACCCACCTCCACGGTCGACGCGGATGGAATACCGACGGCTCGGCAACTCGGGGCTCAAGGTCAGCGTGCTCGGATTCGGTAGCTGGGTGACCTTCGACAACCAGCTGGCAACCCAGGCGGCGGTTGAATCAGCCCACTTGCCTCTGGGTTGTTGTCCGGGAAGTACCGCGACGGGATTCCGGAAGGCTCGCGGGCCGGTTTGGCTGGATACGAGTGGTTCACCCAGAGCGCCAATGACGCCTCGCGTCTCGCAAGGATCGAGCGGCTGCGCCCGATCGCCGATCGGCTCGGCTGCACGATGGCTCAGTTGTCGCTCGCCTGGTGCACGAAACACCCGATGGTCTCGAGCGTGATCACCGGCGCCAGCAAGGTCAGCCAAGTCGTGGAGAACTTCGGTGCGTTGGCGGTGATCCCCCTGTTGGCGGACGAGATCAAAGCGGAGATGGAATCCGCCCTCCGCTGACACCAGTTGCTGCGCCGATCGGTGGTTCTGGTGCACGGACCGTACGTTGACGCTACCCTCGGATTCGTGGCCGGCGCCGACCAGAAGATCCCGATCAAGATGCTCAACGATCGTTTGCTCGTGAAGATGAGCAAGGAAGACGGGGAGCGCACATCTTCCGGTGGGATCTTGATCCCGGCAACCGCCACGCTTGCCAAGCGGTTGGTCTGGGCCGATGTCGTAGCGCTCGGGCCGAACGTACGGACAGCCGAGATCAATGACAAGGTGTTGTTCAGCCCCGACGATCGGTACGAGGTCGAAGTCGGCGGCGAGGACTACATCATGCTTCGCGAACGTGACCTCCATGCCGTCGCGGCGCAGCGAATCGAAGCCTCGACCGGCCTCTACCTCTAGCGCCCAGCCCTCGTTCGGGGCGCGCCGGAAATCTGGGGGTCGGAGAAAGTCGCTGACCGTAGGATGGTCGCATGCCGACAGGGATCCGGATCGACGCAACAAACGAACAGATCGAGGCGGTGGCGTTCAATTCCGAGGGGTTGGTGCCAGTGATCGCTCAGGACGTCGACTCCCGCGAGATCTTGATGATGGCATGGATGAATCGTGACTCGCTGGCGCGCACGTTCGACGAGGGGCGGATGGTGTACTGGTCGCGCAGCCGTCAAGAACTGTGGCGCAAGGGCGACACCAGCGGTGATCGGCAGTTCGTGCGGGAGGCGTACTTCGACTGTGATGGTGACACGTTGCTGTTCCTCGTCGAGCAAGAAGGGGCCGGCGCGTGTCATACCGGCAATCGCACGTGCTTCTTCCGTTCATTCGGTCCCGAATCCGACTCGTGAAGATCCAACCCTCCCGAGAGGAGTTCCACCGGCTGGCGGCGACACACAGCGTTGTGCCGGTCTGGACCGAGATACTGGGTGACCTCGAAACCCCGGTGGCGGCATTCGCCAAGCTTGTCGGAGACCGGCCGGGATTCCTGCTCGAGTCGGTCGAGCACGGTGAGCGTTGGAGTCGGTTCTCGTTCGTCGGGCGGAATCCCTCGGCGACGATGGTGCTCCGCAATGGACAGTTGACGGTCGACGGTGACCTCCCGGATTCGATTCCAACCGATCAGGGGATACTCGTGGCGATCGAGGAACTGCTCAAGATCTATACGAGCCCCGCGTTCGCGGAGCTGCCGCCGATGCACGGCGGGATCATGGGGTACCTCGGGTACGACGTGATTCGAGAGGTCGAGCATCTTCCGAACGTGCCAACCGACGACCATGGGCTACCCGACGCGGTTATGAGCGTGATCGGTTCTCTCGCCGCATTCGATCACTGGCGACAACGGATCTATTGCATCGAGAGCGTTCGCACTCATGGCCTGTCGGACCGACTGTTGGACGATGCGTATGACGCCGCGTCAGTGCGAGTCCACTCCAGTATCGATCGACTCGCCCAGCCGCTTGCGTATGTCCCCGTCGAACCGCCGGTGGCCGGCGAGTCGTTACCGGAGATCAAGTCGTCGATGCCGAACGGGATGTATCAACGCGCCGTCGAAGTCGCCAAGGAACACATCCTCGAGGGCGACATCTTCCAAGTCGTGCTCGCCCAGCGGTACGACGTCGAACTCGATGCCGATCCGTTCGACGTGTACCGCGTGCTGCGCCAGGTCAACCCGAGCCCGTACATGTATTTCCTGCGGCATCCTGAGATCACGATCGTCGGATCGTCGCCCGAACCGATGGTGCAGTTGCTCGGCCAGAAAGTGATCTCGCGTCCGATTGCCGGAACCCGCAAGCGTGGTACGAATGATGAACACGATCGACGTCTCGCGGCAGAGTTGGTGGAACATCCCAAGGAACGCGCCGAGCATGTGATGCTTGTCGACCTGGCACGGAATGATGTCGGCCGCGTCGCCAAGTTCGGCTCTGTCGTTCCCGATGAGCTGATGACGCTCGAGCGGTACAGCCATGTGATGCACCTCACATCGCAGGTGTCCGGTGATTTGCGTGACGGACTTGGACCGATCGACGTGCTGCGCGCCACCTTGCCAGCGGGGACGGTGAGCGGGGCGCCCAAGGTGCGGGCGATGGAAATCATCGATTCGCTCGAACCGGTGAAGCGCGGTCCTTACGCTGGCGTCGTCGGTTACGTCGACTGGTCCGGGAACCTCGATACCGCGATCGCGATCAGAACGATGTTCGTTCGGCCGGGCGAGCAGATCGCCTCGCTCCAGGCCGGAGCGGGGATCGTCGCCGACTCTGTGCCCGACGACGAGGATCTGGAGTGCCGGAACAAGGCGGCTGCTCTGCTCGCCGCAATCCCGGCGGCGCGGCGCATGTCGGCGGCGCGGCGCGCCGCCGGCACGGCTGCCTGAGGCCGATTGGATCAGCACCAATCGCATCGTCGGGAGTGGGTCGCCAGCATCCACACGCCGTGTCGAGTGGCGGGTCATACTGCGTCGGTGGGCGATCTCGATGGCGAGGAACGGGCAGCAATCCGGGCATTCCTGCAACGATCCGAAGTCAGGCTCTCGACCGTCCATCGAGTCGCTACGGCATTACTGTCCGGGGCGGGACTCATGGTTCTGCTGCCGGCGATCGCACGCGACTCGATCGTGACCGTGATTCGGTCGCTGGTCGGCGGCGAACTCGACTCGGCTCATCTGTGTCTCGTTGGGGCGATCGTGATCTCGTTGGGATTGCCGATCACCGCACTCGGATTGCTGCTGCGCGACCTGACCCGCTTCTACTTCCACGCGCAGCATTTCCACCATGAGGGGTCGGAGCTGTTCACGCCCCGATTCACGCTGACCGCGTTGCGATTACCGACTGACGAGTTGCGTGCTCCGTCCGCCGAGCTGCTTGCAGAAACCCGGTTGGATCCGAACACGATCGAACTGCTCGTCCCTCCGAAGGATTCGAGCCGGCGCCACATCGACATCCAACTCAATGCCTACGGTGGTCTCGGCATCGATGCCGATCCAAGTGACCGGGGGCGGGCGGCTGGGCTGTTCGAGTTGGCCGCGTCCCGACAGCGTCCGCTTCTCGAGGAGGTCGCAAAGGTCGAGCACGGCATGGCCCGCCACATGCTGCGGCTGCAAGTCATCGTGCTTCGGTATGTCAAGGCGTTGCTGGCGTTCTTGACGACCGCCCTGGCGATGTACGTCGCAGCCGCAATCGTCACGTCGAGCCCCGTTACAACGGCCCAGGAGTTGGGTTTGATCGTCGTCGTGACGGTCTGGGCGCCGTGCATCTTGTCCGTCGTGTCTGCACCCGTACGGTGGCTCGATCAGTTGCTTCGCGCCGAGGGAGCAGTCCGAACCGGGGTCGCGGCCGATCCCGAGTTCACCCAGGTCGAACGGATCGCGACATGGCTCGCATCGTCCGCCTGGCTGCTTGGAATCGGTGCGTTGCTCGCTGTCTTGAGTGACGGTGACGTCAAGCGATCAGCGGCGATGTCGACGATTGTTGCGGTTGCTGCGAGCGGGACAGCGCTCGGTTGGCAACTCGTGCGCTGGGCGCGCCGACGGCGGGTGCCGATCGCCCGTGCGACACAGCTTCGGCGTGTGATGTGAGCGGCTCGATCAGAATGCGAGAGCGATCAGGAAGATCAGGCTCAGGAATCCGAACACGACCGTGATCGCGATCGAGGCCAAGACGAGTAACGGGAAGCTCGTGAGTGCGGTCACCGCAGACGTGAGTCGGGCGGACGTCTGGAGACCGTGACCGAGTCCGGTCTTGAACCGAACGACCCCGCGTGACATCTCGATCACCGATTCGGAGTTCGGTTCCTCCTCGCCGACGCTGAACGTCTCGATCACATCGCGTGTTGCTGTCGTCCCGTTCGAGATCAGCGCTCTCATCTCGTTGACCAGGTCGGGGATGTGTCGCTTGATCGAACCGAGGCGCCATCGCGCCAGACCGGCAGCGCCGATCGCGATTCCTCCGAACACGACGCCGAGCACGATCCAGACGGATCGCAGCCCGCCTGATGTCGCCGCCACGCCGAGTGCCAACCCTCCGACGCAGATTACGGCGACGAGCGCGGCAAGTGCCGATGAGAATCGGGCTGCCCGGTCGGCGATCCTCGCGATTGCGCCGACCGTGCGCTCGACCAGTGCTTCGATCTCCTTCATCGGAATCCGAGTGTGCCACGCCAGACTGACAGCATGGAACAGCTTGATGACTTGAATGCCGTCCTGGGATCTCGCGACATCGTGATCGTCGAGGGTCCCGATGCCAAGACGTACCTGCATTCTCAGGTCTCGCAAGATCTTCGCAATCAAGCGATCGGGGTGCAGCAGTGGACGTTTCTCCTCCAACCGACGGGCAAGATCGATGCGCTCGCACGAGTGACCCGTACTGGGGAGGAGCGTTTTGAACTCGACGTCGATGCCGGGTTCGGCGAGACCCTGCTGGCACGGATCAACCGGTTCAAGATCAGGGTCAAGGCGGAGACCACGTTGGTGGCGGCGAAGGATCGGGTATCGGACGAATCGATGTTGGAGGAACCCGACGAACTCGCCCGGATCGAGATGGGATGGCCGCGCATGGGCGCCGAGATCATCCCTGGCGAAACGATTCCGGTCAGCACCGGGTTGAATCGAATTGCCGTCAGTTTCACCAAAGGCTGCTACCCGGGCCAAGAACTGGTCGAGCGGATGGATAGTCGTGCCGCCGAGCCACCCAGATCGCTGCGTCGGTTGACGGTCCTCGCAGGCGCCGCAGTCGGAGATCCGATCTTCGACGGGGAGGAAACGGTCGGTGTGCTCACGAGCGTCAATGGCACCGCAGCACTCGGTTGGGTCAAACGCTCCAGCGAGATCGGCGAACCGGTTCAGTTCTGACCGCCCACACGCTGAACTCCCGGTTCCCAATCGGTTTTGTTGCGCTTCGGGACCGCCGTTGGTGCCGAATCGGATTTGTTGCGATTGGGAACCGAATTGCTGGGGGAGTCGACCGCCGACCGCCGAGCGTCGACCGCCGAGCGTCGACCGCCGAGCGTCGACGGGTAAAATCTCAGCGCAGGGCTGAGCGGAGGGTTCCGAAATCGAGCGATTGCCGGATCGTGGTGAACTCCGGGGCGGTGTCCATCACCCTCGCCAGCACGCTGAGGAACACTTCGTTTTCGGTGACTGCCGAATCTTTGGCGGCCGCCAACCACAACAACGCGTTGGCGTCATCGCCCATCGATGCGGCGGCGCGAGCGACGGTCGTCGCCAGGATCGATATCCGGTGTCGTGCATAGGCCTCGGCGGCGTAGGCGCCGGCGCGCTGCGGGTAGCCGACGGCGAGCATCACGTCGGCCAGTACTCTCGTGCCGTACGGATTCCCGACCGGCAGATCAGCTGGCAACACGTCGACAATCGCCCGGAGTTGCTGGCGATTGGCGGCTGCCGCCAACGTCCAACGAGGCTCGGACGTCGACGCCAAGTCGTCGAGGATCGATCGAACCGCTCCCGCCTCGTCACCTTTTGCGAGGCAACGATGTGCCTGATACCAAGGTGACAGTCGTTGACCCGGTTCCAGCATCCCCGGCCGACCGGTCAGCCACGCCGCCGATTCGGCATCGTGGGCGTTCTTGATCGGTTGCCCCATCCGCTTCGGTGAGGTCATCTGGACGAGTTGGAGCTGGTTCATGAGGAGGAAGAAGATGAAAATCCCGAAGTCCCCACGCCCGCTCGCGAACATGAAGAAGCCGGCGCTTGCGGTCACGATCAGGCTCGCTATCGCCATGACCCGAAATGCCCGTTTTCCGATGAAGATCTCGAGACCGGTTTGTGCGAGGTGTCCACCGTCGAGTGGCAGCACGGGGATCAGATTGAGCAGCCCGATCATCGGCCCGGCCCACCAGATTGCCGTCGTCGCGTCCGTCTGGCGGGCACTGTCGACGGACAACGGGTTGACGCCCATCGCGATCAGCACAGCGACACTGATGACGATCTGGGTCAACGGGCCGGCGGCCGAGATCGACACTCGTCGCCGCCGGCTGAGCGGGGCGCTTGGCGTGTACGAGGTGTAGCCGGCCATGAAATCGAGCGAGATCGATGCTTCAGCGCCTGCCGAGCGGGCGGCGACGGCATGTCCCAGTTCATGGAGAAGGGTGAACGCGGCGATCGACGCTCCCAGCCACAGCCCGAACCGGTCCTGGTAGATGAACACGATCAGGCCGAGGAAGATCATGAATCCGGCTCGCACACGGACGTCGAACCCGAACAGTCGGAACATCGAACAGATTGTACGCCGGGTTATGCGCCGGTAACCGGGGCAAGTGCGCGCTGACCCCTAGACTTTCGCCCCGTGCCATACGTCTATTCCTTCGCTCACAAGCATCGTAAATCCCCCATGACCTACAAGGATCTGTTGGGCGGCAAGGGTGCCAATCTCGCCGAGATGACTTCCGTCTTGGAGCTCCCGGTTCCGCCAGGCTTCACGGTGTCGACCGATGCGTGCCGGGCCTACATGCATGATGGCTGGCCAGCGGATCTCGATGAGGAGATTGCAGAGCAGGTGTTCAAACTCGAAAAGACGATGGGACGCAAGCTCGGTGACCCGTTTGATCCACTCCTCGTGAGCGTCCGCTCGGGAGCCAGATTTTCGATGCCAGGGATGATGGACACGGTCCTCAATCTCGGCCTCAACGACGACAGTGTGCGCGGCCTCGCTCACGCCACCGGCAACGAACGGTTCGCGTACGACTCCTATCGGCGCTTCATTTCGATGTACGGCCGAATCGTGCTCGGCGTCGACGGACGCCTGTTCGAACATCCGCTCGAGGAGGCCAAGCTCCACGCCGGCGTCACCAACGACGCGGAGCTGACGGCCGAGGCGCTGCGTTCGCTCTGCAAGAAGTATCTGGCGGTCGTCAAGAAGGCGACCGGCGAGCCGTTCCCGCAGAAGCCGCGCGAACAGCTCAGGGGAGCGATCGAGGCAGTCTTCAAGAGCTGGAACGGGGCGAGGGCGATTGCCTACCGCGTCCGGGAAAAGATCAGCCACGAACTCGGCACTGCCGTCAACATCCAAACGATGGTGTTCGGGAACCGCGACGACAACTCGGCGACCGGAGTCGGTTTTACCCGCAACGCGGCGACTGGCGTGAACAAGCCGTACGGCGACTTCCTGGTCAACGCCCAAGGTGAAGACGTCGTTGCCGGGATCCGCAACACCGAGACGCTCGAGGACATGAAGCGTCACTTCCCGGTCATCTACAAGGAGCTGCTGGCGATCTTCGCCCGACTCGAAACGCACTACACCGACATGTGCGACACGGAATTCACGATCGAGCAGGGCAAGTTGTGGATGCTCCAGACTCGTGTCGGCAAGCGCACCGGGGCGGCCGCGCTGACGATGGCGGTCGACATGACGAAGGGCACCAAAGACGGCGTCGGCGGCACGTGGAAGATCAGCCGTGCCGAGGCCGTTTCTCGCGTCACGGCCGAGCACCTCGACTCCGTGCTCCATCCCCAGTTCTCCAATAAGGGGAAAGCAATCGCCAAGGGTCTCGGCGCGTCGCCGGGGGCTGCCGTCGGCGTGGTCTATTTCACCGCCGATGATGCCGTGATTGCATCCCAAAGGGGTGAGCACGTGATCCTCGTCCGCAACGAGACCAGCCCCGAGGACGTGCATGGCATGATGGTTGCCGAGGGCATCCTGACCGCCCGCGGCGGGCTCGTGAGCCACGCCGCCGTCGTCGCCCGTGGTTGGGGTACGCCTGCGATCGTTGGCGCCGATGCGGTCAAGATCGAGGGCGACCGGTTCACCGTCGGCACCACGGTGGTCAAGCAGGGCGATGTCATCTCACTCGATGGCGCCAGCGGTGAGGTCATGTTGGGGGCGCTCGAAATGGCCGCTTCCAAGCCTCCGCCCGAGTTCGACACGATCCTGACGTGGGCTGATGCGATTCGAAAAGGCAAACTGGCCGTTCGCGCCAACGCCGATACCGGCGAAGACGCCGCCAATGCCCGCAAGCTCGGAGCGGAAGGCATCGGGCTCTGTCGTACCGAGCACATGTTCCTTGCTCCAGACCGGCTCCCGATCGTGCGTGAGATGATCCTTGCCAATACGCCAGCCAAGGAAGTCAAGGCGCTCGAGAAGCTGCGTGCTGCACAGCAGGCCGACTTCGAGGAGATCCTCGAGGCGATGGACGGTCTGCCGGTGACGGTTCGTCTGCTCGATCCGCCGCTCCACGAGTTCTTGCCATCGGTCGAGGAGCTGCGCGTCAAGGAAGCCAAGAAGGGTCTCTCGAAGAAGGAGCATCAACTGCTGGCGGCGGCCGAGAGTTGGGCCGAGCACAACCCGATGATCGGTACCCGTGGCGTTCGTCTCGGCGTGATCAAGCCGGGCCTGTATGCCATGCAGGTACGGGCGCTGATGGCCGCCGCGGCCAAGTTGCGCGACGCAGGGAAGAACCCGATCGTCGAGATCATGATCCCGCTCACGGTCACTCGCGAGGAGTTGGCGCTGGCCCGCAGCTGGGTCCAGACGGAGGTCGATGCCGCCGTCAAAGGTCTCAAGAAGAAGCCCAAGATCACGATCGGCACGATGATCGAGACGCCCCGCGCCGCGATCCGAGCCGACCAACTCGCCGAGGAGGCCGACTTCTTCAGCTTCGGCACGAACGACCTCACGCAGCTCACGTTCGGTTTCAGCCGCGACGACGTCGAGAGCCGGATGATGCCGGCCTACCTCGAACAGGGCCTGCTGAAGCGCAACCCGTTCGACACGATCGACCAGGACGGTGTCGGCGATCTCGTTCGGATGGGTGCCGAGCGCGGTCGGGCGACCAAGCCGGGCCTCAAGCTCGGTGTCTGTGGCGAACACGGCGGCGATCCCGAGTCGATCGAACTGTTCTACAAGGCCGGACTCGACTACGTCAGCTGCTCGCCGTTCCGGGTCCCGATCGCCCGCCTGGCGGCCGCCCAAGCAATCGTCGGCTCCACCACCACCAAGTAAAGACGTTTGTGTCAGCACATACGACCTCGGAGGTCGTATGTGCTGACACAAACGGTGGGCGGCGGTAAGGTCGGTTTGATGGAGATTGCTACTCGTCACACACCGGCATATGGCGTCGCTCGACTCACACTGGCGGGAGGTGAGCAGGTCCGCGTCGAATCGGGCGCGATGATGGCGATGTCGGCAGGTGTCAACCTCGCCGCCAAAGCCGAGGGCGGAGTGATGAAGTCGCTCAAGCGGGCGGCGCTCGGTGGCGAGAGCTTCTTCGTTGCGACCTATACCGCGCCGCCGCAGGGCGGTTTCGTCGATGTGGCCGCCCGGCTGCCTGGCGACATCAGTTCCTACACCGTCGGTTCCGGGATGGCGTTGTTCATCTCGAAGGGTTCGTGGATCGCCAACGAAGCGACGGTGGGGATCAACACGCAATGGGGCGGGTTCAAGAACATGTTCGGCTCGGAAGGTGCGTTCATCCTGCGTGCCGAGGGCAGCGGTGACGTGGTCTTCGCTTGCTACGGCGCGCTCGAGGTGTGGAACCTGCAGGCTGGGCAAAGCATCACGATCGACTCCGGCCACATGGTCGCCTATGAGGAGACCGTCACGATGACGCTCCGGAAGGCGGCTGGCGGAATGGTTCAGACATTCAAGAGTGGCGAAGGCCTCGTGTTCGACTTCACCGGACCCGGCCGGGTGTGGACGCAGACCCGCAACCCGAACGAGCTGCTCGGTTGGATCTCCGCCTCCGTCGGTGGAGGGAGCTCATCGCCGGGTGGCGCCGGGGGTGTACTGGGCGGCCTGATGGGACGCGGCTAACAACGTCGCCGAGCATCGGCGAACCATTCGTCGATAGCGTGACGAGAATGTTCTCGCTACTCGTTGCGTCGGAATCGTCGCGCGAGAAATTCGTCGATGTCACCGTGCTTTGGTGGCATTGGGTCGTGCTTCTTTCCGTGATCTTCTCGATGCTGATGCTCGACCTGCTCGTACTGCACCGTGAGGCCAAGATCCTCAAACCCAAGCGTGCGGCGATCGAATCGGCCGTTTGGATTGCATGCGGGCTCGGTTTTGCGATCGTGATCTGGGCGTGGTTCGGGGGAGCGGCGACCGGAGAATACGTATCGGGTTACCTCATCGAGGAGAGCCTGAGTATCGACAACGTGTTCGTGTGGGCATTGATCCTTGGGTACTTCAAGGTGCCCCAGCTGTATCAACATCGGGTGCTGTTCTGGGGCATTTTCGGTGCGCTGATCTTGCGGGCCGTCTTCATCTTCGCCGGCATCGAGTTGATCCAGCAGTTCGACTGGGTGTTGTACGTGTTCGGAGGGTTCCTCCTCTACACGGCCGCCAAACTGATCTTCAGCGACAACGAGCAAATCGATCCCGGCGACAGCAGGTTCCTGAAGGTCGTGAAACGGGTGGTCAAGTCGAGTGATGAGCTCGACGGCCAGAAACTGTTCACGCGGCGCAACGGGCAGCGCCTGGCGACGCCGTTGTTCTCCGTGCTCCTGCTGGTCGAGGCGACCGACGTGATTTTCGCGGTCGACAGTGTTCCGGCAGTGCTGGCCGTCAGCAACGAACAGTTCCTGGTGTTCTCGTCGAACGCGTTCGCGATCCTGGGCCTCCGGGCGCTGTACTTCCTGTTGGCCGACATGCACAACCGATTTGCGTTTCTGCAGCAGGGCCTCGCCATCATCCTCGCCTTCGTCGGCGTCAAGATGCTGATCCACAGCTGGTACCACATCCCGACGTGGTTGTCGTTGCTCGTGATCGTGCTGGTGCTGGTCGCCTCGGTCGGGATGTCGTTGCGGTTCGAGCAGACGTTGCTCGAGTCCGAGCGCGTGGCGGACGCGTTCGACGACTCCCGCTGACGCGCGCTGGGGACGCGTCAACGGCGCCACCGGTAGATTCCCCACATGGCGATCGCGGATGATGACATCGAGCGGATTCGCTCGACCGTGTCGATCGTCGATGTGATCGGCCAGCACGTGCAGCTCAAACGGGCAGGTCGCAACTGGGTCGGCCTCTGCCCTTTTCATGCTGAACGTTCACCGTCGTTCAACGTTCGTGAGGAGACCGCCAGGTACAAGTGTTTCGGATGCGACAAGTCGGGTGACGTGTTCACGTTCGTGCAGGAGATCGAGCACACCGACTTCCTCGGGGCGGTCGAGTACCTCGCCAACCGCGCCGGCATCCAACTGACGGAAACGTCGACCGGGCAGACGAAGGAACGAGCGCGTCGCAAACACTTGATCGCGGCCATGAATCAAGCGGTCGATTGGTATCACGAACGACTGTTGACCGGCCCCGATGGACGAGCCGCCCGCGATTACCTGCGCAGCCGCGGGCTTTCCGGCGACGTCGCCCGGCAGTTCAAGATCGGGTGGGCGCCTGACGAATGGGACGTCCTCGCCCGCGAATCAGGAATTGCGGCCGACCTGCTGCGCGACAACGGGCTGGCGTTCACCAATCGTCGCAACAAATTGCAGGATGCGTTTCGGGGACGGGTGATCTTCCCGATCTTCAGTGAGAGCGGAGATGCCGTCGCCCTGGGTGGTCGGATTCTGCCGGGCTCGACCGATCCGGCGAAGTACAAAAACAGTTCCGAGACACCGATCTACACCAAATCGAAGACGTTGTACGGGTTGAACTGGGCGAAGTCCAACATCGTCAACGCCAACCAGGTGATCGTGTGCGAGGGATACACCGACGTGATCGGGTTCCATCTCGCGGGTTTGCCGCGGGCGGTCGCCACGTGCGGTACGGCGTTCACGGAGGAGCACGTGCGTCTGCTCAAGAAGTACGCCAGCCGCGTGGTGCTTGCCTTTGATGCCGACGCCGCCGGCCAGGGCGCCGCCGAGCGATTCTACGAATGGGAGGAGAAGTACCAGGTCGAGGTCAGCGTGGCCTCGTTCCCCGGCGGGAAGGATCCTGGCGAGATCGCACAGACCGATCCGGGAGCGCTGGCGAAGGCGGTCGAATCCGCCAAGCCGTTCCTCGGATTCCGGCTCGGCCGCGTCCTCGACGGGCAGGCACCGCAATCACCCGAGGCGGTGGCTCGACTCGGCGAGGCGGCGATGGCCGTGATCAACGAACATCCGAACGTCGACATCCGAAAGTTGTATGCAGGTCAGGTCGCGGTTCAGATCGGCCTACCGGTCAACGACTTGGTCGCTGTTGCTGAACGTCGGACCCGGCGTCCGCACGTCAACGTGGCGCGACCAAAGGCTCGTCAGGAACGTAAGCAGAACGCCGAGTTCGTGGCGATCGCGCTCCTGGTCCAGAACTGGAACCTGATCGCGTCATGGCTGGTCGAGGCACTGTTCGTCGACGAGGTCTATCGACGGGCGTTCCTCGCGATCGCCGAAGCAGGTGGTGATCTCGGGGTCGCGCTCGGGAATGTCGACCCGGAAGCGCGAGACGTGCTCGAGCGGGCGGCGGTGGTCGATCTCGAGGTCGACGCCGAAGCGGAGGCCCGGAATTTGATCGTCGCCGCGGTGAGGCGCGAGATTGCTGCCGGTGGAAGGACGGCGGATCCGGACCGAATTCGTGAAGATGCCGAGGTACGGGTGGCGACGGAAAAGCTCCGAAACTCAGAACTGGCCCTTGACTCGGCGGGATGGTTGCTAGGTTGGCTGGAAGGACGTATGGAGGGACGCTCTGGTGGGGGGACCTGACCAGGTTGATCTGCCGGCGATTACGCCGCCTGTTGAGGGTGTCGATCGATCGGAATGGGACGACTTGGTCGTGCGCGGCCGCGAGTTGGGTGTAGTGCCCGCCGAAGAGGTTGCTCAGGTGCTCCGTCATGTCGAGTTGACCGGTGACGTCCTGCACGCCGTCAATGCCTCGTTGAACGCCGCCGGTGTTGCGATCGACGACGAGGTGTACGACATCATCGACGACGACACGCCGCCGGAAGGTGGTGAGCGACCTGTTGCGGGCAGTGAGGAGGAGGACGAAAAGCTGCTGACTCGTCGGCGCGGTCGGCGCGGCCAGAAGCGCCAGCTTCGAGTCGACGTCGGATCATCCGATGGCGTTCGGATGTATCTCCGCGAGATCGGGCTGGTGGATCTGCTCTCGACCGACGATGAGCGTCGTCTGGCCCAGTTGATCGAGAACGGTCACGTCGCCGCTCAGCGCATCGACGAAGGCCTCGCAGACGGCACCGAGCAGCGGATGCTGCTGCGAGCCGTCCAGCGGGGTGAACGGGCCAAGAGCGAGCTCATACAGGCCAACCTGAGGCTTGTGGTCAGTATCGCCAAGCGGTACTCCGGTCGTGGGATGCAGTTGCTCGACCTGATCCAGGAGGGCAACCTCGGGTTGATGCGGGCGGTCGACAAGTTCGATCACACCAAGGGTTTCAAGTTCTCGACGTACGCCACGTGGTGGATCCGCCAGGCCATCACGCGATCGATTGCGGACCAGGCCCGCACGATTCGGATTCCCGTTCACATGGTCGAGCACATGAACCGACTGACCCGGATGCGACGTCAGCTGCATCAAGACCTCGAACGCGAGCCGACCGTTGATGAGCTCGCCGAGAAGTTGCAGATGGAGCCGGAACGGATTCGTGACCTCCTGCGGATTTCGTTGGATCCGCTCTCGCTCGATTCGCCCGTGGGGGAGGAGGATGAGTCGAACCTCGCCGACTTCATCCAGGACACCACGATCGACACTCCCGCTGATGCCGCCACCAAGGCGATGCTGCATGAGGCTGTCGAGCAGGTGCTCGGCGAGTTGTCCGAACGCGAGCAGGAAATCGTGCGAATGCGGTTCGGACTCGATGGTGGCCAGGCGAAGACGCTGGAGGAGGTCGGGCGTGATTTCGGGGTCACTCGCGAGCGGATCCGCCAGATCGAGGCCAAGACGCTCGCCAAGCTGCGACACCCGCAGCGTTCGCAACGGCTGCGCGAGTTCCTCGAGAACGAGTGACAGGTATCACACCGCTCGCGCCGTTTGTTCACCTGGCGTCCATCCGGTTGAAATCCGGCCTCCCTACCCTGAGTCACATGAATGTAAGTTCGAATGCCCCTAGGACGCTGGTCCTCGTCGACCCGTCGAGCATCGTCGGCGAAGGCGCCCTCCAGATGCTCACCGCCAACGATCGCTCGTTGACCGTATTGCTCGCCCTCGAGGGTGATTCTGCCGAATCGCTCCGTGACTTTGCCGATGCGGAAGACATCGATGTCTCCACCGCTGGTGACATCTACCTCGATCAGCTCGTTCGCCGGCTGCGACCCGAGCGCGATGACGTTGAAACGCTGACGACCAACGGAGCCGATTCGGTCGTTTCGATCATGGACGCGATGCAGCGCCGCAACGTTCAGCGCGTGATCGTGCCGGCCTCGCTGCCTGGCCTCGAAGGTGGTCTGCTGCGGACGCTGTTCAAGGTCTGCCCGGTCCCCGTGGTTGTCGCCCCGGCGCTCTCCATCGCCTCCTGAGGTTCTCCACCCTCTCAAGCGACCCGCAAGCTCCGGACGTTCGTCGATCAGCGACATGTGACAGAACTCCGAGACGTTGTCAGGTGTCGTGGAATCGCCCAACTGCAATCAGCGTGTGATGGCCGTGATCGAGGCGGTATCATCGTCCCTCGCTAATCCGGGATAGCTCAGCTGGCAGAGCGTCTGACTGTTAATCAGAATGTCGCAGGTTCGAGCCCTGCTCCCGGAGCCACGTGACAGGGTCCCAAGTGTGGGACCCTGTTGTCTGTTTTCGGGGTGGTAGCTCAGTGGTTAGAGCAGGGGACTCATAATCCCTGGGTCGTGGGTTCGATCCCCACCCGCCCCACACACATCGAGCTGGGATGGTATTGATTCCCGGAGCGGTCGCCGACAATGGTCAAAACGGCCTACCGACGCCGAAGCGGTCGTCGAACTCCATCCCTGCCTTCTCGGCAACGTCGGATTCCTCGATCGCTTCGCCGTGACGATCACGTGAGCGGACGATCTCGATGATCTCGCCGGCCGTCGATGAATCTGACATCGAGACCCAAACTGGGGTTCTCCCGCGCTGGCAATCCGGCCGGCTCGACGGCGGTGCCGACCTCGACCGCCGTCGCGCTGCAGCGAAAAGTGTCGGGCGGCTGGAGGGTGCAAAACAGCTTCTCCGGTTGCGTGGCGTTCCACAAGACGAGTGGACAGGTGGACTTCATCTACCGCGTGCTTCCGCCGCCGTGACTCCCGCCGCGCGGGGCAACAAGCCCCGTTGCCGAGCGGCGGACGAAAATCGATATCTGCATTCGCTCACCTGATCAGCCCGACCAGGGCCGGCCCACCGCAGCGTGCATCGCCCCATCGCCCGGGTGACTGATCGCGTCCGACTGACTTCCGGCGGGTCGAGGCATGGATCACCCGGTCTGAGTCAGCTGGCGTTCAGTTCGGAGTGGCATCGTTGTCGTTCTGACAACGGGAGGTGCGTGATGAAGACGAGGACGAGACGGCTGGTTGCCGGCGTAGTCATGGTTGCCGTGGTCGGTACGGGTGCGACTGTGGCGATCGCCAAACAGGCCGACGACAATGATGTTGCGATCACCGGGGCAGCGCTGAAGCGTGCCAGTGAGGCCGCCTTGGCGTTTACCGGCGGCGGTCGGGTGACCGGCACGGAGGTTGGCGACGAAGACAGCTACTACGAGGTCGAGGTGACTCGCGACGACGGGTCGCAGATCGACGTGCAGCTCGATCGCGATTTCAACGTGGTGAGCGGGGCGGTCGACGTCTCCGACGAGGACGAGGGCACCGGCGACGATTGATCAAGAATCGGCCACGACCGGTCGTCATCGACGAGGACTGGTCGCGTGTCTCCGTCGCCCGCCACCACGTGCTCAGGGGCGTGCCGGGAGTTCCACGACGAACGTCGTCGTCGGTCGATCCGCCACACGGATCGACCCGCCGTGGCGCTCGATGATCTCGCGGGTGATCGCCAGGCCGAGCCCCGTCCCTCCGGCGTCGCGAGTTCGGGCTTCGTCGAGCCGGGTGAAGCGCTCGAACACAGTTTCGCGCTCGCTTCGCGGGATCCCGACACCATCGTCGCTGACGATCAGACGCGCCGTCCCCGCCGATTCGGTGAGGATGATCGTCACCACGGCCATGGCGTGTCGTTCGGCGTTGTCGAGCAAGTTCTGGACGGCGCGTGCGAGCTGGCTCGGTGCGCCTGTGACCTGAGCCGCCGAGACACCGCTGATGTCGACGGCGACCCGCGCCCGTTCGGCGAGCTTGCCTGCCTCGTCGAGCACGATGTCGTCGAGGTCGACGGCAACGCCGCCGACAGCGATACCGACAGCAGGGGAGTCGGTGGCGTCGGCGCGCGCAAGTTGCAGTAGGTCGTCGACGAGATGCTGCAGTCCAATCGTCTCGGCGAGCACGCTGCGTTCGGTTGCGATCGGATCGGCGCGTTCGGGTTGGGCGAGATCGACCTCGAGTTCGGTGCGGATCCTCGTCAGCGGAATCCGAAGCTCGTGCGAGGCGTCGGCCGCGAATCGTTGCTGACGTCGCGCCGCGGTCTCGACGCGAGCCAGCGCCTCGTTCATGGTTCGGGCGAGCCGGCTGATCTCGTCGCCGGTGTTCGGCTCAGGGACGCGACCGCCGAGGTTGGTGGCCCCGATCTCGGCCATCTGGGCACGGATCGCGTCAACAGGATGAAGGACGCGTCCGGTGAGCCACCATGTCAAACCACCGAGGAGGCAGACGACAGCAGGGACGGCAAACGCAAGAGACTTCGAGATGATTCGCATGGGATCGGTGACGTCGTCGCGATTGACACCGACGACGAGCAACGCCGGACGCTCGTGGTACTCGATCTCCCGCGACAGCACCCGGAACTCCTCGGGGCGATCGGGAACGGCCCGGTTCGACGTGAAACCGGGCTCGAGCGGCGAAATCGGCCCGCTGCCGCCGAGGTTGGACGACGACAACAACACGGTTCCGTCCGGAGCGAGGACCTGAACGAGCAGGTCCTCGTCGGTTCTCAACTCGTCTGACGAGGTGTCGCCGAGCACGGCCTCAATCGTGTCGGCGCGTTGCGACAGGTTCTCGTCGAGGTTGTCGGCGAGTTGCAATCGAAGAACCGCGAGCATCAACGCCGACGCCACAATCAACAACACAGCGGTGAGCGCGACAGCGACGCAGGTGACACGGGCGCGAATGGTACGTGGAACCATCGCTCACCCGCCGTTGACATCGAGGCGATAGCCGGCGCCGCGGACGGTCTCGATCGAATGACGTCCGAACGGTTCGTCGATCAGCGAACGAAGCCGGCGGATGTACACCTCGACGATGTTCGGGTCGCCCACGAAGTCGTACTGCCAGACTGCTTCCAGAATATCCCGCTTCGACGACACCTGGCCTGCGTGCCGTACCAGGAACTCCAACACGTCGAACTGACGGGCGGTGAGCGACACCTCCTCGGTGCAACGCCACACGCGCCGGGAAACGGGATCGATCCGCAGGTCGCCGGCCTCGAGCGGCACCATGATGATGCGTCCGCTCACCCGGCGGAGCAGCGAACGGACACGGGCAACGAGCACCGGGAACGAGAACGGTTTGGTGAGGTAGTCGTCGGCGCCCGTGTCGAGCGCCTCGGCCTCGTCGAGGTCGCCGCTCTTGGCAGTCAGCATCAGGATCGGGGTCCAGTCACCCGCCGCTCGAAGGTCGGCGCAGATTTGATAGCCGTTGCGAGTCGGCAACATGATGTCGAGCAAGATCAGGTCGTACGTGCCCTCTGTCGCCATCCACAGTCCTTCGGCGCCGTCGAAGGCGACGTCCACGGTGTAACCCTCAGCCTCCAGCCCACGCTTGACGGTTGTGGCGATCTTCTTGTCGTCCTCGATCATCAGCAGTTTCATCGTCGGGCCGTGTCACGTTCCCGAGCGCAGTGCTTCGACGGGTGCCAGGCGGGCGGCCCGCAGCGCAGGGTAGGTGCCGGAGAGCAACCCCGTGAGCCCACCGATCAACGGCGCCAGCAGCGGTACGCCGGGATCGAGCACCGGTGTCCACGACTGGCGCGCCGAAACGGCGACCACCACGAGTGTGCCGAGGCTGGCGCCGAGCACGCCGCCGACGACACCGATCGTCGCGCTCTCGACCAGGAACTGCTGGCCGATGTGCCGACGGGAGGCGCCGAACGCTCGGCGAAGACCGATCTCCCCAGTGCGTTCCATCACCGAGACGAGCGTGACGTTGGCGATCCCGATCGCGCCGACCAGCAGTGACACGCCGCCCAGGATGAGGAACAACAGGTTGAGGTCATTCTTGACGGCGTCGCGAACGCGTTGCGGCTCGGGCGGTGAGGCGACTCGCAGGCTTCGTGGACTGTCGGGTCGTAATGCCAATGCGAGTTGCTGGGACAGGAGCGAGGAGGCTCCGATATCGGTCTCGACGACGATCAACCCGGGCGAGCGAAGCCGATAGTCGCGCCGAGCGGTGCCCTCGGGGATGATCACAGTACTGAGCAGGTCGGGTTGGCGGGCTACGCCGTCGAGGATCCCGATCACCACATAGATGTCGTCACCGATCGTGATCGCCGGGAGTTGTTCGACGCGGCTGATCCCGAGCCGCTGGGCGGCGTTCGGGCCGAGTACGGCGACGTGCTCTCCGCGTTCGGAGTGGACTGCATCGATCAGCGTGCCGCTGCGAAGCTGTGCTCGCACCGCGCGGAAGAGGCCCGGTGATGCGGCGCTGACGGTGAGGTTCAACGCGGTGGGGTTCTGCGGATCGACGACCGGTGACGAGGCGACGAGTCGCCCGCCGACATCGACGACGCTCAGATTGCCGACGGCAGCGACGCCGTTGAGCCGGTTGATCCGTTCTGGCGCATCCCATGGGAGTGCGGCCATCGCCGTGTCACTGGCAGAGGGCCTCGGGCTGACCAGGACTTCGGTGGCCGCGAGTTCGTCGAAGCGGCCGACGATTCGATTGCCGGCCGTGCGCGAAAGCCCGAGCGTCGCGACCAGTGCGGCGAGGCCGATCACGGTGCCCAACACGGTCAGCACCGTTCGACCAGGGCGGGCGAAGAGACCGGCCACCGACTCGTTGACGAGGTCCCGAACACTCATCCCAGATGCAGCCACCAGGTCGGACTGATGGCGCTGCGAGCGTCGTCGGCGGAGTCGCAGCCTCATCGCCCCACCTCCACGAGGCTGCCATCGGTGATCCGCACCTCACGCGAGGCACGCTGGGCGACGTCGGGATCGTGGGTGATGATCACGATCGTAATCCCGCTGTCGTTGAGCTGCTCGAACAGCCCGAGCACGTTGGCCGTCGACACTGAATCGAGGTTTCCGGTCGGTTCGTCGCACAACAGCAGGCGTGGTGATCCCATCATCGCTCGGGCGATCGCGACCCGCTGGCGTTCGCCACCGGACAACCGTGTAGGAAGAAACTCGGCGCGGTGGGCGAGGCCGACTCGATCGAGCGCCGCCAACGCTCGCGCTCGTCGATCGCGTACCGGTGCCTTGCGGTACACGTCGGAGAGCATCACGTTCTCGGTGACCGTGCGTTGGCCGAGGAGGTGGAATGACTGGAACACGAAACCGATCCCTCGACAGCGCAGCCCGGCGCGTTGCTTGTCGGTGAGTTCGGACACTTCGATGCCGTCGAACCGATAGGAACCGGACGTCAACTCGTCGAGGCACCCGATGATGTTGAGCAACGTGGACTTGCCGGAGCCGGAAGGGCCGACGATCGCCAACCACTCACCCTCGTCGACCGACAGATCGACGTCGGTGAGGGCATCGACCGGCGGATCGCCCCGAAATCGCTTTCCGACGTGTGCGAGTTGGATGACCGGTGCGTGCATGGCGATGTCATCCATTGGGCGGCACAGTCGTTGCGGTGGGTCCGGCGGTCGATGCCGCACCGCGCAGTTCGAACCCGATCACCACGAGATCACCGGCATGCAGCGAATGATCAGGGGCGGCGACCTCGACGTAGCCGTCGGCGGATAGACCTGCCTCGACGCTGACGAATTCCGGCGACCCATCGACCTGGCGCTGGACCCGCGATTTGCCATCCGCAGCGAGCGTCAACGCGCTCACCGGCACCGCGAGCACCGATCCGGATGTCGATCCGACCGGGATCGTCAGGCGAACGGACGCGCCGACCAGGTTGGGCGGAGGCGAATCGACAGTGATCTCTGCGTAGACGTGGAAGCCGTCGACGCCATTGGTGCCCGGTCCCTGGGCCACGACAGTGACCGTGCCCTCGGTTGCGATGCCGAGGGCGGGCTCGGCGATCTGGACTGTCATACCCGCCGTGATCAAGCCGGCTTCCTCGACCGGCAAGCCGGCGTCGACGTGAACTCTGGCGTCGGTGACCTTCATGATCCCACCGATCGCGGCGTCACCGAGGCCGAGCAACAGATCGGAGACGCGTACGGGGGCACTGGCCACGAAGACGACCTCGTCGGCGGGCACCTGAACGCCTGCTCGGCGACGCGCCAGGTCCGCGTTCAGTGCTGCCAACTCGGCCGCTGCAGTGCGCGCGTCGATGATGGCGACGGCATTGCTGCTGGTCGTCTCCGCGGCTGCCAACTCCGCCTGCTTGACATCGACATCGGCGGCGGCGTCATCCGCCGCCGCGATCGCCTCGCTCACGGCGCGCTCGCCGGAGAGGCGCACGACGTCCCGGTTGGCGGTCGCGATCGCCACGTCGGAGTCGGCCGAGGCGATTTCGGCGGCTGTTGGCACAATCGGTTGGATCAGCACGTCGAGGGCTGCCTGCTTGGCTGCCACGTCGGCGTTCGCGGCAGCGTTGGCGGCCGCTGTCTGGGCGCGTGTCGCGTCGAGAGCGGTTGCCGCGTCGGTCGCCGCCTGTTGTTCGTCGGTCACGGTTCGAGCGCCGGTGGTTCGCACCAATTCGGCGTTGGCGACGGCAGCCGCCAGATCCGCCGTAGCTGCCGCCAGCTGGGCCTCATCGACGGTTGGTTGCCCCTCCAGAACGTCGACTGCTGCCTGGCGCGACGCGACCTCGGCGATCGCCGCCGCGTCGGCAGCAGCTGTCGCCCTGATCGCTGCGCTGACTCGGGCTGGGGCGCGATCGACGGCCGCTTGTGCCAATGCAACCGACTCCGAACCAACCGTCCGAACGGCGGAGGCGTTTGCCTCGGCAGCAGCCAGGTCGGCCTGTGCGACGCGGACTTCGGACGACGAACCGCGCTGGACGGTCTGACTGCTTCGCAACCGGTCTGCGAGCGCCTGGCGAGCTGCCAACTCGGCAATCGCGACTTGCTCGGCGGCCGCCGCCTCTGACTGCGCCCGCTCGACGTTGCGAGCGGTTGCCGATCGGCGATTCACGCTCGTCGTCAGGGCCGACCGAGCGGTAAAGATCGCTGCCTCGGTGGTCGCCGCTGCGTCGTCGGCAGCCAGCTTGTCCAACGAAGCGGCGCTCAGATCGGCTTCTCGGGCTCGGATCGCGTCGAGCTGTTCGGTGGTCGCCTCGAACGGGGCGTAACCATTGTCCGCGTACCACGCCGACACCCCGGCGGCGGTTCCCTCATCGTAGACACCGTCGACTTGGCCGACGTCGAAGCCGAGCCTGCTCAGCGACTCCTCGAGTTGGCGAACGTCGTCGCCACTCAACCCGGGGCCGAGGTCGCGCGACATCGGCCGCGCCCCTGCCAAGAGGAACACGGGGCGACCCGAGGCGCTGATGGCGACGTCACCTTCTGCAAGCTCCGTCCCTGCCAGCGGCAACTCGGCGATCAGCCCGGCGTTCTGCTTCAAGGCCGACGCCGGCACCGACAGCTTCTGCGGCGACCCGAACCGACCCGTGCCGCGCGTCACCACGTCGGTCGACAGCACGCGCTGCTCGACGGGTACGAGGATCGGCGACGGTTCTGGCGCAGCGGTTCGCGATGCGACCTCGGCCGGTGACGTGATCCGCGAGCCGGCGACATAGCCGCCGGTTGCGGTTGCCACCACAACCCCGATCACACTCGCAGCCATCGTTCGCCGGTTCATCCGTCCTCCTCGACGGTCAGCTGGAATGCAAACCGTGACCTGGTCTTACCGGGCGCCACCTGAATCGGACCTGAACGCGATCCGATCGCGTTCAGGTGACGTTCAGCTGCGAATCGTCATCGTCGGAATTCGACGCCATAAAGGAGACCGATATGCGCAGCCAGCCGAGCACCCCCCGACGCCGCAGGAACCTGTGCGCGAGAGATCTCGCAGTCGGGTTCGCCTCCGCCTTGTGGATTGCCTCCTGTGGTGGCTCTGGTGGCTCTGGTGGCGGGACCGACGGATCGTCCTCCGGATCGGCGACCGCGGAGACCACCAGCGGCCCGCCCGAGGAGTTCGGTTTGTCGCTGGCCCAGCTGACGGCCCGGATCGAGGAGACCGAGCAGTCGATCGCGAAGTGCATGGCCGATGCCGGATTCCAATATGTCGCACTCGACTTCGCGACGGTCAAGCAAGCGATGGGGACCGACGAGTCGGCCCCAGGGCTCTCGGATGAGGACTTCCTCGCCCAATACGGTCTCGGTGTCACGACGCAGTTCGACAAACCGCTGATCGTGTTCGGTGCCGGACCGGAGAACAACGCCTACGTTGTCGGGTTGCCGGAGTCGGATCAGGTCGCCTTCCGCCGCGCGCTCTGGGGTGAGGCCGTCGAGTGGAACCACGCTCGTGCCGTCGAGCAGGAGGACTTCTCCCAGACCGGTGGATGCACGCGGGCTGCCGCCGACCAGCTCTACACCGCCGAGGAACTGAGCGGGACGTACATCAACCCCGCCGATCTACTGGTCGACCAGGACCCGCGCATGATCGCAGCAATTGCAAAGTGGTCCGACTGCATGTCCGCCGAGGGCTACGACTACTCCCATCCTGACCAGGTCAAGACCGACCTGACCGAACGTCTTGCCGCGGTCGCGCAGGGTCAGGACCCGGCCACGTTGACCGGCCCTGCGCTGGACGCGCTGCAGGAGTTGCAGGGCGAGGAACTGGCTGTGGCACGCCTGCTCAAATCGTGCGAAGCCACACACATCGAGCCCGTCCAGGCAACGATCGAAGCAGAACTCTACGGCGGTTCGCCGACATGACGAGTACGCGGTAGCGAACGATGACGTGTCCCTCGCTGAACGCCGGCTCGGCGTCGCCGCACGAACGTCGGTCCCCAGTCGCCAGGTGACGTCGACCTGACGTTACCGATGCCGCGGTCGAGAGACGGCGACCAGGGGGCTGCGGTCGCCCACCCGCGTCAGCCGGGCTGTTCCCGTTTCGTCATCGATCGGCGGCGACGTGGGGGTGGTCGTCGGGGAAGGCGGGGGAGTGCTGCTTCGCCGCCAGGGCACGGGTCCCCAGGTCAGCCAGTTCGTCGGCGCTGAAGGCTTCCCGCATCCGAGCGAACACCGACTCCTCCTCGCGCTGGAAATGGCCCTTGACCTCGAGCAGCAACGCACTGCCGCGTTTGGTGAAGTCGAAGCCGTCAGGTGCGAGCGTGCGCATCTCGGCCAGTAACCCGTTCAGTTCCTCGTGCTCACCCATCCTGTGGTCGAGCGTGTCGTCGTCGGCCATGTCGAGCGAGGCCCTGAACGCGGGGTAGAGCACCTCTTGCTCGGCTGCCTCGTGCGCCGCCAGTTCCTCACCGATCCGAAGGTAGAGACGCCTGATCTCGGTGGGGTCGTTCGAGGTGTCGAGCTGCTCGGCGAGTTCGTCGATCATGCGATGGTCACTGAGCAGCAGCTCGATCACGTCGATTCGATTGGTCATCGCAACTTCCTTCCGTCATCGCCGAGCGGCGCCGAGGCATCATCGTCTTGGCCATCATCTTGGCGCGCCGAGGGTCCGGGCGACAGTGCCAAAGGTCCATCCTCCACCGGCTTGCCAAGTGCCCGTAGATCAGGGTCGGAAGGCCCGGGACAGCGCCGCAGGCGGTGAATACCATGCAGTGATAACCGTGCAGTGAATACCGTGTGGACGAACGCCAAGAGGGAGCGCGCCCGATGACCGATGACCAAACCTGGAGCGCGACGAGCGTCCAGGGTCATGAGGTGATGTCCAACACGAAGCTGTCGGCCGACGTGCACCGGTTGGTCGTCAGGGCACCCAGGGTCGCGGCGGTACGCCAGCCGGGCCAGTTCGTGATCGTCCGGCTTGGTCCTGGCGCCGAACGAATCCCGCTCACGATCGCCGACAGCGACTCGACAGACGGATCGATCGTGCTCGTCATCCAGGCTGTCGGCAAGAGTACGAGCGATCTCGTGGCACTTGCTCCGGGCGACGAGATCCACGACATCGTCGGTCCGCTCGGTCGGCCGAGCGATCTCGTCGCCGAGGGCCTTGCAGTCTGCGTCGCCGGCGGGGTCGGGGCGGCCGTGATGTTCCCAATCGCCCGCCGCCTCGCTGAGATGGGTGCGGAGGTGATCACCGTGTTGGGCGCCCGCACCAGCGAGAGCGTGCTGTTCGACGACGAGTTCGCTTCGTTCGGGGAGTTGGTCGTGTGCACCGACGACGGGAGCAAAGGGCGAGCCGGAGTAGTCACGGACGCACTCCGCGACCTGCTGGCGACACGGTCGGTCGAGGTCGTCTACGCCGCCGGGCCGGTGCCCATGATGCGGGCTGTGGCAGCAGCCACCCTGCCGCTCGGCGTACGAACGATCGTGTCGTTGAATCCGATCATGGTCGACGGCACGGGCATGTGCGGCGGGTGTCGAGTCACGGTCGACGGGACGATGCGCTTCGCTTGCGTCGACGGGCCCGAGTTCGACGGACACGGCGTCGACTTCGACGAGCTGGCCGATCGACTCGGCACGTACGGCGAATCCGAACGCGAAGCGTCGAGTCACGTCTGTCGGGGGGCTGGGTGAGCGACGAGCAGCTTTCGAAGCGCGACCGGCTGGCCATCGGCCGTCAGGAGATGCCCACTCGTGACCCGCACGAGCGGTCGGGAACCTTCGACGAAGTCAACCTCGGGTTCACCGAGCACCTGGCGATGCTCGAGGCGCAACGATGCCTGGCGTGCAAGCGGGCGACGTGCGTCGAGGGCTGTCCGGTGATGGTCGACATCCCGACGTTCATCCGGCGGATCGAGGAGGGCGACCTGGCAGGAGCGGCGCGCACGCTGTTCGCCGACAATGCCCTCCCGGCCGTGACCGGTCGGGTGTGCCCGCAAGAACATCAGTGCGAGGCGGAGTGCGTCAGGGGTCGCAAGGGCGCGCCCGTGGCGATCGGTCACCTGGAGCGCTTCGTGGCCGACTGGGCCCAGGGTCAACTGCTCGATCAACCGCCGAAGATCGAGCCTTCCGGCAAGCGCGTGGCGATCATCGGCGCCGGCCCGGGTGGGCTCACGGCGGCCGGTGAGCTGGCCCGCCGAGGGCACGCGGTGACGATCTACGAGGCGCTCCACAAGCCCGGTGGCGTGCTGTCGTACGGCATCCCCGAATTCCGGCTGCCGAACGAGATCGTGGAGCACGAGGTCGAACGTCTCGAAGCGCTCGGTGTCCAGATCGAGTGCAATGTGGTGATCGGTCGGACCTACACGCTTGACGAATTGCGCGAGCACTTCGACGCCCTGTTCATCTCGGTAGGTGCCGGCCTCCCGATGTTCCTCGGGATCCCCGGGGAAGGGTTGAAGGGCGTGTACACGGCGAACGAGTACCTGACCAGAGTCAACCTGATGCAGGCGTATGCGTTCCCCGACGCCGACACGCCGGTCCTGCACGGCGACCATGTGGTCGTGATCGGCGGCGGCAACGTGGCCATCGATGCGGTCCGCACGGCGCGCCGTCTCGGAGCCGGCAACGCGACGATCGTCTACCGGCGCAACCGCCCGGAGATGCCGGCGCGGGTCGAGGAGGTCGATCACGCCGAGCAGGAGGGCGTCTCGTTCGAGTTCCAGGTCAGCCCGATCGCGATCGAGGGCAACGCCGCTCGTTGGGTCACGGGATTGCGGTGTGTCGACACCGAACTCGGGGAGCCCGACGGGTCGGGCCGGCGAGCACCGGTTCCGATCGAGGGCTCGGAGCGGGTCATACCCTGTGACACCGTCGTGGTCGCGGTCGGCACCCGAGCCAACCCGCTGCTCACATCGGCTTCACCCGACCTGGCCCTCACCGATCGCGGTTATCTCGCCGCTGACGCCCACGGCATGACCAACCTGCCCGGCGTGTTCGCCGGCGGCGACATCGTGCGTGGCTCGGCCACGGTGATCCTGGCGATGGGCGACGGGAAACGGATCGCCAATACGATCGACGCCTACCTCCACGGGACCAGTGTCGAAATCAGCGCGAGGTGAGCGCCGGGTCAGAAGCACTCGACGACTGTTCGATCGGCAGTACTCCTCGGCGGTAGCATCTTGTGATGCGCAACGCGCCTGCTGCGGAGTACGTCGACGCCGACATTTACACAGCTGATCAGCAGGCGGTCTTCGATCGCAGCTGGCAACTGATCGGCCCGCTCTCACGTCTGACCTCACCCGGCAGCTATGTCGCCGAGGAGATCGCCGGTTCCAAGGTCGTTGCGATCCGATCGTCGGACGGCCAGCTGAGAGCGTTCCGAAACGTCTGCCGGCACCGCGGCGCCAGGCTGCTACCCGAGGGCACTGGCAGCTGCCTCGGCGTGATCCAGTGTCCCTATCACCACTGGATGTACGCCGACACCGGCGAACTTCGGCGCACCCCGTGGTTCGGTGATGACCCGACATTCGATGCTGCCGATTGGCCGCTCGAACCGGTCAGTGTGGAGGTCTGGCGCGGCCTGGTGTTCGTCGCCGTCGATCCGCTCGACTCACTCACGAAGCAACTCGGCGGGCTCGTTGCCGAATTGGCCGACGAACCGCTCGAGTCGTACTCGCTGCACCGCGAGGAGCGGATGGTGTTCGATGCGAATTGGAAGATCTACATCGACAACTTCGTCGAGGGCTATCACATCCCTGGTATCCATCCCGAGTTCTTCCGGGCGATCGAGTTCGACAAGTTCGAAACCACGGCGCGTGACGGGTATGTGCACATGACGGCACCGCCGCGAGACGGGTTGTTCTACCGCGGTGTGTGGTTGTGGATGTGGCCGAACTGGACGCTGTCACTGTTCGGCGACGGTTTCAACACGTCGCGGATCAACCCGCTCGGCATCGATCGCACCGAACTCGTGTACCACTACTACTTCGGCGACGCCGTGCCGGTCGAGGAGCGTCAGCGAACGGTCGCCAGCAACCTCGAGGTCATCCGGCAGGACTTCGAGATCTGTTTGCAGACCAATCGCAACTACACATCGCGGGCCTATCGCCCCGGGCCGCTGTCGCCACACCACGAACAGGGCGTCGCATACTTTCAACAGCGGCTGGTTGACGCCAGAGGGGTCAGGTGAGTTGCTCGACCTCGAGCTCGCCGGCCCCGTGACGTGCCCGCAGCACCTTCTTGTCGAACTTCCCGACGCTGGTCTTGGGTACCTCGCTGATGAAGCTCCATCGCTCAGGGAGCCAGAACCTGGCGGTCCGCTCACTGAGCCACGTCCGCAGTTCCGCGGCGGTCAGCGACTCGCCGGGCTTCAACACGACGCACGCCATCGGTCGTTCGTCCCACCGGTCGTCGGGGACACCGATCACGGCGGCCTCGAGCACGGCGGGGTGGTTCATCAACGTGTTCTCCAAATCGACTGACGAGACCCACTCGCCGCCGCTCTTGATGACATCCTTGGCGCGATCGCTGATCATGACGTAGCCGTTGGGCAACACGCTGGCGACGTCGCCCGTGCGCAGCCAGCCGTCATGGAACTTCTCCGGATCGTCGACGTGGTAGTAGCTGGCGGTGATCCACGAGCCGCGCACTTCGATCTCGCCGAGTGCCTCACCGTCCCACGGCTGCACGTCGCCGTTGTCGTCGGTGATCCGCAGTTCGACGCCGGGGATGATGCGGCCGGTCTTCACCCGCCAGTCGGTCTCGCTGGCGTCGCCCATCTCCTTGGGCGGATGGCCGATCGCGCAGACGGGACTGGTTTCGGTCATGCCCCAACCCTGCACGATGGGCACGCCGAACGTGTCTCGGTAGCCGTCGATCAAACCGCGAGGTACGGCCGAGCCACCACACATCACCAACCGGAACGAGCCCATGTCGGTGTCGGGCGCGTTGTGGAGGAGGTCGTTCAACACCGTCGGCACTGCGCCGGTGAGCGTCGGCTTGGTGTCTGCGATCATGCGGGCGATTGGCGCCGCCTGCAGGAACTGCTGCGGGAAGACGAGGTCGGCGCCGATCATCCACGCCGCGTAGGGAGTACCCCACGCGTTGGCGTGGAACATCGGCACGATCACCAACATCCGGTCGCGTTCACTGAGCGCGATGTTGGCAGTACTCGTGACCAGTAGCGAGTGCATGTACGTGCTGCGGTGGCTGTACATGACACCTTTCGGATTGCCCGTCGTCCCGCTCGTGTAGCACATCGCTGCACCGGTGTTCTCGGTGACCTGCGGATAGTCGTAGCCCCCCGGTTCCGCTGCCAGCAACTCGTCGTAGTCGAGGAGGCCGTCGCCCAACGAGCTGGCATCGCCGGGGCGCTTGACGATGATGTGCTGCACCGTGGTGAGCTGATCGCGCACGCGAGCCAGCAAGGGTGCGATCGGCGCATCGACGATGATCACACGATCCTCCGCGTGGTTGATCACGTAGGCGAGCTGCTCGGGGAAGAGCCGGATGTTGAGCGTGTGCAGGATGGCGCCCATGCACGGAATCGCCAGGTAGGCCTCCATGTGGGTCTGGTTGTTCCACAGAAAGGTGCCGACACGGTCGCCGGGCTGCACGCCGAGGCGGGCCAGTGCCGATGCGAGTCGATCGGCGCGGTCGGCGACCTGCGCGAACGTCGCTTCCACGTACCCGTCGCCGGTGAACGTGATGATCTTGCTGTTGGCATGGACTTGCCTGCCGAACTGCAAGATCGGCAGGAGCGTCAGTTGATAGTCGTCCATCATCGTGCTGGACATCGTGCTGATGGGCATCAGATTCTCCCGGTCGTTCGTGGCATGGCGGTGCGGTTGCGAACAATAGGCGAACACGACCTTCCACGGTTGACGCGAGTTTGTGACGGGCCGTTGGCTTCACCAACCCGATCAGAGGTCGAGGTGTGAGTGGTCGGGAGGGTGTGTCGGGAGGTCTGCGGCGCGCCAGGCGTGCATGCCGCCGATCAGATCACACGCGTTCGTGAATCCGATCCGACCGAGATTGGCCGCCGCCAGCGACGAGCTGTAGCCGCCGTTGCAGACCACCACGATCGCTTGGTCGAAGCTTTGGATTGCGGGATGGCGATAACCGTTGACGGGATCGAGATGCCACTCGAGCACGGTTCTCGGAACATGGATCGAGTCCTTGATGACTCCAGACCGGGCGCGGTCGGCGTGCGTTCGGGTGTCGATCACGACCGGCGCGTCTGCGCCACGGAGTAGCTCAGACAGCGTTGCAGGCGAGATCCGCTTGATCTGCGATCGCGCTTCGAACAACAGGTCGTGGACGGTCGTTCGAGTGGGTCGCCGGAACAACGCCAGTTCCTCGACCGTCGCGACCGGGTCGAGCCGGAACTCTGCGATCAGGCCGAGCAACTCCGTGAGCTCGCCCGGCCCGGCGCCGACCTGACCACCGGGGACGAGATGTTGGACAGCCTGATGGACCCCAGCCCTCAGCGTTTCCGGTGGACCATGGAGCAGTTCGGCGTGGATCCACGCCAGTTCGAATCGCCGCTCGAGTTGTGCACACGGGTCGGCCGGGCACACGACCGCCGTGAGCGCCCCATCGTCGACGCGGTGTTCGTAGCGATCGGTCGTCGGACCAACCTGGGGCACAGTCACGATCAGCACGGCGTCGACACCCGACGTTGCGGCGACCGCTCGGGCGGCCGGACAGATCAGGAACCGCTCGGGCACCCCAGCATCGTATGGTCGAGAACGAATCGACGGAGCACGTTTCGAATTCGTTTCTCGGTCGCTCCTGCTCAGTCGGTGGGTGTTTCGATCGAATCGAGGAACACGTCGACGTCGTCGTCCTCGCCGCCGACGAGCCAGATCACTTCGTCTTCGTCGTCGGCGTCACGCCACGGCATGATCCCGTCGATGTGGTAGCGGTCGACCGTGATGTCGTCGTCGCCATCACCGACGGGGGCAATGATCGAGAGTTCGACGATCGCGTCACCGGGATGTTGACTCAGCAGGTCGATCAGCTCGGCAACCGTCAATCCGTCACGTTGTTCGAGTTCCACGCCGTCTCCTCGTGTTGTTGCGCAATTGATCAGAGGTCTTCATCGAGCCATTTGTCCGCTCGTTCGAGTAGGTACAAGCTGACATGTTTGCACCGTTCGAGTGCCTGTTCGATGGATGCATCGTTGTTCATGTACACGTCGGCGAGGTCGATCGAGATTCGCCCGACGATCGAGAGGCTTCGTTCCGACTTGTCGGTCACGCTCGGGAAGGAATCGATCGCCGACACCTCGACCGGGAGCACCAATCCGCCGACTCCGGCGACCTCCGTGGCGAGCACGAGCAGATCCGGTGGTTTCGGGAGCGGAGGCAACGTCCAGGTGAACAGCAGCGGGAACGTGAATCCAGGCGGAGGATCATCGTCGATGTCCTCCATCTTCATCACTTCGTCCTCGAACCCGAGCAGGGCGCGTGGGTCGACGTCGAGCGACAGATGCAGGTCGATCGGACCGGCGCAGGCTTCTTCCGGATGGAGGTCGACCTCCCACAGCTGGCGGAGCGAGTACGTCTCGACGAAATGTCGCTCGTCGTGTACGTGGAATCCGTAATCGATCGCTTGGCTCTTCAAATCGGCGACGAATCCCGCTACGTCAATGACTGCCACACCCTGGACACTACCTGCGGGACACTACGGTCGGCAGTTGTGATCGATCCCATGCTGCGTCGAGCCGTGGAAACGTTTCTGGCAGCGGCCGACGCCGTGGCGGCGGTGTTGTCTGCGAATACCGATTGGGGTGCTTCGGGCGTCCGCGACGGGCAGTATGCGGTCGACCTCGACGCAGATCAGGCGTGCCTCGACATCTTGTATTCGGCCGGTTATCGCGTGCTCTCGGAGGAGAGCGGGGTGACGGGTCGGCCTGGCTCCGAGTCGTCACCGATCGTCGTGGTCGATCCGCTCGATGGCTCGACCAACGCCTCGCGTCATGTTCCGTGGTTTGCATCGGCCCTGTGCCTTGTTGACGATGACGGTCCTGCCGTGGGAGTGGTCGTCAATCACGCCACGGGAGACAGGTTCACCGGGATTCGCGGGCACGGCGCCGAACGCAATGGTCACCCGATTCACCCGACGGATGCGGTCCGACTCGAGGGTTCGATCCTCGGCGTTTCCGGCCTTCCGTCGCACCACTACGGGTGGGCGCAGTTCCGAGCATTGGGTGCCTCGGCCCCCGATATCTGCGCCGTCGCCTGCGGCGTCACCGATGCGTGGTGCGACATGCTCGACAACGGTCACGGCGTGTGGGACTACCTCGCCTCGATCACGATCCTCGAGGCGGCGGGGGGAGTCGCCGTAGATGTCTTCGAGCGGGACCTGTGCGTACTCGACTACGCCGCCCGGCGGGCACCCGTTGTCGCGGCAACCCCCCAGCTACTCGCAGCGGTGCTCGCCGAACGTCGCCGCAGTTCGGGCTCCGATCCCCGATAGCGTCGGCGCGCTGTACGGCATTCGGCCGACCCACTCCTCGACAGGAGGTTCGCATGACCATTGGTCTCAACC
The DNA here is from genome assembly GCA_043773365.1 of Ilumatobacteraceae bacterium. Classification (GTDB taxonomy): domain Bacteria; phylum Actinomycetota; class Acidimicrobiia; order Acidimicrobiales; family Ilumatobacteraceae; genus Ilumatobacter. The sequence continues at coordinate 51,129 of JAYVFI010000001.1, forward strand.
CTTCCACCCCGTTGGCAACAATCACCGGTCCGGTGGTCATGATCGGGTTCGGTTCGATCGGACGCGGCACATTGCCGCTGCTCGACCGTCACGTCGAATTCGATCGATCGCGATGCACGGTGATCGAGCCTGACGACCGTGATCGACCCGTGCTCGATCAGTACGGGGTGCGTTACCTGCGCGAGCACATCACGCGGGACAACTACGTCGACATCTTGACGACCCTGCTCACGGAAGGGGAGGGCCAGGGTTTTTGCGTCAACCTCTCGGTCGACACCGAGTCGGTCGACATCATGCGGCTGTGTCGCAAGCTGGATGTGCTGTACATCGACACCGTGGTCGAGCCGTGGCCGGGGTTCTACTACGACGCCGGCGTCGACAACCTGATTCGGACCAACGAGAGCCTGCGCGGGTTGATCACGGCGGAACGACGGGCGGCACCAGGGGGGACGACGGCGATCTCGTGTTGCGGGGCCAATCCCGGGATGGTGTCGTGGTTCGTGAAGGCGGCATTGCTCAACCTCGCCTCCGACCTCGGGCGTGATGTCGTCGAACCGGGGGTCGGCGACTCGGCCGGATGGGCGCGACTGATGCGTGATCTCGGCGTGAAGGGCCTCCACATCGCCGAGCGCGACACGCAACGGGCGATCGATCCGAAGCCGGTCGACACGTTCTGGAACACGTGGTCGGTCGACGGTTTCATCTCCGAAGGGTTGCAACCGGCCGAGCTCGGCTGGGGAACCTTTGAGAAGTGGATGCCTGCCAATGCGCGCGCACATGACGACCTGCGCGCTCCGGGGATCTTCCTCGAACAGCCCGGGGCGGAGACGCGGGTACGCACCTGGTGCCCCTCGCTCGGCCAGCAGTACGGGTTCTTGGTGACCCACAACGAAGCGCTGTCGATTCCTGATTTCTTCACCGTCTGGGGCGAGGATGGAAACGTCGAGTACCGCCCCACCTGCCATTACGCCTACCACCCCTGCAACGACGCCGTGCTGTCGTTCCACGAGCTGTTCGGCGCGGCAGCACGCTGGCCAAGCCATCAACACGTGCTCGACGAGCACGAGATCATCGACGGTGGCGACGAACTCGGTGTCCTGCTCTACGGCCACGAACGGAATGCCTACTGGTTCGGATCGCACCTCACGATCGACGATGCGCGACGGTTGGCTCCGTATCAGAACGCGACCGGGATGCAGGTCACATCGGCGGTGCTGGCGGGCATCGTGTGGGCGATCGAGCATCCGGCCGCCGGAATCGTCGAGACCGACGACATGGACCACCGTCGGTGCCTCGAGATCCAGACCCCGTATCTCGGAACCGTCGCCGGCTACTACACCGATTGGACGCCGCTCACCGACCGTCCGGGACTGTTTCCCGAAGATCTGGATCCCGACGATCCGTGGCAGTTCCGCAACGTGTTCGTCCACTGACGGGACGAACCGGGCCTAACGCCTGATCCGGTTCGCACATTCGATGATCACGTCGGCGGCGCGTTCGCCGTCGTCCAACGTCGTCTTCCACGACGAGACGCTGATCCGCATTGCCGTACCGCCGATCCACTGCGTCGTTCCGCACCAGATCCGCCGGTCGGCTTGAATTTCGGCGATCAACGCCTCGGTCGTCGCCGGGTCGTCGAGTCGCACGAGCACCTGGTTGAGTACGACATCGTTGAGTACCGTGATACCCGCCGATGCGAGCCGTTCGGCGATCGCTCGGGCGACGTTCGACGTGCGTTGGATCATCTCGACGATGCCCTCGCGTCCCAAGCTGCGGAGTACTGCCCACACCTCGAACTGGCGGGCCCGCTGCGACGACTGGGGTGTGTGGTGCATCGCCTCGAACCCGGTGTCGGGTGGGAGGTACCCGGCTGTGGCGGCGAATGTGCGCCGCAGCGCCGCCGGTCGAGTCACGAACGCAATCCCGCAGTCGTATGTCACGTTGAGCCACTTGTGGCCGTCGGTCGCCAGCGAGTCGGCGCGGTCGAGCCCGGCGACGAGGTGCCGCCGCGATGGATCGGCAAGCGCCCACAGCCCGAACGCGCCGTCGACGTGAAGCCATCCGCGTCGATCGGCGACCCAATCGGCGATCGGCTCGAACGGGTCGAACGCGCCCGTGTTGACTTCGCCTGCCTGCGCGCAGACGAGCACAGGACCATCGAGCGAGGGGAGTAGCTCGGGGCGGATGCGACCCTGATCGTCAGTCGGAACGATCGTGACCCGATCGCGTCCGAGCCCGACCAGGCCGAGCGACTTCTTGAGCGTGGAGTGGGCCCGTGCGCCGATCACGACGTTGATCGGCGGTGCACCGAAAAGGCCGTCGGCCTGCGCGTCCCAGCCTGCTTCGATCAGCAATGCGTCGCGTGCCGCGGCGAGGCCGGAAGCGTTGGCGACTGTCGCTCCGGTCACGAACGCCACGTCGGTGGCCGGCGGCAGGCTGAGCAGATCGAGCAGCCATCGGCGAGTGACGTCGTAGACCGCCGCTGCCGCCGGCGACATGACCGGTAACGCTGCGTTCTGGTCCCACGCATCGGTCAGGAACGAGGCCGCCAACGCTGCTGGATGTGTGGCCCCGTTGACGAAGCCGAAGTAGTTAGGCCCGGTGGTCGCCATCGTTGCCGGGCCGGCGATGTCGCTCAACAGCCGAATCGTTTGCTCGGGGTCGGCGCCCTTGTTCGGCAGCGGCTCGTCGAACGTTTCGAGGCACGCAAGCGCTTCGGGGGAGGGAGCGGTCAGCCGATCATCAATGGTCGCTGCGTATTCGATTGCCAGTCGCGATGCGGTCTGCAACAGGTCGATCTCGGATCGCATCAGCGCATCGTGGCGCACCAGATCGCACTTGCGCCACTCTTTCGACGAATCAGGCTGTGGTGATCGGTGTGGTGATCGGTGTGGTGGTCGAGGAGGAAGGCGAGCCGTCGGCCCGGATGGGAGCCGGAACCATCGTTCCTGATCGCAACAGCAAGGCCCGAACGATGGCGAGACTGGTGAAGCCGAGCACGATGCCGCCCAGTACGTCGGTGGGGTAGTGCATGCCCAGATACAGCCGCGACACGGTCACGATCGTGGGGGCGGCGATCGCCACCGCGATGGCGACGCCGCGTGACAGCCGTGAGCGGTTGTTCCAGAAGATGATCAGCGCCAAACCCACGTAGAACACGATCGAGGCGGCGATGTGACCACTCGGCCAACTGTGGGTCGGAGCGCCGTCGAGTTGCTCGACGGGAGGGCGTTCCCGCCCGACGAGCTTCGACGACGTTCCGAAGACCGAGACCTCGAGCAGCAGACCGACGGTGATCAGCGCCCAGTCGTGCCAGCGTCGGTACATCCACAGCATCAGCGGCAACATCACCAGCACGAGTGCGATCTTGGTCTCGGTGTTGGAGATCGCAGACCCCAGGTCGGCGAGCCGCGTCCGAGAGTCCGTGCGACCCTCGGCGAACCACCGGTTGACATCGGCATCGGCTCGACCGGCCGCCGACGGCTCCCACCATTTGACGATCGCCAGCCCGACGAGGGTGTAGAGCGCCGTCAAGCCGACGTAGACCGCGAACAGCAGACGAACATCGCGTTTGTGCAGCGGCGGAACCTTCCAGAACGGTTTCGCATCGACTGCGTCGACCGGGTTGACCGGGTCGGGGCGGTCGTAGGTCGTGGCGCCGCGGTCGGACCGGGTCGGCGTGCCGAGTTCGATCGAGTTGTCGGTCATGGTGAGCTCCGTGATGGTGGGAGTGACGGTCGGGGAGTGACGGGTCGAGATCGCTGAGGGGCTGTGGTGGAATCGGTGGCCGCGGTGGGTCAGTGCGGTGGTTGGAGGCGTGCTCGAAATGCCTCGATGTCGCCATCGAGCGGTGGGTAGTCGCTGCCCAACGCCTCGAGATGCTCGGCCAGAATGGACGCGATCGCCCAGTTCCGATACCACTTGTGATCGGACGGGACGACGAACCATTGGGCGACATCGATGGACGTCGGTCCGATCACCTCTGCGTAGGCGGCCTGGAGCCGAGCCCAGTTGTCACGAGTGTCCAGGTCGGATTCGGAGAACTTCCACTGTTTGTCGGGGCGACGCAGGCGACGAAGGAAACGTTCCCGTTGCTCGTCGTATGACAGGTGGAGCAGACATTTCACGATGACGGTCCCGGCCTGGGCAAGTTCGACCTCGAACGATCGGATCTCCTCCAGCCGCTGCTCGAACGTCTCATCGTCGAGTTCACCGATCGACCGGGGCACGATCGCGTCCTCGTAGTGCGACCGATCGAAGAACGTGATCGACCCGGGCGCCGGCAGTTGTCGGCGGATGCGCTCCAGGAAGTGCTCCGCCTCCTCGGCTGGGTCGGGCTCCTTGAAGCTGGCCACGGAGAGGCCAGTCGGGTTCAGCGATGCGGCCACGTGTTTCACAGTCCCGCTCTTGCCGGAGCCATCGAGACCTTGCAGCACGACGAGCACGCCGTGCTGGCCGGCTGCCATCAGCCGGTCGTGGAGATCGGCAAGTTTCGGCTGCAGTTGCTTGCGAAGCGACTTTTCCGCCTGGGCCCGATCGCGAACGCCGGGCGTCGCGTCGGTCCGATAGGCGTCGAGGACGACTAGCCCGCGATCTCCGCCGACATTCAACTCGGCGGACACGGCGCCGTGCTCGGCAATCGGCAGCGGGGCGTCGATCGGGTGTTTCATCGCGGTCCTCCCGACGCGTCGACCTCTCTGTTGGTTTCGGCGTCACTCTCCACAGGTTCGGGGACGCGAACGGCGAGCGAATCGGGCTCGATGCCGAATTCGAGTTGGGCGATCGGCTTGCGATCTTCCCCGTCGAGTTCGTAGGGCATCGGCTCGGCCATCACGACTCGGATCGTGGTGCCCGTGAAGCGGGCAACCAGCTCCGGGCGCTGCGGTTTGCCACGCGCCAGCCGCCACATCACCGAACCCCACTCGCGGGGCCGCTTTGCCGAGAGCACGGCAACATCGAGCACGCCATCGTCGGGTCGGGCATCGGGGAACACCTCGAGCCCGCCGGTCACGGAGCCACAGTTGCCGACCAGCACCATCGCCGTGCGACCCGACCAAACGCGCTGTCCGTCGACGTCGACCATTGCATAGGTCATCGTCGCCGGCATGTTGCGAACGGCTGAGGCGACGTAAGCGATGCTGCCGAATCGGCTCTTGGTCTCGGGCTTGGCGTCTCGGATCATTGCCGCGTCGAACCCGACACCTGCCATCACGGCGAACCGTTCGCCGTTGACGGTGCCGACGTCGATCCGTCGAACACGACCGTCGACCGCGTCATCGACGGCGTCGAGACCCGTCACCATTCCAAGGTTTGCGGCGAGCAGGTTGCCGGTGCCGAGCGGCACCACACCGAGCGTGGCATCCGAACCGGCGACTGATTCGAGCACCGAGCGCACCGTGCCGTCGCCGCCGCAGGCGATCACGGTCGACGCGCCGTCGGCGACTGCCTGAGCCGCCTGACCGGTTCCAGGGTCTTGCTCCGTCGTTGGTGACCACGACACGTCGTGGCCGGCAAACGCCGCCCGCAGTTCGTCGTCGTCTGTGGCGCTACCGCTCGTCGGGTTCGAGATCACGACGGTTCGTGGACGACCGACGTAGTTGTTCTCGGTGGCCGGGAGCGGTTCATGTTGGACGGTCATGGTTGTGTCGTCTCCAGTTCTTGACGGTCTGTGGGGGATGGTGTGGTGGAGGTAGATGCAATGCGGTCGGCTGGTTCACCGAAGCGGAGTATCCGACCACCGAAGAGGACGGTGACGAGGAGGAACCAACCCCAGCCCGTGACCAATCCGGCGATCACATCGGTCAACCAGTGGACACCCAGCAGCACCCGGGTGGCAGCGACCGTGAGCGTGATGAATGCAGCCACGAGCGCCGCCGCCGTGCGGCCGGCTCGCTTCCAGTGACGAGCCACGACGAGTGCGATCGCAGCCCAACAGGCGGCCGCTGCAGCCGTGTGCCCGCTCGGGAATGAGTAACCGCCGAACGACGTGAGCTGGAGCACCGCCGGCCGTTCGCGCTGAACCAGATATTTGAGGCCGTTGTTGAGCGCGGTCACTCCGAGGCCGACTGCGGCGAGATAGCCCAGTACTGCGAAGCGTCGGAAGTGCCAGGCCTCAACGGCACCGATCACGCCCATGGCGATCAGCAACCAGCCGCTCGCCCCGAACTGCGTGGCCCCTTCGAGCAGGCGCGTCGAGGAAGCGGTCGAGTGCGCTGCGCCCCATTCGGCAGCCGATTCGTCCCAGCGGGCGAACCCTCTGTTCTCGTCGATCGTGTCGAGAATCCAACCGACGCTTGTTGCCGCAGCGAGAACGATCGTGAACAGGACGAGCAACGCCGCCCCACCGGCAACCCGTCGGTCGGCGTACCGAAGGACGCGTTGGAGGCGTGCCGGAGCGTGGGCCACGAGAAAGCGTTCTTCGCGCTCGGTGTCGAGTGGCGCACTGCGACGCTGGAGGAGGGAGCCGATGACCACGGTCACCAGCCCGACAACGCCGAGCACGATCAGGATCAGCACCGTCGTGGTCACGTCAGTTTCCGGTGGCGGAGGCTCAGGATGCAGTAAACGCCGTAGATCACAAGGGCGACGCCGGCGATGCTGACGAGCACGGTCCCGAGTTGATGAGTGGCGACCTCGCGGAGTGCTCGATCGAATCCCCTGGCGTCGTTCTGGTCGACCTGCCAGGCTGCCTGGAGCACGAACCAGCCGACGGCCGAGGTGACGAACCCGCGACCCATCCAGCCGATCGTGCCTGACCACGTAACTGCCTTGCGCTCAGCGGCCGGCCCGTCGTCGAACGTGAGATCCTTCAGGAACGAACGCTGCAAGCCCTTCTCGACGAAGAAGTACACACCCACGCCAAGCGCGATCAAGCCGACGAGGAGCAGCACCCAACGTCCGACCGGCGACTGGAGCATCGACCTCGACAGATCCTCGACCGTGTTGGATTGACCGGGTTTGTTCCCGTTCATGACGGCTCGCACGGCCGTGACCGCGAGGAGCGTGTAGAACGCAGCGCTGAACGTGTATCCGACTCGGTCCAGCCACTCGTGGACGCCGTTGCCCCGCGTCAGCACTGCCGTCAGCAGCCTCCAGGAGGAGTACAGGATCAAACCGATCGCAAGCACGCCGAGCAGCAATCGCCCGGCCGGCTTGTCGATCACCTGGGCGAGCGCGCCCTCGGGTGATGCGTCGTCGGCCGTCGGCTGCTGACGGCCGATCGTCAGCGCAGTCAAGCCCATCAGAATGTAGACAGCGCCTTTGGCGAGCCAACCGACCCGAGTCAGCGACTGCACCCATGGACGTTGCTCGACGGCGGTTTCGACGGCTTCGGGGATGTCAGTTCCTGCGACGTTGTTGCCGGTATGCGGGTGAGGTGTGCCGAGAGCAGAGGTGGTGGCGTCCATACGGAGCCAACCGTTCCCGCACTCGCCAAATCTCAAACCCGACCGGGTGACAAGCAGATCGACTCACAGTTTCTGTGATTAGCCAGTTTCTGATGGTTTTTGATTGGCGAGGGCGCCAGGCGGGTATTCGATCATCATGAACTCACCAACAGCTGTCGTCACGGCGTTTGTTCTGACCGACGAGATGCCGCCGATCCGAACGTTTGACCCGTGGGCGCTGGCGGAGCTCGTCATGAGCGCCGGTGGAGGCTCCGCCACCGATCCTGGCCCTGAGGTTCCTCCGCCGCTCCGTCTCCCTCGGCCTGGTGAACCGCCGACTCCGATCATTCCCGAACCGATCATTCCCGAACCGATCATTCCGGATCCATTGCCGCCGCAGCCCGAGCACCCCGAGCCCAACTTCGACGTCGCGATTTGATCCGGGCGATTTGATCCGGGCGATGTGATCGAGGCGGGCGTGTTTCGTCGCTCCGCCAATATGGACAAACAGACATCCTGGGGAGGGCGCCGCAAGCAATTCTACGAGCCGCTCGAGGGTAGGATCGTTCGCCGTCGGGCGCATAGCTCAGTTGGTTAGAGCGCTTCCCTTACAAGGAAGAAGTCGGGGGTTCGAGTCCCTCTGTGCCCACCAATCTACCTGGTATTATCTACGTTTTCAGTGACCGTAATGGTCGACGGTGGGCAACCCGGTGGGCAACGCTACGGCCATGCGGTCCCGGAGGCTCGAATCAAGGGCAGAGGAACGCATTGGAGCCAGTGTGACAAGAGCACGGAACTGTGCGCCACCGTCCGACAGGCGCGTGAGGCGGATACGCCGATCCTCCCGGTCTGTTCCGCTTCGACAACTCCTGCGGGCGGCCGGTGAGGATTTCCGCGCAATGTGGCTTTGGGGTGTCATCGATGTTGCCGACGCCGTCTCGGACGCGTGATCAGCGCGTCACCGACGCAGCGGCACACGTTCCCCCTTCTTGCATCCCTTTCGTCTCTCGGCTCGGCCGAAGCATGCATCGATGACATGTCCTCAACACAGCGACACATCGATGACGCGCCAGACGTGGTTGAGCTGAGCGCTATCGGCGTAACGTTCTCGGACACCGTGCAAGGCGGCGATGCGCGTCCGACTCCGGCACCCATCGGATACGTCGCAGATGGCGGAGTCGAGCATTACCGGCAACGCATTATCGGGCACTCGCTGCGTGCACTGCGGCGGGTATGAGCGCTCGTCGAGGTCCGTCGATGGTACGAAATGTGCGCCCGTTTTTGGGGTGGTCGAGATCGATCGGTGGACAGACAGGGCGACAGCGCCGCAGGCACCTTGCGATGTGCCGTGCTAATGGCGAGGTTGAGCAGATCCGGCGAACACGGGTCGCGGACGATCAGTGCCAGTTCGGCGAGGCCGTCGCACAGCGGGGTGGTGCTGAGAGTGTCACGGTACCAAACCTGCCGAACGACTCGAGCGGCCCGCAGACACGGTACGCCTCACGGCGACCAGCCCGAAGAACCCGCTCGGGCAGCTGCTGGGCGGCGGCTGAGCGATCATCCACGCGTAGCCCTTGATGACGTCCTCGTGGCTCCACGGCACACCATTGTTCTCAACGTTGCAGACGAGAACCTGTGCGGCGATCGATCGTCCTCTGATCTGCGGGAAGTAGACATTCTGGATGCCGGCGTGCGCGTAGCCATTGATCGGGTGCGAGTAGTCGGCAGTGGCAACTCCAGCCATGATCACGAGACGGTTGGCCGGGTTGGACGACAACCAGTCGGCGAGGGCGTTGGACGCGCCGACGGAGGCGTCGCAGCCGAAGAGCTCGCCGTACGTGCCCGGATCGAACATCAGGACATAGCGGCTATTCGCTCGCACCGTGGCGTTCTCCTTAAGAGCGTAGATCGGCCCGAGCCGCCGAGGCTCCAGCCGGACAGCGTGGTCACGAGCCGCCCTCCAATGATCGTCGGGAAGTCGTCGGCCTGCGTAGTGCTGCAACTGCCTGCCGACCAATCCCTATACCCGCGTTTGGGGGTATCCACTCAGGCGGAGTAGCCACTCCGTGGGGTGCGGGATGTGGCACCCGAGCGTCCGGCTGCTGGTAGGCACTACCCGTCCTCGACCGGCGAGCTGCTGACGTGGTTCGCGACCGACGATGACTGTCGGGACTACCTCGAGTGGCTGCGCTGGCCGGAGGGTTTCGTGTGCCCGAGGTGCGCTCACCATGGTGGCTGGCGGCTCGGCGATGGGCGGTTCTGGTGTGCCGGCCGTGGTGGGCGTTCGTCAGTGACGGCGGGCACGATCTTCGACAAGACACGCACGCCGCTGACGGTGTGGTTGATGGCGGTCTGGCTGTTCGCGACCCAGAAAGACGGCGTGTCGGCCCAAAGCTTGCAGTGGAGCTTGGAGATCGGCTCCTACCAGACGGCGTGGGCGATGCTGCACCGGCTGCGGTCGGTGCTGATCCGCCCGGGCCGTGAGCGGCTTGCCGGCCGGGTGGAGGTCGACGAGACGTTCATCGGCGGCGAGGAGCCCGGGTTGCGGGGCGGGCGTCAGCGAGGCAAGAAGACCCTGGTAGGGGTGGCTGTTGAGATCCGGGAACCGACGGGGATCGGGCGGTGCCGGATGGCGATCCTGCCGGACGCCGCAGCGGCCTCCCTGCACCCGTTTGTCACCGCCAACGTCGAGCCGGGCGCCACCGTCATCACCGACGGCTGGACCGGCTACGCGGGCATCGAGAACCTCGGCTACGTGCGTGATCGCCGCAGCCTCATTGTTAGGTGTTGGTTGCGGTGGGTTGTGTGTGGTGGGTTACAATGCGGGAGCTTCTTCTTGTGACTCGTTTTGCGTGGGTCGGCCGGCTGGGAGTGACCGCAACCTAGGCAGTAGAAGGATCGAAGCGTGGGCGATTATCTGGGTGTGTTGTCAAGTCGCGTGTTTGGCTTGGTTCGTTCGAGGGTGTCGGTGGCGGTGGCGGTGGCATTGTCGCTGGTGGTGTCGGTTGTGCTGGTGGCGACGCCGTCGGGTGTGCCGGTTGTGGTGGCTGCTCCGGGGTCGGGTCCGGCGTTGGGGACGTTGGTGCCGGCTCGGTTGTTGGAGACGCGGTCGGGTGCGGGGTCCGAGACGGTTGATGGGTTGATGTTGGGGGTTGGTCGCCGGGCTGGGGGTTCGGTGGTGGAGTTGCCGGTGGCGGGTCGGGGTGGTGTGCCGTCTGATGCTGTGGCGGTGATGTTGAACGTGACGGCGGTGTTCCCGGGGGCCCCTGGGTTTTTGACGGTGTTTCCGTGTGACGCGACGCAGCCGAAGACGTCGAATGTGAACTATGGGCCTGG
>JAYVFI010000002.1:0-210582 GCA_043773365.1 Ilumatobacteraceae bacterium
GTGGTTCCTTCTGGTCTCTGTGAGAAGAACCACAGGTACCACCACCGGACCCACCTCACGGTGGATCCGTCACCCCAACCTCCGGACAGGAAGGTCTAGATCAGCGGACAACAGCACGGCCGAGCAACGCAACGCGACGGCTATCACGGCGGACTACTCGTCAGCGTCGTAGGTCATGGCTCGGCGATCGACACGTGGTCGACACGACTCGTGGTCCCCGGGAAGTCGTCGCGACCCAACTCGGCACGTACGACTCGCACGACGCCGACCAATGGTGTCAACACGACGGCACCGATGACACCAGCCGCTGCCCCGCCGGCGAGCGCGGCGAGCAAGGTACCCCATGGCGCAACGTCGATCGCGGCTCCGATGATGGCGGGTTGGATGAGATGATTCTCGACGAACTGGTACGTCACGAACAGCACACCGGCGATCAGCCCGCGAACCGGCCCGGCCACCAGCGCGAACAGCACGAGCGGTACGCCGCCCATGAAGCCACCGATCTGAGGAACGAAGTTCCAGACGAACGCCCATACGGCCAGAATCGGCGCCAGACCGACACCCAGCGCAACGGCGATCGCCAAGACCACAGCTCCGTTGATGCTCGCCACGAGGGCGGCGCCGGCGGCATAGCCGCCGAGCGCGGTCGCCATCACACGAACCAGTCGCGCGTACTGGCGACGGTGTCGTGCCGGCACGCTTCGATTTGCGGCGTTGAGCAGCCGCGGGCCGTCGAGCAGCAACGCAACGGCGAACATCATCGTCCAGAAGAGGTCGACAACCCGTGCTCCGAGCGCTTGCAGCCAGTCAGATGGCTGCGCCTTACCGAGTCGCTGAGGGAGATCATTCATCTGCGCCTCGACCCAAACCGAGGCGTTGTGGTCGCTCAGCCAACCCCCGATGAACTGGGTCTGCTCGAGCTGCGCCACGACCGTGGGAAGTTGATCGGTCACGGTTGCGGTGGTCCGCGCTCCGTCTTGGGCGCCGGTGATGATCACCAGGGTCATGATGGCGCCGAGCACGGTCAGGAAGAGTGCACCCGAGATCTGGTGGGTGAGACGGGTGCGCGACTCGAGCCAGCTCACCGGACGTCCGACGGCGATGGCGATGAAGCCGCCGATCAGCAACCACACGATCGCCGGTGCGGCGCGATGGATCAATGACCACAGCAACACGGCGCTGCAGGCGGAACCAATCACGAGCAAACCGGAGCGCCACCCGCCCGGCAGCGTGATGGGGCCGATCTGCTGGGCGGAATGCGCTGGAATCGACCACGCCGGCGCTGCGCCAGGACGTCTGGTGTTGGTCAATCCGGCCGCCAGAACGGAGATGAGCACGAGCACAACCAGAGAACCGCCAAAGCCTGCAATCGAGATCCCGCAACCCACCGCAACGACATGCGGTGCCGGCCCGATCCGGATCGTCGCCAAATCGACGAATCGGCGGCGAGCGACGGTGGTTGCGAGCGCGCAGATCACTCCGACGATCAGCGCCACGACCGTGATGGGGCGAGTGTCGAGCGCCGCCAGCAGCCCGATCGGCGCGAGTCCGACGGCCCAACCGACCGTGGGAACGACAAACCAGGCACCTGCCCACAGCCCGACGACGGTCGACCCAGGGAGACCGCAGATCCAGCAGCCGAACGCCACGACGGCGGCGCTCGTCAAGGCGAGCACCAGTGATCGACGAACGCTGCCGACGCCGCGTCGATCGAGGTCGAACAGGAATTCCCGCACGACGAGACGCGGACTCGTGTCGTTCGACAACGACGGCGACTCATCGGTCTCTGTGACCACGTCGCGTGGCCATCGAGCAACGAACCAGTCGATCATCGATCCGGCGCTCGACTGGAAGAACGCCGCGAGAATTACGATCGCAAAGAGTGCTACGAGCTGCAGACCGACGCGCGTGCTACCCGCGTCGCCTACCACCACGACCGACGGAACCTTCCTCAGCCATTCGTCGATCGTGGAGTCGAGCTGCAACGCGTCGAACGTCCGATCTGCCAATGAGCCGGGTCGCACATCGGCCAGCCGGCTCCGAATCAGATCTGCGACAGCGGAGGCCTGCCTGCTGAGGTCACGGAGTACGACATACGACATGCCGATCACGAACGCCAACGAGCCGAGCGCAGTGAGGACCGTGGCGGCTATCGAACCGAGTCGGCGTTCCAAAGCCCGTTGCGGTGGTGACGTGAGCAATGCAAGCGTCGCCGCCGCAAGTGTGATTCCGATCACGTCTTCGAGCCGCGAAGCGAAGGTCGCTGCGCTGAACGCGAGGACTGCGATCACGATCACGCCGAGCAGAGCGCCGTGCGTCACGCTCACGGTCGCTTTCGAAACTCGGGTTCCCGAACCGCCGTGCTCATCTGGCGAGTCGTCGAGGGTGACTGGACCCGGTACGGCGACAATCAGGTCTGGCGGGTTCACGGAGTTCTCCCCGTTCGATCAGGCAGGGGCGGCGAACGTTGCAGTCGCGTCGGCGAAATCGTCCACCTCGACCCCCATCGTCGGCGTCGTCGATCGAGTGCCGAGGTTGGGGTCGAGGTTCGTGAGACCGAGCCGAGTGTCGAGGAGGTACCGACCGTGCCAACTCTCGGCAGCATCGACGATCACATTGGATCCATCGACAGCGAGGCTCCGGAGATCCGGCGAGTTGGCCAATCGCGGGTCGGTGGACACCCGCCACAGTGAGGTCAGCAACTGCTTCCATCGGCCGAGTACCAGACGCCCGTTACCGATCTGATCCTTGACCTCTCCGACCAGCGAACGCCACCAGAGAGCGACGGTGTAGCGGTGGGTCCAGGCGAGATAGATCGCGGCTGGTCGACTGATGGGGCGAACCAGGCGGCGAGTCAGACGATGTGTGATGCGAAACATGTCCAACACGTACCCGACATCCCCTTGGGTCAAACGCTCAGTACCGCGATTCGTCACCTGTTCGGGTGAAGGTGGCCCCGTCGAACGGCGGCGTTGTTTCATCGGTCGGCGGCGGGGGTAAGTGGACGGGGGATCGGGACAACCGAACCCCGAGACAACCCCCACAATCAACTCGAAACGGAGCATCGTCATGAGCGGTGAAATGGACAAGGTAAAAGGTCGGATCAAGCAGGCGGCCGGCGATCTGGCGGGCGACGACGACCTCGAGCGCAATGGCGAGCGCGACGAGGCTGCCGGCAAATTGAAAGACAAGGTCGACAACGTCAAAGACGACGTCGACGACGCAATCGATCGCGTCAAGGAAAAGTTCAACTCGTAGCCAACCCAGTCGGCTGGTGCCGACGGACGGGTCGAGGGCCACCGCTTCAGCGGTGGCTCTCGCCGTTTTTCCGGCGGCCGCGTCGATGCGGGCGTGGCGATGGGCGGTTCAGTCGGCGACGATGAGGTAGCCGTCGACTCCGCTGATCGCCAGGAGACGACTGACCACGGCAGAAGGTCGGGCCAGCATCAGAGAACCGCCGGTGGTCTGCTTCAACTGATGCATCTCGATCAACACCCGCAATCCGCTGGAATCGACGAAATCGACCGCGCTCATGTCGATCACGATGTGTTCGAGGTCGGTTTGCTCGATTGCTTCGCGGATCGACGGCGATGTGTGAGCGTCGATTTCTCCGCAGACGGCGAATCCCGACTCTGTCGGCGAAATCACGAGCGGTGAAACGGAGTCGTTCATGATGGCACGTTATCGGTTTCTCGGACGGTGCTCTCGAGTGGGTGGGCATCTGGTAGTGACCTGTGGAGCGCTAACAACGTTACGTCATCGTTGCGAGGACCCTGGCGGAACGCTTCGACTGACTCGAGCATGCCGGCAACGAGTCCGACCGGCTCGGTGACGTCGAGCGATTGGAGTTGTTGCATGACACGCTCGTCGCCAAAGCGGTCGCGATCGGTACCGAGCGCTTCAGTTACGCCATCCGTGTAGAACAGCAGGGTCCATCCGTGTTCGATCACGACGGAGTCGGTCGACCAGATCGCCGGGAACGCACCGATCAACGGCCCAGTCGGTGCCAACTCGATCTGCTCGCATCCGTTCGTGAGGAGCGGAGCTGGGTGGCCGCCGTTGGCATATCGGCACTCGCCGCTTTGAACGTCCACCACGACGATCACGGCTGTCAACAGATCCGCTCGCTCGTCGCCGATGATGTGGCGGGACAACCGTTCGAGGGCGGCACCTGGCGTGAGCCTGCTTCGCAGAGCAGCGCGCAGCTCCGTCTTGGCCTTGAGCGCATCGAGTGCAGCGACCGCGCCATGTCCGGTGACATCGATCATGATCACGTACAGATGCTGTTGGTCGAGCAGCCCCATGTCGAAGCAGTCTCCAGCGACGAGTCCTTCGGCCGGTACCAGTTGGCTGCCGACCACCCAGCCCGGAGGCGGATCACCGAGTTCGCTGGCAAGTTCCGACCGAACGTGAAGGGCCAGCAGAGCGCTCTGCTCGAGGCCCTCGTATGCGGTGAGTGCTCGATCGCGCTCACGCGCCAGCGATCCCTGCAGGGCGCCAATCGCGTCGGTGACGGCCTGGAGTTCGGGATTGTCGAAGCTGGGCAACCCGACGGAGTCATCTTCGGAGAGGCGGCGGGCTGCCTCGCTGATCGAAGCCAGCGGTCGTGTCACCCATCGTCGAAACAGTGCAACCACGAGTGCCAACCCGAGCAACGCCATGGCGGCGCTGACGATCAGGGCGGTGAACGTGGCGCGTTTGAGTTCTTCGGAGCGCTTGGTGAAATGCTCCACGTCGGCCGTGATCATCCGGTCGAGACCATCCAACTCGTCCCGCACGGCATCGAATCGGGATCGGGCGGTCAGCTCGTTCGGCTGGATGCCGCCCAGTGCAACGCCAGCGACTTCGATCTGCCACCGTTCGGCAGCATCCTCGGTCGCCTCCAGTTGGTCGACGAAATCGGAGGCGGCCACCAGCGGGTGCGATCGCAGTCGGGCGCCCATCGCCCGCGCCAGCGCCACGCCTTGGCGGTATGGCTCCAGCGCGTCCTGGTCGCCGGTCAACAGGTAACCGCGTATGCCGGTTTCCTGATCGCTGTAGGCGAGCCGAAGGTCGGACACCTCAGCTGAGGCGATCCGGGCTTCACCTCGTTGCTGGAGGGAGCGGTCCCACGAGCGCAACGTCAGCCCACAAAGACCTGTTGCGATCACGACGAGACCAAGTGAAACAGCGCCGAGCACTGTTACCCGCGAACGGAGACTTGTGTGACCGAGCCCCCCAAGCCTCCCCATTCCGTCGCATCGTACGTACCCTCTGCCCGAGGACAAAATGGATCGATGATGAATCCCGCCGAAATCATCAATTCGGGTGATCAGTGCGCGGTCACCTGCTGTTGATCGGTGGGACGGTGCGAGTCTGGCAACGACGGCGATTGTCGGCGTCGGCGAGCGACGAACGCCACGATTGCGAACATCGCAACCCCGCCCGCCAACCCAGCGGCCGCCAGCGGCCTTCGACGCGCCGATCGAATCACGACTGTCGCCGCCTCGGAGGCAGTTTCTGCGACGGCCACGATCGCGTCGGCGATCTCCGGAAGGCTGGACGTCGAGAACGTCGGCATGTCCGAAAACGTCATGGTGGGGAGAGACGGGATGGTCACGGACATCTGACTGCTCCGGTTCTCAATTTGACTGAGACGCGAGTTGACCTCGCTCCGATCGTGCTCATGCGCGGCGACGACCGAAGATGAACAGAATCAGCGCAACGATGGCCAAGATGATGAGGATGGTGTAAAGCATGCTGGCGCAGTACCCACGCGATCGCGATGCCAAACATCGGCGCCGTTCCCAAGCGGTGAGAGGGCGCCGTTGTAGCGTGAGCTCATGAAGTCCCTCCAGAGTGAGTCCGTCGAACTCGTCCTCCCGCTTCGACACCGGCACGCATCGACGGTGCGTGTAGTAGCTGCGTCACTGGCGGCCGACCTCGGTTTCACGATCGACGAAATTGACGAACTGAGACTGGGAGTCGACGAAGCTGTTTCGGTGTTGGCGGATGTGGACGCTGATCATCAGGCTCGTCTGCACCTGCTGTTCGAACTCGATCGGCGATCGATCTCGGTCACGGCGAGTCGTTCGGGTGTGCCCGAGCGATTGACGAACGATCACGTCGATGAGCTGGCGGCTCGCATCCTGCGAGCGGTGGTCGATCACTTCGAGGTCAACCCGGACGGCGCCTTCGTCGTCGTCAAGCACTCCGTGTCCCATGGCGACTGATTCGAACCAGCTGTTCGAGGACTTTCTGCGGTCCGGCCGGCGTAGCGACCGCAACAAGATCGTCGAGGCCCACATCGGGCTGGCAATTCACATTGCCAAGAGTTTCGAGAGTCGAGCGCGACGCAATGACGACCTCGAGCAGGTGGCGATGGTAGGGCTGGTCAAGGCGGTCGATCGGTTCGACCCGTCGTTCGGCGTACCGTTCGCGGCATTTGCAGGTCGAACCATCGAGGGCGAGATCAAGCGACACTTCCGGGACGCGACGTGGGCCGTCAAGGTGCCGCGAGGTGCAAAGGAACTGCATCTGCTCGTGCGGCGCGCCAGTGACCAACTGACGACGAGCCTGGGGCGGTCGCCGACCGTCGCAGAGGTCGCCGAGCACCTCGGGATCGACAGGGACGAGGTGCTCACCGGCTTGTCCGTCGGGGAAGCACGAGCCGTGGGGTCGCTCGATCCATCACGAGACGGCGATGACCCACCCGCCGACAGGATGGCGGCCGCCGCCTCGCTTGATCGGGGATTCGGCGACATCGAGGATCGTGAAGCGGTGGCAGCGTTGCTTGGGAAGCTGCCCGAGCGCGAACGCCTGATCGTCGAACTGCGGTTTTTCGAAGAGCTGTCGCAGTCGGAGATCGCTGAGCGTGTCGGAGTGTCGCAGATGCACGTCTCGCGTCTCTTGAGATCGGCGTTGGAAACCCTCAGAGCTTCACGGTTCGACGGCGACTCAACCGGCGACGAAGGCGTCGCCGAGGGCTGACGTACCCGCCTGACCGGTTCACGGACCGGTACTCACTCTGGCGTTTCGATTTGCCCTTCGCCATGGACCGCCGCCCCGGTCTTGATTGCCTGCTCGAAGTGCTCGGCGACTGCTGCTTGGTCGACCTCGGTTGCAGCCCGTTCGGCCGCTAACGCTTCTCCCGGCGTGGGCGGGCGGTCGGCCGCGGGCCTGGTGAATCGTTCGCCGACGTCCGGATCGACATCGGTCGTATTTGGAGTCGTCTGTGCTGGTGTGTCCGGTGTGTCCATTGCGTCCATGAGTGGTTGCGTACCCCTGTTGTCGATCACCCAAACTCGGGTCCTAGTTCCGCTGTCGGGTGAAGAAGTTCGATTCCGGGGTTTGACGAGCATCGCCAACGGGTATCGATCAGGTCACACCCGATCAACCACTCACATCCGATCAATCATGGATGACCAACCCATTGGAAGGAACCATCATGTATGCGCTTCTCGGAATCGTTCTGCTGATCGCGGGTGCGATCGTCACCTTCGCCGTCGACAAGCAAGCCGACGGTTTCGACCTCGCTCTGATCGGCTGGATCATGATGGCCGGCGGCGCCCTGTCACTCCTGGTCGCGATGATCCAGGGAGCAGGTCTGAAGTCGATGAGCAACAAGCGGTTGAGTACCGAACGTCACGTATCGGCCGACGGCCAGCACCTCGTCGAAGAAGTCCGTGCGGACTGACCCGCGGTTCTCCTCGAACCTCGACCTGGTGTACCCGTGCTCAAGGAAATCGTGCCCCCATCCCGCCGCAGCGCAGCACCCAGCGGCCGTCTCGGAGTGATTCGAGATGTCGCTGGGTGTTCGCTGCGACCGATTCGGGTGGCGCTCGTCAACGACTACGAGATCGTGCTCCGAGGGCTGCATGGGATGTTGGCACCGTTTCGCGACCGCATCGTGGTGGTGGAGCATGACGTTCGAACCACCCCAGATCGAGTCGCCGATGTCGCCCTTTTCGACACGTTCGCCAGCCGACGCAACGCCCTCGACCGAGCACACCAGATGATCAGCGAGGATCTGGTCGACCACATCGTGCTGTACACGTGGGACTTGTCGAACGAACTACTCGAGGGAGCTTGCGCGGTCGGCGTTTCGGGTGTGATTCCCAAGTCGGCCAATGCCGAAACGGTGGTCGGCATGGTCGAGCAGGTAGTCGCAGGCGAACGAATCGGGTTGGACAGCATGATCCCTTCGCCTCGCCATCAGTTCTCGGAGGCCCTCTCCGTTCGTGAGCAAGAGGTCCTCGCATTGCTCGCGCTCGGTCACACCAACTCAGAAATCGGTGCCGAACTGTACATCTCGATCGACACCGTCAAGACCTATGTTCGCAGGGTGTTCACCAAGCTCGGCGTCAATAACCGCACTCAAGCTGCGCTCCGCGCTGTCGACCTCGGCATCTCGCCGGGCCCGAGCACATCGGCGTCTGGGCGATTGGTCGTGAGCTAGCGTGTTGACATGGCGGCTGTGATGAGTTCGACTGTTGTGCTCGAACCCGACATGTCGAACGTCGGCGCAGCGCGCCGTTTCGTACGTTCCGCGCTCGAGGGAATTCCGAGCGAGGTCGCCGCCGACTTGACGCTCGCCACCAGTGAGCTCGTCACCAACGCGATCGAACATGGTTCCCCCGAGGCGGTGTTTCTGACCGTTCGAGCCGATGGATTCTACGCTTCCGTTTCCGTCAAGAGCTCGGGCGAGACGGCGCGCGTGCCAGATGTCGAAGACTGGCGAATAGCGAGCCCGGACAACTTGTCGGGCAGGGGTCTGGGGATGGTCCGCAAGGTTGTTGATCTCGTTGATGTCGTTCGATCCGACAACTCGATCGAGATCACGGTCCGCAAACGGATCGTGCCCGCCGGCTGATCTGCCCTGGTCGACGCGGCAATTGCCAAAGGTCGGCCTTGAACGCCAAATGCTGGCGATTACCCGTCGGCGCCCGCTGACACGGGTGTGATCACGACGGCGCCATATGGCGGAAGCGGGCACCCTCCGTCTCCGACACTGGTCACGGAGTCGGATCCTCCGGCGTGATAACCGGACCAGTCGGAGGCGAACAGGCATTCCCACCGGCGGTCGGGATCGAGATCGAGTTCGACGAAGGGCAGATCGCTGCTGAACAGGTTGATCGCCACGACGGTCGCGTCCTGGCGCCCCCCGAGGCCCCATCGGCGAATGATGATCGCCCCATTGTTCTGCTCCCCATTTCCCCACGTCGTCACTTCGGTCTGGTCACCTCGGAGACCGCCGGTTCGTTCGTCGAATCGACGCAGGCGGATCAGATCGCGCCACATCGTGACACTGCCGGCATGTTCGTCGACCCGTGTCCAATCAAGGTCTCGTCCGTCGTCGAACCAGTCCGTATCGGTCCATTCCTGGCCCTGAAAAATCATCGGCACCCCGGGGCACGCCATCATCAGTACCGCACCGATTGCCGTGCGGCGAAAAGCGTGCACCGAGTGCGGATCGGATGCGTCGATCTCGGCCGGGACGCGAGTGCTCCCGTTGGCGACCTCGTCGTGGCTCTCCGTGTAGACGATTCGGGTCGCGTCGTCGCCAGCTCGAATCACATGTGCGAGTTCGTCGACGTGACGATCGTCGTCGTTCGGCGAGATCAACGAAGCGCGAACGGTGTGGACGAACCGCGCCGACCACTGCAGGTCGAATCCGAGCCCACCCTCGCTCGTTGCGATGGTGATCGTGGGATCGTCTTGGAGATCCTCGGCGATCATGATCGCGTAGGGAAACTCCTGATGGATCACGTCGTTGAGCTCACGCAGGAAGTCGGCTCCCGCATCGAGGCGACCGGCGTCGCCACCTTCCCCGTAGATGTTGCGGATGTTGACGGTCGAATCCAAACGAAGCCCATCGACGCCGTACTCCGCGAACCACATACGCGCATTGTCGATCAGATAGTGCCGGACCTCTTCTCTGCCGTAGTCGGGCCTGGTCGCCCCCCAGGGTGTGTGGGCGCGTTCGTCGTTGTAGAAGTAGATCCCGCCGCCCTCGTTCTCGAACCAGCCGTCGAAGCGCCACAGGTCGAGATCGCTGGGGCCGAGGTGGTTGTAGACGACATCGACGATCACGGCGAGCCCGCACTCGTGAGCTGCGTCGACAAGTCGGCGAAGGGCCGCGGGGCCCCCGTAGGTCGACTCCACGGCGAAAGGCATCGCGGGGTTGTATCCCCACGAGACATCGCCGGCGAATTCGCCGAGCGGCATCAACTCGATGGCGTTGACGCCGAGTTCGTGGAGATGGTCGAGTCGCTTCGACACGCCGTCGAGGTCGCCACCGAAGGTCCCTGGGTGGAGTTCGTAGATCACCATCTCGTTCAGTTGTGGGGGCACGTACCCCCTGCGGTCGTGGGTCTCGATCGACTGGACGATTCCCCTGCCGACGGAGTTGGTGACTGCTCGTGCTCGCGGATCGAGTCGATCAACGCTGTTCGATCCGTTCCACAACCGGAACAGGTACTCCCAGCCGTCGGCGGCCTCGCAGTCGACGAACCACCAATCGTCATCCGTGCGTGTCATCTCGATTGGTTGTAGGGGATCTGGCGACCACGTCAGCAGTTCGACGCGACTCGCATTCGGCGCCCAGACGGCGAAGTTCATCGCTTCCTCACTTCGGGTGTTTCCCGCAAGTATCGCCCCTCACCCGTCGATTCCGACACCAGCCGGCAACGACCCCCTCGCCTGCGCTTGTTGCCGGGTGGAAACCCCGGAACCCCGGTCGGAATGTTGTGCCGTCGAATGATTTCGCCGATCCAGCTCGATGTTCGTGTCGGACGGCATGTGCACAGTGGCCCCGCCGGCGTACCGGCGGGGCCACTCTGTCAGCGGGTTTGTTACAACGTTTGCTTCGTTCCAGTCGGAATCGCTTCCGGTCTTCGGGCTTAGACGACGATGTTGTTGCGGTCTGCCTCGTGATGGGTCGAGACACGTCGGCTCTGGCGTTCGATGGTCGGCAAGGCTGCGGCGGCGATCAAGGTTGCGGCACCCAGCAACAAGATCAGCAGTGCGTGCTCATTTTCTACCTCGAGCGGTCCGCCGAGCGCGTTCGGCTCGATCAGGGCGACGATCGAACCGATGATCGCAATCCCAGCGAGCACTCGCATTCCCGACATCGAGTTCGCCATGCCGGCGATCAGCAGCAGGGCTCCCAGGGCGACCTCGATCATGGCCAGCAGTTGGGTGTGATCGAACCCGGCGACTTGGAACACCGGCTCGTTGACCGTGCTGTCGAACCCTCCTCGGGCCAGGGCCACGAGGCCGAGGATGAGGATTGCCGCGCCAGCGATCGAGCTCACGATGCCGGCGATGCTGAACCGCTGGTGCTGGCTCGAGATCAACACCTGATCGGCGGCGTCCGACCCGACGTGGACAGTGTCGGCGACAGCTGCGGTTTGCACGTACTGGGCCGGCTGGACCACGGGGCGGACGACTTCTGCCGTCGGCTGAACCACTTGCTGTGGGACAACTTCGCCTGGTTGGACAAAGACTCCGTCGGATTCGTTGGTGACGATCTTCATGATGCTGATTCCTTTCGATTCGGAAGCGTGGAGGACGTGTTGTCCTGATGCTGATGTACCCAGCCGCGTGGGTCGGCAAACATCAAGGATTCACCGGATTGTCGCTGGCCGGAGCTGATTCAGCCGGAGCTGATTCATATGAATCAGCGCTCGGCTGGTCGTCTGCCGGGCTGGAATGAGGTTGCAATGTCCCGGCTTCGCGACCGTCGGCCATCGCAGTGACGACGTCGGCGTCCTCGCCGGAAGCCATCGGTCCATACCCGAGCACCAGTGTTCCGTCCGAACCGCAGGCGGGACAGGTCGTGGCGATGATTGCCAACATGTCGTCCGGATCCGAGGCTCCCTCCATACGTCGCAGGCTCTGAATCACGAACTCGCTTGCGGCCGTTTGCGAACCGCAGGACTCACAGCGGATCTCGGCTCCATCGAGGGCTGAGAAATCCGAGTCGAAGCCGCCTTGCCGATACCCGTCGATCACCTCGACGAGGGTGGTGTAGTCGGAAGGTTCCTCGGTCGCTTGCTGCGTGTGAGTCGCCTGCTGCGTGTGAATTTCGGTTTCGGACATGCCTGTTGCTTCCCCTTTATCACGTGGTCCCAAACCCGTCTGTGTCGGTGTTCTCGTGTCGGTGTTTGTCATCGACGGGACTCGGGCATCGTGATCGTCATGACGAGTATGCGGTTCGGGGTGGAAACGTGACTGCCGCGAGCCGATCCGAAGCCGAACACGAACTGTTTCTTCGGTACGCCGCGTCGCGCGACCGGGCAGATCGCAATTTGCTGGTCGAGCGTTACATGGGACTCGCTGCGCACATTGCGAGGCGGTACCGACGATCGGGAAGCGATGACGACATCCGCCAGGCAGCGATGGTGGGATTGGTGAAAGCGGTCGAGCGATTCGATCCTTGCCGCGGCGTGGCGTTCACATCGTTCGCCGGTAACGCCATCGAGGGTGAGTTGAAGCGGTATCTCCGTGACCACACGTGGGTGGTGCGAGTTCCCCGGTCGGGTAAGGATCTGCACGTCCTGGTTCGGCGTTCGATCGACGATCTCACACAGGCCAATGGTCGGTCGCCAACTGTCGAGGAGATCAGCGACCACCTCGAGATCGACCGCGACGATGTCCTCCGCGGTCTCGCAGCGAGCGCCGCCTACGACGTGGGCTCACTTCATCACACCGCGGACGACGGCTCTCAGCCGGGAGATCGATGGGGTGCGTTGACGTCCGAGGAGCCCGGCTTTGACGAAGTGCTCGATCACACGATCGTCGAGCGGTTGCTTGATCGGTTGCCGGAGCGAGAACGCGAAATCGTCAAGCTGCGGTTCTACGACGATCGTTCTCAAGCCGAGATCGCCGAAGCAGTCGGTATCTCTCAGATGCATGTCTCGCGGCTGCTGCGCCGGTCGCTGGAACTGATGAGGGTTGGCGTCCTGCCCGACGCCCCGACGGATTCTGAGCTACCCGACCCATCCGTTAGTGCGAACCTCGTACGCTAGGCTGCCAGATATGTCTCATCAGGTGCCGGGTTTGTCGATTGTCGCCAACGTCGACGGCTGGACGATCCAGGGCGAGATCGACGCCCACTCCGCTCCGCTGCTCGCAGCGGCGATGGCTGAGCTGCCCGATGTCCCGGAAGTGATCGCTGACGTATCGGGAGTCACGTTCATGGATTCGAGCGGTTTGCGTGTTTTCATGGATGTGGCGATGCGGGTTTCCGATTCGGTCAGATCGTTCGTGCTCGCTCACCCCCAGCCGCCGATTCGGCGGGTTGTGGAAATCAGCGGGTTGAGCGAACACTTGCTGCTCGTCGAATAGTCCGGGCATCGCTCGGTCAACAAGCCGCAGAGGTTTGAATCTCCCAAGGAACGGGGAGTCGAGGGTATGAGGTTCACCGCTGGCCACGATCGCGACGCTCTGATGTCGATGGGCAATGATCAGCTCGATAGCTGCGTCGACGTCGTCGTTCCCCTGAGTTCTCGGCATGCCTCGACGTTGCGCCTCATGACTGCGTCGCTGGGAACAGACGCCGGGTTCTCGCTCGACGAGATCGATGATCTCAAGCTGGCCCTGTCGGAGGCCTTCTCGATGCTTCTGATCGGCGCTCGAACGGATCGGGTCAGGGCAACCTTCACCACTCGGGCAGGAGCGTTGAAGGTTGTGATCGGGCGCGAATCCGGAGATGACCTTGCGATCGATGACTTGGGCCTCAAGATCATGACGGCTGTCGTCGACGCCCATGCCATCTCCAAGTCGTCGATCACACTCTGGAAAGGTGCCCTCGAATTGCAAGCGTCGTTCCGTTGACGACGTCGCGTTGGTGACGTAGCGGTTGCGTCGGGTTCCAAGACGGCTCTCAGGCGACGTGCAAGTAGCCGACCAATCCCGAGACTTCGAACAGTCTGCTGACAACTGGCGAAGGCTGCTTCATCACCACGCGTCGACCGAGCCCTTCGGCTCTTTGATGTGCGTCGATCAACAGACGTAGCCCGCTCGAATCGATGAAGTGGACGTCGTCGAGTTGAATCGTTACGTCTCCGCTCTGACCGGGCAGGGGGTTGAGATGACGTGCAAGCGCATCGATGCACGATGCGTCGATCTCACCGATCAGACGCAACCCGTTCTCGATCGGTTCGATTCGAAGCGATGGGACATCGTGCTCGGTCACCCCGCCACGTTACCGCGGGTTGTCCGCCACCATCAGCGCAGCGCACCGCGCGGGTGGGTTCAGCGCTCGGATCATCGGCTCAGCACGACAATCGCCACATCGTCGAACGTCGGGCGACCGAGGGCGTCATAGACCTGCTGCAATGCCGAACCATCCTCCGGGCACGAGTTCAGATGGATCGCCTCCTGCAATCGGGCCAGCCCGACATCGATCGACTCGCCGCGGCGCTCGATCAGGCCGTCCGTGTACAGCCACAACGAGTCGCCGATCGCTAATGACGTCTGCATCGTCGACCGTTCGAGATGGTCGTCGAGCCCGAGCGGCGGACCGCCGTCCGGAAGCTGCACGACGGATCCTCCGCGCCGGTGGATCATCGGCGGCATGTGTCCGGCCGAGATCAATTCGAGCCGGCTGGTGGATGGTTCGTACGAGGCGACGATCATCGTGCTGAGCCATGCCCCATCGATGTTGCGGGAGAACTGATCGAGTTCCTGAACGATCACGTCGAGCGAATCGTTCTGGGAGACGAACGCCGTGAAAGCGTGCCGCAGCTCACCCATCGTCACAGCCGCCCGCAAGCCGCGCCCGACGACATCGCCGATTCCGATCACGTACCGATCGGGGCCGGCCGCCACGATGTCGTACCAATCGCCCCCGACTTGAAGATCAGCAGCGCCGGCCTCGTACAGCGTTTCCGTCCGGACGCCAGGAATCGACACGAGTTCGCGCGGCAGCAGGCTTCGTTGCAGGCGGTCGGCGACATCACGATCGCGGTCGCCTGTGGCGGCTCGCTCGAGCCCCAGGCCGACGAGTTCCGTAACCGTCGCCAGCTTGGTCAGCAACGCGCCCGAGAAGTCAACCGGGTGCGACCATGCGAACCCGATCGCGCCGCGCCCTCGCCGCGTCGGATAAGCGGCCAGGGCTTGCAGGCCCGCTCTGGCAGCGTCGTCAGCGCCGAGCGGAAAGGCGATCGCGATGTCATCGGGTGACCCGATGTGGACGGGCATGCCCGTCATGACCGATCGTCCGAGGGGCGTCGAGGCGTCGAGCCGTATGCGCGACCACCGGTCGCGCAGATCGTGACCGATCGACATGGCGTGGTACAGCTGGAGTTCGCCCTGCTCGGCGTCGACGATTGCCAGGTTTGCGAACGAGGCGCCAACGATCTCGCCGGCGATCACGCTCGTTCGCTGGAGGATCTCATCGATCCCCGACGCTGCGGTCAGTGCCTTGGCGAGCTGGTACAGCCGTTCCGTGGAATGATCCGTGGTGGCGCGTGTTCGGACGGCCTCTCTTCGCTCGATCTCCGCGATTGCGAAGGTCGCCAGATCGGACAGGTTCGTGCGATCTTGATCGGTCCAAAGTCGCGTTCCCGGGTCGAGGACGCCGAAGGCTCCGGCAATATGGCCATGGAAATCGAAGAGGGGTTGTGCCAGGCAGGCGCAACCCTCGTTTGCCTCGGCCAGGTGCAGCAGGCGGGGATCTGTGTGCGTGTCGGAGATCACGACCGTGGTCTTGATCGTCATGGCGAGATCGGCGATCGCCCGACTGAGCGTGTTCGGTTCTCCGACGCGGTCCTGGGTGTCGAGCAGGAACGTCACCGGCGCGCCCACGAGATCGAGCATCGTCACGAAACAGGTCGACACGTGGAGCAGATGGCGTGCCAGCCGTCCGACGGGTGCGAACGCCTCGGGTTCGGGGAGCTCCGGCGGCAACTGCACCGACTGATCGTACGTCACTCGGATTGTTTCGGATCACCTGCCTTTGGGTAACCGAATGGCATGACTGACCATCGCGAACTGACGGAACACGCACACGCCCTCTCGGAACACGCGCACACTGTGCTCCAGGCTGCCCAGCGTGCGCTGCCGAACCTGGACGATCTGCATTTGCACCGCCGGCAGCCACCTCGAACTGGTCGGCGCCTCGGTGCCGTTGCGATCGTCTTGCTAGGGGTCGCGTTGGCGATCTTGGCGAAGCGGCGTTGGGGCTCCTCGATCGATCAGTCGTGCGGCGGTGTCGATTCCTCACTGGAACAGAGCGACGCAGCACCGAACGACGCCGCATCGAGGGACCCGTTTTCCTCGTTGGGGAACGAGCCTGCGCACGCTGTGTGATCGTCTGGTGTGATCGTCGCGTCTGCGTCGGAGCCGTTGGGCATCAACGCGGATTGACCGAATCGTCCTGTTGTCACGTTCCCTCGTTCAGGTTGTGCACTGCATGCGGCGCCCGGTGAGACCGGGCGCCGCAAAGCCACTCAAGGACGATCACCGACCGAGGATGTCGCCGAGCGACGACGTCGCAGCCTCGAACCCGGGTGCGGTGTCGAGCTGTTGGGCCAGGTCCCTGGTGAATCGACATCGGTGAAACGCGATCGTCGATTCAGCGCCGCCGTTCTTGTTCGATCCGCTGGCCCCCAGGCCGTCGTATCCGGCGCCAGTGATCTCGTCGACCATCGATTCGCCGAGGCGGTTGTTGCCGAGGAACCAAGTCCAGGCCCGATTGATTGCGGCGATCGACGCCTGCTCGCCGCTCAACCTGAACCAGGCGAGGTGGGCATCGGCGATCGCACTTGCTTCGAGCGGCTGCTCGTCTCCGGACCAGTTCAACTCTGTCGTCCGGCTCAGTCCGCGATGGCCGGGGAACCGGTAGTGCTCGCCCTGCCTGCAAACCCGGTCGAGCCATTCGAGCATCGCCGACCCGTGGTCCACGAGCTGCGGGTCGGCGGTGTGATGACCGACCCGCAACAGGACTTCGGGAACGCGAGCGTTGTCGTAGGTCAACCGTGTCTCGAACCAGGGCCAGGTGGCATCAGCGGAAGGCGCCCACGTTCGCAATTGGTCGAGGATTCGATCGAGGTCGTTGTCGCGGGTGGGATCGACCGGTGACGCGGCGACCAACCCCAGCGCCGCATACGCGAGTGATTTGGTGGGCCATGTCGGCATGACGGCGGGTGCCAGTTGATCCAGCAGGTGTTGGGCCAGCTCGGTGAACCGGCCCTGCGTTGCGACCAACTCGCCGAGACCCCAGATGGCGCGACCAACATGATCACCGAGATGTGGTTGATCGAGCCATCGACGATCCCACGACATGAAATTTCGGAGCATTCCGTCGCCGCCGAGCGCCGATGCGCGAAGAAACGCGAGCAGTCTGCCGGTCGTCGTGTGCCAGCGGTCGTCTCCGGTCGAGGCTGCGCATGCGGCGGCGATCGGCAGCATGCGGCCGACGTCATCGACGCAGTAACCGTCCTCGAGGCGAGGCACGTTGAAGCACGCGTGCTGCAACATCGCCGTGTCGTCACACAGCATGGCGAGATGAGCGAGGGCCGGCTCGATGCTGCGGCGGTGACGGATCGTCGGCGTCGGCCGCAGGACTGGCTCCGGCGCTCGGGTGATCGAATCCGCCAGAACCGAGAGCAGCGCCGCGCCGACCGTTGGCCACGCCATCTGGGAGGATGCTCGTCGTGCCGCTGATCTGGCGTGAGCGCCGCTGCCGGCGTCGAGGAGCTGATGGATCGCACCGGCAAATCCCTCCGCGTCGTTGAACTCGGCGATCACCCCGGCACCATCGGCGAGCACGTCGCGTGCGTATCGGAAAGGTGTCGATGCAATCGGGCAACCCGCCGCCAATGCAAAGGTCAACACACCGGAAACGCTCTGATCCTCGCCTCGGTACGGGGTGCAGACCACATCGGAGATCCCGAGCAGGTCGGCGAGATCGGCAAGGTCGAGGAACCGGTCGAGGAAGACCACGCGGTCGCCGACCCCGAGCTGTTCCGCCAGGGTGCTGAGGCTCTGCCGGTATCGCTCACCTTCTCGCTTGACGACTTCCGGATGTGTTCGGCCGGCCACGACATAGCGGAGGTCTGGGTGGTCGTTCGCAAGGAGTTGCATCGCTCGAATCGCCAGTTCGATGCCCTTGCCCTCCGAGAGCAATCCGAATGTGGACATGATCGGAATCCCTGCCGGGATGTTCAAGCGCAGCCTCGCAGATTCGTTGTCGACGTCGGCATACAGCTCCGCCGGTGCGCCATGTGGGACGACATGAAGGAGCTTGGCAGCGACGAGCTCCTGTTCGAGAATGAGCCGCCGAGCGGTGTTGGTGAACACTGTGACGGCTGCCGCGCGTTCGCAGAGGGCTTGCACCACCTTCGCCTCGGCGTCGGAGAAACGCGGCAGGACAGTGTGCATCGTCACGACGTACGGAACGGTCAGGGCTTCGGTCAGATCGAGAACGTAGGAACCGGCCTGACCGCCGAATATGCCGAACTCGTGCTCGATCAGCACGACGTCGCACTGGAGTTGATTGAGCTGATGAGCGGCACTCTCGTACGACGACCGATCATCGCGGCCGATTGCCAGCGGGTGGTCGGATTCGCTCGATGTTTGGATCGGCACGATCGTGACGTCAGTGTGGTGGGTCGTGAGCGCCGATTCGACGTCGGCCGTGAAGGTTGCGATGCCGCATCGCGTTGGGGGATAGGTACCGATGATCGCCACATGCATAGCTGCGGTGTACCCGGAGCGGGCTTCGATCAATCCTGTCCGACCGTGAACATGTCGGATAGGCGCTTCAGGTCAGTGAACCGTGATTTCCCGAACTGGCCTCGACGCCGAGCGCCGCGCTGACCACCGCGCTGACCACAGCGATCAGGCGACCGACCGGCCCGGCGCCCGGTGCGCTCCAGAATTCTCCGTCGTCCATCTTGACCTGCAAGACGCGGATCCGAGGGTCATCCGGCCCGTCGAAGTACGTCCCCGCGGCAGGGCTCCAAAGCTTTGCCACCGACTCGGGATCGGCGGAGATGTTCGGTGTTCCGCAGATCGAAATCCAGTCGTTGTGCCCGCCGGTGCAGATCGAAACGTTGACTTCCAGCACTGGATCGAGGTCGATCACCCAAGAGGAGCCGGCGTCGACGAGGAACAGCAGCGTGCCCGCCCCGACCTCCGCGACCGCCAGCGGTCGACTGGTCAGGCGACCGTCACCGGATTGCGTCGTCAGCATCGCGATGTTTCCCTCGTGAACGAGCGTCTCGAGTGAGTGCTCGGAGGTTGTGGTCGACTCCGCTGCCGGATCGGGGAGCGTCGCGGTCGGAGATGAGTCCGGTTGGAGCAGGGGCGATGTCATGGAGTTTCCTCTCGTTTCTCGCCACGGAGGTACCCGTGTCGCTGTGTTTGCAAACCGGCTCGCCGCCTCGATGCGTTTGGAAATCGGGGGTTCGGGGGACGCGACGGCCATGAACGATGAAACCAAGAACGATGCCGCCAACCGTCGGCCCGACGCCGCCGTTGA
Organism: Ilumatobacteraceae bacterium; assembly: GCA_043773365.1. GTDB lineage: Bacteria > Actinomycetota > Acidimicrobiia > Acidimicrobiales > Ilumatobacteraceae > Ilumatobacter. Next base: position 19,472 of record JAYVFI010000002.1, read on the forward strand.
CCCCGACGTGACACAGGAAGACGTGACACAGGATCTTGTCACGCCGGAGTTCATCGACACACCGGAGAATCTTCCCGGGGATCACTCCGATCCGACGAGTGACCGAGGGCGACGGTCAGCCGATGAGGTCGAGTCGGAGCGCTCCGTTTGAAGCTCACGAGGCGCGGGTACTGCTGGTCACGAACACCAGCAACTGCGCAAGAGTTTCAAGCAACCGAAGTTTCAATCGAAGTATTCAGAACAAGGAGCCATCATGAACGCAACTGTTTTGTGGGTCATTGCAGTGATCTTGGCCATCGTCGGAATCGTCCAACTCCTGCAGGGCCAGATCCTGCTCGGCATCGTGCTGCTGATCGGTGCGGCGCTCGTTGGACCTGGCGGATACAGCGTGTTCCGATCGAGGACGTGAGCAAACGGGCAATGTTTGGCCGTCAGTGAATCCGGGTACGGATCACACACACTGTCCCCCACAGTGCCCCCAGCCAGAGGGTGGGTTGACCTGGGAAACCAGGTGCGGCCCACCCTCTTGTGCGTTTTCCGTCGGTTGTGCGTTCGTGCGGCGACGTTTGAACGCGTTCTGATTCGGGAATCGTTCCGCCATGACCAAAGTTCTGATTGCCGTTGACGACTCGGAAACATCCGTCGACGCCGCCAAGACAGCGCACCGGCTCTTCGGCGACAGTGCCGAATACGTCGTGCTCAATGTGGCCGACTCCGGGGTGATGATCTGGGGCGACGATGCATTGCAGTACGGGATGGTATACCCGATCGCGATGCCGGGGGTCGGAGTGATCGGCGGCCTTCCGTTTGCCGTCAAGACACCAGCCGGCGGGCGGATCGCCAGTTCGGAGCAACCGATCGACACCGCCGAACAGACGGCAGAACAAACCGCCGAGCATGTTGCTACCGACGCAGGGCTGTCGTCGGCGACTCCGGTGGGTGCATCGGGCGACCCGGCCCATTCGATCGTCGTGGCTGCGATCGAACAGGGTGCTGATGTGATCGTGATCGGCTCTCACGATCGAAGTTGGTTCAAGCGACTCGTGTCGCCATCGGTATCGGGTGGTGTCCTGCGTGAGTCGGAGATCCCGGTTCTGGTTGCTCGACCCGTTGCCAGCGAGTGACCGGTTCGAGGTGACGCCCCGGGCTGGAATCGATATCTCTGGAATCGAAACCTCTGGAATCGAAACCTAGGGCTGCTCGACGAGGATCGTCGAGATCCGAGCACTCGCTTCGAGCGTGCGGTGGACGGGGCATTTGTCGGCGATTCGGAGGAGCGCCGCCCGCTGATCGTCGTTGAGATCGCCCTCCACCGTGATCCGCCGTTCGAAGTGATCGATCAACGGCCCCTTCCCCTCGACGCATGCGTCGCAATCGGCGGCGTGCGACTTGGCGTGATCGACCTCGACCATGATGCGATCGAGCGCCAGTTGCTTTCGATCGGCATACAGCCGCAGCGTCATCGATGTGCACGTTCCGAGCGCCGCCCCGAGAAGATCGTACGGCGATGGTCCCGCGTCGAAGCCCCCGACATCGATCGGTTCGTCTGCGAGGAAACGGTGATCGCCGACCACCACGTGATTCAGGAACGTTCCCTGCCCCGTTTCCGCCACCACGACCTGCGCATTCGCGCTCGGCAACGGCGCCGCCGGGTGCTCGTCGCGAAGGTAGCGATCGGACCAGTTGGCGATCATCCGTGCTGCGTACACGGCGTCGGCCGATCGGGTCAGGAGATGGTCGGCGTCGTCGAGGGTGACGAAGCTCTTCGGGTGTTTCGCCGATGTGTAGATCCGTGCGGCGTTGTCGATGTCGACGATGTTGTCGGTCGGTGAGTGCAGGACGAGCAGAGCAGCGTTCAGTCGGCCGGCGCGTTCGGTGATCGAGTGGGCCGACAGATCGTCGAGCAGTTCGGCGCGAATCGTGAAACAACGCCCGGCGATGTCGACCATCGCTCGACCGTGCTGGTCGAGTTCCGGCAGCTGCGAGCTGAACAGTCGGGTGATGTGGGCAACGTCGGCCGGAGCTCCGATCGTCGCGACCGCCCGCACCTCCGGCAGATCGGCCGCCACGGCGATCACGGCTGCACCCCCAAGGCTGTGGCCGATCAGCAATTGCGGTGCACCGTGATGCTGGCGAAGCCATGCTGACGCGAGGCGAAGATCCGCGAGGTTCGAGGAGAAGTCGGTGTTGGCGAAGTCGCCCTCGCTCGAGCCGAGCCCGGTGAAGTCGAACCGCAGCACGGCGATGCCGTGCATGTTGAGTTCTGCCGCGATCCGTCCCGCAGCGACGACGTCTTTGGAACAGGTGAAGCAGTGGGCGAACAGGGCGAAGGCGCGCGGTGGACCAGCCGGCAGATCGAGCCGGCCGGCCAGTGACGTGCCGAGGCTGCCGGTGAAGGTCACCCGTTGGGAGGCTCGTTTCATGTCGTCATTCCGTCATTTCATTGGCAATCGAGTGTTCATGACACCGTACGCCACTGTGCGACGTCGACCGATCCGGTTCGGCGGCTCCCCGAACGATGCCCGCACACTCGGCACGGCGAATCGTCAGACAGGAAGGCCCTGATCAATACTGTGGTCTGCCGTTCTTGTCGATGTCGGCACGCTGCGTGATGACGACGTGGCGATCACTACCTGGAGGAACACGATGGCTGAGGTTCTGATTCTCGATGCCGTGCGCACGGCGATCGGTCGGCGAAACGGGTCCCTTGCGCATGTTCACGCCAACGACTTGTTGGGAACGGTTCAGAAGGCGATCGTCGAGCGCTCGGGGATCGATCCGCTCAGTGTCGATCAGGTGATCGGGGGGTGTGTGCAACAGGTTGGGGCGCAAAGCGCCAACGTCACCCGCAATGCATGGCTGGCGGCGTGCCTGCCTCAAGAAGTTCCCGCTGCGACCGTCAACTCGCAGTGCGGTTCTTCTCAGGAGGCCAACATGGTCGCCCACGGGCTCGTCGGCAGCGGCCTGGCCGGGTTGGCGATCTCGTGCGGCGTCGAAACGATGTCGTCGGTTCCGTTCGGAGCGATGGCCGCCAACGGCCTCTACGGCATGGCCCGCGCCGGCACGTATGCCGATGTCTATGAGCCGACGACCCAGTTCGACGGGGCTGAGCGAATTGCCACGAAGTACGGGATCACGCGGCAGGCAGCCGACCAACTGGGATACGAATCGCAGGGGCGTGTCGCCGTGGCGTGGGCGCAAGATCGATTTGCGGGCCAGATCGCTCCGGTCCACGTCCGATCGCTCGACGAGGACGCCGGACCGGGGGAGACGCGGATCTTCGAGCGGGACGAAGCCCTGCGTGAGACGACGTTGGAGGGGCTCGCCGGTCTCCGTACGAACGCGCCCGGCGGCATCCACACCGCAGGAACGTCATCGCAGATCAGTGATGGTGCCGGCGCGTTGTTGCTCGCCTCACCGGAGCGTGCAGCCGCGTTGGGTCTCGAGCCGCGCGGACGGATCGTCGATTCTGCGTTGGTCGGCTGCGATCCGGAGTTGATGCTGGAGGGCCCGATCCCTGTCACCCGAAAGCTGTTCGAGCGGACCGGACTGTCGGTCGACGACATCGACGTGTTCGAGATCAACGAAGCCTTCGCCTCAGTCGTGCTCGCCTGGCAGCAGGAGATCGGCGCGGACATGGCGAAGGTCAACCCGAACGGTGGGGCGATCGCAGTCGGTCACCCGCTCGGCGGCTCGGGTGTGATCCTGCTCACGAGAGCGCTGTACGAACTGGAACGCACCGGCGGGAAGTACGCGTTGATTGCGATGTGCTGCGGCGGCGGGCTCGGTACCGGCACGATCATCGAACGGCTCTGAACGATCGAGCGATTCTGGTTGATCACCGTCAACCGGTCGAGCACGGATCGCCACCAGGTCTCGCTACCGGTTGGCTGCTACCAGTTGGCGAACAGCCGGGCGGCGGCGATCAGGCCGACCGTGGCGATGATCCCTCGCAGGATGTTCGCCGGGATCTTGCGTCCGACCCGCGACCCGGCGATGCCACCGGCGGCCGCCCCGACCGCCAGCAGCCCAGCCGCTGCCCACACCACGCCGCCATGAATGATGAAGATCGTCGCTGCGATCAGGTTCACCGTCCCGGCCAGCGCGTTCTTGACGGCGTTGATGCGGGGCAACGAGTCGTCGATCGACGCCCCCATCAGGCCCATCAGGATGACGCCTTGGGCCGCACCGAAGTAGCCGCCATAGACACCTGCCAGGGCGACACCGAGCTGAAGCCAGGGGCTGATTCGATCGGCGCCACGGTGTGGATGGCGGCGCTCCTTCAACCGACGCTGGATCAATGGCCCCAGCAGGACGAGTGCGACCCCGACGAGCACGAGGAACGGGACGATCCGAGCGAAGTACCGGCTCGGAAGGAGGAACAGCAGCAACGCCCCGGTCGTGCCGCCGATCGCCGACGCCGGAAGGAGTCGTACGAGCCGGTGGCGTTGACCGGCGAGTTCTCTGCGTTGGGCGGCGACCGCGCTGAACGACCCCGGGACGAGCCCAGTGTTGTTGGTGATGTTTGCGATCCGGTCGGCATAGCCGATTCCCACCAGCGTCGGGAACGAGATCAACGTCCCGGAGCCGACGATCGAGTTCACGAATCCTGCCGCCGCCCCGGCGGCAACGATCGCCGTGCCCGTGACGAGATCGAGGTCGACGGGCACCAGGCGAAGCTAGCCCGAGGAACACGGATCGCCGACGTCCGACCGGCGAAGCGCCCGACCGAATCCGAGTCTCTCGAACCGGTCAGACTGAGGCAGTGGTCAGAAATGACGGATGTGGTCAGATATGGGTCGATCGACGGATCGGTCGACGATGGCCGGTGATGCCGTGACCCGCGCCGCCGCCTTGCCGGATGCTGATGGAGCGGCGTACCTGCGGCGGCTCGGCCTCGAAGCGGAACCGCCTGGGGTCGACGCCCTGGTCGGGCTCCACCGCGCCCACGTCGAGCAGGTTCCCTACGAGACGACATGGATCCACATGGGGGAGCGCTGGGGAATCGATCGGCTTGCGTCGTTGCGACGGATTGCGCACGACCGGCGTGGCGGCTACTGCTTCCACCTCAACGGCGCATTCAGCCTGTTGCTCGATTGGCTGGGCTACGACGTCACGCTGCACGTCGGGGGAGTCCACGGACCGGAGGGTCCGGCTCCCGAATCGATGACGAATCACCTGGTGTTGATCGTCAGCGGGCTCGCCACCGACGTCAACCAGGCCGGTGACTGGTACGTCGATACGGGGCTCGGCGATGCGCTCCACGAACCGTTGCCGTTGGTTGCCGGTCTGCACACTCAGGGGCCGTTCACGTTCGAACTGACAACCGGCGACGGATCGATCGTCGATTGGCAGTTCAGGCATCACCATCTCGGCTCGTTCCCAGGGATGGGATTTCGGGCCGAACCCACCTCGATCGACGCATTCACGACGCGGCATGAGGTGCTGTCGACGGCTCCGACGTCGCCATTCGTCACGACCTTGACGGCCCAGCGACGCGACGCCCTGGGGATCGACGTGCTGCGCGGCAAGGTGCTCCGGCGAGTGGAATGGATGGTCACCTCGGAGACGGTGCTCGACGACCGATCGGACTGGTTCGGCGTGCTTGCTGATGTCTTCGGGTTGGTGCTCGATGTCGACAGTGGGCGGCGCGACGCGCTCTGGCTCAGCGCCGGTCGGACCCATCAACAGTGGCTGGAGGCGCAGCCAGCTCGATCGCCCTGACGGACTCGGTCAGCGATTCCACGAACTCCTCGCACTCGGCGTCGCCGATCGCCAGTGACAGGGCGACGAAACCGCGGCCGGCCAGGTAGATACCGCGGGCAAGCATCTCGTGGAACAGCAAATCCTTGAGCACCGTGTCGGCTGCCAGCAGGTCGCCCGGCGTGGTGACGGGGCCGGGCACGGTGTGGATCGTGAACATCGATCCCATCCCGGCCACGCACAGCGGCAGTGGAGATGCAACGAGCACATCCGCGACGCGCTGCCGCATACGTTCGCCACGTTCGTACAGCGCGTCGAGCGTGCCGGCTGTCAAGAGTTCGCCCAGCGCAGCGACGCCTCCCGCCATCGTGACGACGTTGTTGTTGAACGTGCCGCCGTGCGTCAGCGTGCCGCCTCTCGCCGGATCGAACGCCGCCATGACGTCGGCTCGACCGCCGAATGCGCCGAACGTCATGCCACCCGCCAGGTACTTGCCGAGTGTTGTCAGGTCGGGTGTGATGCGATGTCGCAGCTGGGCGCCGCCGGAGCTCATCCGTGACGTCATCACCTCGTCGAAGATCAACAACGCCCCGGTTCGATCACACGCCGCCCGCAGCCCGGCGAGGAACTGGCGGGTCGCCGGGATGCAGCCGGCAGCGCCCATCATCGGCTCGATCAAGACCGCCGCCACCGAGTCGTCGATCATCGACTCAGCCGAGTCGAGCTGGTTGTACCGGATCCGTCGGAACTCGAACGGCGCAAGTAGCGCCTCGCCGCCGGCCCCGAGGTAGAGCAGCCCACCGTGATAGCCGCCCTCGGCGACGACGACGCGATCGCGGCCCGTGTGGTGGCGGGCAAGTTGGATCGCCATCAAGTTGGCCTCGGTGCCGGAATTCGTGAACCTGACCTGCTCGATCGACGGGAACCGGTCGCACACCATCTCCGCCAACCGGATCTCGTCGACATGGACACCGCCGAAACTCCAACCTCTGTCGAGCGCCGCTCGAATCGCGTCGCCAACGGGGCCCGGATCGTGGCCCAGCAAGCCGGCCGAGTAGTCGCCGAGGAAATCGATGTACTCGTGACCGTCGACATCGATCACCCGACATCCGCTGGCGGTGGCGATCCGAAATGCGAACGGCCGCATATCGAGTACCGAGCGGGTCGAACCGCCAGGGAGCACCGCCGACGCACGCTCGAACAGTTCCTCGGAGAGCGGTCGCGCCACGCGATAGCGATCGTGCGCCGCCGAGAGAGCCTCCTCGAACCGAGACATCATCGCCATATTCTTGCCGAAGCGACCATCAGAACAGATGCTCGACACATGCGATCAATTGGCGCAGGTTCCTGACCTCGAACGTTTCGTGGCAGTGAACCGCAAAGCTCGACATCTCGGAATCATGCGTGTTCCATTCCTCGACCGGTTCCGGGTTGAGCCAGTACACCCTCCGGGATCGCTCACGAATCCGGGCGAGGTACGGGTCGCCCGTGCCGCGGTGGTTGGTGCGGGCGTCGCCGGTGATGATCACGGTCGAGTTGCGCCCGAGATCACGATCACCGACTTCGTTCCAGAACTGAGCGAGCACGGTGGCGTAGTCGGAATGGCCGTCGGCGCCGATCACGTTCGTGTTGCGCATCAACTGCCACGGTTCGATCCCGTGCCGCGTCGTGTCGAGCAGATCGGTGATCTCATCGACGGCGTCGATGAACACGAACGAGCGTGTGCGGGCGATCTCGGCGGACAGCGCCGACATCAACGTCAAGGTGAACAGGGAGAACTCGGCAACGGAGCCGCTGATATCACACAAGACGAACAACTCCGGTTTGTGGGCCCGGGGGCGGTCGTTGAGCACGTCGAGCGGGACTCCGCCGGTGCCGAGCGATCGCCGGATCGTTCGACGAATGTTGGTGCGTCCGGCTCGATGCTGCCGCCGGCGCGCCAATCTGGCGGCGATCTTGCGGGCGATCGGCCGAATCGCTTCGCGGATCTGATCGAGCTCGCCGCGTGAGGCATGCAGGAAGTCGATGTCCTGGAGCGCCTCATCGATCAGTTGGTCGGAGGCCGGGTCGAGGTAGGCCCGCACCCCCGACGCAAGCAGCCGCTTCAACTCGTCGATCCGAGCTCGAATCGCGGCCGTCGGCATGTTCGGATCGGCGATCCTGACCTTGCTCATCAACCGGGCGATATCAGCTCCTTGAAAGATCCGCTGGAGGTGATGGCGCTCACTGCGAACGTCACCGTCGAGCCCGCCGAATTGATCGACGAGCGAGGCGGCGAGCTCACCCAGATCGCCACCGGAGGCGATGATTCCGGCCAGATCGTCGAGCGACACGAGTGCCTGCTCATCGGCCCGCTGCCGGAGTGGGCGGGCCGGGAAGTAACGATCGAACGCGGCGTCGAAGATCGGGTAGTGGCGCGGGTGTTTGACCATCGTCGATCGCAACGCCTCGCGAAACTCGTCCCGCGAACCGAGGTCGACAACGGTCGCAGCGCTTGCAGCGTCGATGATCTCCGACAATGAAACGCCGACCCCGGCGACCTGCAGCGAATGTCCCAACCGCACGGTGCGGTCGGCAATCGTGTCGCCGTTCGATTCCGTCACGACTCGATGTCTAGTCTGAACGAGGGGGGCCGACAAGGGCACCGCTGCGGCCGCGTGGCAGCATGTGCGAATGTCGATCACCGTCGAAAACGATCAGCCGGGAAGGGGCACCATGAGTCAGTACACGACCGTGTTCGGGTCGTTGGACAACTACCAGAAGGGCCAGGTCGTCGTGATCAACGACGACCCGAAGGCCTACGTGTTCTCGAACGTCTTCGAAGTCGCCAACATGTCGAAACCCTACGAAAAGGTTGCCGTCGGCAAGAACCTCGAATACGTGCTCGAGGCGATTCGCTGCGAAGGCACGAGCGAATGGCGAGCGACGCCGCACGACGAGTTCGCCTTGGTGATGGACGGCACGGTGCGGATCGAGTTGTTCGATCCTGTCGACCAGTTGATCGACCCTTCAGCGCAGGGCTCGATCGGTCTCGACCGGGAACCTGCCGGTAAGCGGATGGGAGCCGTCACTGCCACGCAGGGTCACATGACCCTCTTGCCGGCCGGCAAGGCCTATCGCTTCCATTGCGACGCGGTCGGGGTGATCCTGCTGCAAACGATCGAGGGACCCGACACGATCTATCGCTGGGCAGACATCTGCCAGACCGACTGAGCGACACCGGGTTGAACGACGAAACGACACGCACGAAACGACACGCACGAAACGATTCGGGAGAACGATCATGACGATGACACAAACCGCTCCGAACGCCTCCGGCTACAAAGACTTCACGGTTGGCGGCTTCACCTTCAGCCGTGACGAGTACTTCGCAACGATCAGTTGGCCGACCGGTACCCATCAGTTGGCGATCGATGTGTTCCTGCGGGCGATCCAACGTGATGTCGCATGGGGTTTCTTCTATGGCGTCGTCAACTTCGACGCCGTGTTCGGAACCGTCAACCACTATGGCAACGTCGACATGTTCGCCGGGCGGTTCAACGAGGCCTATCGCAAAGCCGAGGTCGACTACAACGAGAACTTCACCCACGACGACTTGATGGCTGCGTTCAAGGCGATCCTGTCCGACTGGACCAACGCCGGATACGACCCGTTTGCGGCGCCGATGGAGACCGGCAGCGCGTTCGGCCCGAGCAACGGCAACAACGACGACGCCGTGACCCGTCGCCGAGTCGTGGCGCAACGAATGGTGAGCGTGCCCGGTGACGAGCAGATCCGTACCGACCAGTCAGGATTCACGGTCAATCGGGCATTCGCCGATGTTCCCCAGAACGAGCCGGTGATCGAGGCAGAGCCGGGGTACGAGGACCAAGTCTGCGCCTACAACATGTACTCCTACATCTCCCGCTCCGACGTCACCTGGAACCCCTCGGTCGTGTCGGCGTGCAAGGAGTCGCTGTACTGCCCGACCTCGGAGGAGTTCATCCTGCCGGTGATCCACGGCAATGACCGCGTGGAGTGGTTCGTGCAACTCTCCGATGAGATCCAGTGGGACGTCGAGGATCGCGACACCGGTGCCAAGCGGGCGCGAGTGATCGCCAAGGCCGGCGACGTGGCGGCGATGCCTGCAGACATCCGCCACCAGGGTTACTCACCGAAGCGTTCGATGCTGCTCGTCTGGGAAAACGCGTCGAATCGAATTCCTGAGATGATCGCCCGCGGCGAAGTCGGCGTCCGCCCGGTCGAGTTCTGAATCGGCGCTCCCGCCCCGAATGAGCGAGTTTCTGGAACTCTCCGACGCCATCGCCCGGCACGTAAGCGACGGTGACGTTGTCGCGCTCGAAGGCTTCACCCACCTGATCCCATTTGCCGCCGGACACGAAATCATTCGACAGGGTCGCAAGGACCTGACGCTGATCCGGATGACTCCCGATCTCATCTACGATCAGATGATCGGTGCCGGCTGCGCCAGCAAGCTGATCTTCTCGTGGGGCGGCAACCCCGGTGTCGGGTCGCTCCACCGGATGCGCGACGCCATCCAAGATCAGTGGCCGCAGCCGTTGGAGATCGAGGAACACAGTCACGCCGGGATGGCCGAACGCTGGCGTGCCGGCGCGTCCGGGCTGCCGTTCGGGGTGCTGCGTGGCTACGCGGGAACGTCACTGGCCGAGCACACGGCGACGATCCAGACGATCTCGTGCCCGTTCACCGGCGAGCAGCTCACGGCGGTTCCTGCCCACAACCCCGATGTCGGGATCATCCACGCCCAGCAGGCCGACCGGCAGGGCAACGTGATGCTGTGGGGCATCTCCGGTGTCCAGAAGGAATGTGTGCTCGCATCGAAACGGTCGATCGTGACCGTCGAAGAGGTCGTCGATTGGTTCGAGCCGCGGGTCAACGGGGTCGTCCTTCCGGCGTGGGTGATCGACGCCGTGGTGGTCGCCCCGGGCGGCGCCCATCCGTCGTACGCCCAGGGCTACAGCGAACGCGACAACGCCTTTTATGCGGCGTGGGATGCGATCGGTCGCGACCGCGAGGCGTTCACGACGTGGCTCCACGAACTGAACGAGCCCGCGCATGACTGAGGCGGTCGAGAACACGTACACCGCCGACGAGATGATGACGATTGCGGCGGCGCGGGCGCTCACCGACGGTGTCGTCTGCTTCGTCGGAATCGGCCTGCCGAGTACTGCCGCCAACTTGGCGCGGCGGATGCACGCACCGAATGCCGTCCTGATCTACGAATCAGGCTGCATCGGTGCCAAACCGACCCGCCTGCCGGCGTCGATCGGCGACGGGGTGCTCTCCGAACATGCCGATGCGGTGATCGGCGTGCCGGAGATCTTCTCCTACTGGCTGCAAGCCGGACGCGTCGACCTCGGGTTCCTCGGGGCTGCCCAGATCGATCGGTTCGGGAACCTCAACACCACCGTGATCGGCCCGTACGACAACCCGATCACCCGTCTGCCTGGCGCCGGTGGGGCGCCGGAGATCGCCGCCAACGCAGGGGCGATCATCGTCAACCTGCGTCACAGCGCGCGTGCCTTCGTCGAGACGCTCGACTTCGTCACCTCCTTCGGGCATGGCGCCGGCCCCGGTGATCGTGAACGCCTCGGCCTGCGTGGGCGCGGACCGATCTCGGTGATCACCGACCTCGGGATCCTCGAACCGCACCCGGAGACGAAGGAACTGACATTGACGAGTGTGCACCCGGGGGTGACCGTCGAACAGGTGAGAGCGGCAACCGGGTGGGCCTTGCGAGTCGCCGACGTCGTTTCCCGGACGCCCGCCCCGACCGCCGAAGAACTGCAAGTGCTTCGAGATCTGAAGGCAGCCTGAAATGTCGTCGTCGCTCGGGTTCGACTCGTTCGCATACGACGCGATCCCCGGCCGGGTGGTGTTCGGCTGCGGTTCGCGACGCACGATCGGCGACGAGGCGAGCGCCCTCGGGTCAAGACGGATCCTGCTCGTCGCCAGTCCGTGGGAGGATGCGCTTGCCGACGACGTCGGGTCGTTCCTGGGCGACCTGGTGGTCGGACGTTTCGCCGATGTCGTCCAGCATGTGCCGGTCGCCAAGGCGCGTGCCGCGATCGAGATGGCCGGCGCCCTCGACGCCGACACGATCGTGACGATCGGAGGCGGTTCCTCGACCGGATTCGGCAAGGCGATCGCGCTCGAACTCGACGTCAAGCAGATCGCCGTCCCGACGACCTACGCCGGTTCGGAGATGACGACGATCTACGGGATGACCGACGGGGATCACAAGCAGACAGGCAAGGACCCTCGCGTCAAACCGCAGGTGGTGATCTACGACCCCGAACTGACGCTCACGCTGCCACCCTCGATCGCCGGCCCCTCGGGCATCAACGCGCTGGCGCACTGTGTCGAGGCGCTCTACGGACCTGGGGCGAATCCGGTCATGTCGTTGGTCGCCCTCGAAGGAATCAGGGCGCTGACACGAAGCTTGCCGCTGGTGACGGCAAACCCTGCCGACCTCGACGCGCGTACCGGAGCGATGTACGGGGCGTATCTTGCCGGAGTTGCCCTGGCGACCGGCGGGACGGCGCTGCACCACCGTGCCTGCCATGTGCTCGGCGGGATGTTCAACCTCAACCACGGTGAGATGAACTCGGTCGTGCTCGCTCACGCCGTTGCCTACAACGCCCCGGCGATTCCTGGCGTCATCGATCGGATCGGTGAGGTGCTCGGCGTCGGTGCCGCCGACGTTCCGGGTGCGTTGTTCGATCTTTCGGTGTCGATCGGCGCCCCGACCAGCCTGCAGGCGATCGGGATGCCGGAGGATGGCATCGACGAGGCAGCCCGGCGGATCGTCGTCGATGCTGCTCACAACGTCCGCGAAACGGAGTTCGACGGCATCCGATCCATGCTGATCGCGGCGTTCCGCGGCGACCGGCCGTGACGATCGGCTCGAGAAGATCGCCGCCTCCGGCGGGTCGGGCTACTCGACGACCACCGCCGCAGACGACGATCGGCCGAACACCTCCGGGGCGTAGATCTCCTCGGCCCGGGCGGGTGGCACCACGAACCGGCCGGGCGTGGTTGCTCGGGCGATGTAGGTGTACTCGTAGGTGCCGCCGTTGAGGTAGCTCGCGAATGCTTCGGCTCGGTCGTCTTTGAGGTTCTGGTGTTCGAACCAGTTCCAGCACCAGCAGAAGTAGTCGCCTGCGAAGATCGCGGGGCCGCCGGCTCCGGCGACCTGCTCCGGCGTCGTCGTCTGCGAAACGGCGAGTGCCGGGTTGACCGGTTCGAGTCCGGCAGGCAATGGGTCGATCAACGCGACGTGCGTGCGAGCGGCATCGGCGACCATCGTGAGTCGCACCCGAACCTTGGCCCCGGCGTTGATGTGCCAGGTGCCGTCAGGGTCGCGAGTGACATCGTCCGGGTCGTCGATCGCTTCGTAGACCCGGTCGACGACGAAGCCTTCGTCGCGCGCCGCCAGCACGAGGTCGTCGGGGGCGTACCGCAGGCCCAAGCGGTAGTACAGCCTGCCGGCCCCTTGCTTGGCCAGCACGATGTCGGTGTCGCCTGCCGCTTGCAGGTCGGCCATCGGGACGACGGTGATGTCGCGGTCGGTCGTGCGGCCACGGTATTCGTGCTCGGCTGCGTACAGATCGCCGAGCCAGGCCCGAGCGACGAAGTCGGGTGTCACCGCCTCGAATGTGTCGAAGTAGCGCTTCATCGCCAGCAGGATGAAGGCGTTCTCCTGCACGTTGTTCCACCTGCCGCGCGTCTGGCCACCGAGCAGTCCGGCGACGACTTTCGGGATCAGATCGCTGTCGGGAGCCTCGGTGATCAAGGCATCGAGGATCACACCGTCGGTGCGCCGGTCGGAACGGGCGACGAGGTAGGCGTCCTCGCCGTAGTCGCCGGTGAACGTCGCTGCCCCGGCGGTATCGGTTGCACGGTTCTCGAAGTTGCGCTGGATCTCTGACCGGGCCACGGAATCGCTGACGACCGGCCAGACCCACGCCAGTGCGTCGAGTTGCGAATCACCGAGCTTCGGGTACAGGTCGTTGGCTTTGGCGGAATCACGGTCACCCGCCAGATTGCGGACGTACAGCGCGTAGGCGCTGATCGTGTTGCGGGTCTCCTCGCTGTACTCGGCGGGAATGAACTGCTCGATATCGGCGAGGAAGGCGAGTGCACGATCGAGTGCTGTGGCGGGCACGTCGTAACCGGCCGCGTCTGCGAGCACCAGTGCGTGCGTGGCCTGGATCGAGGTCCAGGGAATCGACGCCCGGCCACGCTGCCAGTAGTTCCACCCGCCGTCGTCGTTCTGCAGGGCGATGAGGCGTTCGATGTCACGATCGACCTGAGCATTCAGCCCGGCGGCGTCGGGCAGACCTTCCGCCTCGAACGCTCCCAACACGTCACGCAATGCAGCGATGGCCATGATCCGCGATGCGTATCCGTCGGCCGAGTCGTACTCGTAGTCGACCAGGTACAGCACGGCATCCGTCAGCGCCTGCAGCGCTGTCGACGATGTGTTGATCTCGAGCCCGCCGAACTGCGGGAACACGTCGGTGGGGGAGAGCACCGGCTGGGCAATCGCTCCGTCGTCGAGCACGCCGTACGTCGCAAACGCTTCGGCCGTCGCCGGTGTGTACACCGGGAGCTCGATCTCGGCGGCGTCGGTCATCTCGCCACTGACCGCGGCGACCCTGAACCGGGCGATCCCGGCGCTCTCCGCCGAAGCCGGGAATCGAACCTCGACTCGATCGTTGGCCGGAACCGTGACGTGCTTGCCGGCGGCGGCCCCGCCGCCGTTCGGATCGACCGTGAGGTTGGCTGCTTCGATCACGACGTCGACTTCGATCGGTTCGTCGCTCTGGTTCTGTACGACGACGGGGAGTTCGAACGTGTCGCCGAAGTTCAGGAATCGAGGCGCCGACGGTCGAACCATCAGTGGCAACCGGGCGGTGATCGTCGACTCGCCCTTGCCGAAATGCTCGGGACCGTCGACGGCGACCGCCATCACGCGGTAGCGGGTCAGGTTGTCGGGGAGCGGTACCTCCACGGTCACCGTTCCGTCCGCGTTGGTCGACTGATCGGGGGCGTAAACGGCGAGCGCATCGAAGTTGGTCCGCACGTCGATCGGCGTGCCGTTGCCGTCGCCTTGCGAGGCGAGGGTGCGAGCGAGCGCGCCGCCGGCTTCAGTGACCTCGGCAGTCGGTGCCGCCGAATCGGCGGCCGCCGCCTCGTCCTTGTCGCCCGCGTTGCCGCCGACCAGGTCGCTGCGGTCGAGCACGATCGTGGAGCGCAGATATGCGCTTGCGACGTTGGCGTAGAGCTGTGTGTAGAACGAGTCGATCGGGTTCGCCAACTCGTACCCGCTCAGCGCCAGCACGGCCTCGTCGACGACCACGAGTGCGACGTCGGCATCCGACACCGGCTGGCCGTTCGGCCCGAGCACTTCGACCGTGACGGACGTGGTGTCACCGGGGAGCACCGCATCGGAGGCCGGTGTTGCGGTCACCGTCAGCGTCCTCGTGATGGGAGGCACCTTCAGATCGATCTGAGCGGTTGCATAGGCGGGTCGCTCGGGTGCAGCTGGAACGGGCGTGCCGTCGTCGGCCGTGCGTTCGTCGCTGCCGACCATGTCGACCTGAACCGTCACGTTGGGCACGAGCGAGTCGTCGATCGGAATCCTGACGACCGCACTCCCGTCGGGAGCGTCGAACGACTCGGTCGAGACGATCCCGCCATGCACCACCGTCACCAGCCCGTGGGCGGGCGCGAATGGTGCCTGGACGAGCAACTCGGCGGTGTCACCGGCGGCGTACGTCTCCTGATTCGGAACGATCGTGACGACCTCCTGCTGCACGTTGCGGGTCGGACGGCCTTCCCCGCCGGTCACCCACTGCGTCAGCTCCGTGCGATTCTTGTGGCCGCTGGCGTCGGTCACGATTGCCGTGATGCGGTAGGTGCCGCCCTTGTCGGTGGCGAACTCGCAGCGCATCGACTCGTCCGAGGTGTCGCCGGTGCTCGCGAACGTACAGGTCTCGGAGTCGGCGATCTGCTCGGTCCATTGGCCGTTGGCAGACACCCATTCCAGTCGCCCGGCGGTGACCTCGACCGAACGGCCGGCAACGGTTGCACCGTCGACGTCGGTGACGACGGCGTCGATCCGGATCGGCGTGCCCTGCTCGACGAACGTACGGTCACTGCGCAACCCGACGTAGTAGCGGGCGGCGTGCACGAGCAGGCTGGTGCGTGACGACCAGGCTTGACGATTGACGTCGAACACGGTCGCTTCGGCGGAGATCGAGGTCGGAAGATCGACATCCGGGCCGTCGAAGTCGACCTGCAGGTAGTGGGTCCCGCCCGCGTCGGTTCGGCCGGTGAACTCCTCGTACTCGGCGCTGCCGAACCCCGGTCCACAGTCGAAGCACCCGACCGAGTCCGAGGCGATGTCGGCGAGGCCGCGGTCGTACGACCACCAAGGCGTCCAGATCCCGAACGTGAACTCGTCCCAGTTGGGTGGGCTGTACGTCGTCTTGCTCGTCGTGACCAGCCAGTTCACCTCGGCGTCCGGGAGCGGGCCACCGGCGTAGTACTCGGCATCGACGGCGACCGTGGCCGGGTTGGCGGCGTAGTACGGCCCGGCCGATTCGGTGCGTGCGGTGACCTCGAACTCCGGTGTGCGGAAGTCCTGGATGTTGAAGTAGTGAGCGGTCGACAGCGTGCTGCCGTGCGCGATCTCGACCCACGCTTGCCCGAGATTGGCAGCGTCGGGAATCTCGATACTGAAGGTGAATCCGCCGAGTGCGTTCAGCGTCGTCGTCCCGGAGCCGATCTCCGCGCCCTGCAGATCGAGGACGCGATACGTGACGTCCGAGCCCGCTTCGAGCAGGCTCAGGCCTGCCGAGTCGGACCACGAGAACCGGCGCACCCATCCGGTGATCCGGGCCGTCTCGCCCGGACGGTACGTGCCTCGGTCGTCGAAGACGTACCAGCGTCCTTCGTCCGATCGAGATTGGCGTTGCCAACCCCACGAGGAGACCAGCGTCGTGGTGTCGCCCGACCGAGCGACGAGCCCGGCGATCGGTGAGTCGGTGAGATCGATCCGGGCGAGTCCATCCGCGTCGGTCGCTGCGGTCCGTTCGTCCCCGAGCAACTCGATGCCGACGTTCGGAATCGGATCGCCGGTCAGCAGATCCGTCGTCCAGATCAGCAACTGGTCGGCGTCGTTGATCACGTCGACACCCAAGGTGGTCTGTTGCACCCAGGCCACCGTCGGGCGGTTCGAATACCAGTCTTCGCTGTTCGGATCGTACGTCTCCGTCGGTTCCACCCTGACGACCAGTTGTCCGCCGGACTCGGCGAATTGATCACTCAGATCGATCAGGGTCTCGACGGCTGCGTCCTGCTTGGCGGAGATCTCGACCTCGGTGTCGAGCACCTTCGCCCAACGCGGTTGCGACGGCCTGACATCGCTCCACTGAGCGTCATAGAACTTGCGGAACGCGTCGAGGTCGGCGGCGGTCACCTTCCAGGCGGTCACCTTGACCGTGTCGTGATTGATCGTCACGATGCTCACCGACGGTGATTCGGCGGCCGGATCGGTGGTGATGAACTGCCGGTCGAAGCCGGACAGGACGGGCCGGGCCGACCCGACCTCGAAATCGAACGACTGGTCGTCACCGAGCGTCTGCCCGAACGAATCGGTGAGCGAACCCGAAAGGGTGGCCGTGTAGTCGGTACGGCCACTTGTCGCCCCGACCACTTCGATCGAGGCGCCGAACAGGTTGACTCGCATCGCGGGAATCGCCGGCTCGACCGAAACCATCGAGGCGTCGAACGACTTGGCGTCGATCGTGTTACTGAACTCGAACGTGAACGGCGCACCTGGAACACAAGTGCCGTTGTAGTTGCAGGTCGTGCGGGTGACCTTCAACGGCCCGTAGGTGCGACCGCTGAACGTCGCCGCCTCCTCCGAGACCAGCGGCCCTTCGATCGATGGCGTGCCGGGCCCGATTGCGATCGTGATCGCGGCGTCGGTCGGCAACGGTTCGGTCGAGACGAACGCCACCGTACGTGACGCCAGCGCCGCCTCGACGGCCTGTCGTGCCGCGTCGTCTGCGGCGATTTCGGCCGCTGTTGCGAGTCGCAGCGCAACGTCGTCCCCGCCGGCCCGAACGGTCACCGTTGAAAGCACGGCGGCCGGGTCGACGCGCTGATCGAAGGTCGCCACGAAGACCGGTGTGAGCGACATGCTCTCCGAGACCCCCGTCACCGAGGTCACTCGAGGTGCCGGGGTCGAGAACGTCCACGTCACGGACTCGGCGAGCGCTGCCCCGTTCGCCGAGGTGGTCCCGGCGGGGATCTCGACGACGTACTCGGTGGCCGCCGGCAAGCGATCGATCTCACCGGGGATCAGCTCGAACCGCAGCGTTCGGGTGCCGATCCAGCGCCAGCGCCCGTCGATCGCAGGTCGAACGATCGCAGGCACATCCCGCTGCGCAAGTTGGTCCAAGGTTCCCAGCGGCACCATCGGCTGGTTGAACGTGACGCTCAGGAAGGGAGCGATGTCAACGGCGCCTTCCGGCTGGAAACGGAGCACTTCGAGCGGGACGGCCGGTGGTTGCGTGGTCGTCTCCCCATCGGACGTGGGCGGAAACGGTGTCGACACGGTGTTGCCGACGAGCGGGGGCTTGAGCGTGTCGGCCGGACGATTGAACCCGACCTGATCATCGGACCGCACTTCCCAGGTGGGGAGTCGGTCGAGGATGGCTGCGACCTGCGCTTCGGCCAGTCCGACTCCGTCGACGACGGCCAGTGCGGCGGCCGTATCGGCAGCCGCTGACCCCTCACTGAGACGCAGTCCCAGCGGGGGCGCTCCGCCCGAATCGTCGACAGGAACGCCGTCAACGGTCACGATCGTTCCGTCGTCTGCGCTGCCATCCGGATCATCACCACTTTCTGACTGGGTCGTCGAGCTGTTCGGCGTCGTGTCATTGTCACTACCCGAGGAGCAGGACGCGATCACCAGGCTGAGCACAACGCTCAGCGCAATCAGTCGCCCGCTCAGGTTGGTGCTGTCCCGGCTCGTTTCACTCTGAATCATCTCGCTGCACGCTCCCGATCTGCTCGCGCCAACTGTACGGTTCTGGTCGGTTGGCCCACGGCGTTGAGACGGTTCGAGATCCGGATTGGTTCCCAGTTGTGCCGAAATCGGCCGCTACCTCGCGGATGCAGGTTGGTTGCGGAGCACCGTGGGTGCCATCCTGGTCGGGTTCGCCGCCTTGGGGGTACTCCGTGTCCGACCAGAATTCCATCGATCTCGTGCTGTTGATCGTTCGCTGTGTGATCGGCGGCGTGATGATCGCCCACGGCGTCAACCACGTTGCAGGGAACGGGTCACTGACGGGCAAGATTGCCGGGACGGCCCGTTGGTTCAAGTCGATGGGGATGCGCCAGTCGCTGATCCAGGCCTGGATGGCGAGCGTCACCGAGGTCGGTTCGGGTTTGCTGCTGCTGCTCGGGCTGTTGACGCCGCTGGCTTGCGCCGGGGTGATCGGAATCATGACCGTGGCGTGGATCATCGCTCATCGCGGCAACGGGTTCTTCATCTTCAACCCTGGCCAGGGCTGGGAGTACGTGATGGTCCTGTTGGTCAGCGGCGTCGTGCTCGGGACGATCGGCCCGGGTGCGTGGTCCCTCGACGATGCCTTCGACCTTCGAGACGACCTGACCGGCACGAACGGGCTCCTGATCGCAGCGCTGGCCGGGATCGGTGGCGGGCTTGCGTTGCTCGCCGCCTTCTGGCGTCCGGTTCCCAAGACGTCTGTAACCTGATCGTCCTGAACTGCGTTCTCCGCGCCGGGCTGGAATGCCCGCCCGCCTCCGAGTGTTAGGAAGATGTCCGGCGTGCCCAGGAGCGGTCGGAACGAAAGGAATCCCCAATGGATCGCATTCTGATCGACGACTTGCGAGTACTCACCGTGATCGGTGCGCTGCCGCACGAACGCGAGTCGGCACAGCCGATCCGGATCGACTTGTCGATCGGCCTCGATCTTCGAGACGCTGGTTTGACCGATGAACTCGATGACACCGTCAACTACGGGCTCGTGTCCGAGCGGGTTGCGGATCTGGTTGCGATGAGCAAGTACGTCCTGCTCGAGCGGCTCGCCGCCGAGGTCGCCGATCTCGTGCTCGGGTTCGATCGGGTCGAGGAGGTCGAACTCACGATCACCAAGTTGCGGCCGCCTATCCCGACCGCGGTCGACAGCACGGCCGTGCGGATCGTGCGCACTCGCGCCGAGGCCAACGTGCCACCGTTGCGTTCCCACGAGGCGGTCGTCGCGCTCGGTTCGAACCTCGGTGACCGCGAGAGCTTCCTGCGGCACGCCGTTCGCGAGCTCGGCAATGTCGTCGAGATGTCACAGGTGTACGAAACCGAACCCGTCGGCGGTCCCGACGCTCAGGGTGCCTACCTCAACATGGTCGTCAAGGTCGAGACGTCGCTCGATCCGTATGCGTTCATCCGCCGTTGTCAGCGGATCGAGGCCAGTGCATTGCGTCAGCGCATGATCCACTGGGGACCACGGACGCTCGACATCGACCTGCTGTTCTTCGACGACATCCGGATTCAGAGCGAAGAACTCGTCGTCCCCCATCCTCGGATCAATGAGCGTCGCTTCGTGCTCACACCGCTCGGCGAGATCGCACCCGAGCGCTGTCCGCAAGGTTGGCGCGAGTCGCTCCCCTCAGCCGAGGTGACGCCGCGCGGACCGCTGTTGATGTGAGCGTGTTGACGTGAGGGTTGTGTCAGTCGCTCAGGAGGCGCTGTTCGAACCGTCGGATCTTGGCGGGGTAATGGGCTCTCCCGAACTCTGGCCGGTTGAGGATCACGATCTCGAGCAGCTCGTCGTGCTGCACCGTGTCTTTCCACGGCAGGGCGATGTACAACGGGAGACCGAACACGCGCAACGCGTCGAGATTGCTGTAGACCCGCTTCTGGTAGAGGTAGCGCTGCTCCCACTCCCAGTTCGAGGGGGCGAAGCCGGTGCCCGGGTCGAGCACGCAGCGTCGACGCAGCCCGTACCGGTCGGCGTCGGTGAGACGTGCCTCGAAGAATTCGAGCAGGGCCTCGATCGGGTCGGCCCGGACGTGAATCATCTCCCGCGGGTTCGGGCCCGACAGGAACGGAACCACGATCGGAACATCGAAGTCGGCGGCGACCCGCCACATTGCGTCGGTCTGCATCCCGTCGGCAGCATTGATCACATTGACGCCGCGCTCCAACGCCAGCCGGGCAACCTCTGGTCGCCACGTGTCGATGCTGAGCGGAACACCCAAAGCGGCCAACGCCGGGACGATGTCCTCGAGGCGCTCCCACTCGGCCTGCCAGGGCACCACGCTGGCGTTGTCGGTGCTGCCCTGACCGCCGAGATCGAATCCGTCGCACCCGTCGATCAGCAGCCGATCGGCCCGAGCGAGCGCCTCGTCAACAGAGCGAACGATCGAATCCTCGTTGAGCGAGTCGGGGCTTGCGTTGATCACGCCGTAGAGGAACACAACCGGGGAGGATATCTGTGACCGGTGTACGTCGATTCGAACTCGAGGACTGCGGGATCGCTGCAGTCGCAGAGGCGAAGCAGGGTCAGACGATCTCCGTGTGCATTCCGTGCCGCGACGAGGCAGGAACGATCGGCTCGCTGGTGAGCACGATTCGCGCCGAGTTGATGCAGCGAATCCCGCTCGTCGACGAACTGATCGTGCTCGACGACCGCAGCGTCGACGACACCGCCGAGGTCGCCGAGAACGCCGGTGCCACCGTGGTGCCGATCGAAAAGATCCATGCTCAGTACGGTGAAGGCCACGGCAAGGGCAACGTGTTGTGGGCCAGCCTGCTCGCCAGCCAGGGCGATCTGGTGGTGTGGATCGACGGTGACATCACCAGCTTCCGGTCGGAGTGGATCGCCCGTCTGGTCGCTCCGCTGATCGACGACGACCACGTCGCCCTCGTCAAGGCGATGGCGCACCGCCCGACCAAGATGGGGGGTGGGGGCCGCACCACGGAACTGGTGGCGCGTCCGTTGATGTCGCTGTACTTCCCCGAGCTGGCGGGTTTGGATCAGCCGCTGTCCGGCGAATATGCGGGCCGCCGGAGCGTGCTCGAACAACTGCCGTTCGTCGAAGGTTGGGGCGTCGAGATGGGTCTCTTGATCGATGTCGCCCATCGTTGCGGCGCCGATGCGATCGCCCAGATCGACGTCGGCGTCCGCGAACATCGCCATCGCCCGCTCGAGTCGCTCTCGGTCCAGGCCGCCGAAGTGATGGCGACGATGCTCAAGCGGGTTCCCTCGGGAAGCCTGTTACCGGCAGAACCACCATGTTTGCGGCGCGCCGACGGGTCGCGCGTTCGACTCAACCTGGCGGAGCGCCCACCGATCTCCTCGCTCTGATCGAGTCGTCCCGATGGGCAGGCCCGGTCACACGCCCCACACGATCGGGGTCCAGCGCAGGATGTCGACGTGCTCGGTTCCCGTCAGCTTGGCGCCGACGATCTCGAAGCGCATCAGGTTGCCGGTCCGCACCGGGATCGATTCGACCAGCCGGTGGCGGAACTCGATCAGATCGTTCTCGTAGGCCGGGCCGATGTGGTCGCATCCGTCCCAGGCCACGATCGTTGCGAGTCCGGGAAGCATGCGCGTCAGCGATGCCTGTGCCAGGCCTTGCACGTGCCCGCCGTAGACCAGTCGTTGCCCGGTCGCCGTCAGCGTGAGATCACGGTGTACGGCGGCCTGATTGAAGGTCAGACGGGCGAGTGGAGCAGCGAGGTCGACGTGGTCTCGGAGCGGATCGACACGGACTTCGTCGAGCGGCCACGCCGTCCCCGGTAACTGTTCGAGGTTCCACGGCGGGACGAGTCGTGCCAGGTCGGTCAACGGACTCGGGTCGGACGGGCCGGGAATATCGCTGTCGTGACCCGGTTGCGACCGGCCGCGTCCACGCACGAGAGCGCAGCGCTCGTACTCGATCACCGGGCCATCGTCGGCGCTGGTCGTGATGCCGAGCCACACCTTGCCGCGGAACTGGTCGCCCTTCGGTGCCGAGTCCTTCAGACCGAGCACGGTCGTCACCGTGCTGAGCGTCTGGCCGAGTTCGACAGGGTGGAGTACACGGACCGAGCGGTAGTAGAGATTGGCGATGGCCTGCCGGGTTGCCATCGTGGTCTGGCCGATCGAGTACTGCATCACGAGGCCCGGATTGGCGAGCGTTCCCGAGTGTCCCGTCGACGCCCGGTAGCGGTTGGTGTCGGAGACGAGCAGGTGCTGATCGCCGGTGATCGCCCGGTAGATCGTGTTGTCGGCCTCCGTGAGTGTGACCGACGGCAGGCTCGGCAGAACCGCCCCGACCGTGAAGTCCTCGTACATCGGACCGAGCTTCGACGTGTCGAACATGCTCCCATCGTGGCAGTCCAGTGGCTCGAACGCCACGTCGCGGTCTACGGTGGCTGCGTGACTGACGAGCAACGGCCGTACGGCGGTGGGGGAGACAGCAATCCTGCCCTGAAGAGGGTTCGCACCCGGCACTTCCAACGTGCCAAGGAACAAGGCATCAAGATCACCGGGCTGACCAGCTACGACTATCTGTCGGCGTCGATCTTCGACGAGGCCGGGATCGATTTCCTGCTCGTCGGCGACTCCGCCGGCAACACCGTGTTCGGATACGACACGACGATCCCCGTGACGGTCGACGAGCTGATTCCACTGACTCGGGCGGTCGTGCGGGGAGCCACTCGGGCATTGGTGATCGCCGACATGCCGTTCGGTTCCTACGAGAACGGCCCCGACATGGCGCTTGCGACGGCGTTGCGATTCATGAAGGAAACAGGCTGTCACGCCGTGAAATGTGAAGGTGGCGAGCGCAGCGCCAAGCAGATCAAGCGGATCGTGCGGGCCGGCATCCCGGTGATGGCGCACATCGGTTTCACGCCGCAGAGTGAGCACGGGCTCGGGGGCCACATCATCCAGGGGCGCGGAGAAGGCGCCAACCAACTGCTTGCCGACGCGCACGCCGTCGAGGAGGCAGGGGCATTTGCGGTCGTGCTGGAGATGGTGCCGTCGGGGGTTGCCGGCCAGGTCACCAAGGAGTTGTCGATCCCGACGATTTCGGTCGGCGCCGGCCCCCTGTGTGATGGCCAGTTGATGGTGTGGAGCGATTGGGCAGGCTTCACGCAAGGCCGGATCCCGAAGTTCGTCAAGCAGTACGCCAACCTCAGCCAGGTACTGCGCGAAGCTGCGATCAACTATCGCGACGACGTTGAGTCGGGCGTCTATCCCGCCCCGGAGCACGAATACGCCGAATAGCGGATCGCGAGGTCAGGGGCGCTCCGGCGCGCGGGCACCGTACGATTCCCGGCATGGCCATCGACGCGCGACTTCATCGGGCCGTCGTCATCGCGCGAGCGGGA
Source organism: Ilumatobacteraceae bacterium (assembly GCA_043773365.1). Taxonomy (GTDB): domain Bacteria; phylum Actinomycetota; class Acidimicrobiia; order Acidimicrobiales; family Ilumatobacteraceae; genus Ilumatobacter. The sequence continues at coordinate 43,617 of JAYVFI010000002.1, forward strand.
TTGCGGGTCGAGCGTCCCGATCGACTGCCGCGAGCCCTGCTGGCGTTGATCGCCGCCGGCCCGACGTTGGCCGGAGCAGTCGCCGGTGCCACGGCGAGGTACCCGAACGGCAGCGCGGTCGTCGACGAACTGGGGGCGATGTCGTATCTGGAGCTGTGGCGGGCCAGCGACGGATTGGCGCGAGCACTTCGCTCCAGCGGGGTTGCTGAGCAATCGAACGTGGGCGTACTCGCCGACAACGGTCGCGGGTTCATCGTCGCAGTGGTGGCAGTTGCCAAGCTCGGCGCCGACGTGGTCTTGTTGAACCCGGGGTTCGCCGGCCCGCAACTGGCGGACGTCGTCGAACGCGAGGGGGTCACGCACGTCGTCCATGGCGAGCGCTTCGGGGAGGTCGTCGCCCAGATCGTGGTGCCCAGCGTGGCGATCGCTGAGGGCGACAGCGCACGCTCACGGGTACCGCTGCTGCCGAGCCGTCGCCAAGGGCGGGTCGTGATCCTCACCTCCGGGACGACCGGACAGCCGAAAGGCGCGCGTCGCGGGTCGTCCGGGCCTGGCACGGTTGCCGGTCTGTTGGAGTGCATACCGATTCGTTCGGGTGACACGACGATGATCGCCGCACCGATGTTCCATGCGTGGGGATTGGCGCATACGGTGATCGCCCTCACGCTGGCCTCGACCATCGTGACGGCCGAACGATTCGATGCGAGCGCGATCTCCGAAACCATCGAACGCGAACGAGTCACCGGGCTGGTGGTCGTGCCGGTCATGCTGCAACGCATCCTCGCCGCCGATCGTCAACGTTCGACGAAGGCCGATACGTCGTCGCTGCGATACATCGCAGCCAGCGGATCGGCGATCCCGGCCCCGGTGGTGCTCGAAGCGCTCGAGCGGTTCGGTCCGGTGTTGTACAACACGTACGGGTCGACCGAGGCGGCACTCGCCACGATCGCCGGACCGGACGACCTCGCCGCACACCCCACCACCGCCGGCCGAGTGGTGCCCGGCGTGACCGTGCAGATCATCGATGCCAAGCGCCACGTCGTGTCCGGAACGGCCACCGGTAGGATCTTCGTCAAGTCCGGCGACGGCTTCGACGGGTACACGGGCGGTGGCGACAAGGAACGGATCGACGAGATGGTCTCGACCGGCGATGTCGGTTACTTCGACGGCGAGTTGCTGTTCGTCGAAGGGCGCGACGACGACATGATCGTGTCGGGAGGGGAGAACGTGTTCCCGACCGAGGTCGAAGACGTGATCGGCGAGCTCCCTGGTGTCGCCGAGGTCGCCGTGGTCGGTGTCCCAGACGACGACTTCGGGCAACGACTCGTGGCGTTCGTCGTGAAGGCTCCCAAGGCGCGGCTCACGAACGACGACGTTCGGGCTCATGTCCGCGATCGGTTGGCCAGGTACAAGATCCCGCGTGACGTCCACTTCGTGCGCGAGTTGCCCCGTACGGAAACCGGCAAGATCCGTCGAGGCGAGCTGGCGTGAGCGGGGCGAACAACATGTCTGATCGACATGTCTGATCATGTGGTTCGTACGTTCGCACCGCGCCGGCGTCAGCTGACACCGGCACGGGCGGCGCTGTTCGAACGGCTCGAATCGGTGTGGTGCATCGACGATCAGGGGCCGACACTCGACCCCGAAGTCGTGTTCGGTCGAGTTGCGCAGCTGGTGCTCGAGATCGGGATGGGGATCGGCGACACGACCGCCGCCGTTGCGATCGCCGAGCCGGACACCGACGTGATCGCCGTCGACGTACACACACCTGGAATCGTGGCGACCTTGGCGCGGATCGAGTCGAGCGGGTTGACCAACCTGAGATTGGTGCACGGCGATGCGTTGCGGTTCCTGTCAAGGGTCGCCCCTGGTGCGCTGGCCGGCGTTCGGATCTACTTCCCCGATCCGTGGCCGAAGGTCAGGCATCGTCATCGCCGGATCGTGCGAGACGATGTGGTCCAGCAGCTCGTGGAACGACTCCGGCCCGGCGGTTGGATCCATGTGGCTACCGACATCGAGGGTTACTCGAAGCAGATCCAGGACGTGTGCGAACGGCATGGGGATCTCGTCGGAGGTGTCGTCGTGCGCCCGGAGAGCCGACCGATCACGAGGTACGAGCGCAAGGGCATCGAAGCCGGCCGCTCGGCAACCGACTTGCGCTATGTGAGATCGAACGCCGACACGAACGTCTCATCGTTGGCGCTTCGATCGGTATGACGAGTCGTGTCAGCTGTTGAGTTGTGCGTTCAAGCGCTCGATCGCCTCGATGAACTCCTCGATCATCTCGTAGACGACACGGGCGGCCGGCTTCGATTGGTTCATCGAACCGACGACCTGACCGACGAAGTAGTTCGCCAACTGCTCGGCCCCCGATCCGGCTTGGTGGGCGGCGCGATCGATTCGCCGAACCGCCTCGTCGACCAGGATCGGTTGCAGCGGCATCCCGAGTGATGCCGGCGCATCGGGTCGCGACCACTCCTCGGTCCACGCCGACTTGAGCTGGCGAGCCGGCTTACCGGTCCGGGACGTGGAGCGGGTCGTGTCGGACGATGTCGCCCGGAGCAGCTTCTGCTTCACGACCGGATGAGTTTCCGCTTCATCGGTCGTCAACCACACGGATCCACACCACACACCTTGCGCACCGAGTGCCATCGCCGCCGCCATTTGCCGGCCGCCGCCGATCCCGCCGGCACCCAACACCGGGGTCGTTCCGACGGCATCGACGATCTCGGGGATCAGCACCATCGTGCCGATCTCGCCCGTATGGCCTCCTGCCTCACCGCCCTGGGCGATGATCACGTCGACACCGGCGGCGACGTGACGTGCGGCGTGTTGCGGCAGCCCTGCGAGCGCGCCGACCGACCGGCCCTCGGCCTTGACGCGTTCGATCATGTGAGCCGGTGGTGGGCCGAGTGCGTTGACGACCAGGACAGGGCGGTGGGCGAGGGCGATGTCGAGCTGTGCGTCGGCACGTGTCGCCGAGAACGGCGCCGCTGTATCGCTGCCGACCATCAGGCCCCGATGGCGAGCGTCGTCTTGGAGTTGCGGGACGCCGTAGCGGTCGAGCAGGTCGTCGACGAATTGACGATTGGCGGCCGGAATCATCGCCTGCAGATCGGCGACCGTCAGGCCTCCCCGATCCGACCCGGAATACTTGGCGGGCACGATCAGGTCGATCCCGTACGGACGGTCACCGAGCTCGGCCTCGATCCAGTCGAGATCGATGTCGAGGCTTCGCTCGCTGTGGGCAACCGCACCGAGCACCCCCATCCCGCCGGCCTTCGACACGGCCACCACCACGTCGCGACAGTGGGTGAACGCGAGGATCGGCACGTCGATCCCGAACATCTCGGTGATGGCCGTCTTCATAGGGTCATCGTACGAGTCCGGGTGGAACGCATATCGTCTCGGCGTGCATCTTCCGTTGGCCGGGGTTCGAATCATCGACGCAACCTCGGTGATCATGGGGCCACTGGGCACACAGGTGCTGGCCGACCTCGGGGCCGACGTGATCGTGATCGAGGATCGACGCGGCGACACCAATCGGGCGATGGGGATCGGTCGTCATCCCGAGCTCTCGGGTCCCTCGATGAACCTGATGCGCAACAAGCGCAGCATCGGCCTCGACCTGAAAGCCGAGTCCGGTTACGCGGTGCTCGGTCGGCTCGTGGCCGGCGCCGACGTGTTCGTGACCAATCTTCGACCGGGTTCGCGGACCAGGGCCCGGCTGACCTATCAAGACCTCGTTCAGTTCCGTCCGGACATCGTGTATTGCGCGGCTGCCGGCTATCCGGCCGACTCGGATCGCGCCGACGCCCCGGCCTACGACGACATCATCCAGGCGGCCAGCGGGATCGTCGACCTCGCCCAGCGGGTGGGGCTGCCTCCGGTGCTGATGCCGACGCTGATCGCCGACAAGGTTGCCGGGCTAGCAATCGCCAACGCGATCACGGCGGCATTGTTCCACCACGCCCGCACCGGCGAGGGGCAGGAGATCCAGATCGCGATGAGTGAGGTGATGCGGTCGTTCATGCTGGTCGAGCACGGCGCCAATGCGATTCCTGTTCCACCGACCGGCACATCCGGATACTCACGGATCCTGACGCCCGAGCGGCGCCCGCAACCGACGCTCGACGGCCTGATCAACGTGTTGCCGTACGACAAGTCCGACTACCAGACGTTGTTCCGGCTGGGCGGACGCGATGACCTGATCGACGACGATCGCTTGCAAACGAGGCAGTCGCGGATCCTCAACGGCGACTCGTTGTACCGCGAGGCAGCGGCGGTCCTGGCGACGCGAACCACGGCGGAATGGATGGCCCTGCTGAGCGAGGCGGGGATTCCGTGCACCGAGGTCGCCACAATGGATGACCTGCTCGCTGATCTGCCGATCGCCGAGCACCCGCATGCCGGCTCCTATCGGGTGACTCCGGCGGTGATCGGCGTGTCGGCCGGAACCGAGGTCGTCCGCAGGCCGGCGCCGTTGCATGGTGAACACAATCGGGAGGTGCTCACCGAGATCGGGTACAGCGATACGGAGATCGACCAGTTCGAATCCGCCGGTGTGATCTTCGCCGGCATGTCGTGATGTCGTGAACCGGCCCGGATTGCTACGGTCGACGGTGTGAGCGAGAACCAGATCGGACGTCCCCGAGCCGCTGTCGTCGACCTGCCCGCGTACCGGCCCGGGAAAGGGATTCGGCAGGCGGAGGCCGAGCACGGGATCACCGACGTGATCAAGTTGGCGTCGAACGAGAACCCTTCGGCGCCGCTCGATTCGATCGTTGCCGCCGTGGTCGAGGCTGCTTCCACGATCAATCGCTACGCCGACCCGCTGGCGACGGTGGTTCGTGAAGCGCTCGCCGAGCGGTTGTGCGTCGGGGTCGATCAGGTGACGGTGGGGGCCGGTTCGACGGGGATCTTGCAGCAATTGTTCTTCAGCTACATCGATCCGGGCGACGAAGTGCTGTACCCGTGGCGATCGTTCGAGGTGTACCCGTACTTCACCCGGCTCGTCAGTGGAGCATCGGTTCAGGTGCCACTGCGGCCCGATCTCGCGTACGATCTGCCCGCTGTTGCGGCGGCAGTCACCGAACGAACCAAGCTGATCTTTCTCGCCACACCGAACAATCCGACGGGGATCGCCGAGTCGACCCGGGAGATCAGTGCCCTGCTGGCCGAGGTCCCGCCCAGCGTGATCGTCGTGATCGACGAGGCCTACCGAGAATTCTGTGACCCTGCGTTCGGTGACCCCGTCGCCGATCTGCTCCCTGACTTCCCGAACGTGATCATCACTCGGACGTTTTCGAAGGCCCACGGCCTCGCCGGGGTCCGGATCGGGTATGCCGTCAGCAGCCCCGACGTGATCGCCATGGTCGACAAGACGCTGCAACCATTCGCCGTAAATGCGATCGCCCAAGCGGCGGCGCTGGCGGCACTCGACGCCGACGACGCGATCCAGGCGCGTGTACGCGCGATTCTCGGCGAACGGAGCCGCGTGGTCGCGGCGTTACGCAGCGCCGGCTGGAAGCTCTCCGACCCGCAGGGCAACTTCGTCTATCTCGCGACGGGGGATCGCACGGACGGGATCGGACTCGCGTTGGAACGGCGCGGCGTCATTGTCCGCCCGTTCTCGGGGGAGGGACTCCGGATCACGATCGGCTCACCGGCCGAGAACGATCGGTTCGTCAGCACGCTCGCCGAGGTCGCGCCGGCGTGAAGCGTCCGTTGTTCCCCGGTGACCCTCGATCGGTCGGGAGCGATCCGGACTATCGGTTCACGCTCGCCAACGAGCGCACCTTCCTGGCGTGGATACGGACGGCGTTGGCACTCGCCGCCGGTGGTCTCGGCGCGATCACGATTCTCGACGAGACCTTCGGCGCCGACGCGCTCGGGCTTGCCCTGCTGGCGCTGAGTTTCCTCACAGCGGCCACTGCATATCGGCGGTGGGCACTCAACGAACGGGCGATGCGACTCGACGAACCGCTCCCGCCGTCGAGGCTGCCGATGCTGATGGCGATCGGCGTGTCTGCCGTGGCGGCGGTGGCGGCGGTGTTGTTCGTGATCGACGCGGCATGAGCAACGACGGGGGTTTGCAGCACGAACGAACGGCGTTGGCGTGGGAACGAACGGCGATTTCGACGATCGTCGCCGGCGTCCTGCTGGCGCGTTATGCCGCCGTTTCGTTGCACGTCGCGTTTGCTGCCGTCGGCCTTGCCCAGGTGGTGTTCGGAGCAGGACTGCTGATCTGGACCGGCCGCCGCTACGACGACCTCCACGGCCCCCTGCAATCCGGCGTCAACCCTGCGCATCCCCAAGCAACCCGGCTGGTCGGGATCGCAACCGTCGGATTCATCGGCGCCGCCGTCCTGCTGGCGGTCGTGATCACGCTCGATCGTTGATCGCCGAGCGGCAATTGCTCGACGTCAGTAGCTCTTGGGGAGGCCGAGGACTTTGTCGGCGATGTAGTTCAAGACCATCTGCTGGCTGACGGGGGCGAGCTTCAGCAGGCGTGCTTCACGCCAGTAGCGCTCGACGTGGAACTCGTTGGCGTAACCGAATCCGCCGAGCGTCTGGAGGGCGTGGTCGGCGGCGTTGAAACCTGCTTCGGCGGCGAGGTACTTGGCCGTGTTCGCTTGTTCTCCGCACGGCAGCCCGTTGTCGTATCGCCAGGCGGCTTCGCTCACCGCCAACGATGCCGCCCGGAGTTGCATGTGGGCGTCGGCGAGCGGGAATGCGATCCCTTGGTTCTGGCCGATCGGTCGATCGAAGACGATGCGCTGGTTGGCATAGGGGACGGCGCGTCGAAGCGCCGCCTGCCCGATCCCGACCGCCTCTGCGGCCACGAGGATTCGTTCCGGGTTGAGCCCGTCGAGCAGGTACCGGAAGCCCTGACCCTCCTCGCCGACCAGATCGGTGACAGGCACGCGGACGTCTTCGTACGTGACCTCACACGAGGCGACCGCGTTGCGCCCGAGTTTGGGGATCGGCGTGATCGTCACACCGGGGCTACGAAGGTCGACGAACAACAGCGACATGCCGTCGGTCGGTCGTTGGGTGGCGGCGCGCGGTGTCGTGCGCACGAGCAGCAGGCACCGTTCCGACACGTGTGCCTTCGATGTCCAGACCTTTGCGCCGGTCACGATGTAGTCGCTGCCGTGGCGGACTGCTCGCGTTCGGATCGCGGTGGTGTCAGTGCCGGCATCCGGCTCCGTGATCCCGAACGCCACGTGCAGATCGCCGGTGGCGACCCGCGGGAGGAACTCGGCGATCATCGCTGGCGAGCCGTATCGACGCACCGGCTCCATGCCGAAGATCGACAGGTGCACCGCCGAGCAGCCGTTCATCGCTGCGCCGGACGCGGCGATTTCCTCCAGCATGATGGCGGCTTCGGTGATCCCTTGTCCGCCGCCGCCGAACTCCTCGGGCGTGGCGATCCCGACCCAACCGCCCGCCGCCAGTGCGTCGTAGAACGCCCACGGGAATTCATGCTCGCTGTCGCAACGCGCCCAGTACTCGTCGGGGTAGCCGGCGCAGAGCTGTTGGATCCCTGCTCGAATCGCGACGTGGTCCTCCGACTCGCTGAAGTCCATCGAGTTACCCCCTTCTGAAGCTGGCCTGGAGGGAGTTGGCGGCGAGCTGGGCGATCCCGGCACGATCGAGTTCGCACCACTCCCATGCCCTCCGGTATTCGTCGAGCAGGCTGGTTTGGAACATCGGTGGATCGTCGCTGCCGAGTGTGACCGTGATCCCGGCCGCGAGCATCCGACGAAGCGGATGACTGGCGGCGTCGGGTACCGCGCGGAGCGCAAGGTTCGACCCCGGGCAGACATCGCAGGCAACCCCGCGTTCGACCAACAGTTCGACCACGCTCGGATCGCCGATCGCACCGATCCCGTGCTGGATCCGCTCTGCTCCGAAGCGCTCGATCGCATGGCGCACTTCCCACGCACCGCCGTGTTCTCCGGCGTGCGAAACGCGATGCAGCCCGGCCGCTGCGGCCTTGTCGAAGATCCGTCCGAAGTCCTGGTCGAGCCAGTTGTCGGCAGGGGCCCCCATGCCGATCGCAACGATCCCGTCCAGCGAGCCGGTCAGCACTTCATCGAAGGCGAGATCGCAGGCGTCGGCCCCGAGGTGCGGTGAGATGTCAGGGATTAGCCCCCATGAGATCCCGGTCGCTCGCTCGGCGGCTCGACAACCGGCGACGATCGCTTCGTGAATCGGCGCCCAGGCCCGCCCGTTCTCGACGATGTGGCCGCACGCCGACACATGCAGTTCGACGTGCACCACGCCTTGGGCGTGGGCCCGCTGGAGGTACCGTTCGGCGATCAGGGTGAAGTCGTCGGGAGTCCGCAACACGTCGAGCACGGCGAAGTAGCGCACGAGGAAGTCGTCGAAATTGTCGTACCGATACGTATCGACTCCGGCGACTTCGAGGCCGGGCACGTCGGCGGCAGGCGGTTCGATTCCGTGTCGTTCGCAGAGCGCCAGCACCGTCTCGGCGTCGACCGTGCCTTCCAGATGGACGTGAAGTTCCGCTTTCGGCAGCGATCGGACGAACTCGGCGGGAAACGGTGGATGCACGACCCGAGTCTCGGCGCTCGACTCGTACGGTGGCAAGCGCAGGCCCTGATCAGCCGAACCGGACAGCGATCTCGGCCAGCAATGAGCCTTCCTCCGGCGACACGTCGTCATTGACGCCTGCCACCTCACGAGCGGCGGAGAACAGGGCGAGCCGCAGCATGTGACTGCTGATCCTGCCGTCGATGTCCTCCACCATGTCGATCACCGTGTCGGACTGGATCGCATCGAGCGCGCGCTCCAACGCGATCGCCAGGTACTTGTTGTAGGACATGTCGTCGTCTCGCCAGCCGACGGAGATGTCTCGAATCGTGTCGAGTTCAGCCTGATCGACCACATGGTCGGAGGCCATCACGAGCACGAGCAGTTCGAGAGCGGCGCGATGCTCGAGGTCGGCGTTGGAGGCCACGGCGACATCGCGGAAGAGCTCAGACAATCGATCGTTCATCGCTCGCAACCGTACTCAGTTCAACGATCGGCGAAGAAAGTCGATCTGGTGCAACAGCAGGTTCTCGGCGACGGCTTCCTGCGGCGTCATGTGGGTCACGCCGACGAGCGGAAGCACCTCGTGGGGTTTCCCGGCTGCCAGCAACGCCGATGACAGCTGCAGGGTGTGTGCAGCCACGACATTGTCGTCGGCCAGGCCGTGAATCAGGAGCAGCGGCCGGGTCAGCCGGCCGGCCAGCGGCAGCAGCGAGTTGGCGTCGTAGATGTCCGGTCGCTCGTTCGGATCGCCGAGGTAGCGCTCGGTGTAGTGCGTGTCGTAGAGCCGCCACTCGGTGACGGGCGCGCCGGCGATCGCGGCGTGAAACACGTCGGGCCGTTGCAACACGGCCAACGCCGCGAGATAGCCCCCGAAGCTCCAACCACGGATGGCGACACGATCGAGATCGATCTCCGGGTGTGCCTCGGCGACGTCGTGGAGGGCGTTGACCTGGTCGTCGAGCACGCCCGCCGCCAGATCATGATGGACCGAACGCTCGACGCGGCTGCCCCGCCCCGGCGTCCCGCGGCCATCGGCGATCACGACCGCGAAGCCCTGATCGGCGAACCACTGTGAACTCAGGAAGGCGGCGTGCGAGCGGACCACTCGCTGAGCGTGCGGCCCGCCGTAGGGGTCGAGCAGGACGGGGAGCGGCGAGCCATCGTGATCGTGCGGGAGCAGCACCGCCGTGGCGTGTGCGCCGCGCCGCGACTGCGACAGCGTGACCACCGGCCGAACGAGTGGTCGCTCGGCATGGCTGGCCAGACGGTGCCCAGAAGGGAGCCGCCAGATCACGCCGGGCTCGTCGAGTGTGGTCGCTCGGATGACGACGGCTGTGCCGCCGGATGCCGCGCCGTTCACACCGAGCCCATCGGTGAGTGGTTCGAAACCCGCCGGCGACCAGCGATAGACGTGCTGGACCGTGGCGTCGTCGATCGGGTTGCCGGTCACGATCACGCTGCCGGCATCGGCCGAGACGATGCCTCGAACCTGGATCGCAGCCGGCGAGACGGGTATGCCGTCGATCAGCAGGCGCCGTGCCCCGTCACGATCGGCGCAGGTCATCAGCACGCCGTGGTCGATCAGCACGCCGGTGCCTGGCACCAGCTCGACCCAGTCGTCGTCGTGGTCCGACCACAGCAGTTGCGTGGTTCCGGAAGCAGGGTCGACCAACATCACCTGCAGGTCGCGCTGATCGCGAGATTGCACGACGATCGTCAGACCGATCGTGTTCCAGTGGACCTGAGCGAGATATGGGAATCGTGCGCGATCCCACGCGACCGCTGTCGTTGTCACGCCGTCGAGCGTGCAGATGTGGAGCGTGACGTCGGGGTTGGCGGTGCCGGCGGCGGGGTAGCGGACGACATTCGGTGTGCTCGCCGGGTCGGCCGGGTCGGAGATGTGCCAGACCTGGACCGGCGAGTTGTCGACCCGACATGCGGCGACCGACTGCCCATCGGGGCTCCACCAGAATCCGCGGTACCGGTGCATTTCTTCGGCGGCCACGAAGTCGGCACTGCCCCACGTCACCGTTTCCGGGTCGCCCGGCTCTGCCGCAAGCCCCGTGCAATGAGCGTCGAGGTCGGTCACCCAGAGTTGGCGACCTCGCACGTAGGCAACGTGATCGGCCGAGGGCGAGAGTCGCGGATCGAAGACCGGGCCCTCGACCGGGATCGGGCGGGCCTCACCGGTGGCGAGGTCGGCGACGAACAACTGGCCGGCCAACGAGAACACCGACATGTTCCCGGCCGTGTCGAGCGCGTACGAGGTGATCCCGCCGGCACCCTCGCGCAGTCGCTCGCGGCGGGCGCGTTCCTCCGGCGGCAGATCGCGATCGCCGGGGGCACCTGCGGCGAGGAGTGCCACCGGGTCGGCGACCAGCCGTTCCTCGCCGGAGTCGATGTCGGCGACCCACAGGCAGTTGACTCGATCGCTGCCGCCTCGGCTGCGGGCGAATACGACCCGCTTGCCATCGGCAGTGACCGTGAGGTCACGCGGGTCGCCGAGTGTGAGCCGCTGGGTCCTGGCGTACTGGCGAGGAAAGGTGTCAGCCACGATGGCCGACTTCCGAGCGGTCGCCGGCGGCGACGATCGACTCGATCACGATGTTCCACGCCGCGTCCGAATCGACGTGCTCCAGGACGTGGCAGTTCGGGGCCGGTCGTTCGACCAGTGCCCGGCGATCGATCGCCGTCATACCGCGGGTGTGGATCCCGCTCGTCTCGATCGAGACATGGCGGTCGGTGCCGGTGAACAGGTCTGGATGGGTCAGTGCGAGCACCGCCAGCGGGTCGTGCAACGCCGCCCCGGCCATGTCGTCGTGGCGGGCCACGTAACGGCTGGCGAAGAATCGGAACAGATCGGCGAGCACGGTCGGCAGTCGACCCCCCAGCGCTGCCACCTGCGCGATCCGAGGGGTGTCGACGATGAACTGATGGGTCACGTCGAGCCCCGCCATCGTCAGCGGTACGCCGCACCCGAACACGATCGCAGCGGCCTCCGGGTCGGCCCACAGGTTGAATTCCGCCATCGCTGTGCGATTCCCGAACGTGCCCCCGCCCATCAGCGAGATCCCGGCGACCCGGCCGGCGAGATCTGGCGCAGCGCGCATGGCCAATGCGACGTTCGTCAACGGCCCGGTCGCTACGAGCCAGACGCCCTCGGTGGAGCGACAGGTCTCGATGATGAACCCGACGGCGTCGACGCTGTCCGGTCCCCGTTCTGGAACCGGCAGATCGGCGCCGTCGAGCCCGCTCTCCCCGTGCACGTACGTGGCGGAGAGCGGTTCGGCGACCAGCGGTCGAGCGGCGCCGGAGTGCACGCCGACGCCGAGCCCGAGCATCTCGCGCATCACGCAGGCGTTGTGGGTGGTGCGGTCGAGCGGTGCGTTGCCGGCAACGGTCGTGATCCCGAGCAGGTCGGTGGCATTGGCTGCTACGACGATCGCGATCACGTCATCGTGGCCGGGATCGCAGTCGAGGATGATGGAGGGCCTGTTGGGCATCCGTTCAGCTTCGCGCATTGCGTGCGACCATTGACGGGTGAAACGCGTAGCGGTCCTGTTGTCGGCAACGTCACTGTGTGCGGCGATGAGTGCCTGCTCGAACGACACCGGCGGCGTCTCGTCGACGCCGCAAACGCCGACACGGCCGTCGGCGATTTCGGAGACGGCCGGCTCCGTCGACGACACGATGAGTTCCGACGGAGTGTCGACGGACCGGACCGCCCAGTCGAGCGACGCCACAAGCGAGTCGACGAGCGATGCCAACACGCTGTCGAGCACGACGATCGAGGTCCCGGAAACGGGGGTTCCCGGTCTCGACAGCACCGATCAGTTCTGTGCGGCTTGGAGCCGCTGGGCCGGCTCGTACCAGGTCGTGTCGGTGACAGCGGCTTTTTCGGAAGGTCCGGCGCGAGACGTGGCGGCGCTCGAGGTGATCGCGTCGACGGTGGTCGTCCCCGCCGATGCCGATCTTCTCGCAAACTGGCCGGATGCGATCAGGAACGAACGCGACCTCGCTGCCGACAAGTACTTCGGCCCGTTCACCAGGCGCAGCGAAACTGCACTCGGTGCGTTTCAGGCAGCAGGCGCCGATGCCGCGATCGTTACCACGACCCGTGAGGCGTGGCTGGCGGCACTGGCTCGGCGTGACCCCACCAGTCCCGAGTTGTCGATCGACCTGCCCGACGCGACCTGGTCGATCGTCGATACCGCTGCCGCCGATCTGTTGACCCAACGGGTGCCTTTCGGAGACGATCCGAGCCTGGTGATCGCCGCCGACACGTCAGCGATCGACGACTACATCGCCGCCACGTGTCCCGATCAGGGGGCGTTGGCCGGCGGTGAGATCTCCGGCGGATGATTCTCGGGATCGCAATCGGTACATTCTTCAATCGTGTCCGAATCGTTTGGTGACCAGCTTCGAGCGGCGACCGAACTGCTCGAAGCGGTGATCGCCAACCGATCGGTGCTGGCAAGCGTGCCACTGGCCGATCGGACACGGTTCCTGAGCGCCGCAGGCGACGTCTTCGCACCGGACGTCGAGGCGCGCCGCAGGCAGATCAAAGCCGAACGCCGTCGGAAGAAGGCGCACAAGGCCGAGCTCGATCAGATCGTGTTGGCCGAGACCGGGATCCGGATGTTGCGCACAAAACCAGTCTTCACGACACCCGATGTGTTCCCTCCTGCGTTCGTCGGACCCGACGCGATCGACGGACCTGACGCGATCGACCAGCCTGAGGCCGGGCTCGAACGGCACTGCTACGTCTGCAAGTCGAAGTTCACGCAGATCCATCACTTCTACGACCAGATGTGCTCTGCCTGCGGCGACTTCAATTACGCCAAACGGACCGAGACGGCGGACCTCACCGGGCGTGTGGCGTTGCTCACGGGAGGGCGCGTCAAGATCGGCTACCAGGCTGGGATCAAGCTCTTGCGGGCCGGTGCCCACCTGATCGTGACGACACGGTTCCCGCGTGATTCGGCGGTGCGGTATGCACAGGAAGCGGACGCCGGCGACTGGATCGATCGGCTCGAGATCTTCGGGCTCGACCTTCGGCACACTCCCAGCGTCGAAGCGTTCTGCCAGCATCTGTCGGTCACTCGTGATCGACTCGACTTCATCGTCAACAATGCGTGTCAAACGGTGCGCCGCCCGCCGGGTTTCTACGAGCACATGATGGCGACGGAAACCGCTTCGCTGGCGACGATGTCCCGGGAGGCTCGTGGCGTGCTCGGGGCCTACGAAGGCCTGCGCGGCTACGATTTGATCCAATCGGGGAGCGGATCACTGTCGGTGATCGAGCCCGACGGCTTGCCGGTCGGCCTGATGCGATCGGCTGAGTTGTCGCAAGCTCCGCTGCTGCCCGGCGAGACCGCGCGGCGGATCGACCTGTTCCCGTCGGGGCGGTTGGATCAGGACCTCCAGCAGATCGACTTACGCGACAGCAACTCGTGGCGGCTGACGCTGGCGGAGGTGTCGTCCGTCGAGTTGCTCGAGACGCAACTCGTCAACACCGTCGCCCCATTCGTGTTGAACGCCAGGTTGAAGCCGTTGCTGCTGAGAACCCCCGGACGTGACAAGCACATCGTCAACGTGTCGGCTGTCGAGGGCCAGTTCTACCGAAGGCTGAAGACCACCCGCCACCCGCACACCAACATGGCCAAGGCGGCCCTCAACATGATGACTCGCACGTCGGCGGCCGACTACCACCACGACGGAATTCACATGAACAGCGTCGACACCGGATGGGTCAGCGACGAGGACCCGGTCCACATCGCCCAACGCAAGACTGCCGAACAGCGATTTCACCCGCCGCTCGACATCGTCGACGGAGCCGCTCGCATCGTCGATCCGATCATCGATGGGATCAACACCGGCCGCCACGTGTGGGGCCAATTCCTCAAAGATTACCGGCCGAGCAACTGGTGAGCGGAACAGGATGATCGAGGCGATTTGTCGATGCTTGCGGTTCCCAAACCGTCCGCTCCCTACACTCGACCGTCATGGCCCGGATTGCGTTTGGTTCTGATCACGCTGGATACGAGCTCAAGCAGTACTTCATTGCCCGCCTGTCGGCAGCCGGCCACGAGATCATCGACCACGGCACCAACTCGACGGAGAGCGTCGACTATCCGGCCTTCTGCGCCGCCGCCGCCCGGTCGGTTCGTGACGGCGAGGCCGACTTCGGGATCGTGCTCGGTGGGAGCGGACAGGGTGAGCAACTCGCTGCCAACAAGGTCCGCGGCGTTCGAGCGGCGCTCTGCAACTGCCTCTACACGGCCCGCATGGCACGTGAGCACAACGACGCCAACGTGCTGTCGATCGGTGCCCGGGTCGTCGGACTCGGCGTCGCAGAGGAGATCGTCGATGTGTTCCTGTCGACCCCTTTCGAAGGTGGGCGCCACGCCCGCCGAGTAGCCCAACTGACCGAGCTCGAGGAGCTGTTCTGACATGCCATTCCCATCCGATTCCGATCCGGACACCGCAGTCGAGGCGTTGCTCGGTCGCGAGTTCGAGCGCCAGACGACCGGATTGCAACTGATCGCCAGCGAGAACTTCACATCGCCGGCGGTGATGCGGGCGACGGGGTCGGTGCTCACCAACAAGTACGCCGAGGGTTACCCCGGCAAGCGTTACTACGGCGGCAACAAGTTCGTCGACGACATCGAGGCGCTGGCGATCGAACGGGTCAAGGCGCTGTTCGGCGCCGACCACGCCAACGTCCAGCCGCACTCCGGCGCCAATGCGAACATGTGCGTCTACCAGGCGCTGCTGAAGCCCGGCGACACGGTGCTCGGGTTGAGCCTCGACCATGGTGGTCACCTCACCCATGGCTCACCGGTCAACGCCAGTGGCCTGCTCTACAACTTCGTGTCGTACGGCGTCGGGGCCGAGGAGCGGATCGATATGGATTCGGTCCGGGCGCTGGCGCACGAACGTCGGCCGAAGATGATCGTTGCCGGTACCACGAGCTACCCGCGCCGGCTCGATCCCGAACCGTTCAAGGCGATCGCCGACGAGGTCGGCGCGCTGTTGCTGTTCGACATCGCCCACCTGGCGGGACTCGTCGCCGGCGGCGCACATCCGAATCCGGTCCCGTTCGCCGACGTGGTCACGTTCACCACCCACAAGACGCTGCGCGGTCCGCGCGGTGGCTGCATCCTGTCGCGGGCCGAGTATGCGGCGGCGATCGACAAAGCCGTCTTCCCGGGGTGGCAGGGTGGCCCCCTGGAACACGCCATCGCCGGGAAGGCGATCGCCTTCCACGAGGCGGCACATCCCAGCTTCAGCGACTACGCACACCAGATCGTGGCGAATGCCTCGGCGCTCGCCGAGGCATTGGCGGGGGAGGGGTTCCGCCTCGTGTCCGGCGGCACCGACAACCACCTGATGGTCGTCGACCTGCGTCCGTTCGATGCCGAACTGACCGGCAAGCAGGCCCAGGCCACGCTCGACGAGGCGATGATCACGCTCAACAAGAACACGGTGCCGAATGACCCGCGCAGCCCGTTCGTCACGAGCGGTGTGCGGATCGGGACGCCCTCGGTGACGACGCAGGGAATGCAGCAGCCGCAAATGGCGACAATTGCATCGCTGATCGCACGTGCGTTGCGCGGTCGCGACGACCAATCGGCGCTTGCGACGGTGCGCCACGAGGTGGCCGAGCTGTGTGCTCGCTTCCCGGCCTACCCGAACGGAGCCTGAGCCCGGCGAACCCGTAGTCTGCTCGTCGTGTCACCGAGCCTCGCCGACTATGCCCTGATCGGGCTCGTCGCAGCGGTTGTCACATTCGTCACGACCCCTTTCGTGGGTTGGCTGGCACGCCGTCGCCATTGGGTCGTCGAACCGAACGAGCGCTCCGTTCACACGATTGCGATCCCGCATGTCGGCGGCATCGCCATGCTTGCCGGACTGTTGGCAGCGCTCCTCCTCGCATCGAGAATGGATCGGTTCGATCCGTTGTTCGCGGTCAACTCCGAGCCGTTGGGGATCGCATTGGCTGCACTGATCGTCTTCGCCACAGGATTTCTCGACGATGTGATCGACCTCGCCCCTCCTGCCAAAGTGACCGGTGTCGTCCTGGCCGGAATCGTGCTGTGGCAGTTCGGGGCCACGATGTTCTTCTTCCGAGTCCCGCTCTACGACGTTCTGATCCTGTCGGGTGATTGGACGCCGCTTGTGACGGTGCTGTGGTTGCTCGGGATGACACAGGCGATCAACCTGATCGATGGACTCGACGGGTTGGCGGCTGGAATCGTGGCGATCGCGGCGACCGCGTTCTTCCTGTATTCGCATCAGCTCGGTGAGCTGGGACTCTTGACGGACCGCAACGTCGGGCCGCTGATCGCCGTCATCACGGCCGGCATGTGCTTCGGCTTCCTGCCACACAACTTCAACCCTGCCCGGATCTTCATGGGTGACTGCGGAGCGTTCCTGCTCGGGCTCCTGCTGGCGGTTTCGACGAGCGTGGTCGGCGGTCGCTCCGACCCGACCACGCAGGGCGCCGGCCAGACGTTCTTCTTCTACGCCCCGCTCGTGATCCCCTTGTTGATCCTCGGCGTGCCGATTCTCGACACGTTGTTCGCGATCGTGCGCCGCGCCTCGAAGCGCCAGGCACTCGACGTCGCCGACAAAGGCCACCTCCATCACCGCCTGATGAACCTCGGCCACGGTCACCGCCGGAGTGTGCTGATTCTCTGGACGTGGACGGCACTGCTGTCGGGGTTCGTGCTCTATCCGGTGCTGTCGGAGAAGAACCCCAGCTACCTGCCGTTCGGCGTGGCGGCGCTGGGCATCGTACTGTTCACCGTGCTCCACCCCAGCGTGAGGCGCAAACGCGCCGACGAGGTCGAGGCGGCGCTCAGTCGTCCGGCGTCCGAGCAACTCGATCCCACCAGACCTGAGCGGTTGGAAGCCTTGCCGCACGTCACGACGCTCGGGCGAATTCGCCGAATTCTCACAAGAACTAGCGCGCAAGAGTTGCCCCGGGACCGCTCACCCGACTAGTTTGTGCGTCAATTCACAAGCACGACGATACGTGCTGTGACAATCTCCTCTCCATGAAGCCGCCGATCCCACACGTCTACGGACGATCCGAGCACGAACGACTGGGCAACGACAACGTCGGCCGAGGCGTCGACTCGGCGATGGTGATGTTGGTGTTCCTGGCGCTCGGATGGCTGCTCGACCGCTGGCTCGACACACGACCGATCTTCATGGTTTCGATGGTCGTGCTGGGTGGCGTCGGTTCGTTCGTCCGGATCGTCGCCGGTTACAGCGGGCGAATGGATCGACTGCAGGCCGATCGCTTCCCCGAATCGGGTCGTCTGGGGAACGCCGAATCTCGGTCGGAGACGGCATGAACGAGCTCGCTTCCAAGTTCGGTCCTGTTGCCGGCGGGCCGGTCGAGATGGAGGTCTCGCGCGACATCGTCAAGCGCGGCCTGATGGTCGCCCCCGTGCTGATCGCGATCGCTGCGGCAATCTGGGGAACCGACGGAGCCTGGTCGTCTGCGTTTGCGATCGGACTCGTGTTGATCAACTTCTTGCTCTCGGCGGCGCTGATCTCGTGGGGCGCCAAGATCTCGCTGGCGATGCTGATGGGAGCAACGCTGTTCGGCTACCTGTTCAGGCTCAGCCTCATCACCGTTGCGGTCTTGCTGGTCAAGGACGCAAACTGGATTTCGCTCCCGGCACTCGGAGCGGCCATAATCGTGACGCATCTTGGGCTGCTCATCTGGGAGCTCAAGTACGTCGCCCTCTCACTCGCCTTCCCTGGCCTGAAACCCGCCCGCTCGTAATCACCTGAACGGACCTACACGTGCTCGCACTCGAATTCCCACCAATCAACGAAGTCATTCGCTGGCGCGACATCAGCGGTGCCGACACGGTCAACAAGGTCGCCATCATCGCCGTCCTGGCGTCGTTGATCGGGATCACGATCTTCCTGCTCGCCGGCCGCAAGGACCCGATGGTCGCGCCGACCGGTGTTCGCAACTTCGCCGAGGTCGGCGTCGAGTTCATCGAGGACCAGATCGTGATGCAGACGATGGGCAAGGAAGGGCTCGGGTGGACACCGTTCCTGCTGACGCTGTTCATCTTCATCTACCTGTGCAACCTGCCGGGGATCATTCCGATCTTCCAGATGCCCGCAACCGCCCGGATGGCGCTGCCGCTGTTCCTCGCCCTGACGGTGTGGCTGGTCTACATGGTCGTCGGATTCAAGCACAACGGGATCAAGTACATCACGGCGATGGCCTGGCCGCAGTCGGTGCCGGTCTTCCTGCGTCCACTCGTCGGGCTGATCGAACTGCTCTCGAACATCGTGCTCCGGCCGTTCAGCCTGGCCGTCCGACTCTTCGCCAACATGCTCGCCGGTCACATGCTGCTCGTGACCTTCGCGTTGTTGACCGACTCGTTGATCTTCGCCGACAACGTGTTCTTGAAGCCGGTGGCGGTCCTGCCGGCGTTCATGTTGATCTTCCTGACCGCCTTCGAAGTGCTCGTCGGGTTCCTGCAGGCCTACATCTTCACGATTCTCACCGCAGTGTTCATCGGCGCCTCGGCCCACCCTGAACACTGATCCATCTCCCACCTCAACCTTCACAGGAGAATTCCAACATCATGCACGCACTCGCCATCCTCGCCCAGTCCGCTGCGGACACCAAGGCGGCTAATGCTGCCATCGGCGCCGGTTTCGCCTATGGCCTCGCTGCCATCGGACCTGGCATCGGTATCGGTTACGTCGTCGGCAAGGCGATCGAAGCCATGGCCCGTCAGCCCGAGGCTGCCGGCATGGTCCGTACGACGATGTTCCTCGGTATCGCATTCACCGAGGCGCTCGCCCTGATCGGCTTCGTCGTCTTCATCCTCCTGGGTCTGTAAGCCGACACCATGCAAACCGTCACCGTTACCCACCTGGGTGCGGCCGGGATCCAGGTTGTCTTCCCCCGTGCTGCGGGAGACGAGGCGTCCACGGAGACAACCTCCGAGGAAGTCCTCGACGAAGGTCCTAGCCCGATCGCACCTGACAAATCTGAACTGGCGTGGGGACTCGGCGCGTTCCTGGTCCTGCTCGTCCTGATGCGGTTGGTCCTTTTCCCCAAGGTCAAGCAGGGCATGGAGGCTCGCTACGGCAAGATCCGCAGCGATCACGAGCAGGCCGACACGGTTCGTTCCGACGCCAAGCAGGCGGTTGCCGAGTACCAAGCCTCACTGGCGCAGGTTCGCAGCGAAGCGTCGCAACGTATCGACGCTGCCAGGGTTGCATTGGAATCCGAGCGCACGGCGTTGATCGCCGAAGCCAACAGTCGGATCGCCGAGAAGCGCGCCGCCGCTGCAGCGCAGGCAGAGATCGAGCGTGCCGCGTCTCGGGGCAGCCTCGAAGAGGCGGTCGCCTCGGTGACCTCACGCGTCGCCGAGCTCTCGGTCGGTCGTGCCCCCGATGCCAATTCGGTGACCGAAGCGGTGCGCACTGTGATGGCCGACAACGCCCCGGGAGGTGGAGCATGATCGCATTCCTGCTGGCAACGGAAGATCCGTCGCAGACGCATTCGTGGATCTGGCCGGAGAAGTACGAATTGATGTTCGGCGCCCCGGCGTCGATTCTGATCTTCGGGCTGTTGTTCTGGAAGGTCGGCCCACTTGTCAAGAAGGGCATGGCTGCCCGAACGGAGCGGATCCAATCCGCCCTCGACGCGGCGACAGCGGCGAAGGCGAGCGCCGACGAAGAAGCCACTGACATCCGGCAGGCGCTCGGCGACATCGCTGCAGAGCGGCAACGAATGCTGGCAGCGGCCGACGAGCAAGCCGCCAGCGTGTTGGCCGACGGTCGGGTTCGGATCGCCGCAGAGGCGGCAGAGCTCGAAGCCAAGGCCGATCGCGACATCGCCGCCAGTGCAAGCCGTGGCAGCGACGAACTGCGGGCCGAAATCGCCCGCTTGTCGTCAGCCGCTGCCGAACACGTCGTCAACGGTCAACTCGACGGATCAGTCCACAACGACCTGATCGAGGCGTTCATCCAACGAGTCGGGATGCAGCGCGTGGGAGCGAACTCATGAGCGACGCACGGATCGACGGCTACGCAAGAGGTCTGTTCGAGATCGCCAGAGCGGAAGGCACGCTCGACGAGGTCGAGGACGAGTTGTTCCGATTCGCTCGCTCGTACGAGTCGAGCGACTCGTTGCGTCAGGCACTCACCGATGACCTCGTGCCGGCCGGCAAGCGCCAAGCGATCGTCGAAGACCTGCTCGGCGGTAAGGCAACCGCGACCACGACGCAACTCGTGTCGATGGTTGTCGGGTCGGGCCGCGGCCGTGACCTGCCGGCGATCATCGACAAGCTCGTGGCACGTGCCTCGAGCGCCAAGAACTTGGCGGTCGCCGAAGTGCGCAGCGTTGTCGCGCTGACCGACGACCAGCAGGACCGACTCCGCGCCGCACTCGCGAACGCGACCGGCAAGCAGGTCAATCTCAAAGTGATCATCGACCCATCCATCCTCGGCGGCCTCGTGGCCACCGTTGGCGACACCGTCATCGACGGCAGCGTCAGGACCCGGATCGACCAACTGAAGAGCCGTCTGTAAGAGGGCACAGGAGCAACCGAACAATGGCTGAACTCACCATCTCCGCTGCCGACATCGCGTCGGCGCTGAAGCAGAACCTCGAGGGCTACGAGCAATCGCTCGAAGCCCGAACCGTCGGCCGAGTGGCCGAAGTCGGCGACGGGATCGCCCGCGTCTCCGGGCTCCCTGACGCTTCGGTCAACGAGCTGCTCGAGTTCGAGGACGGCTCTGTCGGTCTCGCGCTCAACCTCGACGAGGAGTCGATCGGCGCCGTGATCCTCGGAGATGCCAGCGCCATCGAAGAAGGCCAGACCGTCAAGGCGACCGGCCGGATCCTGTCGTTGCCCGTCGGCGACGGTGTGCTCGGCCGCGTGGTCAACGCGCTCGGCGAGCCGATCGACGGCAAGGGCGAACTCGTCGGGGTGCAGTCGCGCCGCATGGAGATCCAGGCGCCCGGCATCCTCGGCCGCAAGCCGGTTCACCAGCCGCTCCAGACGGGGATCAAGTCGATCGACGCGATGACCCCGATCGGCCGAGGTCAGCGCGAGTTGATCATCGGTGACCGCAAGACGGGTAAGACCACCGTCGCCATCGACACGATCCTGAACCAGCGTGGTCAGGGCGTGAAGTGCATCTACGTCGCCGTCGGTCAGAAGGGTTCGACGGTCGCCCAGACCGTCGAGACGCTGCGCCAGAACGGCGCCATGGAGTACACGGTGGTCGTGTCTGCGCCCGCCGCCGACTCGGCCCCGTTCAAATACCTTGCTCCCTACGCCGGGTGCGCGATGGGTCAGCACTGGATGGAGAACGGCGAGCATGCCCTCGTCGTGTACGACGACCTCTCGAAGCAGGCAGAGGCCTATCGCCAGCTGGCACTGCTGTTGCGTCGCCCACCGGGCCGCGAGGCCTACCCCGGCGACGTGTTCTACCTCCACAGCCGGCTGCTCGAGCGTGCCGCCAAGCTCTCTGACGAGAACGGCGCCGGCTCGCTGACGGCGCTCCCGATCATCGAGACCAAGGCCGGCGACGTGTCGGCGTACATCCCGACCAACGTGATCTCGATCACAGATGGCCAGGTGTTCTTGCAGGAGAACCTGTTCAAGTCCGGCGTTCGTCCGGCGGTCGACGTGGGTATCTCGGTTTCCCGCGTGGGCGGTGCGGCGCAGACCAAAGCGATGAAGTCGGTGGCCGGTACGTTGAAGCTCGACCTCGCCCAGTTCCGCGAGCTCGAAGCATTCGCAACGTTCGGTTCCGAACTCGACGCCGTCTCGAAGTCGCAGCTCGAGCGTGGCTATCGCCTGGTCGAGTTGCTCAAGCAGCCGCTCAACAGCCCGATGGCTGTCGAGGATCAGGTCGTCTCGATCTTCGCCGGCACGAAGGGCTACCTCGACGACATCCAGGTGTCGCAGGTCAGCAAGTTCGAGACCGAATTGCTGGAGTACATGCGCAGCCGCCACAGTGGGCTGCTTGCTGATCTCCGGACCGGTGGCGTACCCGAAGGCCTTGCAGACGCAGTGCAGACGTTCAAGGATCAGTTCGTCGGCGAGCAAGCCGCCGCCGCGGCGGCGGCGTTCGACCCGACTCGGGTCGATGCCGATGAGCTCGGCGAAGCCCACAGCAACAAGACCCTCGCCACGGAGTGAGTGCCACTATGACTCACACCCGCCCGCTCGAACTTGGTCAGGGAATGTTCCTCACCCGCGCCCCGCGAGGCGCCGGCGACGAGACACAGCCCGACCGAGCAGTGCCGACGGGCCGACGAGGAGGGCATCGATAATGGCTGGCGGACAGGAACGGATCCTGAAGAGCCGCATCAAGTCGATGCAGGCCACCAAGAAGATCACGCGAGCGATGGAGTTGATCGCCGCCTCGCGGATCGTCAAGGCCCAACAGCGTGTGCAGGCCGCCGTCCCGTACTCCGAACAGATCACCGAGGTCGTCAAGGACCTCGCCGCCGGGGGCGGTAGTTCGGATTCCCCGCTGCTGTCGGGGCGTGGCGAGGTCAAGAACGTCTGCTATGTGGTGATCACCGCAGACCGCGGTCTGTGCGGTGGCTACAACGCCGGCGTGCAGCGCGCCGCCGAAGGCGAGGTCAAAGCCGATGTGCTGGCCGGTCGCGGTTACGAGATCATTCCCGTCGGCCGCAAGGCCGAGAGCTACTTCCGATTCCGCGGCTACAAGCTTGGCGAAGGGTTCGCCGGATTCAGCGACAACCCGACCTATGCCGACGCCAAGCGGATCGGACAGCACGCAATCGCACTGTTCGCGAGTGGCCACGTCGACAAGGTCGAGTTGGTCTATACCCGCTTCATCACGGCTGGCAGCCAGGAAGTCGTCCTGCGACCGCTGGTGCCGCTGACCAAGGAGAGCGTTGTCGGCGGTGACGGCAAGGCCGCCGCCGGCCAGACAGCCGCTGCCGATTACGAATTCGAACCGGATCCGACCACGATCCTGGAGACGTTGTTGCCTCGCTACGTCGAAGCGCGTATCTATGCCGCCCTGCTGAACGCCGCCGCGTCGGAACATGCCTTCCGGCAGCGTGCCATGAAGTCGGCGACCGACAATGCCGACGAACTGATCAAGAACCTCAGCATCGTGATGAACCGTGCCCGTCAGGACTCGATCACCACGGAGATCATGGAGATCGTGGGCGGTGCCGAAGCGCTCGGATCCGGCAAGGACACCGGCCGCGACGTACGGATCGTCGACATCGACTTCGACGGGGCGGCCGGCATGCCGGGTGGACGAAGCCCTCAAAGCGCGCCGTCGTCCACGGCAACGGCGACACTCGAACGTCACGAGACCGCCGACGATCTCGAGGGCGAGATCGAAGGAATCGGCCCCGTGATCGCCCGCAAGCTGAGCGAGATCGGCGTCACCACGTTCCGTCAGGTGGCGGCGTGGACATCCGACGATGCGCAACGACTCGGCGAACAACTCGACCTCAAGGGTCGGATCGAACGCGAAGACTGGATCGGGCAGGCCAAGGCTGCCCACCTCGCCAAGTACGGCGAGCAACTCTGACAATGACCGTTGAGGAGAACCAACAGCCATGACCATGACAGACAATGAACTCAAGACAGGGCGAGTCGTCGCCATCGCCGGACCGGTGATCGACGTCGAGTTCCCCCCGAACTCCCTGCCAGAGTTGAACACGGCGGTCGAGTTCGAAGTGACCGTCGAAGGCGTCACCCAGAACGTGCTCGCCGAGGTCGCCCAGCAACTCGGCCACGGCCGGGTTCGCGCCGTCTGCCTCAAGCCGACCGACGGCCTCAAGCGTGGCACGACCGTCCGCAACACCGGTCGCGGCCTCAACGTCCCGGTCGGCGACAAGACCCTCGGCCATGTCTGGAACGTGTGGGGCGACGCCCTCGATGCCGAGCCGGGCTACTCCGACGGGATGGAGCGATGGGACATCCACCGCCCTGCCCCTGCATTCGACACGCTCGAGCCGCAGGCCAAGATGTTCGAGACCGGGATCAAGGTGATCGACCTCCTGACCCCGTACGTACAGGGTGGCAAGATCGGTCTGTTCGGTGGTGCCGGAGTCGGCAAGACCGTGTTGATCACCGAGATGATTCGCCGGGTCGCCCAGAACCACGGTGGCGTGTCCGTGTTCGCCGGTGTCGGCGAGCGGACCCGTGAAGGCACCGACCTGCGACTCGAAATGCAGGAGTCGGGTGTCTACGAAAAGGCGGCGTTGGTGTTCGGCCAGATGGACGAGCCACCGGGCGTTCGGCTGCGGGTCGCGCTCTCGGCGTTGACGATGGCCGAATACTTCCGTGACGTCCAGGGCCAGGACGTGTTGTTGTTCGTCGACAACATCTTCCGCTTCGTGCAAGCCGGTTCAGAGGTCTCGACGCTGCTCGGTCGTATGCCCTCGGCCGTCGGGTACCAGCCGACGCTGGCCGACGAGATGGGTCAACTCCAGGAGCGGATCACGTCGACCCGCGGTCGCTCGATCACCTCCCTCCAGGCCGTCTACGTGCCCGCCGACGACTACACCGACCCGGCCCCGTTCACGACGTTCACGCACCTCGACGCAACCACCGAGTTGTCCCGCCAGGTCGCCGCCCTCGGCATCTATCCCGCCGTCGACCCGCTGGCCTCGACCTCGACGATCCTCGCTCCCGAGGTCGTCGGCGGCGAGCACTACCGAGTCGCCCGTGGCGTCCAGGAGAACCTCCAGCGCTACAAGGAACTGCAGGACATCATTGCCATCCTCGGTCTCGACGAGCTCTCCGACGAGGACCGTCTGACGGTCAACCGGGCTCGCAAGATCCAGCGCTTCCTCTCGCAGCCGTTCTACGTGGCAGAGGTGTTCACCGGTGTTTCCGGGGAGACCGTTCCGGTCGCCGAGACGGTCGCCAGTTTCGACGCGATCCTCAAGGGTGACCTCGATGATGTCCCCGAGCAGGCGTTCTTGAACGTCGGTGGCGTCGATCAGGTGCTCGCCAAGGCCAAGGCGCTCCAGGAGAACTGAGTCGCATGTCCACCAACACGATGACCCTGGAAGTCGTCTCACCGGAGCAGGTCCTGTATTCCGGCGAGGCGACGATGGTCATCACGCGCACGCTGTCCGGTGAGATCGCCTTCCAGCCCCACCACGCCCCGTTTCTCGGAGCGTTGACGGAAAACCACACCCGGGTCTACCTGGTCGACGGGACGATCGAGGACATCGCCGTTCACGGCGGATTCGTCGAAGTCAGCAACAACAAGGTCTCGATCCTGTCTGACTCGGCCGAGCTGGGGTCGGCGATCGATGTCGAGCGAGCCCGGATCGCCATGGAACGTGCCGAGCAACGGCTCCGCCACGAGCACGACGCCGAAGCCGTCAGCGCGCTCAGCCGAGCCCAGGCCAGGCTGCGGGCCGCCGGCGTCACGTTCTAGATCTCGTTCGACGGGCCGGATGTATCCGTTCAGTTCGGCTTTGGTGACCGGTGCCTCGTCAGGGATCGGTGAGGCGATCGTCGTCGAGTTGGCCAGGGCGGGTGTCCCCACCGTTGTGGTTGCCCGTCGGGACGATCGTCTCGAACGACTGGCGGCGCGGCATCCTGGCGTGATTGAGGTGCTCGCCGCCGATCTCACGACCGCCGCGGGCCAGCAATCCGTCGTCGACCGCATCGCCGAAAGTGGTCGCCGGATCGATCTCGTGGTCAACAACGCCGGGTTCGGCACGAACGGGATGTTTCATGTGATCGATGTCGATCGGCTCGCCGAGGAGATCGAACTCAACGTCGCCGCGCTGACTCGGCTGAGTCACGCCGCGCTGGCCGCGATGCTGCCGCGTCGGCGTGGCTGGTTGCTCAACGTATCCAGTGTGGCGAGCTTCCAGCCAGCACCGCAACTTGCCGTCTACGCGGCAACCAAGGCCTACGTGACGAGCCTCACGGAAAGCCTGCACGAGGAGGCCCGCGGGACCGGAGTGCACGTGAGCGCACTCTGTCCTGGCCTCACCAAAACCGAGTTCCAACGGGTCAGCAACACCCAGCGATACGCCGATCGGTACCCCGGATTCATGTGGACGAGCCCTCAGATGGTGGCCCGCACCGGCTTGAGCGCGGTTGTCGCCAACAAGACGCTGGCGATCCCCGGTGGGCTCTACAAGGTAATCGCAGGCGCAACCAATGCGATGCCGAGAAGCGTCGCTCGTCGCGTCTCTGCGCTGGTCCAGCGCAACTGACGTGATCAGGTGTAGTCGATCGCGCTGAACTCTTGCAGTTTGCGGACTCGGTGGCGGGCGTCGATGAACCGCACGGTTCCGCTGCGCGAGCGCATCACCAGACTTTGCGTGCGGGCTCCCATCGAATCGAATCGGACACCTCGTAGCAGTTGTCCATCGGACAGGCCGGTAGCGGCGAAGAAGCAGTTGTCGCCCTGGATGAGGTCGTCCTGGGTGAGCACTCGGTCGAGACTCAAACCCGCCCCGAGTACGGCGGCACGCTCCTCGTCCGACTGCGGGAGCAATCTCGCCTGGATCTCGCCACCCATGCTCTTCAAGGCGGCGGCGGCGATCACCCCCTCGGGTGTCCCGCCGACGCCGAACAGCACGTCGACGCCGGAGTCGGGCCAGGCACACGCGATCGCGCCGTAGACGTCGCCGTCGGTGATCAATCGGATCCGGGCACCGCTCGCTCGAACCTCTTCGATCAGTTCGGCGTGGCGGGGTCGGTCGAGGATCACGCACGTCAGATCGCGGACACTCGCTTGCTTCGACTTGGCGATCCAGCGCAGGTTCTGGGTGGCGCTGGCAGTGATGTCGACGGTCCCGACACAGTCGGGCCCGACGGCGATCTTCTCCATGTAGAACGAGGGACCCGGATCGAACATCGAGCCACGCTCGCTGACGGCGATCACCGACAACGCGTTGTTGAGGCCCTTGGCGGTCAACGTCGTGCCGTCGATGGGGTCGACGGCGACGTCGACCAGCGGGGGCTGCCCATCGCCGACGTGCTCCCCGTTGTAGAGCATCGGGGCGTCGTCTTTCTCGCCTTCGCCGATCACGACGATGCCATCCATCTGGACGCTGGCGAGGCTGAGCCGCATCGCGTCGACCGCCGCGCCGTCGGCTCGGTTCTTGTCACCGCGGCCGACCCAACGGGCGGCTGCGAGGGCTGCCGACTCGGTCGCCCTCACGAGCTCCATCGCAAGGTTGCGGTCGGGACGCTGGGCGGCCGGACTAGGCATGGGGCCACCGTAGTGGCGCCACACCCAGCCCGACCGTATCGAACCAGCTATCCGGGCGGAGGCCGGTGTCGCCGCCCTGGATGGACCTGTCGACACAGCCGGCTATCGCCGGCGACGCGCCGAAGGTAGTCCTGACGGTCGGCAACGATCTGGCGCCGGAATGAGGGATCGGAAACGTAGAACATGGCAGTGCCTTTCTGGTGTTGTTGTTGCTGCTGGTGTTGTTGTTGTTGTTGTTGTTGCTGTTGCTGTTGTTCGGTCTGATGTTGTTGTTCGGTGCGTCGTTTGCATCGAGGACGAATCCGGAGTTCGGGTTCGGGACGCGCCAGCATGCGTGGATTCGAGGCAACCGCGCTGCGATGCAGTCTCAGCCGATCAGGCGAGCGGAACGAGTGCGGCGAGGACGGAGACGCCCACGGTCGCTGTTCCGTTGTGAATCATGGTCAGTTGCATTGGCGTTCCTCCTTCCTCGGACTCGGGGATTGCAAGAATCGCAGGTTCGAACAGGTCGGATCAAGCAGGTTTCGCGCGCCGGCTTCCGGGTCGGCGCTCGACGCCGTTCGCGCCTGCTCGACGATGCCTGACCGCTAGCGTCATGGCATGCCTTTCGTGAGCGGTTCGGGTGATGAGCATGAGGAGAACGCAGAGATCGGTTCGGGCGCTCCGCCGGCTTTCGACTTCGATCCGAATGATCCGGACCAGGTCAAGGTTCATTACGACCTCACCGGCTGGAACTTCGAGCAGCGCGCCGAACTCTCCGAAACGTTGGCCGAGATCGGTATCCCACACATCTGGGAAGGCGAGGAACTCGTCGTTCCTGAAGAAATCGAATCGGACGTCGATGCGTTGTTCGACCGTCTGGAGCATGAGATCGGGCCTTTCCCGGTGGTGTTGCCCGACGACGCCGCCAGCACCGAGTTCGGGCTCGACGAATGGCCAGCCACCGACATCGAACTGCTCAAGCAGGCGCTGATCGACGGCCAGGTGCCACACCGTTGGGAGCACCGCACACTGATCGTCGCCGAAGATGCCGAACACACCGTTGATGATCTCCTCGATGCGATCGAGGCCGGGGAGGTCGCCTCGTTGGACGAGAATGCCGAGGCACCCGATGGTGCCCTGCACACGCTGTACGTGATGGCTGATCGAATTGCTCGGGACGCCACCGACGGCGGTGCTCGAACAACGCTGCTTGCGCTGATGCCGGAATTGTCGCGTGACGCGCCGCCCTATGGCCTGGCGATTCGGGCGTGGGGCTTGATCGTCGAGCGCAGCAGCGCCCTCGAAGCAGCGTTCGAGAACGCAAGCCTGCCGGATGATCTCGCCGGGCTGGCTGACGAGTTGCGCACGGCCTGTCGTCCTTACGTCTAGATCGTCACGTCTCGATCATGCTGCTCGCCGAACTCGAGGTGTTCCACACTCGCCCCGCGGTGCCGACGCGGCGCATCTCGCTCGGCCATCTCGTGCTCCCGGCTGAACCGGCTCCTGGCTTCGGTGGCATCCTGCTCGGCGCCGTGATCGCCAATCATCTGGGTGGCGTCGATGACGAACTGCTCCCTGACGTCACCCGATTGATTCACCAGGTCGGACGTGGCGAAAGAATCGTGCAGCCACGTCTACGCCACCGGTATCAGGCTGATCGGCACGGGTTGTCGAACAGTCGCCATCAGATGCTGGGAACCGACGACGATGTCCGATTCGAGTTCGGAACAACCGGGAGCGACATCGCCCAGGTGCTCGGCGCGATCTATGCCGTCGAGCGGCTCGACCTGCGGGCTCGCAGCGCGATCGCCCCGGTGTTGATCAAGGCGACGCGGTGGCGGGGACCAGTCGGGCCCGCGCTGATCGCCCATCTGGCAGGGTCGCAATCAGCTACGCTGTCGGCCCTGGCGGACCCGGTCGGTTGGGCGCTCGACCTGCTCGGATTCCCGCCGGGAGCCGGACGGCCGTCGAGGCGCGAGGTCACCAAGCGGTTCCGCGAACGGATGCACGCCGTCCACCCCGACCACGGCGGGAGCATCGAGAACGCCAGCAAGGCGATTCTCGATCTCAACGAGGCACGCCGAGTGCTGTCCACCAAAGGCTCATGACGCTGCTGCTCTATCCAGGCGCCGGGTCGAGTTCGGCCCAGCCGTCACTGATTGCGATCGAGCGCTCTGTCGCCCCGCAACGCTGTGTGCGAGCCGACTTCCCGTACCGCAAACAGGGCCGCAAGGCTCCCGACCGAGCACCGGTGTTGCTCGCCGCGATACGAGAAGAAATCTCGTTGTTGGACAGCGCGGAGCCGCTCGTGATCGGGGGGAGATCGATGGGCGGTCGAATGTGTTCGATGATCGCTGCTGGCGTCGACGGGCAACCGCCACCGATCAACCTGGTCGGCCTCGTGCTGATCTGTTACCCGCTCCACCCCCCGGGTAAGCCGGACCGGTTGCGGGTCGAGCATCTGCCCGCGATTCAGGTGCCGACGCTGTTCATCTCCGGCACCCGGGACGCGTTCGGGACTCCCGACGAGTTGACTCGCTGGACCTCGACGATGTCCGTCGAAACGGCTGTCGAACACGTGTGGCTGGAAGGAAAAGGGCATGACCTCAAAGGAGCCGATCAGCTCATCGCCGACGCGGTCGCGGGATTCGCCGATCGGCTCACAGGGAAATCGCGGCCTGGTCTTCAGGGTTGAGATCTTCCAACTCGCGGTGGGCGGTCTCGGGGAATCGCGTCAAGACGGTGACCACCACGACGAATTGACCGAGCGCCACCAAGCCGATCACCGACGAGTACGAATGACCACGATCGAGCAGTCGCCCGACCAGTTGAATCCCGGCAACTCCGCCCAGCAACGCGGCGGCGGTCAGCAGCCCCGCCGCTCGTCCACGATTGCCGGTCGGGAACATCTCAGCTCGATACACGGCGATTGCCGGATAGGCGATACCCGCCACGAAGCCACCTCCGAATGCGCTCAACCACATCGGCGCCCCGCCGATCGAGAATGACAGCAACAGGAGCAACGTTGCCAGTGGTACGGAGAAGGCGATCAGACGCCGACGGCCACGCACGTCGGCAATCTGTCCACCGACGATCAGACCGAGACCAGCCGGCGTTGCGGTGATCAGCGTGAACAGCGCGATTCCGGTGGCGTCGAATCCTCGGATGTCCTTGAGGTAGCTGTTCTGGAAGAAACTTGCCGGAGCAACGAAGAAGTTGGCGGACACGGCCACCGTCGCCAAGATCGCGAACCGTCGCCGGTCGATCGGAGGAGCGATCTGATGGGCACGTTCGAATCGTTGCGTCTCGGGGAGTCGGCGGGAGATGTCGACGGCGACGACGAGCCACACGAGGGTCACCACGTACACCAATCGCCAGGCGCCATGACCCAGATCGGCGAGTGGGAGCGCCATCACCGCAATGCCCGAGCCGAGGCCGCTCGCCATCGCCAACACGCTCACGGCATAGGCCCGACTGTTGCGTGGCATCTCCTCGGCGGCCACGACGGCGACGAGGAAGTCGAGTGCCAAACCGAGCGGCCGCCCGATCGCTTGCGTGGCGACGAGCGTCGCGAAATTCGGGGCGAGCGCTCCGAGCGCCGTGATCGCCGGCGCTGCCCAGGCAACGATCCGGATGATCCGCTGGCGTCCCACGCGATCTGCGAGCACGGCGAGCGGGATCGTGATGATGATCCCGATCCGCACAATCGATCCGGCATTGCCGACGCCGGAGTTGTCGATCCCGAAATCGTCGGCGGCGAGCTTTGCGGTCTGTGTGAACAACGTGTTGGTGAACGCCGAGCTCATCGAGGCGGCGGCGAGCAGCCCGAGGATCAGGACGTGTCGTGCCGTGAGTTGGTCCGGTGGCGCCCACCACGGCATCGTCTTGGTCGGCTTCCTGCCGGGGTGGCCCATCGGATCATGCCATCGTCTGGCAATCAGCGCCCGGATCGGCCAGGCGAACAGCCACCCGAACCAGGGAACGTTGAGGTGGTAGACCGTCGTCTCCGAGATCGTTCCGGTCTCGACGTCCGACAGCACCCGCCGCTCATACGTCTCGAACGGACCGATCGACTGGTGGAAGACACCCTCGGACACGGCGGTCTCGGCGACCAGATCGTCCCGCTCGGCGCCGATCCGCGCCCGAACTTGTGGCTCGTCGGGCCAGACACGGGTGATCGTTCGGCCTCGTTCGAACACGGCCGGAGCATACTGTTGCAATGAGTTCCCCGCCCGGACACGGCAACTGCATCAACGTTCGTCGTGCCGGTCCGTTGAGCGGAGAGCTGGTCGTGCCGGGCGCGAAGAACTCGGTCCTCAAGCTGATGGCTGCCTGCGTGCTCGCCGACGGAACGCACGAAATCACCAACGTTCCCGGAATTGCCGACGTGAGGATCATGGCCGATCTGCTCGAGGCAATCGGCCTGCAAGTAGCGATGCCGGTGCCCGGAACCGTCGTGCTGACCAATACCGGCGATCTCGTACCAGTCGCCCCAGTCGAACTCGCCGAGCGGATCCGAGCCTCGATCAACCTGCTCGGCCCGCTGTTGACGCGCTGCGGACAGGTCCGCATCTCACTGCCGGGTGGTGACGATTTCGGCACGCGCCCGATCGACATGCACATCGCCGGTCTGGAGGCGATGGGCGCGACCTTCACGTATTGCGAAGGGACCGACGGCATCGGCTACCTCGAGGCGACGGCGGCTGAGCTGCACGGTGCCGCGATTTCGTTCGATTTCCCCAGCGTCGGCGCCACAGAGAATCTGGTCACTGCGGCAGTTCTTGCGAACGGTGTGACGACGATCGACAATGCCGCCCGCGAGCCGGAAATCGTCGACCTGTGCGAGTTCCTGGTGTCGATGGGAGCGATCATCGACGGCATCGGGTCGTCGACGTTGAACGTGACCGGGGTCGCCTCTGGCTCACTGCGGGGCGCCTCCCATCGCACCGTCCCCGACCGGATTCAGGCCGCCACGTACATCGCCGCCTGCGGCGTTGCCGGGGGAGCGTTGAGCATCCACGATGCCCGCCCTGAGCACATGGAGATGGTGGTCACCCGATTCCGTGAGATGGGGATGCAGATCGATTCGATCGAGGGAGGTCTCCGCGTCGTCGCCCCGTCCAGGCTGCGAGCGGTCGATGTTGCGACGCTGCCGTATCCTGGAATTGCAACCGACTACAAGCCGCTGATCATCACGATGTTGTCGGTCGCCAACGGGTCTTGCATCGTCACCGAGAACCTGTATCCAGGCAGGTTCAAATACGTGGGGGAACTCCACAAGCTCGGCGCCGACATACGGATGGACGGCCACCACGCCTCGATTCGAGGGGTCCCGCGGCTGGCGGGTACTGCGGTCATCTCCCACGACATTCGAGCCGGAGCGGCAATGGTGGTTGCTGGCTTGGCGGCGGAGGGAACGACGACGATCACCGGTGTGCACCACATCGACCGCGGCTACGACGACCTGGTCGGGAGACTTCGTTCGGTGGGCGCCGACATCGAACGCCTGAACGGCTGACTGGCTGATCGCCTGATCGCTGCGACCTCGTGCCCGGATCGACCGTGTCAGGATCGATCCGCGGGCGAGCCGGGGTCTCGGTGCTGATCGTCCGATTGGGCATCGACCCGACGCTTCACGATCGCCAGGATGGCGATGATGATCACGATCGGCGCAGCGACGAGCGAGATCTCGTCCCATCCACCCTGATGGGACAAGATCGCTGTGCCAATTGTCATCGTCTCGGATCGTACGTCGACGCTGCATCACGAACGCTGATCGAGGAAACGCTGATTGAATGTTGATGTCATGCGAGCCCAAGTCGAAGCCTGTATCGAAGTGATCCGCCCTGCGTTGCAGGCCGATCATGGTGACATCGAGCTGGTCGACGTCGACGAGGCGACCGGTGTCGTGTCCGTGCGGCTCGTCGGCGCTTGCGGCACGTGTCCGGTGTCCACGCAAACGTTGAAGGGCGGGATCGAGCGGATCATGCGTGACCGGGTGGACGGCGTGACCGAAGTGGTCAACGTCGCCGAGGCTGAGGCGACCGTCTAAGTTTCGTTGCTGCATGGGCCGCCCGACTGATCCACGTGAATTGTTCGCCGCTGCCCTCGATGGTGACCGCGGTGCGATTGCTCGGCTGCTTTCCCTGATCGAACGCGGCGGCGAGGCGGCTCGGGTCGTCGGCCGGCTCGCCTACCCGAGGAGCGGACAGGCCTACACCGTCGGGTTGACTGGCGCCCCTGGGGCAGGAAAGAGCACACTCACCAGCGCCACGATCGGACACCTGCGAGCGTTGCAACTGGAAGTCGCCGTCCTGGCGATCGATCCATCGTCCCCGTTCACTGGCGGAGCGATCCTGGGCGATCGGGTGCGAATGCAGGCGCATGCCACGGACCCTGGTGTGTTCATCCGATCGATGGCGACACGCGGTCATCTCGGAGGTCTCTCGTTGGCGACTCCGGAAGCGGTACGTCTCCTGGATGCCGTCGGTCGGCGTTGGATCCTCGTCGAGACGGTTGGGGTCGGCCAGGTCGAAGTCGAGATCGCCGGCAAGGCCGACACGACCGTCGTCGTCGTCAACCCGGGGTGGGGCGACAGCGTGCAAGCCAACAAGGCCGGTTTGATGGAGATTGCGGACGTATTCGTGATCAACAAGGCCGATCGGAAGGGCGTCGAAGAAACTCGACGAGACCTCGAACAGATGCTCGAGTTGTCGGATCTCCCTCACGACGCATGGCGGCCACCGATCCTGCCGACAACGGGCACCACGGGTGAAGGGGTGGTTGCGCTCTGGGACGCTGTGCTGGCGCATCGGGCGTATGCCGAGCAGAGTGGCCAACTCGCCGAGCGACGGGCTTTTCGAGCAAGCGAGGAGCTCCGCGAGATCATTGCCAACCGGCTTCGTGAGCGTGCTCGGGAGATCTGCACCGGGCACCGCTGGGACGAGTTGAACGAAGCGGTGGCGACGCACGCCACCGACCCCTGGTCGGCAGCCGACGAGATGCTCGCCCCGGTGTTCTGAACATCGGCCCCAACGGCTTCGATCGAACAGTTGCACGTCGACCGTTCGGGGCGGGCAAGATGGCGGGATGAGCGAAGCGCTGGTCCTGTTGGAACGTCGAGACGATGGGGTCGCAGTGGTCACACTCTCCAACGGCAAAGTCAATCCGCTCTCCCTCGCCGTGCTCGATGCCCTGCTCGCGATTGCAACGGAACTGACCGCCAACCCACCCGGAGCAGTCGTCGTCACCGGAGGGGAGCGGATCTTCGCAGCGGGCGCCGACATTTCCGAGTTCGGCGGCCCTGACGAGGCAGCAATGATCACCGCTCGTTTTCACGCCGCGCTCGACGCGATCGCAGCGATCCCTCGTTTCGTGATCGCCGCTGTCGCCGGGTACGCACTGGGAGGCGGATGCGAACTGGCCCTGGCGTGTGACTATCGCATCGCCTCGGAACGAGCAGTGTTCGGTCAGCCGGAAGTCCTGCTCGGCACGATCCCGGGTGGTGGTGGCACCCAGCGGCTCGCCCGCCAGGTCGGCCCGAGCAGAGCCAAGGAGCTGTGCGTGACAGGTCGTCAGGTCAAAGCAGAAGAAGCGCTACGGATCGGGCTGGCCGACGAAGTCGTTCCGAGTGAGACCCTGCATGATCGAGCATTGGGATTGGCGGCAGCGTGTGCCGGGGGAGCGGTGCTCGCCCAGGCACTGGCGAAGCGGGCGATCGATGAGGGGCTTTCGCTGTCGCTGGAAGCCGCCATGCGTATCGAGCAGGATGCCTTTGTCGAATCGTTCAGGACGCAAGACAGCCAGATCGGCGTCAAGAGCTTCCTCGAGTTCGGTCCGGGCAAAGCCGAGTTCACAGGCTCCTGACGACCGCCTGCGGGGATGGCAGCCGCGCCGCCGTCACCAACCAGTCAGCACGTCGTCGTAGACGCCGATCGTGCGTGCCGCGATCGCGTCCCACGAATATGTCGCATCGAGCAATTCGCGCCCTCGTTGCACCATTTCGTCGGCGAGCGATTGATCGGTGAGCACCTGCTCGATGCAATTGGCCAGCTCGTCGGCATTCCCCGGCTCGAAGAGCAACGCCGACCCTGTGCCGCCGACCAGCTCCGCCAATCCACCGGTGTCAGCAACGATCAGCGGGGCACCACCCGCCAACGCCTCGAGGGCGACGACACCGAACGGTTCGTAGAGCGATGGAATCACCACGCATCCTGCACGGTGGATCGCCGAGCGAAGCTGCTCGTGGTTGAGGAATCCAGGTAGCTCGATGAGATCGCCGACCCCGGCAATATCGATCTGGGATTGCAGCTCGGGCAGATAGCTCCCGCGTCCCGCGATCGTGCATCCGAGCGGAGCGATCCGTTGTCGAAGCGCGCCGACTGCGCGCGCCAGGATCTGAAACCCTTTCTCGTACCGCACGGTTCCCCATGCCAAGACGGCGCTGCCACGCGGCTCGCTACTGCTCTCGTCGGGCCCGTACACCGTCCACCAGGCCGGATCGATCCCGACGGGAATCCGACGGACCTGATCGGGATCGATCTCGAATCCGTCGACGATCTCCCGCACCATCAACTTGGTGCTGGCGATCACCTTGCGCGACCGAAACGCCAACCACCACTCGATCGAGTTGATGTCGGTCGGTTCGCCAGGAGGCAGGTGGCCTCCGTGCCGGCCACGCTCGGTGCCGTGGAACGTGGTCACGATCGGAACCTCGAAAAGCGTGCCGATCACGTCGGCCGCCCATGCCACTCCCCAGTCGTGGGCGTGCAGGATGTCGGGCTTCCAGTCGCCAAGTCGGGTGCTGATCGACACGAGGGCGTGGTTGGCGGACGCTACTTGCGCCAGCGAGTCATCCGGCAACCACGGCATACTCGGATCCGCCCGCAGGACGCGAACGCCGTGGATTTCGGAGTCGGCGATGCAGTTCGGCGCCAATCGGGTGATCAGGACGACGTCGTGTCCGGCTCGGCGCATCGCAGCAGCCAGCCCCTCGACGTGGGCGGCCATGCCGCCTGTCGACGTCGGGGGATACTCCCAGGAAAGCATGAGGACTCGCACGGCCGGGCACGTTAGCTGGTCACGAGTTAGGCTGGGCCCCCGTGGTGGGAGCACGACCGGTCGCAGAAAACGAGCTACGTCAGGTTCGTGCAGCCAGCATTACACTCGGTGCCGCCGTCGGCGCGTTCGGGTTCGTGTTCGGCGTCGGCGCTGTGTCGGCAGGTGGTTCGATCGTCCAGGCGTGTGCGATATCGCTGTTCGTGTTCACCGGCGCCTCCCAGTTCAGCGCCGTGAGTGTCGTCAAGAGCGGGGGGTCCACGGCCTCGGCCCTCGGTGGGGCGTTGCTGTTGGCGGCTCGCAACGGGGTGTACGGGTTGACGATGGCACGCCACCTCGACGGCTCGCTCGGCAAACGGCTCGTCGCCGCCCAGTTGGTGATCGACGAATCGACCGCGATGGCGGCCGCCCAGACGACTCGTCGGGCGCGCCAGACGGCGTTTTGGATCACCGGTTTGTCGGTGTTCGTCTTCTGGAACGTCGGGACGTTGATCGGCGCAGTTGTGGGCACCAACATCGATCCAGCGGCGTACGGTCTCGACGCCGCCTTTCCGGCGGGATTCGTGGCCATGGTGGCACCCCATTTCCGGTATCGAGCGGGGCAGATCGCAGGGGTGTGTGGCGCGCTGATCTGCCTCGTGCTGATCCCGTTCGTGCCGGTCGGCGTGCCCATCCTGTGTGCCGCAGCAGCCATCTTGATCGGGATCCGGACCCCTGATGTCGATCCGCCGGAGGCCTCGCCGACATGAGTTGGTGGTTGGTGCTCTTGCTCGCCGGAGGGGCGTACTGTTTCAAGGTGCTCGGCCTCGTCGTCATCGGCCGGCGGCCGCTCCCGCCGGTCATCGACCGTTGCCTCGCCCTGATTCCGGTCGCGCTGGTGAGTGCCCTGATCATCAAGGACACATTTTCGATCGGTCAGGATCTGGTGATCGACGCCCGCGTCGCCGGCGTCGGCGCGGCGGTCCTGGCGGCATGGCGCAAGGCACCGCTGATCGCCGTGATCGTGGTCGGGGCGGTCGTCACGGCCGCGTTGCGAGCGGCGAGCTAGCGCGCAGCGATCGACGAAGGGCGACCGCTTACAGCGCTGGTCGCCGGTCGGCCCAGGGCTGCGCCGCTTCCAGTTGGGCGGCAACTTGGATCAAGAGATCATCCCGACCGTACGCGGCGACGAGCTGGACACCAATTGGCAGTCCGTCCGCGTTCCAGAACAACGGCAGGCTGATCGCCGGTTGCCCGCTGGCATTGAAGGCGGGCGTGAACGGCACGAATTGGGCCGACCGAACGATCGGCGCCATCGGGTGATCGGGATCGTTGGCGAAGGCCCCGATCATCGTCGGTGGCTCACCGAGGGTCGGCGTCAGCAACAGGTCAAAGGCTCCACCGGGTCGGTCCGACCACCATGCCTGCACCGCCCGGCGGAACTCCACCGTGGCGGTCAGACCGAGGGCGTAGTCGACACCGCTGACGGAGCGGGCGAATTCCGCCTGGGCCCGGTTGACCAATTCGATCTCGTCCTCACCGGGTTGCCTGCCGAGTTGTCGAGCGATGCGCTCGATCGACACCGCCATGTTGGTGCTCCAGAGCGAGGAGAACCTTCGTCCGAAATCGGGGTCCGCGAGCACCTCCGGGAACTGTGCTTCGACGTGGTGACCGAGCGACTCCAGCAAGCCCGCCGCCGAGCGGGCTGCGGCAGCGCAATCGGGATGGACCGGCGAGCCGTTCGGATGGTGATCGAGGAATCCGATCCGGAGCGTGCCGGGAGACGTCTGGAGATCATCGAGGTAGCTCTGGCGGGGTGGGGGAGCGATCATCGTGTCGCCGACGCCAGGTCCGTGAACGGACTCCAACAGCCCCGCCGTGTCTCGCACACTGCGGCTCACGCACAACTCGACGCCGAGGTTGCTCTCGTCCCGGAATGGCCCGAGTGTGATCCGGCCCTGCGATGGCTTGAGGCCGACCAGCCCGCAACACGAGGCGGGGATCCGGATGCTTCCTCCTCCATCGCTGGCGTGCGCCAGCGGCACCAAACCTGCGGCCACCGCGGCGGCGGAGCCGCCGCTGCTCCCACCTGGCGAGCGAACGGTGTTCCACGGGTTGCGTGTCGGGCCCCACGCTTCCGGCTCGGTCGTCGGCAGACTCCCGAACTCCGGGCTGTTGGTCCGCCCACAGATCACGAGGCCGGCAGCCCGGAATCGTGCGACCAAGGTGGTGT
Source organism: Ilumatobacteraceae bacterium (assembly GCA_043773365.1). Taxonomy (GTDB): domain Bacteria; phylum Actinomycetota; class Acidimicrobiia; order Acidimicrobiales; family Ilumatobacteraceae; genus Ilumatobacter. The sequence continues at coordinate 82,684 of JAYVFI010000002.1, forward strand.
CTTGTGGGCTGATCGGGGCTGCGTCACGCAACGAGATGCTGCCGTTGCTGAGCGTCTGCCCGGCGAAGTGCGACCACAGGTCCTTCAGCAGGAACGGGACGCCGTGAAATGGGCCACGAGGGAGGTTGGGATCGCCGGCGATCTGGCGGGCGTGATCGAACCAACGAATCACGACCGCGTTGAGCAGCGGATCGATTCGATCGATCCGTTCGATCGCCGCCTCGAGCAGTTCGATCGGGGAGACTTGGCCGGAGGCGACGAGCGACGCCTGCTCGGTGGCGTCGAGCCACCGGGTCTGATCGGCGAGGGAGCTCACGTGGCGACGCCTACTCCGGACTCCACGATCTGTTTCAGGTGGCGAAGGTTCTTGCGCCAGATGCGCTTCATCACCGCCTGTCCGCCGATCATCTCACCGAGTCGGCCACCGAGATACCACGGGAAGCGGAGCTGTTCGGTCCACGTGAATCGAGTCCTTCGGTCGAGGTCGATCGCCGACAATTCGAAGGCACCCGTCCCGGTCACGATCCCGGTGTGGCGAACCCCCATCCGCCGCACTGGCTCCCACTCGGTGACTTCCATGCGATCAACGAGTGTGATCGGGCCGACTTTTGTATCGCACAGGAATTGTGTGCCGACACCACGCGTCTGGGAGCCGACGAAACGAATTGCGACGGCATCGGTCATCCATTCGACATGCCGTTCGATCGGTTCGACGACCCGCCAGACGTCGGGTGGTGGTGCATCGATCTCGACCTCGACACGAATCGCACCCATGCCGCGAGTTTACGAGGCCCGGTCGACTGCTGACGAAATCAGCGCCGGAACAGCGCCCCTGGCCGTTCCGTGATTTCAGCTCGTTGGAGCGACAACACTTCGCAACGTCTCGGCGGCCTGTTCCGGGGCAACGATGTTGATCAACACGCCGGTACCTCGTTCGAAGCCGGCTTGTGTCGCCAGGTTGGGCCAGATGTGAATGTGCCAGTGGTACTCGCCGGTGTGGGCGTGCGGGGCGGTGTGAAATCCGACGTTGTACGCGACGTCGCCGATTGCCTTGTTCAGGAACGCAGTCGCGTCGCGAAGCGCTCGGCCGATCGCCTCGAGCGCGTCGTCGTCAGTATCTTGCAGGTGGAGTTCGTGGCGCTGCGGGACGATCAGCAGTTCGTAGGGTGAGCCTGACCAGTACGGGCAGATCACGGCCACGTCGTCGTTGGCGAAAACGATTCGTTCACCGGTCGACATCTCTGCCTCGACGGTCGTGCACAGCAGGCAACCACCAGCGAAGCGAGCAAACGCACGCTCTTCGTCGAGAATCTCACCGGGCACGAATGGCAGCCCGAGTAGCTGGCCGTGCGGATGGGCGAGCGAAGCGCCGGCCTCGCGCCCGTGGTTGACGATCGCTTGCGTGTAGCGGATGTTGGCGGTGGCGGCGTGATCAGCGAATCGACGTTTGAGCGCGAGCATGAACTGACCGGCGGCCTTGTCGTCGAGTTGGTCGAGCGAATGGTTGTGGTTCGGGGTGTAGACGAAGACTTCATGAATGCCGGTGCCCTCGGCCATCACGTGGACCGGGCCGTCGTGGTGCACCGCAAACCCGTCGTCGCCCCGGAACGCGGGATACAGATTGGGGATCACGCGGATCGACCAGCTGCCGCCCTCGCCGAATGTTTCGAGCGCAGGCGGGGTGGCCTCCTCGTTGCCGGGGCAGAACGGGCAGGGACGGCCACTCTCGGCGTCGTCCATGAAGCGTGCTCTCGGAGCAAAATCTGTCGGGCGCTGGGCCCGCTCAGCAACGATCGTGACCCATCGTCCCGTGAGTTGGTTCAAACGCATCTGACTCATCAGAACAACCATGCTAGAGCGCAACGATGAGGGAACGCGGGGATCTCGCTGGGACCATTTCCGAGGGCTGGCCCTCACTCTTTCCGATAGACGCTGACATGCCGTGCGGAGTCGTCGGTGAACGGGATTCGACCGAACTCTTCCCAGCGTTGCTCGAGTCGAAGACCCACTGCTGCGGCGAATCGGTCGAGCTGGTCGGGGGCCGCGTAGCGGATCGCCCACGGACGCAGCCGCACGCCACCGCGCTCGGTGAACTCGACGAATTGACCCTCTGCCGACTGGGAATCGGGGCGGTGCGAGGTAACCGAGAGCACGACACGATCGATTTCGATCGAACGGACCGACACGGCCTCGCCGCGCTGCGGCGGGTCGTCCGGCACGAACGCTTCGACCACGAAGCGTCCACCCGACACGAGTTGGTGCGAAACGGCGTCGAAACAGGCAGCCTGTTGATCGTCGCCGATCAGGTTGAACAAGGTGTTGTAGGCGATCAGGATCAATGAGAACGGGCCGGTCGGGATATCTCGAATCATGTCACCCTCGATCGTTTCGACGAGACGATCGCCGTCGCGTTCCGACAGGCGCGCCAGCATCGCCGAGCTGGCGTCGAGGCCGACGACGCGCAGGTCGCGCTTCCTTCCCGCCTCGGCGAGCGGGACCGCCAGACGGCCGGTCCCGACCCCCAATTCGAGCACCGGGCCGGTTCCGGCCCAGTCCAACAGATCGGCGACGGTGGCAGCGACATCGGAGATCTCGTGGTACCAATCGTCGTACACGTCAGCAAACGCGTTCCCGTACGTGGTGTTGTCGTAGCCGTCCATTCGGACGCTCACCGTAGCGGCAATCGGTAGCCTGGTGAGGTGCCACTCACCTACCTCGATCATGCCGCGACGACGCCGATGCGCGCCGCTGCCGTCGGGGCGATGATGCCGTTCTTCTCCGAGCGATTCGCGAATCCGAGCGGATCACACCGATTCGCCCGCGACGCGCGTCGAGCGATCGACGAGGCCCGCGATCAGGTGGCCGGCGTGCTCGGCGTGCAACCGGGCGAGGTGGTCTTCACGGGCTGCGGTACGGAAGCGGACAATGCCGCTGTCACCGGCGCCCTCGCCGGCGTGCGTGGCGAGGCGATCTGTTCTGCCGCGGAACATCACGCCGTCCTGCATCCGGTCGAGCAAGCCAACGGCATCGTCGTCGGCGTCGATCGAGCCGGGCATGTCGATCTCGACCAGCTCGAACAGTCGCTGAGCGCCGAAACTCGGATCGTCAGCATCATGGCGGTCAACAACGAGGTCGGCACGGTGACCGACCTGGCGGCGGTATCGAGGCTCGTCCGGCGGGTTGCACCACAGGCATTGCTGCACACCGACGCGGTGCAGGCACCGTGCTGGATCGATCTCCGAACGATTGCACCGCTCGTCGACCTGATGTCGCTGAGCGCCCACAAGTTCGGCGGTCCGAAAGGCGTTGGCCTGTTGACGATTCGTGACGGCGTCAAACTCGCCCCGCAGATGCTGGGCGGCGGCCAAGAACGCGAGCGACGGAGCGGTACCCACAACGTTGCCGGCATCGTCGCTCTCGCGGTGGCGCTCTCGGCAACCGACGACGAGCGTGACATCGAGAACGAACGCCTGGGGCGGCTGCGCGATCAGTTGGTTGATGCACTCGTGCAGGCATTCGACGGTGTGTTCGAGACCGTTCCGCGTGATCGCAAGGTTGCCGGCTCCGCTCACATCTGCATCGAAGGGATCGAGAGCGAGTCGCTGCTGTTCCTGCTCGACGAGGCGGAGCTCTGCGCGAGTGCCGCCTCGGCGTGCGCCAGTGGTGCGATGGAACCGTCGCACGTGCTCGCCGCGATGGGTGTCGATCGTTCGCTGGCCGGTGGTGCGTTGCGGATCAGCCTCGGCCACACCACGACGGCGGCTGATATCGAGCGGGCGATCGAGGTCGTCTCGAACAGCGTCCGGCGGCTGCGTCGAGTCAGGGTCGGGTGACGACGATGAAGGTCATGTTGGCAATGAGCGGCGGTGTCGATTCTTCTGTCGCTGGTGTACTCCTCCAACAGCAGGGGCACGATGTGGTCGGTGTCACGATGAAGCTGTGGGGCGGTGACAGTGATTCCGGCTGTTGCAGCGTGTCGGATGTCGACGATGCGCGTCGGGTCGCGCAGCAACTCGACATCGATCACCTCGTCTTCAACTTCGGCGACGATTTCAATCAACACGTGGTCGCTCCGTATGTCAGGGATCACGCTGCCGGGATCACACCCAACCCGTGCGTCGAGTGCAATCGCCATCTCAAGTTCGATCGCTTGCTGCGACGTGCCGATCAACTCGGATTCGATACCGTTGCGACCGGGCACCATGCCCGCATCGACCAGCGGCCCGACGGGATGTATCTCCTTCGGCGCGGCGCCGATACGGCCAAGGACCAGAGCTACGTCGTGCACATGCTCGGCCAGGAGGCGCTGGCGCGGACGATGTTCCCCGTCGGTGAGATCGAAAAGAGCGAGGTACGTCGACTCGCCGCCGACATGGGGCTCCGCACGGCGTCGAAGCCGGACAGTCAGGATGTCTGTTTCATCACGTCGACCGGCGGTCGTGAGACGTTCCTGGGTGATCGGATCTCGTTCAAGCCGGGTCGCGTGGTGGATGTCGCAGGGAATCAACTCGGTGTCGTCGAATCGATCGAAATGGTCACGATCGGCCAACGTCGCGGCATCGGGCTGCCGGGTGGCGGTCCGAAGCGCTACGTGTTGGACGTCGACGTCCCGCGTGGAGTGGTCGTGGTCGGCGACGACGCCGACACACACGTGAGCATGTTGCTGGTCGAGGCCCTGACGTGGGGATCAGACCCGGTCGATGGTGACGTCTTGGTGCAGTGCAGCGCGCATGGCGAACCGGAACGAGGCAACCTCACGTTTGACGGGAATCGCGCGATCATCGAGTGGGCCGAACCACAACGCCGAATCGCCCCCGGTCAGAGTGTCGTGTTCTACGAGCTCAGCAACCGGTACGTCCTGGGCGGCGGGACCGCCGTCACCCGACGGGCAGCCGACGACTCAACGCCGCGGTGAGCACCTGACCGGGTCGACTCGGCCTGACCAGGCAGGCCGTGAGATGAATCACATCGCCTCGCGTTTCGGCCGTCGGAAGGGCGAGCAACGCCGTCACGGGTTCCCGTGTGACGATCTCGATCGCCGGCCCGATCGCCGGCCCGGTGAGGTCGGCGGCACCACTCGCTTCGGGTGCGAGGTGCAAGGCGGCGATTTCGGAGCGTCGCAACATGAGGGTTTCTGCGAGCACGATCGGGTCGTGGATCACCACACCAATCGGCACGATCACGAACCACCGCTTGGAGAGGCGATGCCAACGCGGCCACAGCAACACGGAGCCTCCGATCGCCATGCCGGTCAGGACGACACCGGCGATCCACTGCTGGCCGGCGATCAGGAGCGGACCGGCGATCAGCGACGCCGACCAGAGCAACCATGCGATCACGGCGGCGACGGCGTAGCTGACCGGCGGCTTGAGCGGGTAGCGGTCCTCCTCGCCGTAGGCAGATGCCTGAACGAAGACACGGGCCGTTTCGCTGGCAAAGGCGACCACGCACGTCACCGCTGATGCGGCTGCGAACATCCATCCCCTCACCGAGTCGGCCCCTGCCGACAACGCCACGCCAGCGACGACCACCGACAGCGGCGCGAGCGTTCGAGTGGCAGTCAAACTGGTGACGGCGGGAACCGCCATCGCCGCCACACCGAGCAACCACACGACGCCGGCCCCATAACGTGACACGTCGGCAACGGCGTCGCTCTGCCCTGCAACGGCGCTGTCGATCGCCGAACCCCCGAGTACGAGCACACTGATCCAGCACGCCCGCAGAAACCACGGCACGAGCCGGGACGGCGTCGGTCGTTCGGGCGTTCCGGAGCGGTTCACGATGCAAGTGTGGCCGGGCCAGTCACCGATCCAGACAATAGGGTCGCAACAAATCGTCGTCAGCACTCGCGCCGTGTAACGATGAACTGATGGTGACTGATGCCGGGTCGTCGACCGACACGATGGTGTTGCGTGGTTCGGCGCTCGACGTGATCGCCCCTGGCTCGACGACGGGCGTCGGCAGCTTGCCGCACCGGTGCGCCAAGCAGGCAGCGGAGTTCGCTCTCCACGCCTACGATGTTCCGTCGATCCCGAGCCTGCCGCGCCGGTCGCCGGCCGAATCATCGATCGCTCAGGCGCTCGTTGGTGCATCCGGCGTGACGCTCGGGCAGTACGGAACCGTGGCGATCGACGTTGACCGACTCGATCCGGCAGCGCCGATTGTCACCGATCTGGGACGCGACAACTTCGTCGGGTTCCGAACATTTCTGGAGTTCGCCAGGGACCAGCGCTACACGGGTCCGGTCAAGTGGCAGTTCGTCGGGCCGATCAGCGTCGGGATCGCCCTGCGACGAGCCGGTGCCCTCCCGGAGGTGGCATTCACGGTGGCGTTGGGTGCAGTCCGCAGTCATCTCCAGGCACTCACCGCGGCGGTCGCCCGAGCGCTCCCGGCGTCACCCCAATTGGTCATCATCGATGAGCCATTCGCACGCGACCTCATGTCTCGCGACTTTCCGATTCCTCCCGGAGAAGCGGTCGATCTGTTGTCGGCGGCGATGGCGGCCGTCGAGCCGATCGCCACGGTCGGGGTGCATTGCTGTGGCGAATTCGACATCGCCATGGTGCTCGAGTCTGGTCCGAGTGTGTTGTCGCTGCCGGCGTCGCGCTCGCTGATTCCGCTCGCCGGCTACCTCGATCGGTTCCTTCGCAACGGGGGATGGATCGCATGGGGCGCCGTGGCGACCGCGGGGCCGATCGGGGTGACGTCGAATCGTTCGTGGCATCAGTTGGCGTCGCTGTGGGACGATCTGGTCCAACACGGTCTCGATCGTGAGCTGTTGCATCGGCAATGCCTGTTGACCCCCGAGTGCGGACTCGGGACGCACAGCACTTCGGTCGCGGAACGTGTCTGCCATTCGCTGCACGATGTCTCCCGCCGAATTCAGTCGGGTGCCACTGGCACGTTCCTCGTACGTGGGTGACCCGTACAATCGCTGCGATGCCGGACGTACCCGATCGCGATGCCGACGCTCAGAGCCCACGTGCCCGGATCGAACATCTCCGAGATCAGGTTGCCCGACACAATCGGCTGTATCACCAACTCGACGACCCGGAAATCCCCGACGCTGACTACGACGCCCTTGTTCGGGAGTTGCGGTCGATGGAGGCGAGTCATCCTGAACTGATGGTCGACGACTCTCCGTCGGCGGCGGTCGGTGCGTCTGCGAGTGCTTCGTTTGCGCCGGTCGAGCACGCCGTGCCGATGACGAGTCTCGACAACGCGATGAGTGCCGACGAGCTGCGTGCCTGGTTCGATCGTGTCATCCGTGGATTGGGAGGCGTCGTGCCCGAGTTCGTCGCCGAACTCAAGATCGATGGGGTGGCGATGAGCTTGCGATACGAGCGCGGGCAGTTGGTGCAGGCGGCGACTCGAGGCGACGGCCGGATCGGCGAGGACGTGACCGCCAACATTCGAACGATCAGCGATGTGCCGCAACGGCTGATCGGGTCCGTCCCTGAGGTGCTCGAGGTTCGCGGGGAGGTGTACATGCCGTCGGCTGTGTTCGCGGCGCTGAATACGGACTCGATGGCGGCAGGGGAACGCCAGTTGGTCAACCCGCGTAACGCTGCCGCCGGCAGCCTGCGGCAAAAGGACCCCGCCATCACCGCCAAGCGCCGGCTGTCGTTCTGGTCGTATCAGCTCGGCGAGGTTGTCGGCGGACCGCAATTCTCCTCACACCACGAAACGCTCGAGTTCATCGCCGCCCTGGGTTTTCCCGTCAATCCCGAGATTCGTCGGATCGACACGATCGAGGCGGTGGCCGAATACTGTGCCTACCGACAAGATCATCGCCACGACCTCGGATATGACATCGACGGGGTCGTGATCAAGGTCGATGATCTCGCCCAGCGTGAGCGGCTGGGCTTCACCTCGCGGGCTCCGCGCTGGGCGATCGCGTACAAGTTCCCGCCCGAGGAGCGCACGACGACGTTGCGCGACATCATGGTGTCGGTCGGCCGGACCGGGCGAACGACCCCGTTTGCGGTGCTGGAACCGGTTTTCGTCGGCGGATCCACCGTGGCAATGGCGACCCTGCACAATCAGGATCAGGTGGCCGCCAAGGATGTTCGCCCCGGTGACACGGTGATCGTTCGCAAGGCCGGTGACGTGATTCCCGAAGTCGTCGGCCCGGTGCTGTCGATGCGACCGGCCGGCTCGCGGCCCTGGTCGTTTCCGACGATTTGTCCGTGCCCGTTGAAATCGACCTTGGTTCGGCCGGAGGGTGAATCCGACACGCGCTGTGTCGAACCGGCCTGCCCGTACCAGCGCGACCAGCGGATCATCTACTGGGGATCGCGCGGCGCAATGGATATCGAGGGTCTCGGAGAACGCACCGTGATGCAGTTGACGCAGGCCGGGCTGGTGAACGATCCTTCCGACATCTACACGTTGACCGTCGAGCAGTTGCTCGGTCTCGAGGGCTTCGCCAGGATGAGCGCCGAGAAGCTGGTGGCGGCGATCCAGGCTTCGAAATCACGGCCGCTTCCCAAGGTGCTGACCGCTCTCGGGATTCGCCACCTCGGCCCGTCGGCGTCGCAAGCGCTGGCGAGCGCGTTCGGCACGCTACGACGGATCTTCGAAGCGTCGGATGAGGCGCGGGCGGCCGTAGACGGTGTTGGCGGTGTGATCGCCTCGGCCTTGGGCCGCTGGTACGGGCAAGCGGTCAACGCCGATTTCATCCAGCGCCTGGAAGATGCCGGCGTCAACTTCGGGAGTGAGCAAGAAGCCGCACTCGCCGCCGCTGCCAGGGCGGCAATCCGCCAAACGCTGGCGGGCAAGAACGTGGTCGTCACCGGTGGCGTTCCTGGCTACACCCGTGAGGGTGCCGAGGCGGCGATCACGAGTCGTGGCGGCAAGAGCCCCGGCAGCGTCTCAAAGAAGACGTTCGCACTGGTGGTCGGCGAATCTCCAGGCGCCAGCAAGCTCTCGAAAGCCGAAGAACTCGGCGTCCCGATCGTTCAGGCGGCACAATTCGAGCAGTTGATGGCGACCGGGGAGTTGCCAACCACCTGATCATTCAGGTCAGACGACGTGAAACGTCCAGGTGAATGTGCGCGCACGTTGGCGCCCCTCGTCGACGCGCCAGTAGATCAACTGCACCGTGTGGTCTCCCGACTCGAACGTTTCGATCGGAGCGCCGTCGCCGGGGGTGAACGTCAACGTGGAGTTGCCCGCCTCGTAGATCGTGACCGGCGGGATGTCGACCTGCTCGCCAGGTTCGACATCCACACGTTGCAAGGATTTGTCGTCGATGTCGAGCGTCGCGATCTCGATCCCGTCGATCACGAACACACCCGTGTGGCTGTCGGCCAGATCGGCGAAGACCTGGGTCTGGCGCAACGCCTGAACCGCTTCCGGAACGGGGTTGACGGCCTCGATCAGTGCTGGGAGTTTTGACTGTTCATCACCGGTGACACCGACGATCAATCCCCTCGCGATCAGCACCAGCCCGACTGCGATGGCCATGCTGACGAGCAGCAAGCCCTTGTCGACCCGGCGATTTCGACGAGCGAGCGGTGGGCCGATCACGGAGTCGGTCGCCTGCTGCATCTGGTCCGAACCCGAATCCTGACTCATGGCCTCCATCATGCCGCGTCGGATGCCTGAGCGGGCACTGCCGAACGCGAGGCGTCACCCGCGGGACGAGGCGAGGCGGTAGCGTTCGGCCATCGTGGAATCCACCGACTTGCCCATCGGCCGCGCGACCGAGCCATCGCAACTCGTTGGCAGCCTGTTTGCCGACCGGTACCGACTGCTCCGTCTCGTTTCAGAAGGTGCCAATTCGGCGATCTACGACGCTTCGGACGAACAGACCGGACGAACGGTCACGCTCAAGCTGGTACGACCCAAGCTGGCTGCATCGCCGTCGTTTCGGAAGCGCTTCGACGAGACGATGCGCGGCGTTGCCGCTCTCAGCCACCCGAACATCGCCGCCGTCTACGACTGGGGGGTGGCCCGCATGGGAGATACCTCGACGGCCTACCTGGTGATCGAGCACCTGTCGGGCGGGAGTGTGCGCGACATGTTCGACCGCGGGCGCTACCTGACGCCTTCGCAGGCATTGGGGGTCGGGCTCGAGGCGTGCAAAGGTCTCGACTACGCTCACCGGCGCGGGTTCGTACACGGTGAACTGACGCCGTCGAAACTGGTGTTCGGGGACGACCGGCGGCTCCGGATCGTCGACTTCGGGCTGGCCGGACTGCTCGGCGAGCAGGCGTGGACGAATCCCGAGAACGTGTCGACCCATGTTGCCTGGTATGCCTCGCCCGAGCAGGGGCTCGGCCAACCGATCGACGGCAAGACCGATGTGTATGCACTGTGCCTGTCACTCCACGAGGCGGTCACCGGTTCATTACCGTTCGCTTCCGACTCGACGGTGCAGTCACTGACCGCTCGAATCGGCAAGTTGATGCCGGTTTCGGCCGACCTGGGGCCGTTGGCTTCGGTCTTCGAGCGGGCGGGACGTCCGGAATCCGCCGAGCGTTCGACAGCCGCCGAGCTCGGGAAGGGTCTCGTTGCGGCGGCGACCAACCTGCCTCGTCCGGAACCGCTCCCGCTGCTGTCGACCGGAATGTTCGAGATTCCCGTCGAACATCTCCGATCGCCGGATGATCCGACGGGTGGCGTGACCCGCCCCGCGGGCGGGGTTCCTACCGAACCGCTGATCGTGGTGCCGATCGATGAACCAGACACCGATGATGGCGACGAGGTTCCCGACGATCAGGTCGAGTCCGGCCAGTTCGGCGTCCAGGATGGTCCGATCGGGGCGACCGATCTGGTGATCCTGCCTGTCGACGCCGATCTGCGCGATGACCAGCGCGATGACCAGCGCGGTGGGCGTCGACATGATCTCGACGGAACCGAGGCGACCAGGGTGCTCCCGACGGTGTTCGACGCCGAGCCGATCCGGCACCGGCGAATCCCTTGGAAGATCCTGATCGGTGTGCTCGTCGTCGCTGCCCTGGCGACATTGGGCTTGTTGGCGACGCAGTTGTTCCAGACACCGACCTACATCGTGCCCGACCTTCACACGATGCCGGAGGCCGAGGCACGTAACGTCGTCGCCACCAACGGTTGGGTGATCAGCGTCGAACGCGAACGCAATGACGATGTGCCGGTGATCGGGCAGGTGATTCGAACCGCGCCTGGTGCGGGGGTCGAACTGGCCAAGGGTGAGCCGTTCCTGATCGTCGTCAGCGACGGGCCGATGCTGCGGGCATTGCCGGAATCGACGGGAATGCTGCTCAGCGTTGCACAACCGGCGTTGTTGGATCTGAGGCTCGTTCCTGAGGTGACCCAGACCTTCGACGAGGTCGTACCCGTCGATACCGTGATCTCGTGGTCGGTCCCCGGTGACCCTACGCTGACGGTCGGATCACAAGTCGAGCCAGGCACGATGGTCGAACTGGTGGTCTCGCAAGGCCCCGCGCCGCGCACCGTTCCAGCGCTCGTCGGTGTGCCCGTCGGTGATGCGCTGGCGCAACTGGAAGCACTGGCGTTGGCTGCCGTGCAGGGAGAACAGCAGTTCAGCGATGACATTCCGCTCGGCTCCGTGATCAGCCAGGGCATCGAGCCAAGCATCGAGGTACCGCGTGGGTCGGAGATTCCGATCATCGTGTCGAAGGGCGTCGATTCCGTGATCTTTCCCGATCTGACCGGCGCCGCCAATTTCGACCAGGCAGCCGAGTTGCTGCGAGCCGCCGGGTTCGGGCCGGTGCTGACGTTCGGTGATTCCCAGGGAGTGATCCAGTCGATCGAGATCGAGGGCCGCAGTCCCGAAGTCGGCGGTTCCTACCGTCGTGGAACAGTCGTCGACTTCGTCGCGCTGTAGGCGGCCTCGGCTCCGTTACTCGGTGATGGCGATGATCTCGGCGGCGACCTGTTCGGTGAACTCGTTCGATGGGATGGCTGTTTGCATCGCCATCAGCTTCATCATGTCGCCTTGGATCTTGATCTTGCCGGCCATGAACGACTGCATCGCGATCGTCGGATCACGGTCGACGAACATCGCTCGCGCTGTCCCGTAATCGGTCATCAAGACCGCATCCGGCTCGTCGAGTTCGCCGAGTTCGAAGACGAGCGCACCTGAACTGGTGTCGATGAAGGCGTTGACGGTGCCTTCGCCGAACGGAACTTCGGTGATCACCTGGTTGATCCGAATGCTCTGGGTGACCTCCGGCAATTGATCTTCGTAGCGTAGGCGGATCTCGCGCGCCGCATCGATCCATCCGTCCGACAAAAACAAGTGAGCCATCCCGTGAATGTATCCCGGGATCAGTTGACCTGGCGTTCGTAGCCTTCCCAGAATGGCGCCCGGAGCTTGAACTTCTGCAGCTTCCCGGTTGCCGTCCGTGCAAGTTCCGTTCGGAATTCGACTCGCTTCGGGCATTTGTACCCGGCCAGCTTCTGCTTCGTCCAGGCGATCACTTGCTCCTCCGTCAGCGCCGATCCGGGGGCCCGAACAACGAGGGCGGTCACCATTTCACCCCATTTCTCGTCGGGGATGCCGATCACGGCGACCTCGGTGACCTCGGAGTGTTGGAAGATCGCGTCCTCGACCTCGATCGACGACACGTTCTCGCCACCGGAGATGATCACGTCCTTCTTTCGATCTGCGATCGTGACGTAATTGAACTCGTCGATCGAGCCACCGTCGCCGGTGTGGAAGAACCCGTCGTGGATCGCCTCAGCGGTGGCGTCGGGTTGCTCCCAATAACCGGCCATCACCATGTTGCCGCGGGTGAGCACCTCGCCGCTCTCACTGACGGCCATCTCGCAACCGATCACTGGCCCGCCGGCTCGATTCAGTTTGACTGCCCGGTCCCCCGGCGAGAGGTCGTCCCATTCGGCGCGAGCGCGATTCATCGTGATCAGGGGCGTCGTCTCCGTCAATCCGTAGATCTGGACGAACTCCCAACCGAGTTCGGTTGCGCAACGTTCGATCGTCCTCGTCGGGGGGGCTGCGCCTGCCACCACGATCCGGACCCGACCGTGGCCGGGGATCGGACCGTCCCAGGTCGTGGCGGCGTCGAGGATCATGTTGAGCACCGTCGGAGCGCCGCACATCAACGTGACGCCGTGCTCGTCGACCCGCCGCAGGATGTCCGCGCCGTCGACCTTGCGCAGGATGACGTGTTTGCCACCGACCCCGGTCACGGCGTACAGCATCCCCCAACCGTTGCAGTGGAACTGCGGCAGTGTGTGGAGATAGACGTCGCGGTCGCTGACGCCCATGTGCCAGCCGAAGATCGATGCGTTCAACCACAGGTTGCGGTGGGTGAGCTGTACGCCTTTCGGCCGAGCGGTCGTGCCTGAGGTGTAGTTGATCGTGGCCGTGGCGTCCTCGTCGGCCACCCACTCGACCGGTTCGGTGTCGAATCGCATCAGGATCGCATCGCTTTCGGCGCCGATCGTCCACTTCATTGCGCACTCGACGTCGGCCATCGCCGCCTCGAGCTCAGGGTCGACGAGCAGCACTCGGGCGCCGGAGTGGGCGACGATGTATTTGACCTCCTCGGCCGCCAGCCGGAAGTTGATCGGGACGAGGATTCGCCCCGATCCGGAGACCCCGAACAAGGCCGTCAGGAGTCGCGCCGAGTTGTGCGACAGGATCGCCACCCGCTCGCCCTGCTGGACACCGAACGCGTCGAGGCCGGCGGCGAGTGCCTTGGCTCGGCGCGCCATCTCGCGGTAGGTGATCGAATCCCATGATGCTGCGGGCTGTGTCGGTTCGTCGACAATCGCCGTCCGGTCTGGATACACCAGCTCGGCGCGCCGGAGGAAGTCGTTGACCGTGAGCGCAACTTTCATGGCCGGAGACTAGAGCACGTGCAGACGCTCCGACCGTTCGGGCGCCCGAACGATCACCCATCGAACGGACGACACTGCGGCGCCACAATGGCAACGCCAACGAGACCCGTCAGACGACCTTGGAATTGGGGCTTCCGACGAGCACGACCACCAACTGGCACGGTTCACTCCCTGGGTTCCTCCAGGCGTGGCGGGTGCCGTTCTGGACGACCGTGTCACCCGGATGGAGCTCGACCTCGGTCCCGTCGTCGAGTTCCAGGATCACCGATCCGGACACCACGAACTCGTAGTCGACGGTTGCAGTCGTGTGCATGCCAGGATGGTCGGGCTCCATGTGGGCGGCCATCCCCGGCAGGCTGGACTCCATCGCCGCCAACGCCGCCGCGACGTCGAGATCAGCCATGTTCACGTCGGTCTCGGGCGGCACGGTGAACAGCCCGAAGCGGAAACCACCGACCGGGGGGAAGTACGCGTGCGCAGACGGCATCGAACCGTCATCGGGGAATTGCGGCGGTGCGTCGGCGCCCCACAGCCGGAAGAACTCGAAACCCGGGAGCAACGCCAACTTGATCGGTTCGACCACTTCGTCACTGGCGACGATTGCCTTGCCGTCGGGGGAGTGGCCGGTCACCACGCGCCTGATTCCCATTCCTGCCTCCTCGAACTTCGGGCGGCGCCGATTTCGGCCGCCGCCAACAGTACCGTCCGCCAACCGTACCGTCCGTCAACCGTACCGTCCGTCAACCGAACCGTCCGCCAACAATTCCTGCCGTGGCCACCGCTCGGTTCTGACTGCGGCGCCCTCCGTCGGGGCCGACGAGAGGCGGCTAGCGCGGTCCGGTGGTGAGCGGCCACGGACGGTTGCGTTCGACGGTCAACGCCAGATCGAGCAGCAGCTGCTCACTGAAGTGGCGACCGTTGATCTGCAACCCGATCGGGAGTCGGTCGATGAAACCGGCCGGAACCGAGATCGCCGCGTTGCCGTACAGGTTGGCGGGGAACGTCAATCGACCATTCACCTTGACCCCTGCTTCGATGCCGCCGAACGTGTCGGGGAGCGGGCCCTCTGCGGCGAAGGCCACGTCGGGGTTGCTGGCCGTCATCACGAAGTCGACGCCGCCGGCATTGACGTCGAAGATCGCCGCCATGGCTTTGTTGAGTTCGACGCGTCGCCTCTCCAACTTGATCCGCGCATCGGCTCCGTACTGGCCCTGACCTGCCTCCATCGCCAGTCGGATCTCCGGCGTGAGGTCGTCGGCGCATGCCGGCCAGTGGTCTCGGAGCGAATCGATCAGACCCACCGAGTTGGCGACCGACCAGGCCATTCCCATACGCGGGAGTTGCGTGTCGACGCCCTCGACGCGGACCATCCCGCAATCGGCGATCAACTGATCGGCGGCCTCCTCCAGCAACTCCCACATCACCGGGGAGACGGTCGCCGCGCCCCAGGTCGGCACGACGGCGACGCGTTTGCCGCGGAGCTCTTCGGCGTGTGTGCCGAGGCCGGCTTCCCAACCTTCGACTCGCTGCAGGCTGAGCGGGTCGCGTGGGTCGTGACCGTTGCAGACGTCGAACCACCGGGCCGTATCGCGAACCGATCGGGACAGGCATCCGACGGTGACCGTGAGCGCGCCGACGTTTGCGTCAGGAGAGCGCGGGATCCGTCCATACGTCGACTTGAGCCCGACCAGCCCTGTGAATCCGGCTGGGATCCGAATCGAGCCGCCGCCGTCGCCGCCGGACGCCAATGTCACGAGTCCGCCGGCAACCGCAGCAGCGCTGCCCCCGGACGATCCGCCTGGTGTACGGCCGTGCCGCCACGGGTTGTGGGTCGCGCCGTTGAGCACCGTCCTCGTGACGTTGACGCCCCCGAACTCTGACGCCGTGGTCTGGCCGACGAGTACCGCTCCGCCGATGTCGCGGATCCGGGCGACGTTGGTGCTGGTCTGCGTGGCGGTTTGATCTCGATAGACGACGCAGGCATGTGTGTGCGGCCATCCCGCCACTTGATCCAGTTCTTTGACCCCGATCGGAACGCCGCCGAACGGCCGCCAGATGTCGGTGTCGGCCGCCGCTGACCGGGCCTGCTCACGGTGGACGTTGGAGAAGGCGTTGAGCGTGCTCGCGTCGATCGCCGCCAGGGTCAATTCGAGCTCCTCGACGGGGGTGCGCTCGCCGGAACGGAATGCTTCGACCAGCGAACATGCGTCGCCCTGCCACGGCGAACTGGTGTCGCCGTTCGAGCCTGCCGATTCGTCTGCCATGTTGGCAAGGTAGTTGGCGGGAGTTGCCGCGTAGCATGCGGACGCGATGGATTCCCGAGCGTTTCTTGGTCTTGAACAGAGCGACAACCGATTTCGTTGGACGCTGCCGGTCGGCAAGCATCTGTGCACGGGCGGAGGGTTCCTGTTCGGCGGCTGCGGGCTGGGTGCCGCGATCTCGGCGATGGAAGGCACCTCGGGTCGACCACTGGTGTGGGCGACGGCGCAGTACCTCTCGTACGCCAAGCCGGGCGAAGTGCTCGACATCGACGTGACGATCGCCGTCGAGGGCCATCAGATCACCCAGGCGCGAGCAGTCGTGCACGTCGGCAATCGTGAGATCCTGACCGTGAACGCAGCACTCGGGGATCGTCCTGGCCTGCCGACGGGCCAATTCGAATCGATGCCGGTGGTTGGCAAGCCGAATTCGTATGCAACACGAATTCATCACAGCCACTCGACCGGTGCGATTCACGATCAACTCGAAGAGCGCGTGATCAAGGGTCGTGAGTTGGCCGAGCGGGACGGCACACTCGGTGACGGACAAACCATCGTGTGGACCCGAATTCCTGACGTCATCCAAGGCGTCGACGCGGCCGCATTGGCCGTGCTCGGAGACTTCGTGCCGATGGGTGTCGGCCAGTCGCTGGGTATCAACGGAGGCGGTAACAGCCTGGACAACACGTTGCGGGTGACCCACCTCGTGCCGACCGAATGGGTTCTGCTCGATATTCGGGTGCATGGCGTCGAACGCGGCTTCGGGCACGGTCTGGTGCACATGTTCGCCGAGGACGGGACGCTGATGGCAACCGCCAGCCAGAGCTGCATCGTGCGATTCTGGACCGACCAGGTGTGACGACCGGCGGAGCCCTTCACTAGGGTCGACGGAATGTCGTTGCCGACCCGCCCAGGAATGACCGTCCCGTTGCCGGGACCGCTCCATGCTCAACGCGACCGCCTCGTCGAACTCGCAGACCTGGGTTTCACCGACGTCTGGTCGGCCGAATCCGACGGGGGAGATGGGTTCACGCCGTTGGCGCTGGCGGCCGCATGGGAGCCGCGCCTGCGGCTCGGCACGGCGATCGTGCCGGCCTACACGCGAGCCCCGGCATGCATGGCGCAATCGGCGGCAACCATCGCCGACGCCGCCCCAGGGCGGTTCGCGATCGGAATCGGATCATCCTCGAACGTGATCGTCGAGCGCTGGAATGGCGTTCCGTTCGACCAGCCGTATCGCAAGGTCCGTGACATGGTCCGGTTCCTACGCGACGCATTCACCGGGGAGAAGGTCACGAAGCAGTACGACACGTTCGAGATCCAGGGCTTCCGGCTCGGGATTCGTCCCGAACAGACACCTCCGATCCTCGTTGCCGGTCTCCGGGAAGGCATGTTGAAGATGGCAGGTCGCGAAGCCGATGGAGCGATCACCAACTGGCTCTCACCCGAGGATGTGCCCAAGATCGCGGCAGCGGTGCGTGAGGGAGCCGGCGGCGACGAGAAGGAGCTGGTGGCGCGGATCTTCGTGTGCCCGAGCGAGAACGCCGAGGTGGTTCGAGCGGGCGCGCGGTTCGCGATCGCTGCCTACATGAACGTGCCGGTCTATGCCGAGTATCAAGAGTGGTTGGGTCGCGGCGAGATGTTTGCCGAGATGTGGTCGGCCTGGAAAGCCGGTGACAGGAAGGCGGCCTTGGCGGCGATCCCGGATGAGGCCGTCGATCAACTCGTCGTCCACGGCAGCCCGGAGCAGTGTCGGGAACGGCTGCAGGCGTACTTCGACAACGGCATCACGACCAGCTCGTTGGCGATTCTGGCGTTTGACCCAGACCTGAGTTTCTGGGACGCGGTCCGCTCGTTGGCACCGAACACCGGATGAGAGCCGGCGAGAGCTCGGTCGTTGCTATGCGGCGGTTGAGCGCTCGGGTCGACGGGCAGGGAGTTGGTGGACGGTGGCCTTGGCGGCTTGCCGGTCGGCGAGGAGTTGGCGGATCTCTGCGATGTGTTGCAGGCCGCGCCGACGAGTCTCCGCATCCAGCCGGAACTGCACGGGAACATTCGGCGACGGCAGCAGCGTGAGTTGCTGGGGTGCGTCGTGGTTGGTCATGCCGTCATCATGCGCACGGGGGTGTTGCAGAGTTGTCGGCGGATCCCGTCCGCCGCCGCTCCGGGTGTTTGGAAGACTCGAGGCGGCGAGTGAAGATGCCGAGTGACCGATCGGTCGGTATGGCGCGGAGCGCGGGGTGGAGCGGGTCGATCCCGACGATCCGGACGCCGACGCGGCGCCGTTCCAGTTCGTCGATCATCGCCCCCAGCAGCCGTAACGTCTCCGAATCTGCGAGTATCGCATTGATCAGGTCGAGATGGATTGCGTCGCCGTCGTCGTTCTCGTCGAGCACGTCCAACAATGCGTCGATCGTCGTGGCGTCGACGAGGCCGCGAACGGCGATCAGCCGAACTCCTCCGCCCGGGTCGTCGATCCGTGAAATCGCCACGGTCGGGCGTGTCACCTCGATACCTGCGTTGTTGGCTCCCCGAGCGCGGTCCGTCACGAGCCGTCGATACGTTCGGTTGAGTGGCGGGATCACGAGAGCCCGCAGCCGGGGGTACACAGGATTGACAGTGCGGATCCAATTCTCCCTGTCAACCCACTGACAGTAGTTATAACGCCACTGTTCGTGAATTGATCAGCCGACGACGAGAACTGAGACGACCACGGCGAGCGCGGATACACCGATCGGGGCGGCGTAGGTCGCCCACTTCGGTGGCGATCGGTGGCCTGGTGCGGCGACGATGATGGCGCACAAGCCGCCGGCGATCAACCCGCCGATGTGGCCGCCGATCGAGATTCCCCGGAACATGAAGGTGAGCAACAGGTTCATCATCAGCAGCGAACCGATCGAGGTGCTCAGCGGGTTGATGCCGCGCATGTAGTAACCGACAGCGGCGAATCCCATCAGGCCGAACACCGCACCCGAGGCCCCGGCGGCGATCTTGTCGCCCTCGAGCATCAGCGCCAGCGCGCTCCCACCCAGCAGGCTGGCGAGATACACCAGCAGGTAACGAACCCGACCGATCATCGGTTCGATCATCTGGCCGAGTTGAAACAGGATGTACATGTTGAGCGCAATGTGGATGATGCCGAAATGCATGAACCCGCTGGTGATCAGCCGGTACCACTCGTGATCGGCGGCGATCGGCTGTTTGTAGAGACCGAGCTCGACGTGGGCAATGGTGATCTCGCGGCCGGTCAGCGCCTTCGGATCACGAATCACGGAGTAGGCGAACATCAAGACGTTGACCGCGATGATTCCTGACGTGACCATCGCCGGCTGCTTGGCGCTCCAGAATCGAGCCCGCGTCTTGACATCGGGGCGTGCAGCTTTGGCACAGTCGAGGCAGTGGCTGCCGACGGAGGCCTGAACGAGGCACTCCGAGCAGGCAGGCTTGCCGCATCGGGTGCATTTCCGCCCGGTTGCGCGCTTGGGATGCCGGTAGCAGAACGATGTTTCGCCAGGCGACTCAGTGCTGGGTGCGGACCGGGGAGGGGGAGGAGGCAACGACATCAGCGACGAGAGTATTCAGGTTCGGTCGGTATCCCACCACTTCCGAAGGTGTTGCCAGGCGTAGATCCCGGTGTCGTGTCCGTCGCTCCACCGGATCGCGAGACCCCAATTGCCGTGCATCTCGGCACTCGCGACCGAGATGTCGGTGCCGGTGAACGCCTCGAGGCCCTGTCCGCGCCGACCTTGGCAGCCGGCGCACGGACAATTCTGTCTGAGCTGCATGACTGGAAAGGTGGCGACGACGCCGTCGTCGTAGGTCACCCGGAGTTCGAGATCTCGTTCCAGCTCGACATCGACGATCTGATTCGCAGCCACGCTGCGAGAGTATCGGTCAGAGCGCCATATGGACGATGAGCTGGTCGGGCGGGCACGGTTTGCCGACCAGATGACCCTGCACGAGGTCGCACCCGGCGGCACGCAGTCGTCGCAGCTGTTCCAGCCCGGTGACCCGTTCGGCGACGACTTCCATGTTGAGGGCGTGCGCAAGCAGCACGAGTGCTCGCACGACTCGCGTGTCCGCCTCCGACGAACCACTCGGCAGGGCCAGCGTTCCGTCGAGTTTCAGCACGTCGGCGCCCACATCGGTGAGCAAAGAAAGCGCTTTCGAGCCCGTGCCGAAGTTGTCGAGGGCGACGCGAACGCCGACCCGACGCAATGCACGAACGGATCTGATGACTTCACCGGCCTCGCCCAGCAGGGTCGCTTCGCGGGCCTCGAGCACGACCTGGCGCGGCCGGAGCCGATACTCGCGCAACAAATCGACGACCCGATTGACGAACGCCGGGCTGGCGAGCTGCAGCCGCGAGACGTTGACATGTACGGCAAACCGCTGTCCGACAACGCCGTTGTCGATCCAGTTCCGGGCGGCTGCGCACGCCTGCTGGAGTACCCAGTCGCCGATCGGAACAATCACGCCGGTTTCTTCAGCCACAGGAATGAACTCACCTGCGTCGACACGCCCACGCGTCGGATGATTCCATCGCACCAGCGCTTCAGCAGCTTCAGCACGTTCGGAGACCGCAGAGAAGATCGGCTGGTAGTCAACCGTGAGTTCACCGTCACGGAGCGCCTTGGAGAGCGCCGCCGCCAACTCGGTGCGGACCTTTGCTTTCGAGCGCAACTGGTTGGTGAACAGCGCGGTTCGGCCGCGGCCGTCCTCTTTTGCGGCATGGACTGCCGTGTCGGCGTGCGACAGCAGATGGATCGCGCCGTCGTCGGCCGACGCGGCTCGGATCTCATCGTCGGTGATGCTGACGCCGACCGTGACGGATACATCGAGTTCGAGTTGCCGGATCGTGAGACGACCGGTCAACGCCCGCCGAACGCGGTCGGCAAGCTCCATCGCGACGTCAGCGTCGGGAACATTGCGGCAAAGCACCATGAACTCGTCGCCGCCGACGCGAGCGATCGTGTCGTTCGGCCGAACCGCAGTGCCCAATCGCTTCGCCGTCGAGGCGAGCAGGCGGTCGCCGATCTCGTGACCAAGGGCGTCGTTGACGTCGCGCAGACGGTCGACGTCGATCATCATCACCGCAACCAAACCACCGTCCTCCTTCATTCGCCGGAGCGCGTGTGCGGTTCGCTCCAAGGCGGCGGTTCGGTTGAGCAGACCGGTGGTCGGGTCGTGCTCGAGCAAATGCAACAGCTCCGCGGCGCGGTTGCGTTCGTCCGAGATGTCTCGACACAGGACGGCGATGAAGCCGCCGTTTTCGGCAGTCGCATCGTGGCGGACGAGCACCGTCGTGGCGAAAATCTCGGTCGGCCGACCATGGGGGGCGAGGTCGATGTCGCCCCGCCAGACGCCGCCTTCCGGGTCGATCAGGAGTTGTTGGGGGAGTTGGTCCAGCACGTTGCGGAGCACATATCGGCTATCGACCGAACCAGATTTCGGAGCGGCCAAACCGGGGAACAAGGCGACCGCTGCATGGTTGGCGTCGATGCGGGTTCCGTCGATGCCGATGATGACGGTCGCCGTCTCGTCGGCGGCGACCAGGGCGCGCAGCTGCGCCAGCACCTCGTTGGACGTGCTCGGCGGTGCTGCTGCGCGGCCGGAACGCGGCGCGGGCGCGGCAGCATCTTGCTGCGTGTCCCGTGTCGTGTCCTGGGTCATGTCCTGAGCCTCGTCATTCGACGGTCCCGTGGTCCTTGTCGTGGTCGGTGCTGTTGTCGTGGTCGGTGCTGTTGTTGCTGTTGTTGCTGATGATGTGTGTTGTTGTCAGTCGTTCCGGCCGTACACGCCCGAAACCGAGTACTGCCCGATCGATGTCGAATTGATTGCTGTCATCACTTCCGCTGCGGGAGCGTCATCGGCAAGTTCAAGTGGCTGGTTGAGCGCGTGGACCGTGAATTGATAACGATGGTTCACGCCTGGGGGTGGGCACGGACCGTTCCAACCCCGATTCCCGAAGGAGTTCGTCCATTCCGTTGCACCGGGCGGGATCTCGCCTTGGACCAGCCCCGTCTGGACGGGATCGATGCCGGACACCAACCAGTGGATGAAACCGTCGGCATCGAGGTCGGTCACGATCACGGCCAATTCGGCGGTCCCTGGCGGGACGTCGGCGAAGGTCAGCGCAGGAGACGTGTCGTCCCCGTCGCACGTGTGGACCACCGGGATGCTGGCACCGTCCGGCCATGGAGCAACCAAGCTCAGGGGGGCCGGCAGCGGGGCTGGCGCGGGCGGCGTGGTCGAGGGGGGCACGATCACCGGTAACGGCTCTGTCGGTTGATCGAGGGTACGGCCGTCATCCAAGCTGCATCCGGTGATCGCGATGATGGTCGCAAGAATCAAGGCGGGGATCATGGCGGGGATGTTCCCGGGAACGCCCCCGACGGGCATGACGGGGGTCGAATGGCGCAAACCGGTGAGACGCATCAGCGCGAGCGTACGTGGGGATAACGTGCCAGCAATGGTTGAACAGAGGACGATCCTGACCGTGCACGCACATCCTGACGATGAGGCGTCGAAGGGCGCCCCTACGTTGGCCAAGTACCACGCCGATGGTGTCCGGACCGTTCTCGTGTGCTGTACCGGTGGCGAAGAGGGTGATCTCCAGAACCCGACGCTCCGCGAAGTCGGCCAGCCCTTTCACGGCTTGTCGCCGGAAGCCGAACGGGCACTCGTGGCGTCGATGCGGCCGGCTGAACTGGCTCGATCGGCTGCAGTAATCGGTTTCGACGAGGTGGTGATGCTTGGATATCGCGACTCGGGAATGGCCGAATCCGAGCAGAACCAACACCAGGACTGCTTCCATCGGGCCGATCCCGACGAGGCCGCCGGTCGGCTCGTCGCCGTGATCAGGCGGACCAAGCCGCAGGTCATCATCACCTACAACGACGATCAGCAGGGTTATCCCCACCCCGATCATCTCAAGGTCCACGACGTGTCCCTGTTGGCCTTCGATCGAGCCGGCGATCCAGAGTGGTACCCCGAGGCGGGCGATCCGTTTCAGCCGCTCAAGCTGTACTACACGACGTGGAGCAGGCGCCGAATGGTGGCGATCCACGAGGGTCTGCTGAAGCATCACGGTGAGTCGCCGTTCGATGACACGTGGTTCGAGCGTCCGAGCCACGACCACCGAATCACGACCCGGGTCGAGGTCAGCAAGTTCATGTGGGCCAGGACCGGCGCGCTGCTGGCCCACGCCACCCAGGTCGATCCGACCGAACGGTTCTGGTTCGGGTTGTCCGAGCAGCAGTTGTCCGAGACGTACCCGTGGGAGGACTGGATCCTGGCGCGTTCGCTGGTCGGCGCGATTCCGGGTTCCGACGAGGAGCACGACCTGTTCGCCGGCGTCGACGCACCGGTCGAGCTCCGCCCGTGACCGTGCAATATCGCGTCGTGGTCGGCAAGAAGGACGAGCGGTATGAAGGTCCGAGCGATGCCGAGATCGTGATCACCGTCCCCGCCGCAGTGGCAGCGACCGACGGATTCGACGCCACCGTCGAGTTCATGCGCGGTCGGCTGAAAGCGACCGGCCACACCGGGCGGATTCTGGAGTTGCTGAAGTCGGGCGAGGCGAGCGCGGCGCTCAGCGCGCTCGCATTGCGGCCCTGAGTTCGCGGTACCCGATCAGGGTTGCGCCGACATCATCGATCAGCGTCCGAAGTGACGGATCGGCGGTCACGAATCGGTGGTCATCGATCCACGCATCGGCGTGCTCGGTGATTGCCCGAACCTCGGGAGTGTCGATCGCCGGCTGGATGTGGACTTCCGTGACGCCTGGTTGCAAGTGAAGGAGTGACGACGAAACGCGTTCGCGCGAGCCTGCCCGCCAGTCGTGGTCGAAGTGATCCGGAAACACGACACCGTGCTCGGAGGCAAGTTTGCGGAATGGAAAACCGGCTTGCTCCGCCGTGACGGACGACGGCAAACGGATCGGCAATTCGAACTCGCACGCCAGCTCGAGATAGATGTCGAAGAACTCCGGCCGCAGCGTGATCGCGGTGAGGTGTGGCGCCAGGTGGGTGACGTCGATGTCCCACGCGATCGCACGCTCGATCTGGGCGCGGAGCTCTCGGAACACCTCCTCGGGGTCGGCGTGTTCCCAGAGGTCGGCGATATTGCGCGGGAACCCTCCTTCTCCCGACAACAACGATGGGGCGTGCGTCAGCGGCCCCCATCGGTACGTGTCGTGCTCGGCGTTGAGCGTGAGGTGGACACCGATGTCGTCGGTCGACCGGTACATCTCGGCGGCGTGGCGTGCCCACGGGGCGGGCATCATGATCGAGGCGCACGTCGCGACGCCGTCACGAATCGCTTCGTAGACCCCGATGTTGGCGGCATGGCACGAGCCGAGGTCGTCGCACGACAGAATCACGAGCGTGGCGTCTGCTGCGTATCCGAGGCGTTCGGCGAGCGTGCTCACTCGGCAGACCCTACTCGGCGGGTTGCTGGTTGGAGCATGGGTCAAGTGGCGTGTACCCCGCCTGACTCGAATCCGGCGAATCGTCCGTGACCCGACCGAAATCGCCGAGACCGGCTCGTACGGGCGCGAGGACATGTCGATGATCCCACCGGGCGGCGTCGATCGCCCGTGAGCTGATCGATGCCTGGCTCGACGGGGACCGACGACGGTTACGTGAAATAGCCGAACACGTCGGCGAGGAATCCGCCGACCGGGCTGGGCAGATTCGCCGAACCGTCCTCCATACGAAATCGTGCCCGCCCGAGGTCGACTGCAGTGATTGCTGCACCTGCGCGCACCTCGCCCGGCGTCACCCAGTTCAATGCGGACGTCGCAGGCTCGACCTGATCGGCCGCCCACCCGCGAACGAAACCTGGCCGCCTGACGGAGATCGCGGCAAGATTCCACACCACTCCCGAAGCGTCGTCGGGAACGTTCACGCCGGGGGCATCCGACCCGTCGACCACGACGATCTGCCCGTCGACAAGGTCGCCTCCGGTGATGCGCGAATCGAACGCGCGGTTCGGACGCACCGGCACGTACCTTCCGGTGTTCGCTGACGGTGCAGCGCTCGACGTGATGTAGCCGATCGCATCGACGACGACGTCCGAGCTGCCGTTCTCGACGAAGAAGCCGGTGACCGCGATCCCGTCTTCGCCCACTGGCACGATCGCGGTATTGGCGACGGTTCCGCCAGGGGTCAGGTTGATCGTCGACGTCGTTCCGATCGACGAGGTCAGATCCGAAGGGAAAGCCTGCACCCAGCCGTGATTCGAAGCGCCCGTGCCAGTCACGGTGACCACTATCGCCGTGACCTGCTGGGGGTCGACACCAGTCGGCCAGCGAACCGAGCGAAGGGCGGTCGATTGCAGCGGACCGATCGGCGCGTCGACACGTGTGTCCAGGACACGCTCGGCGCCGGGAAGTTCGACGAATCGTCCACCGGTCACCGGGCCACTCGTGCTCTCGAACCAGCCGAGCAGGTCGACGACGAGGTTCCCGGACGCAATCGAGTAGAGCGAAATCGTCCCACCATCACCGAGCGGAACGATCGCGAAGTTTGCTCGCGTCTGACCGATCGAGTCGGTGTTGAGATTCGAGAACGATCCGAGCGAAGCGCGGTTGGTCGGAATCGCTTGAACGAAACTCGGACGGTCAGCGTCCACCGTCGTGATGTTGACCGCCACGGCGGTCACGCCGGTCGGCGGAACACCGGCGACGCCGACAACCGGAAGGTCGCGGATCTCGCCGGCCGAAAGCGGACCGATCAGATTCGTTGGCCCGATCGCCTCGGTTGGGCGGGTGTCGAGGATCCGGGTCGGTGACGCGACCGAAACGAATCGAGACGGCGTCTGGTCGATCGCGGTCACCGGCGGCGCCGGAAGCCGAAACTCCCCGTGGCCGAACACGTTGTCGGGGCCTGTCGCGCCTCGATCGATGGTGAGGTGGCGGATCAGATTTCCGAGCGTGTCCGCGCCGGTCGCCAGCCCTCCGTCCAACAGCAATGCCGCCGCGCCGGCCATGACGGCGGATGCGGCACTGGTGCCTGCGAACGAACCACCGATCGAACTGGAGAACGACCCTGGTGCGGCGACGTCGGGAGCGAGCCGACCGTCGTTGGTGGGTCCCTGAGAACTGTAGGAGGCGATCAGGCCGGAACTCGCGGGCGAGATCGCACCGACGGCGATCACACCCGGGTCGGTCGAGTCAACGACCGAGGTCGATGCCGAGTACGCCGACTGCGTGTGGGCCGTCATGCCTGCGTCGTAGTCCAGAATCTCGATCAGGTCGCCGTCGGCTGTGCCCGCTCGAAGCACGATCTCGAGGTAGAGCGCATTCCCGGCTTTCGGGCACCGCCTATCGGCGATGTGCTCGATCGGCGGAGCGCCGGCGCGCTGGCTTTCGGCCGACCGACCTACGATCGTGCCGTTGGCCGGCTGGCCGACCGGTGATTCCCAAAGATTGACGTCGTAGTCCGTCCGAAGTGACCGCGGAAGATCCCAGTCGTTGGCCCATCGAACTCCCGCCAGGGACACACAGCCGCTGAAACGAAGGAACGTGTCGTTGCCCGAATCACCGAAGGCGATCCGGTTGTTGGCGATCCGAGCCGGGTGTCGATAGTAATGATTGGCGCCGTTGTTGCCTGCGGAGTTGACCCACAAGATCCCCTTCGAGACGGCATAGGCGACGACGTCGTCGAGTGGGCTGCGCCCGTCACCGGGCCCGTCGAATCGGCTCCCGAGTGAACGGTTGATGACGGTCACACCGTTCGCAGCGAACCAGTCGACGAGGGCGCGATAGTCGGGGGTCGTGAGTGCTTGACCGAGGAAAATCTCGACCCCTGGCGCCATGTCTCGGATTGCCTCGACCACCGCCACGCCATGGTCCTCGCTCCCCGAGTCGATCCCGTCGAAGAACTCGTCGGTGCAGTCGGATCCCTGGGTCAGGCACTTTGCGGTGAGCCCCTTGACCGGCTTCGGGCCGTGTTCGGCCTCGTTCCAAAACTTCGTCACGTCGAAGTAATCGATCACGCCGACCTTGATGCCCGACCCGTCGATACCGGCAGCGTGCCACGCTGTGGCGTTGGTGATCGCCACCTCATCGCCGTTGATCGGCCCGAACTGGACCGCCTGGTCGCCCGACCCCAGCGACTGCGGGATCACGTCGACGGCGAACGGGGTGCGAACGCGACCGTGAATGCGGGCGGTGA
Organism: Ilumatobacteraceae bacterium; assembly: GCA_043773365.1. GTDB lineage: Bacteria > Actinomycetota > Acidimicrobiia > Acidimicrobiales > Ilumatobacteraceae > Ilumatobacter. The sequence continues at coordinate 109,934 of JAYVFI010000002.1, forward strand.
GCCGGGCCTGTTCGGCAACCGGGACTCGCACGAGGACCGCGCTCGGGGAATCACTGACGACGTACCCCCCGAGGTCGAGCGCCAGATCAACGGCAGCGGCGAGGCCGGTCGGGTCGTCATCGACGATCTCGACCGTCGTGAGTTCAGGCGACGCGGCGATCGTCGGGTGAACACCCAGCCCCGACGCGAGCACCACGCCGAGCAGGGCGGCGATCGAACGTCGTTGCGACGACAGTACAACACCTCGAGTCCGAGATCTCCGGGCAGGGAAGTTCGACGATTGGTTCTTGGAGGCGTACATCTCGGTGACAGTTCCCGCACGGATTGTACTGTCGTCGATGCTGGTCGGCCGGTCGCCTCAACCAGAAACAGAGAGAACTCGTCAACCCCCCGGACGTATGTCACTCTCTGCAATTTTCTTTGTCAGTTTACTTGACGAAGTGTCAACGCTGGGTGCAAGGTACGTCCCGGGGACAAACACGAATCCGGCGGCGACAGTTCCGGCGAACTGGCCAGATTCGGCTGAGGGACAGAAGATTGGCGATGAACGGGTTGACTGCACCGATTGTGAATCGAGGGGTGGAGCCGTAGCTCATGCGAACGACGGCGCACCGCGGGACGAGTTTGGCGCTTGTTGTCGCGCTCGTCGCCCCCTTGGTGGTTGCCGGCGAGTCCAACCAGGTATCTGCGTCGAGCGGTGAAAACATATTTGTCTCCGGGCCGGCCTCGGCCGTGCCGATCACCGTGTCGATTGTGGAGGCTGATATCACGGCTGGTCTTCGTTCCGCGGCGGAGGCTTACTGGCCTGGCGCCTCGCTCGGCTCGGTGACGATCACGATCGGCGACCTCGACGGAGACCGAGTGGCGACCGCTGTCGGGAACACCGTTACGGTCGACGGAACCGCAGCCGGACGCGGTTGGCATCTCGATCAGACCGTCGACCCTGTCGCCGGTCGAGTCGATCTCCTGACCGTGCTGGCCCACGAGTTCGGACACGTGCTCGGGTTCGCCGACATCAACGACACGGTGCTTCCGCACACGCTGATGACCGAGTCGATTCTGCCGGGCGAACGCCGCCTGTCGGCGCCCGTCGTCTGGCCGGTCAGTTTTTCCGGTGCGGCATCGTTGACCCGCACCGGCACGACCGTGACGTTCGACGCGGGCACGCCGAGATCGCTCGACGCGAGTGTGCTCGCAGGTGTGTCAGTCTCCGGAAGCGCCGTCGCCGACACGTTGACGATCGGTGTCGGGCTCGATGTTCCGGTCGCGTTCGTCGGCGGTGAAGCAACTGATTCGGTGATCGGTCCGACGGGTGGAATCGCGTTCGAAGTCGGACGGGCCACTCCCGGCGCAGCGGGGTCGGTGTCGGTCGCGACCGTCGAGACGATCACCGCTGGTTCGGGTTCCGACTCGCTCGTGCTGCCAACCGGTGGCACGACCGTTCGCTTCGGGGGCGCCAACTCCGGCAGCGTGGTCGATTCGTTCGGGGCGCCGCTCACCGCGTTCACGGGGGTCGAGGCAGTTGACGGAAACGTCAACGGTGGCCCGAACACATACATCGCCGACACACCGGCCACGATCGTCGGGTTGACGATGGGCGCCGCCGATCGGATCGTCGTCGAGGTCGAGCGGGGAGCCCAAATCTCGGCAGCCGGGGTGACGCCTGTCGTGTACGCCCCGAGCATCGACGTGTTGACGGTCACCGGCACCGCCACCATCGCAGGCGGGTTGGAGATCCGATCGACTTCGGGTTCGCTCGACAGTTCGACGACACCGATCGGCTATCTGGACCTCACCGCTTCCGGCGGCTTCACCGCGATCGTCGGGCTCGACCTCGGCGGCGGCGCCTATGCGGCGCTTTCGAGGTCGACCACGCAACGACTGCTCGTCCGCAAATCGCTGCCTGACGGCGTTGCCGTCAACTTCGCCGACGCACCAGCAGCTGACCGGTTCTTCGCCTTCCTGGCGGGTGAGCTTCCGGCGCCGGCGGGCACACAGTCGGCTGACGTCGTGATCGGCGGTCAACATCTCTCGGGCACCGCCACGATTTCGGCCGGAGCGGTGGCAGGCGCATTCACGATCGGTCTCACCGGCGCCCGGTTCCGGTTCGGCGACGCAACCGATCCGTTGGCGACTCTCGACGACACGTCGGTCACCCTGACTCTGGACGCGGCGCACCTCACAGGAACGGTCGTCGGAACCGTCACCGCGGCGGTCGCGGGTGTTGAAATGTCCGGCACCTTCACGGTGGCGATCGACACGAACGCGCCGATTGTCGCCGCTGGCTCTGGTGCCACGCTGACCGTCGGGGGTCAGGTGATCGATGGCGATTTTGGGATCGAGCGAATTGATGTCGGAGGGCTTCCAAAGCTCCGCATCAGTGGACTCGTCGGCGCCACGTTGTCATTCGGAGGCGAAGGAGGCTCGGCGCTGGCGACGGCGACGTTGAAGGCCGACCCGAATCCGGTGGCGCCCAACCCTTCCGATGGCCTGCCACGGATCGTGATCGGCAGTTCCGGCGTGCAGGCGTCGATGGTTGCAACTATTGCCGTTGCGTCGTCAGGTGTTTCGGTGGGTGGCGAGGTTCGAGTCACGATCGACACCGTCGCCGACCCTGACGTCATCAAGGCGTCGGTCTCGAGCGCAACGCTCACGATCGACGGGCAGGTGTTCACCGGATCGGTCGTCGTCGACGAGGTCACGAGCCCGCTCGGCAACCGCTCTGTGGTCGTGCAGGTCGCCAACCTCGCAACCTCGCTCGTGGGCGGCACGACCGAACTTGCGGCGATCACCGGCGGCGCCGGCACGCTCGTGCTCTCGTCAGGTGGCCTGAGCGGTCGAATCAGCGCCACCGTCGATCTTGCGGTCGACGGCCTCACCGTCGAGAGCGGCACCGCGTTCCTCGAACTCGACACGACAGGAGCGACCGCAGAAACTCGAATCGAGATCGACGACGCAACCGCCACGGTGACCACGACCGCAGGTTCGATCGGCCTCGGCGGCGACCTCGTGTTCGATCACAAAGCGACGCGGACGGTCCTCGCCATCGACGATCTGACCGCATCGGTCGTATCCGGCCCTGCGTCAGGCTCGGGCTTGTTCGGCGCCGAAGGCGCCTTCGTCGTCACGAACGCCGGAGTCGCCGGAGTCGTGTCGGGTCGTTCGAGCGTCGCCTCTGGCGCGGTCGATGTCGGCGCCCGACTCGGGTTGCGTGTGAACACAACTGGCAGCGCCGTGAACGAGACCTTTACCGTCAACGGGCGGAGCTTCGGCATCGTCTTCGCGACCGGCGCATCGGTCGTCGAGATCTTCGGGTCGATCGACACGTTCGCGATCGGTTCGTTTGCCACGATTCACGGCTCGATTTCGTTTGCGTCGACGTCTGGAGGCTCGGTTTCGGTCGGTCAGGACACGACGATCTTCGTCGGTGAGGGACCCGCGCGCCTCGGCGACGGTTCCGACAATCCGGCGGCGCGTGGCGCCCGCTTCGTGACGAGTGCCATCTCGACCTTGACCAGGGTCGGGTCTGGCAGTTCTGCGAAGTACGCATTGCTTGTCAATGGAGCCCTTACGCTGCTCGGAATCCCCGGCGTGTCAGGCACCACGACTGCCGCCGGCGCGACGCTGCGGATCAACACGACCGGCTCGGTCCAGACCGGGTTTGCGACAGGCGTCGAGGTGCTCGAACTCGGCGCCAGCAATCTTGCGCTCACGATTGCGGGACAGGGCATCAGCGCCGCAACGGCGACAATCACGCGGGCCACGACCTCGACCGGCCTGGAAGGTCTCGCCGCAGCGCTGTCCGGTGTCACGTTCTCACTGGAGGCGGCATCGACCCCGTTGGTCGTCGTCACCGGTGGGTCTGGCACCCTGCTGCTCACGTCCGCTGGTGCCGCCGCCTCGCTCTCCGGCACCGCCGCGGTGGCGAGCGGTTCGTTCTCCGCAGGTGTCAGCCTGAACACGACTGGTGACGCCGTGTTCGAAAGGATCGGGGGCGTCACGCTCAATCTTGCCGGCGGCTCGTACCTCCGGATCGCGATCGTCGTCCCGACCGCGTCGCCGATCACGCTCGGCCCAGTGGCCCTCAGCGGATCGCTCGTGTTCCAGGGAGGACCGAGCACGATCGGCGTCACCGTGACCAACGGCCAGTTCGTCTACGGCCGGATCACGATCAAGAACGTCAACGGTTCGTTCGACTGGAACGGCGTCAACTTCCTCGGGGCACTCGCCGGCACCGTCGAGACCGCCGCCGGCAGTGCCGTTTCGATCGGCGGAACCCTGCGCGTCGGTCTCGCCGTCGGCGGAATCATCGGCCTGCCATCGGCGCTGACGATCACGGTCGACGGATACGAGGTTGTCGGCACCGTCTCGGTCGGCCTGGCATCCGGTAACACGACGTTCACCCTCACCAACGGACGCGTCGATGTCGGCGCATTGCGGGCCGTGATCCCGACTGCGACACTGACGCTCGGGACGAACGGACTCAACGCCACGCTGACGGCAACGATCGATGCCGTCGTCGCTGGATTCTCGTTGTCAGGAGGCGTGTCGATTCTGATCGATTCGACACCGACGCCCGTGACCGACCCCGCCGTCCTCATCGAAGTCACCCCGACGCTGCTCAAGGTGCGCGATGTCGTGTTCCAATCCGGCCTCTCGCCACCGGTTGTCACTCTGTCACGAGCCGCAGACGGCTCGGCCACGATCGCGATCGAGAACCTTCAGATCGTCTACGAGGGCTTCACCGCCACAATCTCCTCCGGAACATTCAACCTCACCCCCGATGGCGCCGCCGGATCACTCACCGTCAGCGCTCTCACAGAAAACCTCGGCTCCCTAGCCAGTCTCACGATCGGGACGGCGACGGTCGAGCTGAACACGTACGACCACGCCGTTGCCAGTCCTGCTCTCGAGGCCGGACCGTTCGTTCGGATTTCCGTCACGGGTGCTGCCGTCGTTGCCACGATCGGCGCCAACGCCTACGACGTCGAGTTCGACGCCACGATCGACGTCGCCAGCTCCCAGAGCGGTCCGGTCACCAGGCTCGCGGTCAACAACGTCTCGCTGACACCCACAACCCCCGGCAACGCCGACCCAGTCATCGAGCACGGCCGTGGAGCGTTTGTCGTCAGTGGAGCAGGGCTCGCCGGCATCGTGTCGGGATCGACCCCGCTCGGCCAGGTCGGCCTGCGGTTCAACGCAACCGGTGCTCCGGTCAACCAAACGATCACGGTCGGCGGTGAACAGTTCGTCATCAATCTCGCGACCGGCCAGTTCGACGTGTTCGGAACCGGACTCACATTCAACTTCGGTGGTGTCGCCTCGATCGAAGGCAGTGTCACCTTCAGTTCGATCGGCAACGGCCGCGAGGTGTTCGGCGCCGTCGATGCCACATTGTTCGTCGGGCAGGGCCCGTACCGGATCAACGCCACCACCTTCAACCCTGCCGCCAGGGGTATCGCACTGCGCAACGCACGCATCGGTGTCGTCCATCTGATCACTGCTGACACGTTTGCCGTCGTGGCGACCGGCGCGATCGAACTGATCGGCGTCGATGGTGTCACGTTCGTGGGCAACGGCACCGTCACGTTCAACAACACCGGCGTCACGGTCGACCGAGTGATCCCGATCGGGACCGACTCGGTGCGGGTGTTGTTCACCACCGCAGGTCTCGTCAACTCGTTCTCGTCGACGGCCTTGACGGTCGACGTCGCAGGCCAGCGCCTCGTCGGTGGCGTCTCGTTCACCTCGACCACGGTCTCCAACGAGATCAGTGTCGGCGTGGCATTCACCGACACTGATGTTCGACTGGCCAACGGGCTCGTGATCGTCGACAACGCCAACGGCACAATCGCTGTCCGCCCGGGTGGACTCGTCGGTTCCGTCACGGCGACCTCGATCCAAGTAGCCGGCGGGGCGGGTGTCGGTCTCACCGTGACCGGGGCAACGGTCCATATCGACACAGTCTCCGATGTTCCCGAGTTCCGAGTCGCCACGACCGGCGCATCGCTCAGCTTCGCCTCGACCACGCTCACAGGAAGCGTGACGCTGCATGCCGTCGGCGGTGAGATAGCCGTCGCGATCAGCGGTGGGGCGCTGACTGCGTTCGGTGTCGCCCCGGTCTCGGCCACCGTGTCAGCGATCACGGGTATCGGCGTGCTCACCACGACTGGTCTGGCAGGTCGCTTCACCGCCACCGTCGCGATCACGGCAACAGGTCTGGGGTCGATGACCGGCACGTGGTCGCTGGCCGTGAACACGCGATCGGTGCCCGCTGTCCAGAGCGTGGCAGTGGGCGGCAGCGTGACCACGCTCGATCTCCCGGCGGGCCCGTACGTGCGGCTCGAGGGACGCAACGTCACCGTCAGCATTTCCGGTGGCGCCGGCGTGGTCGGCGATCTCGTGATCGAACGCCGCACGATTGCCGGCAATCCGAGTCTTGTCGCAGCAGTCAGCAATTTGTCGATCAGCCTCGCCAGCCCAGCACTTCTGGCGGTGACCGGTGGCAGAGGCCTGATCGTGTTCACGCCGGCCGGCATCGCAGCGCAGGCGTCTGGCACGCTCGTGGCAACTCTGCCGGCGGTTCAGATCAGCGGTTCGGCGGTGATCGAGGTCAACACGACCGGTGTCAACCAGTTGATCCCGGTGACGATCGGTGGCCAGGCGCTCTTGGCGGAGGTGGCCGGGGGGGCGGGTGTCGCCACGGTGCGCGTCGCCGTGCTCGGCGCAGCGTTGATTATCGGCGGCGTCCGGCTCTCGGCAGACACGATTTCATTTGTCGCCTCAGGTTCGGTGGTCACTGCTTCGGGAACCAACCTGGCATCGAGCGTGTCGGCCAACGGTCGTCGCGTGATCGGCTTGAGTAGCGCCAACTTCGCGATCGAACTCCGGGCGACCGGCGTTGCCGCGGCGATTCGTGGGGGCACCGTTCTCGGTCCCGACGTGGGCGGTGACCTCACATTGACAGCGACGTCCATCGAATTCGACGTGAACACATCGACGACGAGCGCATCGCTCACGGTGCCGACGGTCGCAACACCGGTCGCCCTTGTCGCCGGCGGCTTCCGCGTGGCCGCCACCGGCGTGTCGTTGAGCGTGCTGGGTGTGACCGGTAACGCATCGAGCTTGAGCTTCGCCGTCACCGGTCCTGTCGTCGACATCACCGGCGCCGATGTGGTGCTCGACCTGATGACGGGTGGCCAGCGAGTGCTCGGTGTCGACAGTGATGCGATCGCGCTTCGGATCACCGACGCCGGTCTCGCTTTCGTCATCGCCGGCGCAACCTTGCGGCTGCCGACGATCTCACAAGTCAGCATCGGCGGCACTGCCACGCTGCGGGTCAACACCACCCGAGCCACGCAGCGTCTCGGGGTCGCGGTGGGCGGCGAGACGTTCACGCTTGCGGCGGCCGCGCCGAACTCGCCCTACATCCGGATCGACGTGATCGGGGCGACGCTCGGTCTGCCAGGATTCAACTTCACGGCCGACCGATTGATCTTCGAGCGCCATGCAGGAGTGGTCACGCTCGACGGCCGTGATGTCGGGCTGCAACTGAGCGCTGCGACGACTCGGGTCGTGGCGCTGAGCGGTGCCAGGCTCGGAACCCGGTTTGCTCCGGCAGGCATCACCGCTGCGTTGAGCGGCGGTTCGTTGCAAGGCCCGGCGGCCTCATTCGGATTCACGCTGTCGGCGACGACCGTGTCCGCCACGCTCAACACGGTCACGGCGCCGGTGACACTGAGCGTCGGTGGCACGCCCGTGGTGGTCGCCGCCGCCGGGGTCGCAGCGCCGTTCGCGATCGTTCGGCTCGACGGTGTCGATGCGACGGTCGGCGGGAGCGCACTTCACGCCGGCACGCTGGCGTTCTCTGCGAACGGCGCCGACGTGGCGGTGGTCGGCGCCGACGTCGATGTCCACCTCGACGCCAGCGGCGTCAGAATCCTGCATCTCGACGACGCCGACCTCGGGATCCGGTTCACATCATCGGGAGTCACCGGCGTCACTCGGAACGGGACAGTGACCGGGCCGAATCTCGCCGGCATCACCGTGTCAGGCACGGTCGCGCTCGCCTTCAACACGTCGACATCGGCGATCACGGTCAAGGTCGGCGCCGAGAACGTCGTCGTCCCGGCGGCCACTCCATCGACGTTCGTTCGCCTCGAAGTGTCGAACGCAACGCTGACGGTGCTCGGCAACCAGTTCACTGCGGCGACACTCAGATTCGAACGCAATGGCTCGACCGTGACGGTTGCCGGCGCCGACATCGGGTTCGCGCTGAGCGCCGGGGGCCGCCGAGTCGTCTCGTTGAGCCACGCCGCGGCAACACTCACGTTCTCAGGAACCGGTGTTTCCGGCTCGCTGACGGGAGGTGTGCTGCTCGGCCCCGACTTCGGCGACGGGTTCACGCTCACCGGAACGATCGCCGTGACGATCGACACGACCGTCGGATCACCGTTCGTACGCGTCTCGGTCGGAACGCCCGTGCTCACCATCCTTGGAGTGAGGGTCACCGCGTCGTCGGTCGCGATGGAGGCGACGTTCGGTGTCGAGAACACGGTGAGTATGACGGTCAACGGACTCGTCGTGTCACTCGGCGACGGCGGGCCGGCGCCGCTCGCCACGCTTTCGGTCGCCAATGCGTCGATCGTGATCTCTTCGGCCGGGCTCGTCGCCGGCATCTCTGGCGGCACACTCAACACGAGCGCAATCACCGGCGTCACATTCGCGGGCGCAGCGGGCCTGCGGCTCGACACGACCAACACGGCGAACCGTTACGTGCGGGTCACCCTCGGCGCGGTGCTCGCCCCGGCGACGCTCACGATCGGCACGCAAGTGGTCTCCGGGGTCTTCGTGTTCGAACAGGTGCAGGCATCGGCGTCACGCACCGTCGTGCGGGCCGGCGTCAGCAACCTCGCGATGTCGCTCGGCTCCGTGATCACGGTCACCAACGGGAGCGGCTTCCTGCTCGTCAGTTCACTCGGCGTCGCCGGTTCGTTGAGCGCGTCGGCCACGATCACGTTGCCGACCGCCGACGTCGAGATCACGGCCTCGACATTCCGAGTCGACGTCAACTCGACATCGGCGCCTGTTTCGGAGTCGCTGCTGCTCAACGGCGACACCATCGAACTCGCTCTTCCGGCGGGTCCGTTCGTCCAGGTCGCCGTACTCGGCGCATCGATGTTCGTCGCCGAGCAGCCGGCGATCACCGCCGACCTATACTTCCGACGCGGCCCATTGCAAAGCGGCCCGGTTGGAACGTTCTTTGCCGTTCGTAATCTGTCGGTGACGATTGGAACCAACGTCGTCGGTGGGGGCGAGGGCATGTTCCTGATCCTCGCAACCGGCGTCGCCGGAGTCGTCTCCGGTTCCGTCGCAATTACTGGTGGACCGGTCAGCGGTGGCGCCAGCGGCGCCTTGCGAATCAACACCACCGGTGCAGTCGTCTCCGAGACGATCACGTTCGGAACGCAGCAATTCGTGCTCAGCGTCCCGGCTGGCACCGATGGACTGTTCTTCGACCTGACCGTCACCGGAGTCGAACTCAACATCGGTGGCTTCGTCACCATCGAGGGCGCTGGTTCGTTCTCAGCCGGAAGGTTCGCCCTGACCGGCGTACGAGTGTTCCTCGGTCAGGGACCATCGCAGATCGACGGCGCGACCAACCCGGCGGCGCGGGGTGTGTTGCTGTCGAATGGGTACGGGCTGGCGCTGAAGTTCTCCGACGGATTCTTCCTGTACGCCGAGGGAACCCTGACGTTGCTCGGAATCGGAGGCGTCACAGTCAGTGGTTCCGCCCGGATCGAGGTGATGACGTCGCCGACCGCCACGTTCAGCGAGACGATCACGATCAACTCGACCGGCGGCACTGTGACCCGGTCGAACACGTCGTTCCCTGCGGGCACCAACCGGATCGCGATCGACAACTTCGACCTCGTGGTCGGCGGGCAGACGTTGAACGATGCGGATCTCTCATTCTCGAAGACCGCCGGCACGATCACCGTTGGTGTCGCCGGTGCGAGTGTGACCGCCGGCCCGGTGTCGATCAGCGACATCACGGGCACGCTCGTGGCCGGGAGCAATGGCATCGCCGGCACGCTCACCGCCACAGCCAGCGTGGCAGGCGGGTCGGAGTTCTCGTTCGACAACGCTCAATTCTCGGTGATCGTGAACACCGGCACGTCGGCCGTGGCGCTGACGCTTGACCCGTCGGGCACACCGACCGTGATCAATGTGCCTGCCGGGCCGTATCTACGCGTGACCGTCTCTCGACAGAACGTCGCCAACCCGGTCGCCCTCGTCGTGCTCGGGCAACGACTCGAAGGCGAGTTCGCGCTCGAAGTCGCGGGCAGCAACCTTCGGATCGCTGCGACGTCGGTGAAACTGCGACTCGCAGCCGGCGCGCTCAATGTGGTCCAGGTCGACGGTGGTGATGGCTTCGTCGTCATCCGATCAGACGGTAAGGTCGGTGCCAGCGTTCGAGGCGCGGCATCGCTTGCGGTGCCTGGTGTGACGTTCACCGCCAATCTCGACATCACTGTCAACACGGCGACGAACGCGTTCAACGAGACGTTCACGATCGGCGCCAGAACCGTGACACTCAACCTGGTCGGCTCGCCGAGCGGGTACGTGCGAATGCAGGGCACCGATGTGAGCCTGGTGGTCGGTCAACAGACCCTCAGTGGCGACTTCGTGTTCGAACACGTCGGCAGCACCACGACGATCGGCGTCGCCAACGGGCGGGCGTCACTGGGCGATGGGACGAACACGTTCCTGAGCCTGAGCGCGGGCACCGGTGGTCTCGTGATCCGCGACGTCTCTGGACTCGCCGAGATCGCCGGCCGCTTCACGGGCGCGTTGACCGTCGTCGCTCCACCGGGAACCGACTTCAACTTCTCCGCTGCCGCCACGGTCGCCGTAGAACTCAACACCGGCACGTCCGGAGTGACACTCCCCGGAGGCGTCGTGGTGGCCGGCGGCCCATTCGTCGGCCTTCGGATCGGAACCTCGGCGACACCGGCGGTGCTCGACATCGAAGGACAGCACCTTTCGGGTGTGTTCGCGGCCGAGATCCGAACGAGTTCCCCTGGTGCCCGCACGGTCCTGCTGTCGATCGAACAGGGTGTGCTCGACCTGAAGGCCGGGGTCACGTCGCTTCTCAAGCTCGATGGCGGAACCGGGATCTTCTCGATCCGGACCGATGGTGTCGCAGGCAAGATCTCCGCCAGCATCGATTCCGGTGTGATTGCCCTGACGGCCGATGCCGTGAGCATCGAAATCAACACATCGGCCTCAGCGGTCAGCGCCATCTTTGGTGGCCAGTCGCTCGACGTGCCGGGCGGACCGTACCTGCAGGTTCGGGTCACGGGCCTCACGTTCACGGTCGCCGGTCAGAGCGTGAGCGGCAATGCCGTGATCCGAAAGCTGCCGACCGAGCTCAGCATCATCGCCACGAATGTCGGGGCGACGATCGGCGATCCTGCCGGCGTTCGGATCGTGCTGCGCAACGGAACGGGCTCGTTCACGATCGACGTCGACGGTATCCGGGGGACGGCGAGCGGCCTCGTCGAGTTGTTCGGGTTGTCGGGAGTCGTGTTGCGTGCCTCGATGATGCTCTCGTTCGACACCCGCGTCGCGACCGCGTTCCTCTCGGTCGGCGGCGAGGTCGTCGTCTCGGTGACGCCCGGCGCAGGCGCCGGCGGCCAGGTGCCGGCGATTCAGATCGCCGGATCGTTCACATTCACCCACAACGCCGCGGCGACAGGCGGCGTGCCTGTGTTCACGATCGCGGCGAGCGGGGTCGAGACGTACATCGGTACCCCCGACGTGCTCGGTCTGTCGGTCACGGGAGGCTCGCTCACGCTGCGCGGCTTCGCCGACGGCAGGTTCGCCGCCGTGCTCGGTGGCGCTGTGCAACTCGTCGGAGGCGGCGCCGGTGGGTTCCAACTCGAGGGCACCCTCAACCTCCGGATCAATACCTCGACGTTCACGGTGTCCGGACTCGGCGCCGACTTGACCCCCGGCCAATTCGATCTGCTCGCCAACTCGATCACGATCCGCGGCCCACCAATCGGCGAGCTGCAGATCGCATCGATGCGATTCAACCGCAACACCGCCGGCGAGATCTTCGCCTCGGCGACGGGAATCAACTTCACGATCGGCACGCCGACAGCCGGTCTTTCCGTGATGGGCGCCTCATTCGCCCTCTACCTCAAGCCCGACGGGACCTCCGCATTCCGTGCGTCGGGCGCTGTCTCGCTGGCCACCCCCTCGGCAGCACTGTCGATATCGGGCAGCCTGTCGGTCGAGCGCAACACGACCGGGTTCGCCGTCAACCTTGTGACACCCGGTGACCCGATCACCCTTGCGGTCGCCGCGGGCGTCACCCGAATTGGCGGTGCCCTCACTGTCGTCGTGACCGACGGTCCGACAACTGTGGCGACGGTCAATGGCTCGTTCGGTATCGAGATCAGCACAGCAGGACCCGATCGGATCGTCGGAACCCTCGACGATGTCAGCGAGCTGCTTGTCGGGGCCACAGGCGTCAACGTTCTCCTCGGCGGTGGCGCCTCTGTCGGCTTCTCGCTCGCGCACGTCGACCTGGCGCTGCTGTTCCGTTCCGGCGGATTCGCTCTCGACGTCAGCGGCGATGCCTCCTTGACCGGGCTGCCCGCAGTGCAGCTGACCGGCAGGGTGGGTGTGCGTGTCTCGACGCTCGCCACCGATGTCGAGCGTGAGATCGTCGTCGCCAGTTCGACGTTGCGGCTCGATGTCGTCGCCGGTGAGCTGACGGTTCGTGGCACCGGGGTGCGGCTCGCACTGGCCGGGCAGCTTCTGAGCGGCAACTTCGAAGTGTCGTTCCCCGACGCCAACACCGTCGACGTGACCCTGACCAACGTGACGTTCTCGATCGGCGACGGCACCCGCCCGTTCGTGTCGGTGACCAACGGAACAGGCTCGCTCACCATCACCGCCGGCGTCGTCGATGGTTCGTTCGCAGGCCTGACCGCTGTCGACATTCCCGGTGTCACGTTCGCGGGCGCGATTGCGGTCGAGTTCCACCAAAGCAGCACCCCCGCCAGCGACTACGTGCGGGTCAAGGTCGGCACGACACTTCTGCCGGCGACGCTGACGATCGCCGGACAATCGATCACGGGTGCGTTCACGTTCGAGCAGCTGACGACCGGCGCCGGCGACACGGTCATCAAGGTGGCCGGCCAATCGGTCGGGCTCATCATTCCCGGCATCGTCACGATCACCGGAGGCACGGCAGCGTTCGTGATCCTGCCGACCGGTGTGGCCGGAACGATCGACGCCACCGTCACGCTCGCCGCCTTCACGCTGCCTTCGGGCTTCGCGGTCACCGGTTCCATCCGGGTGTCGGTGTCGATCAACACGACACCGACCGCGGTCGTCGAAACGTTCGACTTCACGCCGGGGCCGGACATCGTGCTCAACCTTCCGGCAGGCCCGTACCTCCGTGTCGAGGTCACCGGCCCGGCGAGCGTTCCTGGGCCCGGCTACGACCCGGCATCGTTCACCTTCACGGCCGGCGGGCTCACCGTCAGCGCAACCGGCAAGCTGGCGATCGAGCGGATCACCCGCGCCGGCGGTTCGGTGATCACCAAGATCGGTTTCACCGACGTCTCGTTCACGCTGGCGGCCGGCCCGGCGCTCGGTGCGTTCACCGCCGGTGAGGGCGCCTTCGTGGTCGTCCCCGGCGGCATCGCCGGCCTGCTGTCCGGCTCCTTCAGTGGCACCGTCGGCCCGGCGAGCGTCACAGGCAACGTGGCGATTCGTGTGAACACCTCGGGTGGGCCGGTCGAGCAGATCGTCACGGTCGATGGGCGCGAACTGACGATCAGTTTCGGGGCCGACGAGGGGAACGTCTTCAAGGTCTCGGTGTCGGGTGCTTCGCTGAACATCGGTGACTTCGTCACAGTCGAAGGTGACGTGTCGTTCGCCAACGACCCGCTGCCGGCCTCGTCGTTCTCCTTTGCCGGGCAGAACCTCGAGGTGTTCCTGGGCAAGGGTCCGGCACGGCTCGAGGACGGTTCACTCAACCCGCTCGCAGTCGGTGTGCTGCTCACGGGCGCGACCGTTGGCCTGGTCAAGAACGCCAACGGAACCTTTGCCCTGTTCGCCACCGGCACATTGCAACTGATTGGTGTCGCCGGCGTCACCGTGATCGGCACGGCGACGATCCGATTCAACAACACAGGCGCAACGCTCGACCGTGTGCTCACGATCGACGGTTCCGACCGTGATGTGGTTGTCCGTTTCACGACGACCGCGAATGTCGCCAGCGTGTCGGCAGTCGGTCTTGAGATCTCGGCGTTCGGGCAGACGCTGCGCGGCGACTTCACGTTTGCGAAGAGCGGCTACGCGGTCGGCACGCCATCGACCGAACCGGAATCGATCGTCGTCACGGCTGCCAACGTCAGCCTCGAACTTGGTGGAGCGATCAGGTTCTCGAACGGCGCCGGCACGCTGCTGATCACGTCCGCCGGTCTCGCCGCCAACGTCTCCGGTGACATCGACGTCACCGTCCCGGGTGTCTCCTTCGGAGCAACGTTTGCTGTCAAGGTGAACACGACGGGCGCAGCCGTGAACAGGCCGGGCCTGGTGCTGCCGGCCGGCCCGTACTTCGAGGTGTCGGGCTCGGGCAACCTGACGATCGCCGGTCAATCGCTGTCCGGAGCGTTCACCCTCGAGCAGGTCACCAACACCGGTGGCGTGCGAATCACCCGCATCGCCGCCACCGGTGTGAGTCTGAATCTGGGCGGCGTCGTCGTTCTGTCAGCCGGCGAAGGCAGCTTCGTCATCACCTCGGCGGGAATCGCCGGCCGGCTCGCGATCGACGTCGATATCGCCATCACCGGGCTGACGCTCGACACACGACTCTCGCTCGCGGTCAACACGACCGGAACGGGGATCAACGAACAGTTCCGGGTCGATGGCCGCGACATCGTGCTCGAACTGCCGGCCGGCCCGTATCTTCGGGTCGAGGCCAACAACGTCACGTTGATGGTCGCCGGGCAACAGCTCACTGGCGACTTCGTGTTCGAGCGTCAGACGTTGTTGAACGCCACAGGTGGCAGAACCGTCGCGCGGATCGGGTTCGCCAACGTCTCGCTCTCGCTCGGCGGGGGTGCGCTGCAACTGCGCAACGGCCGCGGCAGCCTGCTGCTCACGCCGACTGGCATTGCCGGCAGCATCGCAGTCGACGTCGCCGTATCGATTCCGAACGTCTCGATCTCTGGCTCGCTGCTGCTGGAGATCAACCGCACCGGCGCGGCGGTCAACACGACGTTCGTGGTCGGTGGCGTCGAGCAGACGCTCGTGCTCGAGAACGCCAGCTTGATTCGGATCGCCGGACGCGGCATCAGCGTCAACCTGTTCGGTCAATCGATCAGTGGTGACTTCCTGTTCGAGCAGGTGACGACGCTCGGTGTCGGCGGTGGCAGCCGCGTGAAGGTCGCAGCCACCAATGTGTCGTTGTCGCTGGGTGGCGGTCTCGTCACGATCTCTGGCGGCACGGCGCTGTTCGTGCTCGGACCGACCGGGTTCGCCGGCCGCTTCGGCGGGACGGTCGCCGTGACCGTCCCGAACGTCAGCATCGGTCTGTCGGTGGCGGTCGAGGTCAACGCCACCGGCCAGGCGGTCACCGAGGACTTCGGCTCTGGTGTGACCCTCGGGCTCCTCGCCGGCCAGTTCGTGCGGGTCAACGGGACAGGCGCGATCGTGGTCTTCGGTCTGTCGCTGAGTGGCAGCTTCTCGATCGAACAGTCGACCACGTCGACCGGCGTTTCGGTCGTGAAGGTGGCGATCACCGGTGTGACCGTCTCACTCGGTGGCTTCGTGCAGGTCAGCGGCGCCAGTGGCGGATTCGTGATCATGCCCGGCGGCGTTGCCGGAAGTCTGCGTGGCACTGTGTCGCTCACGATTCCGAATCTGCCGGTGTCGTTCACGGGTCAGGTCGAGCTGCAGATCAACACGTTCACATCGGCTGTGCAGCAGTCGTTCGTGGTCGACCCGCCGGGACCCACGGCGCCCACCACGATCCAACTGAACCTCCCGGCCGGCCGTTTCGTGCGGGTCAGCATCGACAACCTCGTGCTCACCATCGTCGACTTCGTGATCACCGGCGACTTCGTGTTCCAGCAGCAGACGAATGCCGCCGGCCAGAAGATCACGATCATCGGGCTGTCCGACGCATCGCTCGCCATCGCTGGGGACCCGACGGTCACGGCTGCCTCTGGCGCCTTCGTGATCACCCCGACCGGCATCGCCGGTGTGTTCGCCGGCCGCGCCGATGTCGCCGCCGGTCCGGTCGAGGTCGGCGGCGACCTTCTGGTTCGGGTCAATCGGACCGGCGTCGCAGTCGACGTCACGGTCGACGTCGGCGGTCGCAGCATCCCGATCAAGTTCGGCGCCGACGAGGGCGACCCCGACGGATACGTGCTCGCAGTCTCTGTGTCGAACCTGTCGCTCAAGATCGGCGACTTCGTCTCGATCGAGGGTGACATCGCCTTCGACGGCGATTCCTTCGCCGGTCAGAACCTCGAGATCTTCCTCGGCCAGGGCCCTGCCCGCATGGAGAACGGCGACCTCAACCCGCTCGCCGTCGGGGTGCTGCTCACGAACGCCCGGATCGGGCTCGTCAAGGTCGGCACGGAATACGCCCTCCACGCCGAGGGCACGGTGATGCTGCTCGGTGTCAACGGCGTCACGATCGTCGGCACCGCGATCGTCGATGTCAACACGACCGGCACTGTGATCAACCGTTCCCTGGTGATCCCCGGCAGCACCGGTGCGCCGGTCGTCGTCAACTTCCCGACGTCCGCTCGGGTGACCCGCTTCGAGGCGTTGAATGCAGAGATCTCGGTGCTCGGCCAGACGCTGCGTGGCAACTTCAGCTTCGACCGTGACGCCACCACCGGTGTGATCTCGATTGCCGCGAGCGCGGTCGACCTCGAACTCGGTGGCGCCGGGTCAGGTGTTCGCGTCAGCAACGCAGGCGGGGCGATCCTGATCACTCCCGCCGGCATCGCCGCCGACCTGTCGGGCACCGTCGAGCTGACGGTCCCGAGCGTTGCGTTCGTCGGCGACTTCCGGCTCGCGATCAACACCACCGCTGTGCGAGTCGACACCGTCCTCGCCGTCGGGGGGACGAACGTGACGCTGGCGCTGCCGGCCGGTCCATACCTGCGGATCGAGGGCACTGGCATCCAACTGACGGTCGCCGGCCAAAGCTTGAGCGGGAACTTCGCCTTCGAGCGGATCACCGCGCCCGGCGGCGCCGTTGTCACGACGATCGCCGCATCGAACGTGAGTCTGGTGATCACGGCCGGCAACGAACCGATCGTCAGCCTCACCAACGGCTCGGGCCTGTTCGTCGTCGATGGCACGGGCGTCGGTGGTCGACTTTCCGGCACGGTCGCCGTCACGGTGCCGGGCGGTGCCGTGACGGTGAGCGGTTCGTTCACCGTCGAGGTCAACACCACGAACCACCGGGTGCAGGCCTCGGTCGTGGTCGGCGGCCAGGTCGTCGGCCTCGACCTCGCGCAGGGCGCCGCGCTGCGGGTGGTCGGCACCGGCGTCACGATCAGTGTGCTCGGTCAAACCCTCACCGCCGACGCCTCGTTCGAGCAGATCAAGACGCCGGGCGCCGACGGTGTGTTGGGCACGCTCGACGACGGACGTGCGATCCGGATCGGTGTGGTCAACCTGAACCTGTCGCTTGCGGGTGGCCTCGTCACCGTCACCAACGGGACAGGCGCCTTGTTCCTGACGAGCGGCGGCGCCGGCCAGTCAACACTCGCCGCCAGAGTCAGCGCCACAGTCGGCGTGAACATCCCCGGGGTGTCGTTTGTCGGCACGCTCGGGTTGGCGATCAACACCGGAACACCGCTGGTCAATCAGACGTTCCTGGTCGGCGCCACCCCGGTGACGCTCTCGGTGCCCGGCGGCCCGTTCCTCGAGATTTCGGGAACCGGCATTCAGCTCGACGTCGCAGGCCAACGGATCGCCGGCTCGTTCGCGATCCGTCAGACAACTGATTCCACCGGGGCGAAGACGACTCAGATCAACGTGACCAACGGGTCGCTGACGCTGGGCGGAGCGACACCCGTCGTGTCGGTCTCGGCCGTGAACGGCGACATCCTGCTCGTGCCGGGGGGTGTGGCTGCACGGCTGTCGGCCACGATCGGCGTCAACCTGCCTGGCGTGTCGCTCGGCGGCACGTTCGAACTCGAGATCAACACCACACTGACACCGCGGACCCTCGGAGCGGCCAGCGTGCCTGCCGGCCCGTATCTGCGGGTGGCAGGCGCCGGGACGCTGACGATCGCCGGACAGACCCTGAGCGGCGCCTTCGCCTTCGAACGGGTCACCCGGCCGGACGGCACGGCGATCGTGCGGGTCGCCGCGACGAACGTCAGCCTGTCGCTCGGCGGAGTCGTCAGTGTCACGAACGGGTCGGGCTTCTTCGTCGTCACACCCAATGGCGTCGCCGGGTCACTGTCGGCCTCGGTGGGCCTGACGATTCCTGGCGTGTCGTTCTCCGGCACGTTCAGTGTGGCGATCAACAACACCGGTGTGGCGATCGACGAGACGATGCAGGTCGGCGCAGCCACGGCACGACTACAACTTCCTGCCGGGCCGTATGTGCGGGTCGAGGGCACCGGCATCAACCTCGTGATCGCCGGCCAGTCGCTCTCCGGCAACGTCGCCTTCGAGCGCTTCACCCGTCCGGATGGCGCCACCTTCGTGCGGGTCGGCCTGACCAACGTACGGCTGGCGATCGGCGACGGCACGAACGATCTGCTCACCGTCACCAACGGAACCGGCAGCCTCGTGATCCTCCCGGCCGGAATCGCCGGATCGTTCTCCGGTGACGTCGCCCTGCATGTCCCCGACGTCACCTTCTCGGCCACCGTTCAGGTCGATATCAACCGCACCAACCAAGTGATCAACGAGTCGTTCGTTGTCGCCGGCCAAACGGTGAACCTGAACCTGGCCGCCGGCCTCTATATCAGGGTCAAGGCAACCGACGTAGTGGTTGGCTTCGACGGTTTCAGCCTGACCGGTGACTTCAGCTTCGAACAGGGCGGGGTCGCACCCAACAGCTACTTGCGGATCGGGGTCTCCCACGCCGAGATCGATCTCGGTGACGGTCTGATCGTTGTCGGCGTCGGCACGGGGGCGATCGAGATCCGTGGCGCCGTGGTGCTCGCCCGATTCACGAACGTCACCGTGACGCTCGACATCCCCGGCGTCGAATTCACCGGGACATTCGGGCTCGAACTCAACACGTCAAACACCGATCAGGCGCTGTGGTCTGGTGGAGCAACGCTCGCCGCCCACACACTTGAGATTTCCGCGGCCGGTGTGGCGCTCGAGATCTCCGGCATCACCATGACCGTCGAGACGCTGACGATCTCGAAGGACCTCGACGTCGGCGGCGACCTCGTGATCCATGTCGAGAATGCCGATCTCACACTCGGTCCGGTGGAGATCAACAACGCGTCAGGCGACATTCTGGTCACAACGCTCGGCGTGGCGGCGAGGATCCAGGTCGGTGGCTCCGGTGGACCTGCGCTCAGCATCTCGCTCGGCACAGTCACGATGACCGTCGCTGAGCTGTTCGTCGAGGTCAACACGACGCGTGTCCCGCAACCGATCGGCATCGTGACGTTGCCGGCCGGGCCGTACGTCCGCATCGCCGCCAACGCGGCGTCGCTCGACGTCGGCGGTTCGGTCACGATCGTGGCGAACCTGGCGTTCGAGCAGCGCACCCGGCCTGGCGGTGGCGCCGTCACCGTCATCGGCGTGATGGGGCTGACCGTGACAGTCGACGGCAATGGCATCACCGGCGGCCGCGGCGCCTTCGTCTTCCTCCCGGCCGACCCGTCAGTGCCGAGCAGTGGCGGGATTGCCGGTTTCGTCTCCGGGCAGATCGGCGTCTCCGCGCCGGGCGTGTCGGTGAGCGGTGGAGCGACGTTGCGTGTCAACCGAACGAACCTCGAGGTCCACGAGACCATCGAGGTAGGCGGTGAGATCCTGAGGATCGACTTCGGGCCGACGGAGAAGCTTGTCACGCAGGTCGCTGTCACCAACGCCTCCGCGGTGATCGCCGACTTCATCTATCTCGACGATGTCAACGTCAACACGAACGCCGGCGGCGGCACGATCACCGGAACGGTTTTCGTCGGTCAGGGTCCTGGCCTGCTCGGGACATCACCAGACAAATACACGAACCCAGCTGCTCGGGGCGTGTTGATCCGCAACGCAAACCTGACCTACGTCGGCGCGTCGCCATCGACGGCGACCCAGGTCAGCGGCTCCGGTGTGGTCTCGCTGCTCGGTATTCCCGGGGTCACGTTGACCGGCGGCGTATCGGTCACCGTCAACACGACGACCGGTGACCAGTTCATCGAGATCGGAACAGTGGCTGCGCCGGCCGTGCTCGAAATCGCCGGTCAGCGACTCGAGGGCCGCTTCAAGATCACGAAGACGCTGACCACGCTCACGGTCGAGATGAACAGCGTCTCGTTGAACCTTGGTGGCGGGGCGGTCATCGTCACAATCGCGTCGGGCATCGTGCAGCTCGGTTCGACCGGCGTGATTGCAGCGGTCCAGGGGTCGCTCGTCGTCAACGTGCCCGGTGTCAGCGCGGCGGTCACCGTCGACATCCGGCTCAACTCCACCCCAACGGTTCAGACGATCGGCGGATTCGTCGTCACCCCCGGCATCTCGGCGAGGGCGACCAACGCCTCGATCTCGCTGTTCGGCCAGACCCTGACCGGCAACTTCGCCTTCGAGCAGGTCACGCTGCCGCAGAGCCCGCAGGCGATCGGACCGGCACCGAAGGTCGTACGGATCGTGGCGACCGCTGTCACACTCACGATCTCGGCAGGCAGCGACCCGATCGTCAGCCTCACCAACGGGTCCGGATTCTTCCTGCTCCCACAGGGCGGCGGCATCGCCGGCCGGGTCGGCGGCACGATTGCGATCTCGATCCCCGGCCTTGACGCCAGCCAGTTCGGTGTGATCGGAACCTTCGAGGTGGTCGTCAACTCGACCGCGGTCGCCGTGTCCGAGCAGTTCGAACTGAACGGCCAGACCCTGACGCTCGACGTGCCCGCCGGCCCGTTCCTGCGGGTGCTCGGCACGAACGTGACCCTGCGACTCCTCGGGCAGCGCCTGACGGGCAACTTCGGCTTCGAACAGGCGACGGTCCCATGCACACCGGTTGGCTGTGTCCCACAGAAGATCGTGCGGATCGCCGCCAGCAACGTCACGCTGGCGCTCGGCGACGGCACGACCGACTACGTGCGGCTCACCAACGGCGAAGCGTTCTTCATCGTGGTGCCCGGAACCGGCACCGCTGCTGCCACCCGCGGTGGCCTTGCCGGCCGCGTCTCCGGCACACTCGAGCTCGATCTGCCGATCCCGATCGGGCTGTCGGGCGACTTCGAACTGGCGATCAACACGACCGGGCGGAACATCTCCGAGACGTTCGTGCTCGAGCCGAGCGACCCGCCGCTCTCGCTCACGGTGCCCGCCGGGCCGTACCTGCGAATCGCCGGAACCCAGATCGTGTTCACGATCGCCGGCCAAACGTTGCGGGCCAATCTCGCCTTCGAGCAGATCACGTTGGCATCGGGGGAGCGGATCATCACGCTCGGTGTCACACAGGGATCGCTGTCGCTCGCCGGAGTGGTCGAGCTGTCCGCCATCGAGGGCGTGTTCGTGATTGCGCCGAATGGGATCGCCGGCCGGCTCGGGGCGACGATCGGTGTCAACCTCAGCCCGGCGATCACCTTCGCCGGCCGTGTCCAACTGGTCATCAACAACGCCACGTCTGCGATCACTCGCACGATCATGATCGGTGGCGCCGAGGTGGTCCTCGACGTTCCAGCCGGCCCGTTCCTGCGGGTCGAGATCACTGGGGTCACTCCAGGCACGCCTGCCTCGTTGAGCGTGCTCGGTCTCACGCTCACGGGTAACTTCGTGCTGGAACGCAGCACCAACGGCTCGGGCGGCACGGTCGTCCGCATCGGGATGAGCCAGGTCGGTCTCGATCTGGCAGGCGTTGTCACGCTGTCGAACGGCCAGGGCGTGATCCTGATCCTGCCGCCTGACGTGACGGCGGGCCCCACGCCGACCCCGATTGCCGGCACTGGTGGTATTGCCGGCAGCATCTCGGCCGACGTCGCCGTGAACATCCCTGGAGTTACGTTCAGCGGTTCGTTCGCCCTCAAGATCAACACGACCGGTAGTGCGATCAACGACTCGATCACGGTCGGGGGCGTCCCACTGACGATCGACCTTCCGACCGGTCCGTTCCTGCGGGTCGAGGGCACTGGCGTGACGCTGTCGGTGGCGGGCGTCGTGCTGAGCGGCAACTTCGCCTTCCAGAAGTCGACCGTCGACACCACTCCAGGCGTGGTTGGCGGCGAGGTCACAACCCTGGTGATCCTCGCCAGCGATGTCAGCCTCAGCCTGGGTGGTGATGCGCTCGAAATCTTCGATGGCGAGGGCGTGTTCGTGATGAAGCCGTCGGGGCTCGCCGGCCGGCTCTCGGTGTCGATCAGGGCCAACCTTGGCGACGCCGTCTCACTCGGCGGGAGGGTGACGGTCCAGATCAACCAGACCGGCGTCGAGGTCCACGACCAGTTCGAACTGGCGGGGGCGACAATCACGCTCGACCTGCCTGCCGGCCCATACCTACGCGTCCAGCTCTCGCCGATCGCGGGCCAGACGGTTGCCTACCTGGAGATCGCCGGTCAGCGGCTCGAGGCGGCGTCGTTCAGCTTCGAGCAGCAGACCACGAAGGGCGTCGACAACACGCTCGGCACGGCCGACGATGTGAAGGTGCTGCGGGTCGCCGCCAGCGGAGTCGGGCTGAACCTCGGCAACGGGCTCGTGATGATTTCCAACGGTTCGCTGGCGCTCGAGATCACGCCGGCCGGTCTCGCCGGGGTGGTGCGGGCGACCGTCACGATCGGAGGGGTCGGCAGCGCGCTGTACAACATCTTCACGGTGAGCACAACGGTCACGGTGATGATCAACCAACGCACGACTGAAGCCGTGTTCGACCGTGCCTGGCTGGTCGCCGAGTTGGGCTCCGAGGGCACTGTCCTCGTGGTCGACAAGATCTTCGGTGTCGGCCAACCGACGATCTTGCCGGCTGGTCCGTTCCTGCGGGTCGAGGCAGCCGACATCAATATCAACGTGTTGAACGGCCAGTTCACATTGACCGGTGACTTCGCGTTCGAACAGTCGACGAAGGCCGGCCCCGACGGCATCGTCGGCAACGCCGACGACGTGAAGGTCATTCGGGTCGGCCTCGCCAACGTCGAGATGACGGTGGTGCCGGGTGTGCTCAGCTTGACGGGTGGTCAGGGGCTGATCGTGCTCTCGCCGGGCGGCCTCGCCGCCTCGTTCGAGGTCACGCCGGTGTTCACGGTCACCGGCTTCTCATTCACCGGCACGTTCCGGGTCTCGATCAACAACCAGTTGACAGAGGTCCACGAGACGTTCGTGGTCGGCGCCACGGTGCTCTCGCTCGACCTGCCGGCCGGCCCGTACCTCCGGGTCGACGCCGAGGACATCGAACTACTGGTCGCCGGCCAGGTTCTTCGCGGCGACTTCTCGTTCGAGAAGTTCACCAAGACGGTCGGTGCGACGTCGACGACGGTGTTGAAGATCGCAGCGGCGAATGTCGAGCTCCGGCTCGGCGACGGCACGACCGACTACGTCGTCGTGACCGAAGGCCGCGGCCTGTTCATCGTCAGTCCGGCTGGTTTCGCCGGAGAGATTTCGGCCAACGTGGCCGTCAACATTCCGGGCATCTCTGTCGGCGGCACGTTCACGGTGAAGATCAACAAGACCGGCACAGACATCCTCGAAACGTTCCTGGTCGGTGGCCAGACGCTCACGCTCGACCTTCCGGCCGTCCCGCAGTTGCTAGTGTCAGGGACCGGCGTCTATCTCGAAGCGTTCGGTCAGCGGATCAGCGGCGACTTCGTCTTCTCACAGACGTTGACCGCCTGCCCGGTCGGCCCTCCCGGATGCGTGCCACGCAAGATCATCAAGATCGGACTTGCGAACGTCGAGGTGCGGCTCGGCGACGGGACCACCGACTTCGTGATCCTCGAGGACGGAACGGGCGCGCTGATTGTCGGCAGCTTCGAGCGCCCATGCCCGACCTCGCCCGTGGTGCCGGGATGTCCGGTCGGAGGCACCCAGTTCGTCTCAGGCGTCGCCGGAGAATTCTCGGCGACGATCAGGCTCCAAGGGTTCGGTGACGCGCTCTCGTTCAGCGGCGGATTCCGCGTCCGGATCAACACCACGGGCGCCCACGTCGAGGATTCGGTCACCGTCACGACACCGACCGGTGACGTCGTGCTCGAACTCGACCTCGCCGCCAGCCTGCGACTGTCGATCGAGGGTGGCGTCGCCGTCAACGGCAACCCGATCGTGCTCACGATCGCCGGTCAGACGCTCAGCGTCGAAAAGGTCTTCTTCGAGCAGAGTCAAACCGCAGGAGGCGCCAAGATCATCAAGGTCGCGGTCACCAACCTGCGGTTCGAGATCCGAGATGGCGACGACCTGATCGCCACGATCGGACCGATCAGCGGGGCGCTGATGCTCACCCAGCAAGGAATCGCCGCCAAGCTGACACTCGGCGCTCAAACGATCACGTTCGGGAATGTGTCGCTCGGCTGGAGTTCGGCGAGCATGTCGATCAACACCACGCCGACGGTCGTCAACCAGTCGTTCGGCGGTCAGACACTCGACTTGCCGGCAGGCAGATTCTTCCGGATCGAAATCCTCAACGCAACGCTCACGATCGGGACCACGGTGCTGTCCGGCAGCATCTCGATCGAGCAGGCGACACTGCGGTGTGCGACCCCGGTTCCGATTGGATGCCTGCCGAAGACGATCACCAAGATCGGACTCGCCGGGGTCAGTGCCACGATCGACGGGCAGGCGCTGCTCAACATCAACGGCGCAATCGTGATTCTGCCCGACCTTGACGGCGCCGCAATCGGCACGAAGGGCATCGCCGGGTTCGTGGAGGCCGAACTCAACCTGAGCGCCGGCCCAGTGTCGTTCTCGGGTGACCCGTTCATCAAGATCAACACGACTGGAATCGCCGTCCACCAGACCGTGACGGTCGGAGACAGCGAGCTGATCATCGACGTCGCCGCAACTCCGACGTTCCAGGTCGGCATCGGCGACGTGAAGATCACGATCGGCGACTTCCTGACGATCGAGGGAAGCGTGTCGTTCGGCAGCGATGGAAGCTTCTCGGGTGAGGGTCTGCTGCTGTTCGTCGGGTCCGGCCCACTGAACCTCGCCGACGGCACCCGCAACCCCGACGCCACAGGGATCCTGATCAAGAACACCCGAATCGTGATGCGCAAGGTCACGGTCGGGACGACGACCGGGTACGCGCTTGCGGCGACAGGCGATCTGGAGATCCTCGGCATCCCAGGTCTCAATCTCAGCGCAACCGGCGTCTACGTGCGCCTCAACACCACCGGAGCGCAGCAGCTCGGACTCGTCATCCCCGGCACGGAACCGATCGCCCAGCGAACCGTGAACTTCACGACGAGCGACGTCGTGCTCGACTTCGGGGCCGCCAACATCACCTTCTCGATCGGCGGTCTGCTGCAGATCGGTGGCGGCGTACGGTTCTCGAAGCGTCCGAACGGCACCCTCGACATCGCCTTGGCAGGCGCCTTCGTGAAGGTCGACATCGAAGCCGGAGGCAACTTCGCTGCCCCGGACTTCATGTTCGGCGGTTCGGCCAACTTCTCGATCGGTGGGCCGGAAGGATTCAAGCTCCAATCGTTCAAGGTCAACAGCTTCAACCTGTTCGGCCAGGACGGTCAGGTCGCCGCCGCACCCCCGCCGAAGTTCCTGCCGACCGCCGATCTCAAGTCGCCGTATGCCGGCCAGGTGCTCGCCCGCAGCGTCTTCAACGGACAGGGTTACATCGACGTCCAGTTCAACGACCTCAACAACGTCGGCATCGATGTGTCGACGATCATCGACAGCCAAAGCGAGTTTGATCTGCTCGTCAACGGACAGGTCTTGTCTGGCATCACGGTCAACGGCCGGCCGACACCGGTCGTCGGGCTGAAGAACGTCTACCGCTACACGATCACCGGCACCATCCCCGAAGCCGGCGAAATCTCGGTGCGGTTCATCGCCGGCTCGTTCCGCGACCTGGGCACGACGCCATCGTCGAACGCGATCGAGACCGAGTACTTCACGCTCGTCAATCCGTTGCCGAATGGGGTCCTCCCGCCCGCCGGACCCGTCGGACAACTCGCCCTTCCGGTCAGCGGCGGATCGATCTCGCTCGTCCAGATCAACGCCCAGAAGTACATCGACGTCACGTTCGTCACCCGTTCCGGCAGCCCGATCAACGTCGACACGCTGAACGGCGACGAGTTCACGCTGTCGGGCGCGATCACCACAAACCTGGTGATGCTGGCAGGCACCGGCGGGATCCCCGACATCATCGGTCAGCCGCTCAAGATCGGTCCGAACACGTTCCGCTACTACCTCAAGACGGTGCCGCGGGTCGTCAGCACCGTGCCACTCCCCGCCGGCACGCCTGCTCCGGCACAACCGCTGTTCACGACCGGCGTCGTGACCGTCACCTTCCGGGCAGGCAGCTTCGCCACGATGGACGGCGGTCTCAACGTCGCCCGCACCGAAACATTCACGGTCGACCCGGCAGCCGCAGGCGAGACAGCCTCAGGTGGGGCGATCGCGCTCGGCCCGTTGGAGTTGGAGGGGCCGACCGTCGGCCTCGCCGACGTCGGCTTCAAGGACGGTCTGCTCGTTCTGACGATCGCCGTCGGCGTCAACCGGGCAAGCCTCAACTTCGGTCGGAGCAACACGCCTGCGCCGACGACAGGCCCGCAGACTCAGCAGCAGTCGGCCGGGGTGTCGGTCGACCTGCTCGGCGTGCTCGGCACGTTCGACCTCGGCGTCGATGTGTTCGGCCTGCTGTCGGGCAACGTCCGGGTGGAACTGCCGGGCAAGTGGAGCTTCTCGGTGCAGTCGCTCGAAGTGATCGTGCCCGACGTCGTGACGATCACCGCCGAGGGCATCTCGATCAAGTACGACCCGGCCGGCGCCGCCGACCAGGAGATCGTTCGCATCGACGAAGCGATCATCCAGTTCCAGAAGTTCGCACTGCGAGGCACGATCCGCACCTTCGATCCGACACCCGGCATCAACGGAACGGCCGGCGACGAGATTCCTGGCCTCGTGATCCGCAAGAATGGTTTCGCGCTCGGCGTCGTCGAACTCTGTTATGGCTGCGAGGCGCCGTCGACCGCGATCGGGAACTCGCCAGTCACCGGCCAACCGATTCCGCCCACCCAGACAGCGGCATCGACCGACCCGAACGCGACCGCGGCAACCACGATCAAGTTCGGCAGCATCCTCGAGTTCGACGACATCCGCATCATCATCGAGAATTTCTCGTACACGGTCGGCTCTGACGTCGACTTCGACGGGTCGATCGCGATCGCATCCGGTGGCGCCAAGTTCTTCCCCGGCCGTCCGATCTCTGCCACGATCACAGACCGACTCACGGCCGACGACAGGCGCGACGACGGCCAGCCGGACACCGAGGCGCTGCGCCTCCAGCTCGACTTCGAGAACGGCCACGTCACCGGCTTCGTGTTCGAGATCGACACGCTCGTCCTCAAGATCAACGACTTCATCGAGGTCCGCGCCGTCGGCTTCCGTTTGAACACCGGCGCCGGCGCAACCGAGGCGCTCGTCGAGTTCCTGCAGGTGTCGGCCAAGGTGACGATCGGCAGCCTGACGATCGGCGGCGAGGCGCGTAACTTCGCAATCCTCGGCAACGGCACATTCGACGCACGACCCGGCTTCGGAGTCTTCCTTTCGGTCGGGTCGGCGAGCGGCGCCAGCTTCAAATGGCCGGAATGGCTGCCGGTCCGGATCAACGCACTCGGCATCGAATGGCCCGACTTCGACGAACACCCGACCGACTTCCTGATCACACTCTCGGTCTCGATCGAGGGCATGCCGTCGATCGGCGGCCTCGAATTCTCCGGCGCGATCGAGGGCCTCAAGATCTCGCCTCGCCTGCTGCTCGAAGGCAAGTTCCCGATCGTCGAGATCTCCTCGATCGCAGTCAGTGTCAAAGGCAAGCTGTTCGGCGGCGAACTGACGGCGACACTGCTCGGCGGGATCATGCGCTTCGACGCCGCCGGCAATGCGATCGGCGACTTCGACCGCACCACGGAAGTCGCCGACCGGGTGCTGTTCTTCGGCATCGAGGGTGGATTCACGCTGGCAGGAATGGGCCTGCAGATCCGCCTCGGACTCTCCGAACTCGGCCCGCTCGAGGTCCAGATCGTCGCTGCGATCCCCGTGTTGATCGTGCCCCAGATCGGTCTCACGATCACCAACTTCACGGCGGGTGTCAAGTTCTTCACCACGCTGCCTTCGATCGAGGATCCGTTCGACTTGCGCAGGCCCGAGTTCAGCACGTCGACGACCGTCAGCGCCGGCGATTGGCTGACCACACTCAAGCAGCAGGTCGCCAACCAGTTCAGAGCGATCAAGGCCAACCCCTCCCAGAGCGGTTTCGCCGCCGCGTTCACCTCGCCGATGCTGATCACCGGTGGCGCCGACATCTACTCGTCGTTCCTGTCACAGCAAGTGTTCCGAGGCCGCATCCAACTCAAGATCTCGACCGACGGCAAGATCTTGATCGCCGGCCAACTGATCTTCCTCGACGGCCTGCTGACCATGAGCGCCAAGCTGTACGCCGACTTGTCGCGGATCGCCGAAGGCAGCGCAACGATTCTGTTCCTCGCCGACATTCCCGACGATCCCACGATTCGGCTGCTGACGTTGCACGGCAAGTTCAAGATGGGCTTCCGGACCGCCGGGGGCGCAGAGATGACGTTCGACATCACCGACGAGGTGCCCAACACGGTCAACGTCGTGCGCCCAACCGTCGGTCTGATCGACCCGCTGAATGTCGCTTCGACCGACACGACGGTGCGCTCGGCCGACATCGCCGTGGTCAACGCCGCCACGCACCGCGAAGGAGGCCGGAACTATCTCGACGTCGAGTACTCGGCGCCTGCCGGGGCAGCACTCGATTGGGACTCGATTCTCGATGCCGGTGACGAGTTCACCTTGATGATCAACGGGCAGGCGGTGACGGTCGACGGCACACCGATTCCGGTCGTGAGTTCGTTCGACGCCAACGGCAACCTGATCACGGTTGCGCTCGTGCCGAACGCCGGCGAGACGCTCGCCGAGGCGATCGCTCGAACCGGCACGCGCCGGTTCCGCTACCTGATCGGGCCTGCCAACTACGCCTTCCCGATGGGCGACGCCGTGCTCTCGTTCACCGCAGGCGCGTACAAGCTCGCCGACCTCACGCAGGCCAACGGCACGGTTGTGGCCGGCAGCGCCAACGAGGCTTCGTCGCTGACATTTACGATCGACGGGACGACCGCGTCCCTGCTCGACCCGGGGAATTCCGGCGGCATCGACATCAACGACCTGAACAGCCGGGGCTTCATCGACGTGACGTTCCGGCCGACCAAGGGCGGCGCCACGCTCAATCAGGGCTCGGTGCTCGACGGCAGCGACGAGTTCACGTTCGGGGGAACGTCGGCTGCGGGCGTCACGCTCGTCTCGGTCGAACTGGTCGGAGTCGACACGTTCCGGCATCACTTCACAGGCGCCTTCACCTCGGGTGCCGTGACCGTCGACTTCATCGCCGGTCGCTGGACCGATTCGTCGACGGCCACCAACCGGGCGTTCAGTCTCACGTTCGAGGTGCGCGGCGCGACCGGCGACCTGACCAACCCCGGCGTCGGCAGCGCGATCGGGCGCGGTCAGATCAACACCGCCGGCTACGTCGAGATCACGTTCCGACCGACGAGCGGCTCGCTGATCGATCACAATTCGATCAACGGCGGCGAGATCGTGCTGCGTGATTCGACCGGCGCAACGATCACCTTGCAATTGCCGGACCGCGTCGTCATCGGCGGCGTCGGAACCGACACGTATCGCTACCGGTTCGCGGGGACATTGACCGCCGGGGAATACACGGTCGAGTACATCGCCGGAACATTCTCCGACGTCGACGGCAACCTCAACCTCGCCGAATCCGAGATCTTCACGGTTGCCGAGGCGATCGCAGCGCTCGTCGATCCGGTGTCGCGTGACCGAATCGACCGGGAGGTCCTCAACGGTCGTCATTACATGGACGTCACGTTCACTCCGGTTGGCGGGAGTTGGACACTGGTCGTCGACAGCGCCGGCAGCGACCTTCGCGTCGCCGCAATCGTCTCGATCATCGACTCCGGTTTGGAGTTCACGTTGTCCGGCGCCGACAGCCAGAACGTCGGTCTGAGCGGCGCTGCAATCGCCGTGATCACACCGAAGGTCGGCGCCGTTCAGGTGATCGCCCGAAATGTCGGCGAGTCCGACAACGCCTACGCGTCGAGGGTGCTCGCAGCTTTCGACGCCGCAGGCAAGGACGCCACGCTGACGTTCCGCTATTCGTTCACGAACACCTTCAACGCCGGGCGCGTCACGGTCACCTTCACCGAGGGCGCATGGAACGACGCACGAGGCAACGGCGGCGCCGCTCGCACACAGCAGTTCGCGTCAGTGACGAAAGCCGAGTCGTTCTTCATCGAACTGTCAGGCGGCCTGATCCTCAGCGCCGGTCAGGACATCAAGCTGCTCGAACTCGAAGCCAAGGTTCAGGTCGAACTCGACTTCGCCCGTTCGGTCTTCTCGCTCGACTTCAACGGTCGACTGACCGTGATCGGGCTCGGCACGATCGGCTCCACGGCGGGCCGCTTCGTGCTCGACACCGGTGATGGGTTCAAGTTCTGGGGCGTGATGACGGTCGAAACCGACTTCAGCAAGCTCGAGCAGTACGGCATGTTCCTGTTCGGCAAGGGAACGCTCACGGTCAACACCACGACCGAGGCACGCTGCGAGACGATCACCCTGCCTGGCCTGGCCACTGCGGCCACCAGCGCCGCCCCGTGTGTCGCCGAGCCGACGAGCTTCGGCGCAGGCACCGGCGCCACCCGCACGTTCCTGCTGGCGCCGCAGAGCTTCTCGGTCGAGATCCTTGGCCAGTTGCGGATCAGAGTGCCCGGAACCACGACCGATCTGGTGCGCATGCAGGGTGGCTTCGTGTTGCGGATCGATCCGACCCGGTTCGAAGTGTTCGCGACCGCCGAGATCTCGTTCGGCATCGGTGACGCCCAGCTGACATATGCCCAGGCCACCGGCCTGCTGATCATCAAGACCGGCGTCGACGGCCTCACGCCAGGCATCGCAGGGATGCTCAAGACGGGTCGGTCCGCCGGCCTCGGAATCCCCGGTGTCGGCAGCCTGTTCAGCGCCAGCGGCAGCGTCTCGGTGATGTTCAACACCACATTCGAAGACCAAATCTTCCTGATCCCCGAGTCGTTCTACCCGTTGCTCCACCCGGGCGAACCGACGTCGATCAGCATCTTCAAGTCGGCCCCAGGGCTCGACGGCCAACGCGACCCTGCCGGCAACCCCAACGGCGAGGTCTATGTCGTCGCCACGATCCAGGCCGAATTGCAGATCGGCCCGATCACGCTCGTCGGCTTCATCCAGATCGAGGTAGCGGCAAGCGGCGAGGGCGGACGATTCGTCCTGACGGGCGCTGTGTCGACCGAGATCGACTTCATCGGGGCGCTCTCCGGCACGATCAATCTGAACATCTACATCGGTCCGAAGTCCGGCGTCGTCGGCCGCGTGCAGCTGGCGTTGCAAGCCGGGCTCCCGAGCCCGTTCGGCGTCGACCTGTTCCGGCTCGAAGGCGACTTCCTGCTGGAGATCAACGCTGTGATCGGCGGCAGTGGAGTCGAAACCGTCGACACGTTCCTGATCGGCAGCGACGGCAAGTTCCTGCGCAACCCCGACGGCTCGTTGCAGGTCGGATCCGTTGTGATCAATCCGGGCGTCAAGCTGCGGCTGTCGGGCAAGGCAACCCTGCTCGGCGCGCTCGAGCTTGAAGGCAAGTTCACGCTCGACATTGCGCCGGGGGTGATCGAAGTCACGGTTGACGCCCGGTTGAAACTGAATCCGTTCGGTTCATTGCAGGCGACCGGTGGGTTCCGCATCGACGGTCAGGGCGTGTTGTTGAAGGCCACGCTGGCGATGAGCGCCGCATTCGGCGGCGACATCGGCCTGCGGTTCTCCGCCAGTGCGTTCGTCTCGTTCAACTCGTCGGACTCGGTGCGCACGCTCGGTGGTCTCGGCAATGTCGACCCAGGCCTCAAGATCCGGATCGACGGCAGCATCGAGTTCCTCGGGTTTGCGAGCGCCAGCGGCTTCGCCGAGATCCTGATCAACAGCACGATCACCCGGATCGAATTCGGTGTCACGTTCTCGATCGGAGGCGTGCTCAACTTCGAAGCGTCGGGCGGCGCAGAGGTCTCCTACGGCTCAGACCCTGGCCTCGCCTTGCGGCTCCACGTCAGCGTCACCGCAGACGCCACGATCTTCCGCATCGAGGCCAGCGGCGACCTCGAACTGAACACCACCAACACGACGCGGCTCGGGATCACACCGCACTCGTTCCTACTCCGGTTGAGCGGTGAAGTGTCGATCCTCGAAGTGCTCAACTTCGACGCCAGCTTCCAGGTGGTCGTCCGCAACGGCGGCTGGCGATTCGATTTCGACGCGACCATCGACTTCTTCGGGATTCTCACGATCGACGGGTTCGGCTTCCTCGACTCGCGCGGGAACTTCGACATCACGCTGCAGGGCCGCTTCGTGATCGGCACCGAGAGTTTCGGTCTCTCGGGCGACGCCACGTTCAGGGTGTGGAACATCACCACGCTCGATGCGTCAGGGAACGATTTCTTCAGCTTCGGGCTGTCGATCGACGCCAACCTGCGGGCCAAGCTGTTCGGGATCACGCTCGCCGGCGTCGGGTTCAACGTCACGTTCGAGGCCAACAGCGGCACCAGCACCGATGGCCGCGTGAAGATCGAACTGAGTGTGACGGTCAGGATCACGATCCTGTTCATCACGATCAGCAAGACCGCCCGCTTCACGATCGGCTACCTGCAGCTGCCACCGCCGGTGTTCCTCGCCGGTGACGCCGACGGCCCGTCTGTCGGCACGAACTGGACCGACGCAGGCGGGATCCTCTACCTCAACGTCGGCGCCGGTCGATATCAGTTCCGCAACATCGGCGACGATTGTGAGAGTGCGCCGGGCGTGCCCGCCTACACCGGTGACTGCCGCGACGAGACCTACATCATCCGTCAGATCGGATTCAACGACGCCGGGTCGCCGCTCACCCAGGTGACGGCGTACGGTCGCACGAACTCGTTCGCCAACGTCACCGAGATCCGTGCGATCGGAGGCGCCGGCGGCGGCGGGTTCGGCGCCGGCAACGATCAGCTCTACATCGACTCCACGGTCACGGTGCCGGTCAAGGTCCAGATGGGCAACGACGACGACTTCGTGTCATACGGCGGGGCCAACGCAGCGAGCACGATCGAGGGCGGCGACGGCGCCGACAACCTCGAATGGACCGGCAGCCTCGCCGTTGGCACACCGAAGGCCAGCCTGCTGGCGTTGATCGGCGACGCCGGTGACGACTACATCGCCCTGCTCGGCGGCGCCGGCCGGGCCTACGGTGGCGCCGGCGCCGACTACATCGTCGGCAGTGCGTTCGGCGACCTGCTCGATGGTGGGAGCGGTGAGGACGAGATCGTCGGTGGTGGTGGTCCCGACACGATCACCGGCGGTGTCGACCGCGACAAGATCGTGCTCACCCACGCCAGCCGCGGCACCACGGTCGATGGTGGGAGCGAGGTCGACTATCTGGTGGTGTCGGCATCGTCGAGCGGCGACACCGTAAACCTCGGCACGCAGACCGATGGAAGCGGACTCGACATCACGTTCGTCGACGCCGACCCGTCGCTGGCCGGGAGCATCCTGGCCGAACTGGTCGAGAACGTGACGTTCTTCGCCGGGTCCGGCAGTGACACCATCAGGGTCAACGAGCTCCGGGGAAGCGGTGTCAGCAGTCTCGAAGTCGGTCTCGGCACACTGGAGACGATTACCGGATTCGTCGATGTCACCGAGACGATCACCAACCCGGCGCCGGGCACCCCGGCCACGATCACCCGCTCCGTGCCCGTCATCACCACGATCGACGACAACGCCCCCGATCGTCTGACGGTGTTCGGCTCCGACCTTGGCGACATCTTCACATTGACGACGGAGGAGCCCGACACCACGAGCGGCTTCTACCGCAAGATCCGCACGACCCGCCGGGTCGCCGGCCAACCGTCGTACTCGTACGACCTGATCACCAGCGGTTCGCGACGAATCGAGGGTGACGTCTTCAGGATCGAGAGCGGTCTCGGCAACGACACGATCGACGCCGGAGCGCTCGGCGCCAAGCAGACCGTCAGTGTCGCTGGGACGCCCGTGGTCGTCGCGGGCGGCGACCTCGTCGCCTTGCAGTTCGTGACAGGCGCAGGCAACGACACGTTGGTCGGCTCGCCGTGGAACGACCTGCTCGACGGCGGCGCCGGAAATGACCGCTACACCGGCGGCGCCGGTCTCGACACGTTCTTCGACGCATCGCCGGCGACCGACATCGACATCCTCGTCGAGGTCTTCGACCGTGACATGGGCCTGTTCGACGACACATTCGTCGTCGGCGCCGTGCTCGCCGACGACGGCACCTCGTTCGGTCTGCGGCCACCGGTCACACAGACGTTCCTGGAGGAGGAGTTCCGGACCGACGACCCGAACCTGAGGTTCCCGAGCCGTGGTGACCGATGGACCTCGACGACGATCGTCGAAGACCTCAAGCACATCTTCGAAGAAGCCGACCTGCGCGGTGGGAGTGGCCGCAACGTGATGGTCGTCGGTGACGCCAACGGTCAGATCCAGGTCGGAAGCGGTATCCGCCAGGTGTCGGCGTGGACCGGAAAGGTCAGTCTCGACAACCTCGACAACACCGAAAATGCCTTCCCCGAGTACTACGTGCTGAACGTCGTCGGCGGCAACCGGTCGCGAATCAGCATTCGAGACACGGCGGGCAACGACATGCTGCTCGTGTTCGGCACCGATGGCGCCGACAAGCTCGCCCTCAACGCCCAGGGCACCGGCGCCGCACGCACCGGCTTCATCACGATCGGCGCCCGCGAGGCGGACGGCGCCGACTTCCGTGATTCGGTGCTGTTCCGCGGCGTCGAGTTGGTGCAGATCGACCTGCTCGGAGGGCCCGACTCGGTGCTGTCCGACGACACCGCCGTGATGACGATCATCAACCTCGGCGGGGGAGACGACGAGATCGTGATCGGCACCGTGCCGCTCGTGCCCGACCCCGGTAATCGCACGCTCGAATTCCCCGACGGTGTGCCCGTGGCCGACACCGCCAACATGACCAACGGCAACTCCGCAGCCCTGTTCGTGCTCGGCGAGGGCAACAACGACCGCTTCGAGGTCAACCACAACCGCGGCAAGCTGTTCCTGCACGGTGGCGCAGGCAACGACCGGTTCCTCCTCAAGACGTTCCTCGTGCTGCGTGAGAACCCCGACGACAACGAAGAGATCACGAACCTCGCCTCGCTGTTCGGCGGCACGGGGACGAACCGCTACGACTACCTCCAGAACGCACCCGTGTTCATCAACGGTGGGCCGGGGCTCGACACGATCGTCGTCGTCGGCACCCCGATCGGCGACACGTTCATCATCACCGACGTCACGATCGTCGGGGCCGGCCGGATCACGACGTTCGTGGGCATCGAAGCGATCGAGGTCGACGGCGCAGGCGGTCCCGACACGATCTGGGTGCTGTCGACCGGCGCAGGGGTCTCGACCACAGTGATCGGTGGTTCCGGTGACGACACGATTCACCTCGGCGGCACCCCGCCGCCGCTGATCCTCGACCCGCCGTCGTTCGTCTACACGCCTCCGCCGGTGATCGTCGAACTCCCGCCGGTGATCGTCTTCGAGGAGGTCACCCTGGCCAGCGGCTCGGTGACGACCAGCTTCGACCGAAGCGTGTTCGACATCATCGCCTCGTTCTTCGGTGTCGGGACGAACGAGACGCAGCGCAGCCAGCTGCGCGCCCTCGACATCGCGGTTCGGGCGGCGAAGGGCTGGCTCGACGCCGCACGGGCGAGTGTGCCCTACTTCCAGGCGCCCAAGATCATGATCAATGCCGGTGCTGGCGGGTTGATTCCGCTGCTCAACGCCGACGGAAGTCTGCGTTCGGCGGCGTCGTACTCGCCAACCGAGTTCGGCAACATTCTCGCCAACATCACCGTCGAGAACCGGGTGACGTTCAGCTTCTTCGGGATTTCGTTCGGGAGCACGACGGTCGCCCGAGTTGACAACCTGCTCGTCACCTACGAGGCCGGGCGCACGGTCGCCGTGACCAAGCTGATCCAGCCGCAGCCCGTCGTCGTCGACCCGCCGCCGTTCGTGTACGTCGCCCAGTCGGTGTACGACCTGACGGCGATCCGTGGCCGACTCACGATCCTCGGAGGGGAGTCCGTCGAGGGCGCAGGCGACCTGGTCGTCGTCCATAACCAGGACGGCAGCTCGGCAGCCAGTCGCTTGGTCAACAGGGTGGCGCCACGAGTGACGCAGATCGGAGAGGATCAGAACGGCAATCCGATTTGGGCGCCAGAGACCGACGCCGACACCGGTCTGCTGCTCTACAACGTCTACACCAGCCTCGAAGGAATCGGCTTGCTGCCGGGCACCGGCCGCGACGGGGTCAACTACTTCGGCGTCGAACTCTTCGGTTTGGAGCGGATGGACCTTCGGCTCGCTGACGGCGACGACCACTTGACGGTGGCGCTCAACCAGTACCGCGGCGTCAACAGCGTCGACCAGATCCTGCGTTCGACGCAGGTGCCGGCGAGCGCTCCGCCGCTCGAGAACATGCAGATCCAGATCGTCGCCGGGGCCGGCAACGACATCATCGATTTGCTGCACTACCGCGGCCGGGTCGTGGTGCTCGGCGGCGCCGGCAACGACACCGTCAACGTCGGTGACCGCAACCTGCTGAACGGTGTGCTCGGCACGCTGGTGTACGACGGCGACGCACATATCCGCGAGATCCAGCGCCAGGCCCAAGCGTCCGACTTCCCGGCGACCATCCTCAACAACCTCCCGAGCGTCTTCATCGGCACGACCGGCAACCGAACCGTGATCGACCGCAGCGGCAACCTGTTCCTGTATGCCGACCCGGTGCTCGCCTCGATCGTGTTCAGCGGGGCCGGCGGCCTGTTCGTGCGCGGCGTGGTCCAGCACAACGCCGCGATCCAGGAGGTCGGCGTTCACGAGCGGGGCGTCCAGAAGACCGACAACGCCACGCCGCTGTGGCTCGCTCGCAACGGCAACGAGACGATCGACGCCACCCAGACGGGCATCCCGATCATCGTGCGAGTCGCTGGGCCCGCGGGCCAGCTCGTCTACCTCGACGCCAACGGCGCACGGGTGTTCACGAATACCGGTGTCGCCTCGATCGTCGACCCGCTCGGCGGCGAGACCGGACAGTTGGTGTACCGCGACGCGCTCGGCCGAAAGACCTTGAGCGTGACTGCCAAGCCGTCGTACCGGATCCTGCGCGGCGACCTCGTCGAGGACCTCGTGCAGCTCGAAGGCACCCCGGAGTCGGGCGTTCAGGAGTACGGCATCCAGAAGACGATCGGCCCTGACCTGGTGTGGGTCGGGCTCGACGGCGCCGACACGCTGATCAGGAGCGAGACCCAGATCCCCGTGATCCTGACCGTGAACAAGGGCACGGCGGGGGCGGCGAGGGTGTATCTGAACGCCGACGGGTTGAAGGTGTTCGGCATCACCGCAATCCCGTCGATCGTCGCCACCAACGGCGTCGATGCGGCGACGGCGGTCTACGTCGACGTCGCAGGCAATCGCTACCTGTCGGCCGGGTCTGGCCGCAAGCCCGCCTTCCGGACCGATTTCGTCGGCGGCAGCCCGCTCTACATCGACCAGAACGGTCTGTTCACGAACGTCGTCGACGCACTGGTGACCACCGGTGGTCCCGCCGGCGCCGACCTCGTCGTCTACCTCAAGGCCGGCACCTGCGGTGCGCTCACATTGAGTGCTCCGGGCGTGACGTTTGCCACGGCGACCGCCGTCGCGATCGTCGGCGACGAGAACTTCGTCGGCACGAAGTGCGGGTTTACCGTCAGTGGAGCGGTGTCCCGCCTCACCGTGTCCGGCACGGCGGGAACTCAGCTCGATGCGGTCGGAGTCGTCGCCGGCAACCGGGGTGCCGAGGGCGTCGCCTTCCCGTCTATCGTCTTCGTCAATGCGGCCGCCGCAAACGCCAATCGGATGAGGGCGCTGGGTGTGCCCGACAACATCGCCTACGACCTCGGCGGCGGCTCGGTCACGCTCCAGACGATGGCGCCTGCGCTGGTGCCGGTCAACCGAAGCGCCCCCGTTCCGTTCATGCGCACGTTCGACGTTTACGAGTTCTTCACCGGCGTCGATCATCTCAACGTGCTCGGCGGAGCGACCAACAGCGTGGTCAACGGCACGCTCGATCTCACCCAGGTCGCCGCCCCGGCGCTGCTGCCGGTCACCGATGGCCTCGATCTGCAGCACTACGACGGCACTCGGAGCGAGCGCTTCACGGTGGCCGGCGGCCAGGTAGTTACCGGCGCAGACGTCGCCGACCTCGGCCACGTCACGATCATCCGACTCGACAACAACACGGTCGTATCCGGATTCGGTCTCAGCGGCAATCGGACGATCACTGGGCTCTCGGCGCTCATCGGCGTGCAGATTCTCGTCGTCTACGCCACGGCGAAGCAGACCTATCTCGGTGGCGAGCAGGTCTACCGGGTGGTGTTCTTCGTGAACGATCAGGGCCAGCAGGATGCCCGACTCGAGGCCGTGAAGCACCTCGGCGGCGAACTGGTCTTCGACGTGATCACCGGCAACCCGGTATACGGATGGGACGGCAATCAGCTCACCCACGCCGTCGGTGATCCGGTGCTGCACTTCCGTGGCGAGCCGGTGGTCCACTCTGCAGCCGAGATCCGCCGCTACCTCGGCGGCCATCTCGACAGCAACACGCTCGACCCGACCGGTGAGCCGATCATCGACGAGAGCGGCGCTGTCGTCGTCAACGGCGACGGATCGATCTTCGTGGCGGCGGCGGGCCAGGGTCAGATCCACAACCGCCGCGACTTGGCGTTCGACGCCGTGCTCTACCGCACCGCCACGGAGGTCACCGCGACGGGCCTCGTGATCCAGCTCGGCAACTTCTACCGGTCGCAGCCGGCAGGCGTTGCAGTGCCGCTGTTCGTCTGGCTGCCCGTTGGCGGACTCGTGACCCAGTACGCATTCGACGCCGACGACGCCGTCGTCTCGGTAGTCGCCCGCAGCCGGTACGGCTCGTTCGTGGTGCGCGCCGGCGACGTGACGGTCGAGATGGCGAGCGGGAGGATGACGGGCCGCATCACGGTGACCCTGACCGGCAGCTACACGATCGGCCAGCGCACGTTCACGGCTGCCCAGATCGGACCTGTCTGGCTCGAGATCTCGATCAAGATCCAGGCGTTCCAGCAGACCGGCGATCAGCAGCGCTGGTTCGGCGACGAGCCGGTCGCCAACGGTCAGCCGGTCGTCGACCCCAGTGGCAACCTCGTCGTCGCAGAGAACGCCAGCAATGTCGCGATCGCCGTGCTGTGGACGAACAGCCCGAGCGATCCGGGCATCGCCGCCGGCACTCGCCGCTACATCCTCAACAGCCTCGGCCAGCAGATCTTCCACCGCCGTGGCGAGCCGAAGTACGTCGCCGATGCGACTGCCGAGCTCGGATGGAAACTGCTGGTGTTCGCCGGCGGCGAGGACAAGCTGCTGCTTGGCAACGAGCCACGCCGTTGGTTCGGTGGCGAGCAGACCTTCCATGCCGCCGCCGACGTCGTCAACAGCGGTCAGAACTTCTACCGGCTCGACCTGGTGGGCGCCCTCGGCTCACCGATCCTGTTCCGCAACCTCGACGACGTGGTGGTCGTGACCGGCAAGGGCGACGACACGTTCGAGGTGCGGGCCACGCACGCCGGCGAGACCGTGGTCGACACTGGAGCAGGCAATGACCGCATCGACGTGTTCTCGACCAGCGGCAACACCACGATTCTGGCCGGCCTCGGAACCGGCGACATCGTGCGGGTCGGCGGGCTGCCGGCGGGCTACTCCGGCCCGACCGGCGCAACACCGGTTCAGCACGTGCTCGACACGCGAGGAGTTCTGATCATCACCGGCGCCGAGACCCTGATCGGCGACGATCGGGCCGACACCGACGGAGATGTCGCCGTCGTGTCCGATACCTCGATCACCGGCCTCGACATGGGTCCGGAGAGTGAGATCCAACGAGTTCGGATCGCCGCTGATGCCGGTACGTTCACGCTCACCTTCAACGGCACCGGCGCGTGCCCAGCCGGTGGCACCTGCACGACGGCGCCGATCGCCCTCACCACGTTTACCGATGGGGCGCGCGGTCAACTGCCCACCGCCGACCTCGTGCGCCAGCGGCTCGAAGCGCTCTCGACCATTGGCGTCGGCAACGTCGACGTGACCCTCGACATCGAGACCTACACGATCCGTCTGATCAACGATCTCGCCGGTGTCAACTGGGGTCTGATAACGGTCGGGGCGACCGCCCTGACTCGCCTCGGCGACCCGAATCTGGTGGCCGTCAGTTCGAGCACGCTGCAGGACGGCGCCGACCCGGCGGCGCCATTCGGCTGGAACGAGCATCAGATCATCTCGGTGCTCGCCGCCTTCCGGCTCTGGTTCCGTGGCTCCACGACGAGTGCTCTCGCACCGAACTCGTCCGCGGCAGTTGTCGAAGCGGCTCTCCTCTCGCTGGGCCAGTTCGACCTCGGTGACGTCAGCGTCACCAAGCTCGGCAACGGTCTGTTCGGCATCGACTTCCGTGGTCAATACGCAGGCCTGCAGGTCGAGCGACTCACGGTGCTCGATGACCTGAATGCCGTCGTCACGACCCGCATCGACGGCATCGAATACCGCGACGTCAAGTCGCTAACGCTCGACACTGGCAGCGGCCCCGATTTCGTCATCCTCACCGGCACGAGCCCGGTCACCACCAACGCCACGGTGCGTACCCTGGCGGGTGACGACACCGTGATCATCGAAACGGTCGACGCCGCCACGCAGCTCACGGTGGAGACGGGAACCGGACTCGACACCGTGCTCGTGCGTGGGACCGATTCCACCCTGAACGCGATCGACGGCGACGTGAGGATCGACGCAGGCAGCCCTGGCTACGTCATCGGTTCGGCCCAACGCGATCTCCTGTACGTGTTCGACGCCGGCGAGACGCTCGACAACACCGGCCAACTCGACGCCGACTCGGTCACCGGCTTCGACATGGCGGTCGGGATCACCTACACCTCGTTCGAGCACCTCGCTCTTTTCCTTGGCCGGCGCGACGACACGTTGCTCGTCACCGGCACCCACGAGGGCTCCACGTTCGTCAACGGCGGCCCACGTCTCGACCGCATCGACGTCGAAGCAACGATGGGGGAGACCCGCATCGAGGGTGACGGCGGCGGCGACTTCATCAATGTCAACCTGCGCCCGACCCAGCCCGCGGGCGGCGACCAGATCGGCAACACCGCAAACGACAACACGTCAGGCGACGACACGCTCGATCTCGACGGCGGCGCGGGCAGCGACACCTACGTGATCCGGATGGCAGGTGTCGGCTCGTCGCTGATCAACGTGTTCGACTCCGGCGCGGCGGACGACGGCGACGACACGCTCACCATCAACGGCACGCCGAACCCCGACCTGTTCCTTATGCGGGCCAGCAAGACCGGAGCGCGCACGGCATTTGTCGCCCTGTTGAACGGCGTCGCCCCGTATGTGCTGTACGAGCGGGTCAACTACGACGAGAACATCGACGGCGGTCTCACCGTCAACGGTCTCGAGGGCGACGACCGGTTCATGGTCGACGACAACGCCGCCCGCACCACCCTCAACGGCGGCACCGGCGACGACGAGTTCCAGTTCGCGCAGGTGTACGAGACCCGCCGCAACGGTGGCGCAGGGGTGACGAACAATGACGTGTTCGCCACCATCGAGACGACCCGCGGCTTCCTCTCCAACGGAGTCACCTTCGACACCACGGCCAACGGCGGCACTGGCGAAGACATGTTCCGTGTCTTCCACAACCTGGCGACGTTGAACCTCAACGGTGGCTTCGGTGACGACACCTTCATCGTCAAGGCGTTCGCACTGGTCGGTTCGCAGGACAACCTGCGAGAGCGTGACTCGGTCGATATCAGCGGCGACGAGGGCGCCGACCTGATCCAGTACGCCGTCAACGCCCCGGTCAACATCAACGGCGGCGAGGGCTTCGACACGGTGATCATCATCGGCACCGAGTTCGGTGACGACTTCGTGATCACGGCGTTCGGTGTGTTCGGGGCAGGCCTCAACGTCTCGTACGTGGCAGTCGAGAAGCTGACCATCGACGGCGCCGAGGGCGACGACCGGTTCTACGTGCTCGGAACCTCACCCACAGTCGTCACCGAGCTGCTCGGCGGGCTCGGCAGCGATGCCGTGTTCGTCGGCGGCGACGTCAACCCGGTGGTCGCCAACGACCTGCTCGGCCATAGCGGCCTGATCGAACACGTCGTGACCAGCACCGACCCGACCTTCGCCGGTATTGATGTGGAGGGCATCGCTGTCAACGTCAGTGACGACGACGAGGCGTTCGTGCGGATCATCCAGACCCAGGGCAACACGACGGTGGTCGAGGGCCAGTACCTGACACTCGGGTCGCTCGGGTTCGACCAGTACCAGGTTGTTCTGACCCGCCGCCCGGATCGTGACGTGATCATCACGGTCGCCGTCGATGCCGCCGCTCCCGAGGAGGCCGCCCGCGGCGCCCGCTCGGTGTCGCTGTCGAAGACACCGTTCTCGTTGCGGATCATCACCGGTGGATCGGGCCAGAACATCACGATCGCCGGGCACGGCTTCACGACCGGTGACCGGGTGTTGTACGACCGTCGTGGCGCCGGCGCCGTGATCGGCGGTCTCGTCGACGGCACGGTGTACGTCGTCAGCGTGATCGACGCCAACACGATCCAGCTCAAGCCGTCGGCCAACGACGGGCCGGTCGCCGTGACGTTCGTTTCGACCCCCGGCACGACACACACGCTGCTTTCGGCCGCAGCTCAGATTCAACTCGTGTTCACATCGGCGAACTGGTCGACCCCGCAGACCGTCTACCTGGCCGCACTCGACGATGTCGCCGCGGAGGGCCAGCACTACGCCAGCATCAGCCACTCGGTTCTCAGCCGCGATACTGCCGTCGGTCTCATCACCTCGACACCGTCGACCACCAGCATCCGGATCCCGGTCGCGGCAACGGTCGACGGTGTGGTCCGCAACCTCACCGTCGCCGAGCTGATCGGCAGCCGGATCGAGATCATCCGCGGCGCCAA
Organism: Ilumatobacteraceae bacterium; assembly: GCA_043773365.1. Lineage (GTDB taxonomy): Bacteria > Actinomycetota > Acidimicrobiia > Acidimicrobiales > Ilumatobacteraceae > Ilumatobacter. Next base: position 153,517 of record JAYVFI010000002.1, read on the forward strand.
GGTCGTCCGCACCCGAATCGTGTCGGCGGTCTTGAACGCGGGCGGCTTCACCGTGACGGTGCTCGACCCGTGGCCGGCGGGGGCGACACCGGCAGCCGCCGACGAATATCGCATCACGCTCGACGACACCGTTCGCGGCGTGGTGACGTCGACGTCGGTCGACACGATCTACGCCGAGAACGTCAACCTCGGTGTGCTCGGCGACACCGAAATCGGCCGGCAGCTCGTGGCCAACGGTTACGTGCGGATCGGCGGTTTCACGAGCAAGATCGTCTGGGCCACCCGAGATTCGCTGACGCTCGCCGACCCGTTGCCCCTCACTGTCGTGCCGGGGACCACGTTCTCGATCGTCGACGGCACCGGAACCCCGCTCGTCCTGCGCGACGCGCTGGGCGTGCCGATCGTGGCGTTCGCCGCCAACGGGGCGCCGCTGTCGAACACGATCCAGAATGCCGTGATCACCCGCACCGGCATCGCCTCGTTCACCGACACCGCCGCCACCTTCTCCAATCTGATCGGCGCCAGCGTCGAGATCGTCGGCGGCGCCTGGGTCGGCCAGCGCCGCACGATCATCGCCCACACCGGCACCCGGATCGTCGTCAGCCGTCCGTGGGACGAGCAGCCCACGTCGGGCAGCGCGTACGAGGTCCGTCGCTTCGACTCGATCCCGGTTCGCGCCGTCGCCGTCGTGCTCGAGGACGACGACACCGCCGGAGTCGGGATCATCGTGTCGGGCGCCGACACACGAGTCACCGAGGGCGCCTTGTGCAACGCGCTCGGATGTCACCCCGGCGCCTCCGACACGTACCAGGTCGTGCTCACCCGCCAGCCGACCGCCAACGTCACGGTCACGATTCGCACAGACGGCCAGACCGGCGTCCGGATTCTCGGCAGCGGCGGAGCGTTCGTGACGGTGCTGCCACTTGTCTTCACGTCGGTCAACTGGAACGTGCCGGTGACAATCGAAGTCCAGGCGACCAACGACACCACGGTCGAAGGGCCGCAGACCCAGGTCATCGACCATCTGGTCACATCGCCGACCGAACTCGCCACGTACCCGACACGCGTCGACACGATCGTCAGCCCGACCGAGGTCTCGACGATCCTGCTCTCGGAGCGCCCACGCACTGGTGGCACTGTCACGGTCACCCCGCAGGGCGGTCTCCAGGTGCAGCGACTGACGATCGGTGCAGATGTCGTCGGGGGGAGCTACTTCCTCACGGCCGGCGGCGAGCGCACGCGACGTATCCGCTTCGACGCTGATGAAGGCGAGATCGAGGCCCTGCTCGAAGAACTGATCACGGTCGGCGACATCTCGGTGACGAGGATCGGAACCGGACGTACGTTCGAGATCAATTTCGGCGCAACCACGGCGCTCGCCGTCGTTGCCGATGGCGCGACCTTGCTCGCCAACGTGGTCGTGACGGTCGGTGGCTCGGCGCTCGCCGCCGGTCGGTTCGTGATCGAGGAGAACACCCTCACGTTCCGCGACGCCAACGGTGGGGTCGAGTACCGCCTCGGCACGATCGTCGTGACGTATCAGCACGTGGCCCCCGGCTTCCACCAGATTGCGGCGCCGAGCATTGATGTGCGGGTCGACGACAACGAGGTGGTCGCTTTGCGCACCGACGTGCCGAGCGTGCTGGTGTTCGAGTCCGACGGTTCAACCGACGTCACCGAGTGGAACCCGTTGAACGGTGCTGCACCGCTCTGGACCACCGACACGTACCAGATCGTGCTCACCCGAGCACCCGCGGTCGGAACCACCGTGACGGTCACGTCGATCACCGTGCCGACCCGCACGACCCGTGGCGAACTCGTGTACCTCGCCCTGCAGCTCGTGCTGAGTGGCGGTGCGGTCACCTTCGACCTGAACAACTGGTGGATCCCTCAGACCGTGACGGTTCGCGCGCTGGATGACGCGGTCGTCGATGGCAGCGACACCCAGGCGTTCGCCCACCGCTTCCAGACCGTCACAGGGGTTCGTGGACCGTTGATCATCGACGGCGCCGGCGGAGGCGGCTCGCTCGAACTCCCGCCGGTCGTCATGCTGCCGCACGAGACCAACCAGCGCACGCCACAGGGTGATTTCGTCTCCGTGTCGCCCAATGGTCGCCAGATCACCGTTCTCACCGCAGATCTCGATCCGCTGATCGGCAACTATGTCGGGCGCACGATCGAACTGATCGACGACACCCCATCGACGTTGTTCCGGCTGATCGTCGGCGTCTCTGTCAGCGGCGGCTTGACGATATTCACACTCGATCGCCCGTTCGGCGTCGACGTGTTCGGTCCGAAGGTCCTCGGGTTCCTGATCACCAGGGAGAGCACCAACTTCTTCGTCGACGAGAACGAGCAGATCGACTCGCTCACCCTGCTCCACGACGACGCGGTGCGTGACGAGTCGTCGACGCTGACGGCCACGCGGATCACCGGACTCGGCATGGGCGGCGACCGAACGATCGGCGGGCGGCGCCAGCCGGGTGGAATCACCTACACCGGTCTCGAAGAACTCGACCTCCGGCTCGGCAAGGGTGACGACACACTCACGATCGAGAGCACCCACGCCGGGCTCACCCGGGTCGATCTCGGTCGAGGTGAAGACATCGTGTACGTGCGCACCACCAACGGGCACACGACAATCCTCGGCGGCGAGGACAACGACCTCGTGATCGTCGCCAGCACACGTCCGCTGTTCGGTGTCGATCTCGTCGACTTCGTCCGTGGTCTGTTGACGTTCGACGGAGGCAGCGGTTCAGATCGGCTGCTGATCAACGACGCCAACGAGACCTCCGATAACACGGTGAACGTTGCCAAGTCGACCGTGAGCGGGCTCGACATGCCGACGGTCAACGAGGTCCAGACCGTGACCGTGCGGGCCGGCGGCGGCACGTTCGTGCTCACATACAACGGTGCATCGACGATCGCGCTCGCCTACGACGCCACCGCGGCGCAGGTGCAGGCGGCGCTCGAAGCGATTACCGCGATCGGTGTCGGCAATGTCAAGGTCGCCAGGATCGGCGTGACCGGCAGTGGTGTCGGCAGCATCTTCATCGTCCGTTTCCGAGGTGGACTGACCGGCACGAACGTCGCTCAGATCGGGATCGTCGGTGGTGCGCTGACGCCGCCGGTGCTTGGAACCGGCACGATCCCGACTCCGGGCGCCACCGCGACAGCGAGCACGGCGACTCGCTTCGAGGGCACCCCGACCGGTGTCACCAACGAGGTCCAGATCATCGAGATCGACGGCGTCACAGGTGCCTTCACGCTGATTGCGACAGAGTTCTCGGCGGTGTTCGGCATCGACGTCCAGTACGTCACAGGCTTTCTGCCGGTCACGGCGACCGCCGCCGACATCCAGGCCGCCCTGGTCGGCCTCGCGCTCTTCGCCGACGGCGACATCGAGGTTGGTGAGTACGAGATCGGCGCCGATGGAAGCCGCCGGTTCTGGGTTCGCTTCGGTGGTGCCTTCGCGGGCACCGATGTCCGCCAACTCCGCACCGGCGGCGACGGCCAGGCCTTCGTCTGGACGCTCGTCGAGGGCAGCACCGACGCAGTCGTCGACGACGTGATGACCGTCACGGTGTCGGGCAGCGACACGTTCCGCCTCGCCCTGCGTGATGGCAACGGCGTGCTCCTGTCGGGCACGCGTTGGACGTCGAACCTGACCGCCTCGATGACGGCCGACCAGATCGAGAACGCACTCCAGATCGCCTTGTTGAACTCGCAGTTCGAACTCGACATCGTCGTCGAACGCTTCGTCGGCGACGACGGCGTGGTGTTCGTCGTATCCTTCCATGGCGTCTACCGCGACGCTCGAAACGGCACCGGAGTCCCGCTGTTCTCGGTCCAGGTCGACGGCAGCGCTACGACCGTCGATGTCGACACCCTGATGGACGGGATCCAATACTTCGGCCTTGAAACGCTCGACATCGACATGGGCGCCGGCACCGACATCGTCAACGTCAAGGGCACCACAGCCGTCACCAGCATCCGCCTCGACGCCGCCAATCAGAACCTCGTGCCGCTCAACCGGATCGAGTCGATCTACGTGTCGTCGGACGCCGACCTCGACGCCACGATCCAGGTCGGCTTCGACCTGTTGTCGGGCAACCTCGAGAACATCAAGGGCCAACTCGACCTCGACGCCGGCGCCGGTCGCCACCGACTCTGGGTCAGCGACGAGGCCGACACCACGGGCGACACCGCCACGATCACCGATCTCGTGCCCGACAATGCCGGTCGTCGCATCGCCCGCCAGATCACGATCACCGGCCTCTCGCCGGCCCAGATCGGTTACAGATCGAACCTGCAGACCGACACCAACCCCGGCAACTTCGCCGGTGGCGTCACGGTGTGGACCGGGCGCGGCAACGAGACGATCACCGTCGATGGCACCCACACACGCAACGGGACCAACCCTGACGGCACCCCACTGCGCACAGTCACGACACTCAACACCGGCGCAGGCAACGACACCGTGAACGTCTCGCTCGACGCAGCCACAGACGGCTTCTTCGTGCTCAACACCCAATCCGGCGACGACACCGTCGATGCCGACGGGGTCGGTGCGCTTGTCGCCACCACGCTGCCGATCATCGTGTTCGGCGGCGAGGGCAACGACACGATCTGGAGCGGCGTCGGCAACGACTTCCTGTTCGGCGACCTCGGCCGGGTTCAGTACACGGTCGGCGGCGTGCTCGTTGCTCGCTTGGGTGGTGGCGGGCCAGGCGACCTGACCGACGGCGTGGTCCGCGATCCGAGTGTGCTGTTCAACGCCATCACAACCGTCGGAAACGACGGCATGCAGCGCGACGACGAGCTGACCGACAACAGCGCCAACGACCGAATCGCCGGCAACGTCGGCCGCGATCTCATCTTCGGCGGCGGCAACGGCGGCACGGTTGTGCCGATCGAACTGCTGACCGGCGATCGGGGCGACGACATCATCCTCGGTGACTACGGCCGGGTCGTGTGGACCGTCGGCGCCGATCGGGTCGGTGTGCCGACCACGATCGAGTCGATCGACACGGCGTTGGGCGGGCCAGACACGATCAGCGGCAACGACGACTCGGATGTCGTCATCGGTGGCGCCGGGGCTGACATCATCAACGGCGGCACGACGCGTCACGAGGCGACCGACGCCGAGGACGTGATCCTCGGTGACTCCGGAATCATCGAGCTGTGGAGTCGGGCCGACGGATTCACGCCGGCATCGCCCCTCGCCCTGCGGGTGCGCCGCATCGAGTCGACCACCCCAGGGATCGGCGGCATCGACACGATCTCCGGCGGCAACAAGGATGACGTGATCGTCGGTGGCGCTTCGGGCGACTTCCTCTATGGCGACGCCAACGACGACGTGATCCTCGGCGATTCCGGAGTCGTCGTGTGGGCGTTGGTGTCGAGCGCAGTCGGCGGCATGGTGGTGTCGGCGACGGCGACGGCGCCTGCTGTGGGCGGCAACGACACGATCGAGGGCAACGACGCCAGCGACCTGATCATCGGTGGCACCGGCGGTGATTCGATCAGTGGTGGCACGACTCGCGTCGACACCGGTGATGCCGAGGATGTGATCGCCGGTGACGACGCCGTGTTCGTGCTGTTCGGTCCGCTCGACGGTGTGGTGGATCTGTCGGTGTCGAACGCATTGCGGATGCAGTCGTTGACGACTCTCGATCCGTCCGACGGAGGTGTCGACACGATCTATGGCGGCAACAAGGACGATGTGATCGTCGGTGGCGCTTCCGGCGACTTCCTCTACGGCGATGCCAACGACGACACGATCGTGGGTGACTACGCCGACCTGACCTGGACAAGGGCCTCGGCGGTCAGGTCGTATCTCACCTCGATCTCGAGCGTCTTCGCGGACGCCGGTGGGGCGGACACGATCGAAGGCAATGGCGCCAGCGACATCGTGATCGGAGGCCGTGTCAACGACACGATTTGGGGCGGCACCGGCGTGACCGGTGATGCCGACGTCGATGACGTGCTCGCCGGCGACTATGTCGACATCACGTTGTTCGCGCCGACGCATCTCGCCGTCACGAGCGGCCGCAACCTGGCACACCGGGTGGCGAGGGTTGTCACGGTGTTCAACACGATCGGCGGGGCCGACCAGGTGGTCGGCGCCGATGGCGACGACATCGTCGTCGGTGGGGCGCTCGACGATCGGCTCGACGGAAACCGCGGCCGCGATCTCGTGTTCGGTGACAACGTCGATCTCGATCGCCGAACCACGTTCGACACGTTCGTGAGCCCGCGGTTCCAGAGTCTGTTAGGTCCGACGCTGTACGTCACGGCGCCTGGACCGACGGCCGGGACGATGGTCATCGTTGCCAACCTGGCCGGCGCCCCGCGACTCGACCCGCATGGTGACCCGGCGTGGGGCGACTTCGTGATCACGTTGCTCGATCATTCGGCGTCGATCGAGGCCGACCCGCAGAACCGTTTCGGCAACGACCGGATCGCAGGTGGTTCGGGCGACGACATGATCTTCGGCCAACTCGGCAACGACGTGATCGAGGGCGACGGGTCGATCACGCTGACCGTCGGCGACGACGGGACCACGCTCGGCCTTCGCCCGTCGGTGGAGGACTACGCCGGCGCTGGCGGCGGCGCCGACGGCGACGACTACATCGAGGGCAACGGCGGCAACGACGTGGTCTTCGGCGGTCTCGGCCAGGACGACATCGTCGGCGGCAGCTCGAATCGATACGGGCTGACAACCCCTGCGATGCGCCCAGACGGTGTCGACCGTATCTACGGGGGCGCCGGGACCGATGTGAGCCGCGACAACGCCGGCCAGACCGACGCCGATCGGCACTCACGCGACGCCGACACGATCCTCGGTGACAACGGGCTGATCACACGTGTCGTGTCGTCGGGCGCGGCAACCGTCCGGAGCAACTTCGTCCAGTTCACCTACGACACGACCGATCCGGTTGCACGTGGCACGCTGCGGCTGATCCCGCGGGTCGTCTCACACCTCGACTACTCGCCGTGGGGCGAAGACACCTACTCGGCCGACGCTGCCGACACGGGCAATCCGTCGCCGTCCGTTGTCGTTGCGGTTGCATACAGCGTCACCCGGGCGCCCCGCAACATCGGCGGCGGCGACTTCATCCACGGCGAGAGCGGCGACGACCAGATCCACGGCATGAGCGGCGTCGACACGCTGTTCGGCGACGGGCAGGACGACGACATCTACGGCCAGGCCGGCTGGGACTGGATCTCCGGCGGCACTGGCGACGACGGCATCCTCGGCGATGACGGCTTGCTCTCGAGCAGCCGTAACGGCCAGACCGAGCTGCTCTGGGGTGTCACAGCCGCCAACCTCCAGACGACGATTTCCATGCCAGGGAACCTTCAGAGCGCGGTCGTCTACGTCACCGGCGAACTCCGCAAAGAGGCCGACCTCGTCCCGTTCTGGGTCGGCAACAATGACATCGTCTACGGCGGTCTCGGCAACGACTTCATCCATGGCGGCACCGGCGACGACGCGATCTCCGGCGCCGAGGCACTCCCGCTCTACTACGACAACGGCCGCGATCCGATTGCAGTGCTCACGGCACTCGCCGCATTCCTCAACACCGCAGGCGGGACGTGGCGCTACACGATCGGCGACATCCTGCGACACGACCTCCCCCAGGTCGGCGAGTTCGACGCCTACGACGAGTTCGACCCCTTGCGCAAGGTGATGCTGATCTCGGCGACGACGGGAGCGATCGTCAACTACCTCGGTGCGCCGCTTGACTTCCTGTTGAACTTCCGGGCCCGCACGAACCTCACGCTCGGGTCAGGCACCGCCTACCCCGTCGTCGACGACGGCAAGGACACGATCTTTGGTGACGTCGGCGACGACTGGATCGTCGGTGGCACCAACCACGACAGGATGTGGGGCGGCTGGGGCGACGACCTGCTCCAGTCCGACGACGATCTCGACTCGACCTACGGCAACGGGACAGGTGACATCTACGCCAACAATGTCCCAGACGTCCGAGATGGCGTCACCGGCGGGCCGACCTTCGCCGACATCGCCTACGGCGGCGCCGGGCGCGACATCCTGATCGGCAACACCGGCGCCGACCGGATGATCGACTGGGTCGGCGAGTTCAACAGTTACGTCGTGCCGTTCTCGCCGTTCGGCGCCTTCACGATCAGCCGCCAGATCTCGCCGGCGCTCCAGCAGTATCTGCTCGACCTGTCGAAGGCAGACGGCGCAGATCGCACCCGAGGGCCGCTGGAAACACTGACCACGACCGGCCGTCAGGGCGAGCCCTATGGCGAGATCGCCCTCGTCAACCAGCAGGACCCGTTCTGGCAGGCTCAGACCGGGGCGCCGGACGACCCGCAGCCAGGCAACGATCCCGGCAGGCGCGACGTGCTGCGAACCGAGGACTTTGCGGCAGGCGCCACGCTGTTCGCGCCTGCCTCCGGCACCTGGTCGGTGCAGAACGGCAGTTACCAATCGGCGGCCACCCGCAGCACCGACGCCGTCTCGATCTTCTACGTCGACTCGTTCCTGCCGCGGTTCTTCGAGGTCGTTGCATCGGTGTTCGCCGACAAGGCGACGGCCGGTTTCCAGTCGAACGGGTATGTGATCCTCGACTACCAGAACGCGACGAGCTTCAAGTTCGCCGGAATCGACACCGCCCGCGACAAGGTCCAGATCGGTTGGCGGGTCTCGTCGGGCTGGCAGATGCTCGCCGAGATGCCGATGCAACTGCTCGACAACCGGACATACGAGTTGAAGGTCGCCGTCAATGGCACGCGGGTCACCGTGTTCATCGACGGTGTCCAACAGCTGACCTATCTGTTCGACGCCACCTTGGTCGATCCGAACCAGCCTGACGCCGGCTACCTCGATCCGCTGACCGACGGTTACCTCGGTCTCGGGTCGGTTGAGAGCGTCGGTGGCGTCACCAACTTCCGTGTCCAGGTGCCGACGCCGGAGATCACGCTGTCGGTGACCGACGAGTTCAACGGTTCCAACAATCTCGTTGCCGGATCAGGGGCGTGGTCGTCTGCGGCCGGCTCGCTGGTTGGCACGGCGACGACGGGAGGCGCGGCGGTTGCGTTGACCCGCTTCGCCGTTGCGCCAAGTGCCAGGGTCGAACTCGAAACCATCGTCCGCACCACTGCAACCGCCGGGATCGCCTTCGACGCGGCCGGTCCGCTCCGGTTCAAGTTCGTCGCCATCTCGCCAGCGACGAACGAGATCCTGCTCGGCCACTTTGCAGGCACGGGCTGGATCATCGACTCACGCACGACGATTGCCACCGGAATCAGCCCGAGTGTCGACCATCGTCTCAAGGTCGTGGTGCTCGGCAACGTTGCGACGGTCTGGCTCGATGACCTGAAGGTCGCCGTCACGAGTTGGACAAGCCTCCTCAACGACGGTGACGTCGGGCTTGTCACGTCTGGCGGCACTGCAACGTTCGCCTCGATGACGACGGCGACCGATGATCCCGATCTTCGCGGGACTGCGCTCCCGAACGTCACCATCGGCGACGCCACCGTGGTCGAGGGGACGGGCGGCGCCAAGACTGTGTCCGTCACCGTCACGTTGTCAGTCCCCGCCGGCACGCCCGTGACCGTTGACTACGCCACGCTCGACGCCAGCGCCACGGCCGGTTCCGACTACGTCGCCACAAGCGGTTCGGTCACGTTTGCCCCAGGTGAGACGACAAAGGTCATCATCATCACGATCATCACCGACGCATCCTTCGAGGGCGACGAGACGTTCCTCGTGCGGCTCAACGGCGCGTCAGGCGCGGTGATCATCGACAACACATCGATCGTGACGATCACCAACGACGATGCACCCAGCACGCCGACGGTCACCGTTGCCAACGCGGCGGTCGACGAAGGCACGGCCGGAAACACGACGGTCCGTCTCACGTTCACACTGTCTGCGCCGTCAACGCAACCCGTGTCGGTGCGTTACACCACCGCCGACGGCACGGCGACCCAGCCCGGCGACTACGCAGCGAGCTCCGGAGTCGTCACATTTGCGGCGGGTCAGACCAGCATCGATGTGCTGCTGTCGGTTGTCGGCGACCAGGTTTTCGAGATCGACGAGACATTCAGTGTGCTGCTCTCAGATCCCGTCGGTCTGGCAATCGGGACGCCGACGGTGGGCGTCACGATCCGCAACGATGATGCCGCCCCGTTGGTCTCGGTCACGGCAACCGACGCCGCAGGAAGCGAGGCGGGCACGGGGACGATGGTGTTCTTCCTGACACGCACCTCGAACCTCTTCGGTCCGATCGTCGTCGGTCTGACGTTCGGTGGAACCGCCGCCTACTCCGTCGACTACGTCGTGACGTCGGTCGTCGGTGGCACGTGGAACGCCGTCAACCGCACCGTCACGATGGTGACGAGCGTGTCCACGGCGACGGTCACAATCACACCGGTCGACGACACGCTGCCCGAGTTCGACGAAACGGTCGTCGTCACCGTCGTTGGCGGAGCCGGCTATCTCGTCGGCACACCGGCGTCGGCCACCGCGACAATCGTCGACAATGATCAAACCTTGCCCGCGCTGACCATCGACGACGCTTCGATCATCGAGGGCGATCGGGGTCAGGTCAATCTGACCGTCACGATCCGTCTCTCCGTGGCGCCGACCTCCAGTGTGACGGTGACCGCTCGCACCGTCGACGGTACTGCGGTCAACGGTTTGGATTACCGCTCGGTGCTCACGACGGTGACGTTCAGCGCTGGACAAACCGTGAGGACCATCACCGTCCAGGTGCTCGGCGACCGGATACGTGAGGGCAACGAGACGTTTACGGTCGAATTGCTCAATCCGGTGGGTGCCGCGATTGCCGACAGCCAGGGTGTGATGACGATCATCGACAACGAGAGCGGAGCGATGGCCGCCGGCGTGCCCGCTCAGGCTGTCACAGCACAGGTGCTCGATCTCAAGGATGTGCAGCGATTGCTGGCGATAGCTGCTGCTACATGGTCTGCGCTCGGGCTCGACGATCCGTCGTTCGACGGTGTCGTCGTGGTGGTCGAGGACCTCTCGTTCGATCAGCTTGCCCGCGTCGATGGCACGACGATCACGATCGATGTCGATGCCGCCGGATGGGGATGGTTTGTCGACTCCACGCCGGGCGGCGGATCCGAGTTCGGGCAAGGCGGCATTCCTGCTGACCGCGTCGATCTGCTCACCGTGCTCGCTCACGAACTCGGGCATGTGCTCGGTTTCGAGCACACCGACGGCGGCGACAACGCGGTTATGGGCGCCGAGATCGGTGCAGGCGTGAGAACTCTCCCAACACTCGACGGAGCGTCGCTCGCCGTCTCAATCGTCCAACTCGTCGGCGATCATCAGGTTCCGCAACCCCGCCTGACAGCCGAATCGGTGACGGTTGACGTCGATCTGCCCGCGCCGAGCGCTCGGGCAACGTCGGCCGGACAGGTTCACTTGTCGAATCTGGAAGCCGGATTCACCTGGACAAGTCGTGAATTATCGCGATCGATTGATGCGGTCTTGGCCTCGGCAACGCCACGATCCAACGCACCGAGTGTGGTGTGGTTGATCATCATCCTGCTCGGCCTGTTGCTCGACCTGAACGTATCGACAATCCGCCTCGTTCGGGTCCGTCTGCGCAGAACGCGGAGAACCGGCCGATACGGGTGTTGACGGTGCAGCTTGCGTTTCAGCCTTCGGAGCAGACGGTTGAGAGAGTTCGCGTCTCTCCGGGTCACTCTTGGCGGTACTTCGCACCTGCGGACGGCGGGAACGACACCGACGTCTGGGTGCAGATCCGGTCCGGGGCCGGTCAGATGGTGTCGTGATCCGGACGCGGACAGCGACTTTCGGGCCGGTCATCGACGCCCGCTGGAACGGACAGGCGACGGTCGCCGACGTCCCGATGGCCGGAACTCGCAACGCCTGATGACCGTCGCTCAGCCCCCTTTTTTGGTTTCAAGAGGTATCTGGTCCGTTGGGAGATGCGGGCTTTCCACGTTGGTTCGTCGATCGTCTTTCGGACCCGGTAGTCGATCGCCAGGAGCACGATCGCGTCGCGGCGCATCGTCGGTGTCGACTGCGACGCAGCCCACGACCGCAACGCGACCACTTGCCGGTCGGTGCACGGCGCGAGCGGCGCCGACTCGGGCAGTCGTGTCAGCCGTGATGTCTGGGCTGCCCCACCGAGGACAGCTTCGGCGACTCGGAACAGTTGCGATTGTCGTGTCGAACGTGTTCCTTTCGACCACGTGTCGGGGCAGCAGCTGGCGATGAACTCTTCGATCGCCTACCGCCTCGACAGGCTGAACGGTCCAACGGCCTGCCGGTCGGCTGCCAACGGCCGAGGCGCCGGAGACGCGGTTGTTCTGAAAGTGGATCTCACGCGGTAAGCCGCAAGAGCCGAACGCTGGCACCGCCACCACCCAGAACGCGTAGCCGGATCGTCACATCACCGCTGCGGCATCGAGCGTGTTCAGCGAGGTTTCGCGAACGGCCCACTTGCCCAGGTGGCCAAGTCAGGGCAGGTTGTCGAGATCGGCGAGGTCTTTGTTTCGGCCACTCGCCCTTTTGTTTGTCTTCAAGTCCTCGAGCCCGATGACAGGTATCGGACACCCATCGATTATTCGAACGATCGAATGCTTGACGCAGTCGTCGAAGTAGACCCCATCAATGGTCATGAGTATTTCGATGCGCAGTGGCGCCGCGCCCATACGAACGATCCGGTCTGGTTGGAGAAACAAATCTTCGGTCAGCGACGGCACGTCGAAACCAAAATCACGCAGGGCGGCAACGATTCTGGTGGCGTTGTCAGCCCGGCGTGCGACCCAGACGTCGATGTCGGCGGTTGCCCGCGGATACCCGTGAAGCGCGACAGCGAAGCCGCCGACCAGGAGGTACTCAACGTCGTGGACGTTCAACAACCTCAAGAACTCGCTGAAGTCGCTGGGAAACTCGATCAGTTCCATAGTTGAGCCTCCGCAGCCAAAGGGCGTGGTTGAGCCGGGCGGATGGTGACTGCGACCACCAGAAACGCCGATCGTCTGCATCCGCAGCCTCAAATCCGGAGGCCACCTCAAAGCCACGCTCGATCACGAACTGAAGTCTAACGCCCGCAAGCAAGCCGACCTGCGTTGCCGTGATCTCGACCGGAACGGCCCCACCAGTCGTGACTTGGACTGCTGGCGGCGTCGACCGCCTGGCGCACATGGGAGCACGGAGCGGAAGCCCTCGACGAAAACGACACCACCAGAATCGTGCCGATACTCCGCAACAAGGCCGATCGACGAATCACCAGGGACCCCCATTCCGCGATGCGGGCGTCGCCGATAGTGTCTCCTGGCTGGGCTGATCGATGCGGAACAGGAACCCAGAACCCCAGCTCAGGACATCGTTCACGCGAATACGCGACCCACCGCCTTACACCCCTCAGCGGCGCACCGAGGCTAAGGTGACCAGCCTGTGAACAGGAGATTTTGCGCATTCCTGGTCCTCGTGATCGTGGTCGCGGCCTGTTCGTCCGAGGAATCGGGGGAACACACCACGTCGACGTCGGTCGCGCCCGTCGTCACCGGGCCGGGCTTCCTCACCGACGAACAATGTCAGCAAGCTGCAACCGACGCGGTCGGCCCGATGCAGGATTTCATCGATGAGTACGGAGCCCTGAGCGTCGAAGCGTGGAATGCGCTCGACCCGCCACCGGATTTCGACCTGCTGCAGAAGGCGGTCCAGACTCAAGCTCAGGAGGCGGCAAATCGAGGTTGCGATCCGACGAAGCTGGAGGACCGGCTGTTGACCGCTGTCGATGCGTTGCGCGGCAACAGCGAGGTCGGTCAGGCGATCGCCGCGGCATTGCGGGGCGACGGTCCACCGTTGGGGCCGCCTGTGCCGATTCCGGTCACCACCGTGCCTCGAGAGACCGAGGTTTCGTCCGTCACGGTGGAGCCGGGCGATGATCTCGCTGCGGTTCTTGCTCGCGTTGCCGGCGGATCGACGATTACATTCACCGCGGGCCGACACACATTCGATCAGACGATCGTCATCGATGTCGGCGTGAATCTTGTTGGTGAGGGCCGTAATGCGACGTTTCTCAGTTCGACCGCCGAGGGCGTCGCCTTGGCGTTCGTCGGCCCAGGTGGCCTGTCGATTCGAGACATGACAATTGCGCACGCGGGTCAGTCGGGAGCGTCGATTCTGGTGGCGATCGAAGGCCCTGTGACCATCGCCGACTCCACACTCACTGGGGCGATTGCGGGAACCGGCGACAGCGGGGGCGGTCACGGAATTGTGTTTGCGTTCGAACCGTTGCCCGGCTTTCCGGAGCGGACACCGAAGCAGCGCGAGGGTGCCCTCGTCGTCGAGAACTCCCAGGTCTCGGATAACGATGCGGCTGGGATCCTGGTCACCGGAACCGCCGCGCCAACGATCTCAGGGACGACGATCAGCCGCAACGGGAGTTGCGGGATCTGCTATACGGGGTCGTCGTCGGGCACGGTTTCGGCCAGCACATTCGAGACAAATCCGATCGCCGTTCAGGCGGGTGACACCTCTTCGCCGACGCTTGCGAACAACGTGATCGTTCGAAACACCGGAGTGGGCATCTCGATCGACGGTGATTCGACGGCACAAATCACCGGAAATCAGCTGGACGGGAATGGCAACATCGGGGTTCAGATAACCGGAGGGTCTCAGCCGACGCTTGAACACAACACGGTGACGAATCATGGTGTCGGTGTGCTCGCCACCGACACGTCGGCGTCGGCGCTACGTGAGAACACGATCAACAACGACGACGTCGGTATCCAGGTGGTCGGTGAGGCGGCGGTCGAGGCGATCGATAACACGCTCTGGGTCAGTGCGGTCGCAGCTGTCAGCTACGGCGACGCCAGCACGGGGACGATCCGCGGCAATCACATCGCAGCCGCCGCGGTCGCCGGCATCCAGGTCACCGGGTCGGCGTCACCTGATGTCATTGGCAACGAGGTCATCGGAAGCGGTGAGGTCGGAATCAGCTTCGTGGGCACGGCGACCGGCTCGGCGAAAGACAATCAGGTGATCGATCGCGACGTCGGCATCCAGGTCGGCGGCGCCGCCGCCCCGCATCTCACCGGAAATATCGTCACCGGCAGCGTGGCCGTGGGAATCCTCTTCGGGGACGAATCCGCGGGCATTGCCACCAATAACCATTTGAGCGGCGCAGACTCCGTCGGTATCCTCGTGGGTGGACACTCGGCTCCGACTGTGACCGAGAACACGATGACCGACAATTCGGTCGGGCTCGTGTTCCGCGAAACGGCGAGAGGATTGGCCCGAGGCAACACGATCACTCGACATGTGACCGGCGTTCAAATCGTCGACCAGGCGACACCGACGCTCGACGGCAACACGATTACGGAGAGCACTGAGGCGGGCATCGTGTTCGGCGGTTCGGCCGCCGGCCGATTCCTTCGCAACACGGTGGCCAACAACGGCAGTATCGGACTGCAGGTCGGCGAGTCGGCCCACCCGGAGATTGCTGGCAATGAAATCCGTGGGCCGGGCGTCTACGGCATGCTCTTTCGCGATTCGGGCGCAGGACGTGCCTCCGAGAACCTCCTCGTCGACCACGTCTTCGGAATCCAGCTCGGTGATTCAGCTGCGCCAGATCTTGTATCGAACACACTCGAAGAGATCGTGTTGACCGGTATCGTATACGCCGATTCGACCGCAGGGTCGGCGATCGGCAATCGATGTTCGTCATCGACGGCGGCCGGAATCAGCGTGTCGGCGCCGGCCGACCCGGTGCTGACCGACAACGAATGTTCCGTCAGCCGAACGGGTTGACCACGCACAAAACGCTCGATGCTCAGAGCCGGCGAACGGCATCGAGCAGTCGGTCGACGTCGTCGTCGGTCACGTAGAGCGCGATTCCGGCGCGGACGGCGCCGTCAGGGAGGCCGTAGGTCTGCATCAATTCGAGTGCGTAGTAGTTGCCGTCCCATACAGCGACCTGCTCGCCGGCCAGCCGACGAGCCGCCTCGCCTGGCGGCAACCCGGACACGTTGAAGGCGAGCGTGGGCGCTCGATCCTCGAGGTCGAGTGGCCCGAGCACGGTGATCCGATCGTCCGCCAGCAGTCCGTCGAGCAGCCGTGAGAACACGGCCCGCTCGTATGCGCGAATGTTGTCCATCCCGACTTCCATGAGGAACGCCGCGGCGGCGCCGAGCGACGTGATGTTCTCGTAAGCCGGCGTGCCCAGCATGAACTTCCCGGGACCGGCGGTTGGCGCCGGGCGAACTTTGTAGGCCTCGAGCCGATCGAGCAGTTCCGGTCGAATCCACGTGATGCCGGCGTGAGGTCCGTACCATTTGTACGAGCTCGTGGAGTAGATGTCGCAGTCGATCGCGGCGATGTCGACCGGTGCGTGCGGGGTGAGGTGGACACCGTCGACAACCACTTTTGCCCCGGCGGCGTGGGCCGACGCGGTGATAGCGGTGATGTCGGGCATCGTTCCGATCGCGTTGGATGCCCCGGTGACGGCAACCCATTTCGTTCGGTCGGTGAGCTGGGCCTCCACGGCGCTGGTGTGGAGGCGTCCGGTCGTGGCGTCGAATTCGGCGAATTTGACGGTTGCCCCCGTGTCTTCGGCGACGAGCAGCCACGGCGAGACGTTAGAGTCGTGGTCGAGTCGGGTGCACACGATTTCGTCGCCAGGACCGAGATCTCGACCGATCGCCCTCGTGATCGAGAAGACGTTGGCCGTCGTCGACGGCCCGAACATGATGCCAGCCGGATCGGCGTGGAGGAATTGGCCCACGATCTGCTGTGTGTCGGCAACGAGCGCGTCGCAGGCGTCCGCGGCGGCGAACGATCCGTGGCTGTTGGCGTTGTTTCCGCTGCGTTGCCACGCCGAGGTTGCATTGATCGCGCTATCGACGACCTGGGTGCCCGCCGGCCCGTCGAAGCGAGCCCACTGGCGGTGAACGCCTTCGGTGATCCCAGGGAATCGATGCCGCATATCAACCATGTCTGTCACTCTGGCATATGGGGTCGGCCTGGTTCAGCTTCGACAGGCGGTCCACAAACCGGCTTGATCCGCCTCGGCGTCGCGGGCGGCCTCGACGATCAGCTCAGAGAACGCCACGTTGGGTGGGATCGTGAGCGGTTGGGCGTAGCCCTGCCGAACGATCTCGTAGTTGACGAAGACGCCGTCGCTGGCCCGATAGACGTAACCGAGCAGCCGGCCGTAGTCATCGCGGGCCACGACGTCACGCTCGAGGTGGACGGACGTGCCGATCGGCAGCAACGACTTGGTGAACGTCGTTGCTTCGTCACCGAAGCATTCCGCAGGCTCGGGCTTGCCTCGATGGGCGATCTCCGGGGTGTCGATTCCGATCAGTCGGACGCGTTCTTGTTGGTCACCGATGAGCACGTCGACCGTGTCGCCGTCGACCACGTACTCGATCGTCGCGTTCGACTCCATCACCCCTGGTGGCGCCGTGGTCGACACGGAGGCGGCTGCCGGTCCGCAAGCCGCGGTCAGCAGGAGTGCTGCGACGACCGGCCATCTCATACCGGTAGTTCTACTCGCCGGGTGTAATGAAGTTCGATGCTGTCACAGCCGTTCGATGAGGGTCCCGGTTCCCAAGCCGCCTCCGCAACACATCGAGACGAGGCCGTATCGGCCGTTGGTGCGTTCCAGCTCGAACAGCGCTTTGGTCAGCAGGAAGGCACCGGTAGCGCCGAGCGGGTGGCCGAGCGCGATCGCGCCGCCGTTGGGATTGGTCTTGACGAGATCGGCGCCGACCTCCTTGGCCCATGCCAACACGACGGAGGCGAATGCTTCGTTGATTTCGAACGTGTCGATGTCGTCGATCGAAAGCGCATTGCGGGCGAGCAGGTGCTTGGTCGCGTCCATCGGCCCCGTCAACATCAAGACCGGGTCGACGCCGACCAGGCACGTGTCCACGATCCGCGCTCGCGCCACGAGTCCGAGCTCGGCGGCACGCTTCTCGGTCATCAACAAGACAGCCGCTGCGCCGTCGGAGATCTGTGACGAGTTGCCGGCGGTGTGTACGCCGTTCTCGCGGCCGACTGGTTTGAGCGAGGCGAGTTTCTCGATGGTCGACTCGCGGAGGCCCTCATCACGAGCGACGGTGTGGACCGCACCGGTCGGGTTGCCGTCCTGATCGAGATCCGGAGCTTCGATCGGAATCCATTGACCGTCGTAGCGGCCCTCGGACCACGCCGTGGCAGCGCGCTGCTGCGATGCCAACCCGAACTGGTCGGTGTCCGCTCGGGAGATGCCCCACTGGTCGGCGATTCGTTCGGCCCCTTCGAATTGCGAGGTGAATTCATACTGGTCGAAGTACGTCTTGGGGATCGGGACACCGAGACCGAGTTTCTTCGACGAGTTGGCGCCGATCGGGACCCGGCTCATCAACTCGACCCCACAGGCGACCGCAATGTCGACAACTCCGGATCCGATCAACGATGCCGCCAGGTTGGTTGCCTGCTGGCTCGACCCGCATTGGGTATCGACGGTGGTCGCCGCCGTGGTCAACGGCAGCCCGGCGGCAAGCCAGGCCGAGCGAGTGACGTTGAAGCTCTGCTCCCCGACCTGGCTGACGCAACCGCCGACGACTTGACCGACCTCGGTCGGGTCGATCCCTGCCCGCTCGATGAGCGCTGATTGGACACGGCCGAGCAACTCGGCGGGATGGATCGAAGCGAGCCCGCCGCCGCGCCGCCCGATCGGTGAACGAACAGCATCGACGATGACCACGCAACGACCAGCAGCACGCGACGAAGGAGACATCCCGCCGACTCTACGAAGGTCGTCTACTCGCGAACCAGCCGGGCGGAGAGGTGATGTTGCAGCGGGAGGCCGACGGCCGCCATCCGTACCGAGTAATCGAGCACGTCCCCATCGATCGTCACCGTACGCTCGAGTTCGGTCACCGACTTGGCGGTCGTCGTCATCGTGATCACTTTGCTCACCAACTCGATCACGATCACACCGCTCTCGGTGACCGTGATCGTGCCCTGTTCGATTTCGTTGATCCCGGTCGGATGACTCAGTACGACCTCGACCAGGCCGGGAGCCGGAAATCGCCAGTATCCCGTTTCGGCATGCATCGGCAATCCGGATGTGACGGCGCGTGTTCGTTGGGCGTAGGCCAGAAACGGCTTGCCGACATGATCGAACGTGACTGTCTCGAAATACTCGAACGAGTCGATCGTGGGGTACTCACCGCGGCCGCTGCCGCTCCAGGTGCCGAGCAGCGTCTCGACGTCGATCAGTTGCGGGTGCAGTTCGGTCACAGTGGTGGATCTCCCTCGGGCCGAGAGTACCTCGGCCAGCTACAGGACAACGTCCCGGCGTTCACGACTCGTCGCCGTGTCCGTGCGTCCCGCCCGTCTGAAGCCCGGCGACACCGTCGAGATCGTCTTCGCAAAGGCTTCATGCAGCCCAGACGGCATCGCGCAACGGTCCGGCGAGGGCCTTACCTGCGGCGTGCCAACCGCACATGCCGTGCACGCCCGCACCCGGCGGGGTGGAGGCGGAGCACAGGAACAGCGACGGGTTGGGCGTGGAGTAGGGCCGCGCCGCGATGGTGGGACGGAAGACCAGCTGCAGCCCGTTGTGTGCGCCTCCGGCGATGTCGCCGCCCACGTAGTTGGGGTTGTACGCCTGCATGTCGCGAGGTGTTGATGTGTGCTTGGCGAGCACGCGGTCGCGGAAGCCGGGCGCGAAGCGCTCGATCTGGGTCTCTATCGCGGTTGTGGCATCACCGGCGAAGCCGTGAGGCACGTGTGCGTACGCCCACAAGGTGTGCTTGCCCGTGGGCGCGCGAGAGGGATCGAACAGCGAGGGTTGCACGACGAGCACCAGCGGTCGGGCGGGCATTCGGCCAGCGGCCACCTCGGACTCGGCGACCACGAGCTCGGCCAACGTGCCCACGACGTGCACCGTGCCGGCGCGGCAACACGCCTCGTTCTCCCATGGCACGGGGCCGTCGAGGGCGTAGTCGATCTTGAACGAGCCCGGGCCGTGGCGGAACCGGCGGAGCCGCTTCCGGTACCGGGAGGGCAACTCGTCGCCGGCGATCGCTGCGAGCTGCGCCGGGTTGGTGTCGAACAACGCCACATGATGAATCGGCAGGTCCGCCATGGACCGCACGAGCATGCCCGTGCGCACCTCGCCACCGAACTCGCGCAGCCGAGCCACGAGAGCGTCGGCCACCGCCTGCGAGCCCCCCGCTGCGACCGGCCAGCCTCCGGCATGTGCAGAGGCGGCGAGCATCAGTCCGAAGGCAGAGGTGAGTGGTCGGGTCAGGGGCAGCATCGCGTGGGCCGCACAGCCTCCGAACAGGGCAGCAGCCTCGTCGGTACGGAACCGGTGGGTCACCCAGGTCGCCGGTTGCAGGGCGTGCAGGCCGAACCGCCCCATCGCGATCGGGTGGCGGGGGAGGGTGAGCAAGGGGCCGAGCAGTTGCGGCAGCACGCGCGTCCAGTCGTCGAGGAGCGGCTGCATCAGCTGTCGCCAGGTGGGTCCGTCCGCGCCCAGACCCGCTGCCGTTTCTTCCACCCCGCGGTGCAGCACGCCGGCGCGGCCATCGTCGAGCGGGTGGGCCAGCGGGATCTCCGGCAGCACCCAATCGAGGCCGTGCGCACCGAGCCGCTCGAGCGAGAGTGCCGGCGACGACACACCCAGGGCGTGGACCGCCGCGCACACGTCGTGCACGTAGCCCGGCAGGGTGAGTTCGGCGGAGCGGGTGCCACCCCCGATTGTGTCGGCGGCCTCGATCACCAGCACCGAGTGCCCGGCCTCGGCGAGCCGAACGGCGGCCGCCAGGCCGTTCGGCCCCGAGCCGATGATCACGGCGTCGTACCTGTCGGTGATCACGGACAGATCGTGCCACCTTCGCAGCACCTGCGGCGATGGTTGCGCACTAGTTGCGCGCCTCCTCGCGGCGGTGCCCGACGGAGAGCTCGGCCAGTTTGTCGAGGTCGATCCGATCCGCCGGCACCGCTGCCACCTTGCACTCGGTGACGGCGCGCAGCGTGGCCGTGCGCGCCCCGCCCTCCAGCACCGCCCGTTCGCCGAACACCGCGCCAGATCCTAGTTCGGCCAGTTGCTCGCCTTCCACCTCCACCACGAGCACCCCGTTCAGGAGGAGGAACAGCTCGTCGCCCGCGGCTCCCTGCTCCACGAGGATCTTGCCTTCCTTTACCCGGCGAATGTCGGGCTTCTTGCCACCGCGCATGATCGACTCCTGCAGCTCGCGCTCCAGGAGCGTTTCCACCGCAGTGACCAGCGCCGGCGAGTCCTCGTCGCCCCACGGTGTGCGCCGACCGAACGAGTCGTTCGTCCACTTCTTGTACTCGGCGACGCTGCTCTTTGCGACCAGGTTTCCGGCATCGTCGAACACCCAGTGGCGCGGGAACCCGGAGGCACCGGTCATTGCGCCCTCGTGGCTGCCGTCGGCGTGGATCGTGAGTTCCAGCGTCGTCCACACGATCGGGGCGTGGTACTGGATGAACGGGGGATGTTTCACGGCGCGGGGCATGGGCGCACCGGTACGGCCCCCGACGGTCTGGGTGAAGCGCACCGAGGTGGGCGTCACGTCGGCTTCACCCTGTTGGTCCGGCAGCTTGACCGCTGGGATGGTGATGGAGCCGACGCCGAGACCGATGTTGGTGGCGCCGATCAGCCCGCCACCGGTGTAGCCGTGGCCGGTGATCGTGCCGTGCTCGTCGATGTCGATGTAGGCGCGCAGCTCGTTGGCGAAACGGAAACGGTCGTTGGTGCGCAACGCTTCGACGGTTTCCGAGATGTCCTCGCCGAGCGCGTCTGGTGGCGGCGGATCGTGGTGGGCCATCTTCATCCTGGTGGCGAACTTGCCCATCCCCTCCAACAGATCCGACGGGATCCATGACACCGTGGTGATGCTGCGTTCGATCCGCATGCTCGCCTCCTCGCGTTCGCGTGATTCCTGGTTGCCACCATGCGCTTCCGTCCAGGCCGCATCCAGGGCACTGACTGGCGTCTGCGGGTGTGGCTGGCACCCCCAGGGTTCGGGTGCCCGTGCCCCTCACAGCGCGCTCGATGATGGTGTTCAATACAGATATGAATGCGGGGGTCGTCCTCTGGGCTCGCCGGGAGATCCGGCGCGGTTGGAGCTCACTGGCGCTGTTGGCCCTGCTGATCGCGCTAGGTGGCGGCGCGGCGGTCGCAGCTGTGGCTGCCGCGAATCGCACCGACACGGCGTTCCACCGGATGCTTCGGGCCACGAACCAGCCGAACCTTGAAGTTTTCGATGCCGGCGAAACCCAGGTCGTTCTCGACCCTGCGCGACTCGACCGGGTGCTGCAACTCGGTGGGGTGATCGGCGCCTCCACGACTGCAGGATTGGCCGTCGCGCCCGACGGTTTCGACAACTTCTTCCAAATCGCGATCGTCGACACCAGAGGAGAGGGGCTCACCTTCATCCCGATCGAAGGCGTCACGATGGAGCACGTCGACGCCCTCGCCGCCGATGAGGTGCTGGTGAACGAGGCGATGCGAGACCAGCTGGGCAAAGCAGTCGGCGACACCGTGGTGCTCCGGTCGCTGATGGTCGAGCAGGCCTGGGCATCCGTAGAGGGCAACACCGAGATCGTGCCGGGTGGCCCGACCGTGCACGCCCGGATCGCCGGCGTGTTTCGGACGCCCGAGGACGTCAGCGATGCACCGGATCCGTTCATCGCGTTGACGCCGGCGTTCTACGAGAAGTACCACGATGCAATCGGCACGTGCTGCTTCCAGGTTTCGATCAACGCTGATCCCCGGCGGCTCGATGCGGTCTCCAGTGCAGTGGCAGAGATCTACCCCGGCGCCGAAATCTCTCCGGCGGAAGACTTTCCGTCACGGATCGCCGACACGGTGTCGCTGCAGAGGCGAGCCTGGTTGTTGATCGCCGCCACCGCCGCGCTGGCCGGTGTCGTCTCGTTGCTCCAGGCCGGAGGCCGAGTGGGACGCCTCTTGGCGGCGTCCGACGATGCTCGGCGGGCGCTGGGCATGACCCAGCGCGATCTGTGGCTGGGCCGGGTTCTTGTGATCGTTCCGGCAACGGTCGCGGGTTCACTCGGCGCGCTCGGGGTGGCCTATGCCCTGACACCGCTGGCCCCGGTCGGCCTCACCAAACTGGCAGAGCCGGCACCTGGCTTCCGGTGGGATCCCGCGGTCGTCGTCCCCGGCACGATCGGTGTGATGCTGACGTCTGCGGCCGTGGCCGCAGTTTCCGTCGTCGCAACCGGGGCCGCCACCGGAGGCCGCCGCGCCGCCGGGCTGGGCGGCCCGCAGCTGGCGTTGGGCAGCCGGCAGGCGTTGGGACCCGGACGCGGAGCAGTCGTCGGTGTCATGCTTGCGACGGCCGGGCTCGTCGGAGCGTTGACGCTCGACCACTCGCTCCACCGGGTCCTCGCCACCCCGGCATTGTTCGGAGCGGACTTCGACGCCAGCAACATGCTCACCAGCATCGACGACAAGCGTGCCCTCGCCGAGCAACTGGTTCCAGATCCTGATGTGGAAGCGGTCGCACTCGTGTGGGCCGGTTTCGGGACTTCGGACCCGGTTCCGCTCGTCGGCCCCGGCGGGGAGGCCGAGGTCGATCCGAAGGCGTTCGAGAGCCTCAAGGGCACCGTCTCGATCGGGCAGACGCAGGGCCGAAGGCCCCGCGCTGCGGACGAAGTGGCCGTCGGCCGCAATGTCATGCGCGAGCTGGGGGTCAAGATCGGCGACCGGATTTCGGCGACGGGCGGCAAGGGGATGGTTCAGCTGACGATCGTCGGCGACAACCTCGATCCGGGCGTCGACGTCGCCGGCAACGGGTTCGCGTTGACACTCGACGGACTCGCCACGCTGGTCGATCCGACGATCGAGGGCACCGTAGCGCGCTTTGCGCCCGGTAGCGGCCGTTCCGCGCTGACCGAGCGCTACTCGGCGCTCGGCTTCTCGGTCGTCAGCCCGCCGTCGGAGGTCGGCCACATCGGCCAGCTCGGTGGGCTGCCGATGCGAATCGGGCAACTGCTCGCCGGATTGGGCATGATCGCCCTCGTGAACGCGGTCGTGCTGACGGTCCGACTCGGCCGTCGCGAGCTGGCGATCCACCGCGCCCTGGGTTTCACCCGAGCGCAGGTGCTCGGCGCATATCTCTGGCAGGGCGCGCTGACCGCATTCGTCGGTGTCGCCGTCGGTGGTGGGGCCGGCTTCGTGATCGGACGGGCGATCGACCGCAAGCTCGTCCAAGATGTCGGTGCGATTCCCGTGACGGTGCTTCCGCCAGCGGTCTGGGTGGTCGCTGCGGCAGCGTTCGCAGCGTCCCTGTGCTCAGGCGCGATTGCGGGAACGGTCGCGCTCCGCCGGCGGTCAACGGTCACGTTGCGGGCGGAGTGATGGGCGCGGTGCTCACGATCGCGTGGTGGCAGGTCCGTGGTCCTCGCGTCGGCGGTGGCGGTCGGGTTCGTGATGACGGCTGCCACGCGGCGCACCGCATCTCGCTCCGGTCCGAGTGATCGAGACGGCGAACGGTGTAGCTGGCACCACCACGCGACACAAGCTTGCGCCCTCGCCCGCCCGGCCCGATGGTGTTAGACCATCACGCATGGGAGCGATCACCGTGTTCGTCGCCGACGACAGCGTGTTCATCCGCGAGGGAGTGCGGGCGATGCTCTCGCGCCAGCACGACATCGAAGTCGTGGGCGAGGCTGAGGATCACGACGGCCTGGTCGAGGGCGCCGAGACCCTGGCGCCGAACGTGGTGGTCAGCGACATCCGCATGCCGCCGGACTTCCACCGCGAAGGCATCGAGGGGTGCAAGCTGATACGCAAGCGTCACCCTGGCACAGGAATCGTCATCCTCAGCCAGTACGACGACCCCGATTACGCGATCGCCCTGCTGTCCGAGGGCGCGGCCGGGTACGCCTACTTACTCAAGGACCGCATCGCCGAGGGCGACCAGCTCGCCAGGGCCATTCGCGAGGTTGCCTCGGGTGGGTCAATGCTCGACCCAGCGGTGGTGGCCGCGCTGATGAACCCGGTGCGCCGAACCGGCGGTCTGGACGTGGACGACGACGCCTTGCTGGAGATGGTGGCCGAGGGCAAGCCGATCAAGGCCATCGCCGCAGCCACGAAGTCCACACCCAGCGCTGTCGAGGCACGCGTGGAGGGGCTGTTCCTCCGTCTGGCGGAGGGCGTGTCGGCAGGCACGGCCGGCGCCCTCGATCGGCTCAAGCGGATGCACAATGCGATCGTCTCGCGCGAGGAGCAGGGCGAGTCGATCTCGCGCCTGCTGCCGACCGGTGTCGCCGATCGCATCCGGGCCCGGGGCGCCCATCCCGGCGACACGGAGGAGCTGAACCTCACCGTGCTGATGAGCGACATCCGCGGGTACTCGACGATCAGTGAGCACACGGATCCGTCGCTGCTCGCCCAACAGCTCAACCGTCACCGGGCCGAGATGAACAAGGCGATCCTGACTGCGGGTGGCACCGTGATGCAGTACGTCGGCGACGCGGTGATGGCGGTGTTCGGTGCCCCAGAGCCGTCGACGGATCATGCCGAGCGGGCGCTCGTGGCCGCCCACGCGATGCACAAGGCGCAGGCGATCGTCAACGCGGACTGGTGCCTCGAGGGGCTCGAACCGTTCCCGCTCGGTATCGGGATCTCCACCGGTGACGTGGCCGCCGCCCTGCTCGGCTCCGAGGAGCGGCTGGAGTACACCGTCGTCGGCGACGCGGTGAACCTGTGCCAGAGGCTGCAGCAGTTCGCCGCCGACGGCGAGATCGTGGTGAGCGATGCCACGTGGGACCAGTTGTCGGTGAAGCCCGAGGCAGAAGATCTCGGCGAACACCTCGTGAAGGGCCGGTCTACCCCGGTGCGGCCACGCAAGATCGCACGCGTCACCCCGACCGCGGCCAGGATGGCCGCCACCCAGGAGGCAGCAACATGACCATCAGCGAAGCCAGCGTCGACATCCCGGCCGTCGGGCAGGCCCTCGTCGTCGAGGTCAGCCAGGTGTTCCGCACGTTCGAGCAGGACACTGCCCCGGTGCGGGCGTTGCGCGGCGCCGACCTCCACATCGGTCGTGGCGAGTTCGTGGCGGTGATGGGACCGTCGGGGTGCGGCAAGTCGACGCTGCTGAACATCGTCGCCGGCCTCGAAGTGCCCGACGAAGGACAGGTGTCGGTCGCCGGTCAGGCGCTGGTGGGCAAGACCGAGAGCGAGCTCGCCATCATGCGCCGCCAGCACATCGGGATCGTGTTCCAGTTCTTCAACCTGCTGGAAGGGATGACAGCGCTCGAGAACGTGCTGATGCCGGCGCTGATCGCCGGGCGCAAGCGCAAGATCGCCGAGACCCGGGCGCGCGACCTGCTCGACTTGCTCGGGATCGGCGACAAGGCCAAGCAGTCCCCGGCTGCGCTGTCGGGCGGGCAGCGCCAGCGGCTCGCCATCGCCCGGGCCTTGGCCAACGAGCCGACGCTGGTGCTCGCCGACGAGCCGACCGGGGCGCTCGACTCGGAGGGCGGAGAAGAAGTGCTGGAGCTGTTCACCCGCCTGCACTCAACGGGCCAGACGATCCTGCTCGTCACCCACGACCAGCCGGTCGCCGACGCCGCCCAACGGATCGTGCGGATGAAGGACGGCCAGGTCGTCGACGACGGCCATCGGCCGTCCGACGGCTGAGCGGCGACGATGGCCGCGACCGTGCTCTGGATGCGCAGCAACCTGCGTGCCCACTGGCGTTCGGCCGCGCTCGTCGTCGCGATCGCCGCTTTGTGTGGCGGGGCTGCCATGGCCTCGGTCGCCGCGGCCAGGCGTACAACCACCTCCTACGTCCGCTTCCTCGCTGCCTCGCGAGACCCCCAGGTCTACGTGTTCGCGCCAGACGCGGCCACAGCGAACCTCGCCGCCGAGGTCGCCAGCCGGTCGGTCGGCTCCGATGAGGTGCTTCAGGTCGTCTTCCTTGTGGCCAACCCGACCACGTTGGACCGTCGCGACGAGAACCATCTGGCCGTGGTCGGCAGCCTCATCGACACGGTCAAGCCAAAGGTCGGCGTGCCCAAGATCGTCGCCGGCGGGCTTCCCGACGGCGCTCGAGACGTCGCGCTCAACGAGGTTGCCGCCAACGAACTCGGCGTCGGGCCCGGTGACACGCTCGACATGGTCGGGTACTCGCCGGCACGGCTCGAACTCTGCAGTTCCGACCCATTCCAGTGCGAGACCGACGTCGACCTCGGCGAGGTGCAGATCGCAGGGATACTCCGCCTCCCCGACGACATCTCGCCCGAGTCGTACGGGTCACTCAGCATCGAGCTGTCACCTGCGCTCACGCGATCCTGGCTGCCCCTCGTGGCGACCAGCGGGTGGATCACCGGTGCACACGTCGACGACTCCGAGGCACGTCGAGCTCTCGGTGTGGCACTCACCGATGCGATCGGAGCCGACCGTGTGAACGGCGGCGACGTCTTCCTCGAGACGGACAGCACGGGCGACCCTGGACGCGTTCGTGGCGCGCTCGACGTCGAGCGCAACGGTTTGTTGATCCTCGCCCTCCTGGCCGGCCTCGCTGGTCTGGTGGCTGTGCCACAGGCGCTCGCGCGCCAGCGCTCGCTGGCATTCGACAACGAGGACCGCCTACGTGCGCTCGGTTGGACGCAGCGCGATCGAGTCCGCGCCGGGACGTTCTGGAGTCTCGTCATCGGCTCAGCGGGCGCCCTAGCCGCCATCGCTGGCGCCATCGCGGTCTCGCCACTGTTCCCCATCGGACTGGCGCGTGCGGCCGAACCGTCGCCGGGAGTCCACGCCGACTGGCTGGTGCTGGGCGCCGGCGGAGCGATAACAGTCGCTCTCATGGTCGGCACCGGCCTGGCGCATTCCGTTCGGCAACACCCCCCCGCACCTGCGGCTCACGCCGGTCGACTGGGGCGCCTGCTCCGCGCATCGCACCCAGTACCCGCTACCGCCGGACGATTCCTGCTCGACCGCGGACGGCTGTCTCCTTCGGCGCGGATGGCGCTTTCAGCCGTCGCGCTCGGCGTCGCCGTCATCGCCTGCGCCACGACGGTCGTGGGCAGCCAGGATCACCTGATTGCACGCCCAGCGCTGTACGGCGCCGACTGGGATCTGCAGGGCCGCCTCTCCGCGGCCGTTCCGGATCGGATGGCACTCGACACCCTCGTCGGCGATGGCCGCGTGCAGGCAGCGGCGCTCCTGGCCGGCGGCCGGATCCTCGTCGGCGGTGTGGAGACCGGAGCGACCGGGATCGAAGCGTTCAAGGGGTCGATCGAACCGACGATCCTCGCCGGACGGGCCGTTCGCAATGATGGCGAGATCGTCCTCAGCCCCGGGTTGGCCGACGACATCGGCGTGAACCTCGGAGAGTCGGTCGCGGTCGGCTCGGGGCAGTCGGCCGGGTCGTTGACCGTCGTCGGTCTCGGTGTAGCGATCGCCATCGGCCAGTTCGCGGGTGACGCCGGTGTGTCGATCACAGAATCCGACTTCAGACGGTACGGATTCATGAGCGAGATCGACGGTGAAGGTGGCCAGGA
Organism: Ilumatobacteraceae bacterium; assembly: GCA_043773365.1. GTDB lineage: Bacteria > Actinomycetota > Acidimicrobiia > Acidimicrobiales > Ilumatobacteraceae > Ilumatobacter. The sequence goes on from JAYVFI010000002.1 coordinate 182,069, forward strand.
GATAGCGGTGCGTGCCACGCCCGGTGCCGACCTGGGCGCTGTCGAAATCACGCTGGCGAATGTCACGGGAGGGTTCGACCGGGTGATCGTCGACTCGTTCCGGCCGGCGCGGATCATGAACATCGCTCGCGTGAGGAGCGTGCCGCAGATCATCGTCGGCATCACGGCGGTCTTGGTGGTGTTCGTCCTGGCACATTCGCTGGCGACGGTGGCGAGCCGGCGTCGGCGCGACCTCGGTGTGCTTCGGGCGCTCGGCATGCGTCCTGGCCAGGCCCGCCACGTGCTGTGGTGGAACGGCGCGATGCTCGCCACGGTCGCCGGCGTCATCGGGCTGCCCCTCGGTGTCATCGCCGGACGCGTGACCTGGCACGCCATCACGAACTCGATCGACTCCGTCTTCTCGCCGCAGACTCCGTGGACGGCACTCGCCGTGTTGGGGGCCGGGCAGCTGGCCGTGGCCGTCGCCATCGGGGCGGCGTCGGCCCGCCGCGCGGTGCCCCACTCCATCGCATTGTCGTTGAGGTCCGAATGAACACCGACGCGACCACCTTTCGCAGTGCAGAGACCCCGACAGTCGAGCCGTGGTCGCTCGTCGCCAGGCTCGGTGTCGTTGTCAGCGTTGCGGGCGGCCTGGCTGCCGGTGAGGCGCTGGCCGTCGCCAGACGTGATGCATCGGTCGGGCTCGTCGTGCTGTCGTGCCTCGCCCTCGTGTGGGCGATGACCGGGATGATCCTCTCGGTCAGGCATCGCTGCCCGGCGGCGTCCATCGTGCATGCGATCACTGCCTGTTCGGCACTCGGGGCGCTGTCGTGGAGCCTGAACACTCATCGCAACCTCAGCGGCTTGAACTCGTTGTTCGCCGACATCGGCCAGCGCTCGACGGCCGCACTCGGGCCATCGCTCGCGTTCCACCTTTTGCTCGCCATGCCTGATGGCCGTCTGCCCAGGGCGGTGCATCGCCGGCTGGTGTTCGCTGGCTACGTCGTTTCAGTGGCGACAGGCTTGGCGCTCCTCGTCGATCGCAACGCGGTGATGATCTGGCCGGTGGTCCTGTTGTGGCTGCTCGTCCCGCTGGCGGGGCCGACCGCGAACGCGAGCTATCGGGTCGCCGGTGTCGCCGACCAGCGCAGGATGCAGTGGATCGGCTGGGCGGCGGTAGTGGCTGCGGAGGTGACGCTGGTGTCGATCGCGCTGTCGTTGGTGGCCGACTGGCCGCACCACGTCGCCGAGATCGGCCTCGCCAGCACCGCGCTCGTGCCGCTGGCGATGGCTGCCGGGACGGTGCCTCGTCTGCTCGCCCGCGTCGATCGGCTGCTCACCCACACGGTCGCGCTCACTGGCCTGACCGCGCTCATCGTCGTGGCCTACGCACTCGCGCTGGGCGCGTTCGGACGCCGACCGGACGGCAGCGAACGGTCGCTGCTGCTGCTCTCTATGCTCGCTGCCGCCGGGGCCGCCATTGCCTACCAGCCGGCTCGCACCTGGTTGACCGAACGATCGAACCGGGTGGTGTACGGCGAGCTCGTCTCGCCCGACGAGGCACTGCGCACCTGGGGGTCGCGGCTCACTCGAGCGATACCGCTCGACGAGCTGCTGTTGCAGCTGGCCGAGACCTTGCGCAAGTCGATGCGTCTCTCGAGCGCTCAGATCTGGACAGGAGCGGACGGCCGCTACGAGGTGGCGGCGATGGTGCCACATCGCCCGGTCAAGCCGTACGCGATGGGGGAGAAGGAACGGGCGGTGGTGAGCAGAGCGGGCGTGTCCGGGGGGACGTGGCTCGACATCTGGCTGGCCGGCTTCGTCGAACCGGGGACGACCGCGATCACCCGTGTCGCGCCGATCGCCCACAGCGGCGAGTTGCTCGGGCTCATCGTGTGCGAACGACAGGCCGACCGAGCCGGGTTCACCGAAGAGGATGACCGGGTGCTCACCGAGCTCGCCCGGCAGGTCGGACTGGCGCTGCACAACGTGCAGCTCGACACCGCGCTGCAAGCGTCGCTCGACGAGCTCCGCCACACCAACGACGAGCTGCGCGCCTCGCGGGTGCGGATCGTGGCCGCCGGCGATGCCGAGCGGCGCAAGTTGGAACGCAACCTGCACGATGGCGCGCAGCAGCACCTCGTCGCGCTGGCCGTGAAGCTGCGCCTCGCCAAGGATGCCGTCATCGATGACCCGCAGGACGCCGAGGCGATGATCGACGAGATCCGCGGGAACCTGCAAGAGGCGATCACCGAGCTGCGTTCGCTGGCCCACGGCATCTTCCCGCCACTTCTGATGTCGGGCGGGCTCGGCGAAGCGTTGCCTGCCGCTGCGGCACGTGCTGCGCTGCCCACCACCACCGAGGTCGTCGTCGGCCGCCACGCCCAAGAGCTGGAAGCGGCCGTCTACTTCTGCTGCCTGGAGGCGCTGCAGAATGCCGGCAAACACGCCGGTACGAAGGCGTCGGCGCACGTCAAGGTGTGGGAGGACGAAGCAGGGTTGCACTGGGAAGTCGCCGACGACGGCCCCGGCTTCGACCCGGTTGGCCCTGCCGAGGCGGGCCATGGGTTCGTGAACATGCGCGACCGGATGGGCGCCTTCGGCGGATCCGTCGAAGTGATCAGTGGCCTCGGCGCCGGTACCACGATCCGCGGCCACGTCCCCCTCGCCTGACCACGAGCAGCCACGGTCACTCCACGTGCAGCTGGCTCGACGGCGAATGCCGTGTCAGCACTCGACCGACTATCGCAGCAACTCCGGTCGCCACGAGGAGCGCGCAGAGCGGCGTGAGCACCGTCGGTGCCCACGTCGTGATCGGGCCCGATGGCACGCTCGTGCGCCGTGCCACCACCCGCCAGATCCATCGCCCAAGCACGATGCCGCCTGGCACGCCGATCAGCACGCTCAGTCCCATGAGCGCCAGCCGCGAGACGACCCCCACGCGGCGACGCTGACCGCGGGTGAGCCCGAGGGCAGCGAACACGGCCAGGTCGGACGCGTGCCGCTGCAGCAGTGTCACCAGGGCGTGCACCAGCGAGCCGAGCGCCAGCACCGCCCACGAGCAGGGCGATCAACCACGGCACCCATCGCAGCCGTTCGAGGTTGTGGAGATCGGCCGGTGGGAGGGCTCGACGTGCCGAGCCCGGGAACTGGGCCACGACCGAGTCGATGGCGGCCCGCTGATCGACTCCTGGCGCGAACCGGATGGCGATGGACTGGGGCACGCTCGGGCTCACCTGCTGAGCGAGGTCGGCATCGAGCACGACCCCATCGGCCACGTCGGCGCTCGAGCGGACCGGGTTGGCCAGCAGCGCTATTCCCACGATGCGCAGCGGCCGAGGCTTGATCGTTGTCGGCGTGCCGGGTGGGAGGCCGAGCGTGACGGTGTCGCCGATTCCCTTGTGCAGCACACGCGCCGTTTTCGCGCCGATCGCTGCCTCGTCCGGCCCGATGGGGGCCAGCCCGCTGGTGATGACGGGCATCGGCGTGCCGACGACCGGCGCCAGGGCGATGTACGGCACCTCGATGCCATCGAGCGTGATGGTGTTCGTGTCCTCGAGGTAACCCGCCGCTGCGGCGACATCTGGGAGGGCCCTGATCCTCTCGACCGCGTCGTCGTAGGGCGCGGACGCCGAGTACTGGCCCACGGCCATGTCCCACCACGCGCCGTACCGTACGGGGTGGTCGATGACGCGGTCGAAGCTGGCGACCAGGCAGCCCGCTGCCGCGGCGAGCCCCACCGCCACGCCACCGACCGACACCGCGACGCGCGGTGAGCCACCGCCGGCGAAGCCGAGACCGGCACGTGGCACAGGCCCCAACCGAGCCGCAGAGCGAGCATCCAAGGCTTCGGGGCGGCACGGCGAGCTCGAGTGCGGCGTGCGGTCGACAGGTGCAGGAGCGGCACGACGGCACCGATCATCAGCAGGAAGCAGATCGTGACCAGCGGGACCACGGTGAGCACGGAGCGGTCGAGGCGTATCGGGTGGGAGTACTCCAGCGGGCGGGCGATGCCGATCGGCGCGAACGGCGATGCGGTCAAAACCACGAGCACGGCGACCACCACCGCAATGACGGCCGTGACAGCGACGCGGACGACGCCGCCGATGGCGAGGTCGCGGGAGCTCATGCCGAGCGCTGTCAACGACTGCGAGTCGGCAAGCTCCCGCCGGAGCTGCCGGCCGACAGTCAACCCGACCAGCACCACGCCGGCCAGCGCAGCGATCACGGCGAACACCAGCAGGGCTTGGCGCTCCGTTTCGATCACGCGCTGCAGCGCCCTCAGTTCGTCGGGATTGGTGTACGGCTCCGCTTCGAAGAAGCGACCGGAAGCGTTTCGTTGCAGCCCGGCCTTGAAGGCACCGATGCCCGACGGCCCCGATGCCAGCCGGACGGCGTTCGAGTCTCCGTACCCGGGGAGGTCGGCGCCGTGGGCAGCCGTCCACGCCCGCCCGGCGAAGAGAGCGTCGGGCAGCGACGTGCCGCGAAGGTCCCCCTCGCTGGTGGCCTGCACGTCGGCGAGGGTGCGCACGATGCCGACCACACGGGAGGTGAACGTGGGTGTGGACGGCGGCACGCGGCCGTCGATCGCGAGGTCGAGCTCCTCAGGCGACCAGGAGCCGATCGTGATCACGTCACCGAGGTGGATGCCGGCACGCGCCGCAGCGGTCTCTCCCAGCACCACCTCGTCGGGGTCGTTCTCGTCGAACCGGCGGCCCTGTACGATCAGTGGCGGGGCCAGAACACCACCGGGGTCCGCCTCGGAGCTGACGTAGGCGAGGATCAGCCGACCCCAGCCGTTGCGCGCCGTTGGGTCGAGGATCCCGATCACTCGTACACCCTGGATCGACTGCGCCTCCACGCCCGGCACCTTCGACACCACGTCGGTACGGAACTGCCTGATGGCCTCGAGCGACAGGCACTTCTCCAGCACCACCTGGAAGTCCACGGTGTCGGAGGTCGGATCGACGCCGGGTGCGCACCCGACCACGCCTACGTCGTACGGAAGGTTGCGCGCCTCGTAACGGGCGAGGGAACCTTCCGACCGTCGGGCGGCCTGCAGGGCGAACCCGACGATGCCGGCCGACACGCCGGCCAGCATCGCCAGCGCGAGGGTGACAGCGACGTGCCGGCGCAGGGTGGACCGAACCCAGAGGGCAACGGCACCCATGGCGGTCAGGCGGAGGCGCGCCAGGCGGGGTCGCCGCCGGCTTCCCACAGACGGCGCACGACCCGGGGCGACAGCTCGTCCTTGTTCACGTAGGCGGCTGCGCCGCACGTGCGGGCGGCGGGTGGCAGGTCGGCCTCGGGGTAGGTGGACACGAGGATCACGAAGGTCTCCGGCAGGTAGTTGGTGATGATCCGCGTCGCCTCGAGCCCGTTCATCACGCCCATGTTGATGTCCATCAGCACCACGGCGGGACGGAGCTGCTCGACGAGCTCCACCGCCTCCTCGCCCGACGTCGCCTCGGCGGCCAGCTCGAAGCCCGGTACCCGGGCGATGACGGCCCGCGCCGCATCGCGAAACGGTGCCTGGTCGTCAACGACCAACACCTGCACCACCGTGGTGTTTGCGCCTGTCGGGTCGCTCGCCTGCTCCATCAGAAGAACCTCCATGACCTCGTCATGGTCGCGCCTCAGCCGCTCTCGGGGAACCGTGCTGTCACGTCACCAGGGGTGTGGCCTGCACCACTATTGGTCAGGTACAGGAGGACCGCAGCGACCCGCCGGTTCACGTCGCGTTCCTCGCTGAGGTGCAGCTTGGAGAAGATCGCGTTGATGTGCTTCTCGACGGCCCGCTCGGAGAGCACCAACGCTGCGGCGATGGCGGCGTTGGACTTGCCGAGGGCCATCTCGCCGAGCACTTCCCGCTCCCGGGGGGTGAGGTAATCGAGTGGGGACTTGGCTGCCCGACTCGATGACGTGACCAGCTGTTCGACCACCTTGGGGTCGATGACCGCACCACCGCCGGCCACCACCCGGATGGCATCGACGAGATCGTCGACGTGGGCGACCCGATCCTTCAACAGGTAGCCACGTCGGGCGGAACCTTCGGATAGCAGCGCCACGGCATAGTTGGGCGACACGAACTGGCTGAGGACGATCACGCCGATCTCTGGATGACTGATCCGCAGCGCGGCGGCGGCTCGTATGCCCTCGTCGGTGCCGGTCGGGGGCATGCGGATGTCAGTGACGACCACGTCGGGGGTGGTTTCCTCCACGAGGGCGATCAGCTCGTCGAAGTTGTCGGCCGTACCCGCCAGCTCGAAGTCGCGGGTCGACGAGATCAGTCTGGCGAGCCCGTCACGAAGCAGCGCGTTGTCCTCGGCAACCGCGACTCGGATCGACATGTGGGCGATCCTATGCGAGCGGTCGTGCGTCACCGCTCAATCGTTGAGCGGCGAACGGCCACGAGCATCGCTGCAGGCAGGGCGACGTCCAGCACGACGCAGGTCGTGCTCAGCGGATCCTTCGAGGGATGCCTCAACGTGGCCAGCGTGTCCGCCTCGGCGGCGATCCCGATCAGGAACAACGCCGACAGGGCCTTGACGAGACCGCTCCGACCGGTCCGTTCGGCAACCACGAGGGTGATCAGAATCGCCGGCGGGGCGCTGAGCGGTGAGCCGATCGTCACTGCATGGGCGAACGGCGTACCGGGAAACTGCAGCCCGGCGAAGCGGGCGTGGCGCCGGCGTCGTACGGAGTGCACGGCACCGACGACGCTGCCGGCAAGGTAGGCGGTGACGAGCGCACGCACCCCAGCCACTCAAGTTGCCGGCGAGCACCTCGGGAATCGTGCTAGCACCACCGTTCGCGAAAGTGGTGAACACCTGTCGCCTCGTCAACGACGCGATGACGGTCACGACGATGACCGCCACGGACCGCCTCGAAGGTCGCCGGTGGGTATGACTCCTGTGGCGTGCGTGGTTCGACACCGCCTGCGACTGCCGCTTGACGCCGGCACCGGGCTGCGGGCGGAGTCCGGCCTACTGGCGCCGTTCCGCAGCACCCGGCTCGCGTCGGCTTCGGACACTCGGCCGCCGACTACCCGGTCGTGCTCGCCCGAACGGGGTGTTCGCCGGAGACCGCACACGCCGGTCAGCACAGTGCTGGTGTACCGGGTTGGTGTACCGGTCAGCTGGTGGTGCTGACCACACCTGGCCTCACGTAGCAGCACGGTTCCGACGGACGAGGCGAGCTGAGATGATGTTGCCGTGACGTCCGTCGCTGCAGCACCCTCTTCAGCCTTGCCGCCGTCGGCGAGCCGGCCAGCCGGCTGCTGAGAGCGGAGGAGCCATGGGTCCGGCACGTTTCATCGCCCGCTCACAGCGCCGGGGGCGTCGTGCGTCGACCCTCGTGCTGGCGATCCTCGTCGCCGTCGCGGGAGCGTCGATCCTCGCCCTGTCCACTGCGTACCGCCGCGCCGACACGGTGATTGCCCGCTGGACCGCGGGCGCGATCCCCTACGACCGGTCGATCGTCGCCCAGCTGCCGCCGGCTCAGCTGTCGGCGATGCCCGGGGTGGTGCGCGCCGACCGGGAGGCATACATCCCATTGCGCGCTGCGGGCAACGACGACCACGACGCCGGCTGCGCGTTGGATGGTCACGCGATGGAGATGTCGGCGGTCGATTCCACGTACCTCCTCCTCGGCGGCGCGATCCCCAACGGCACCGATCCATTCGCGGTCCTCGCCACTGAAGAGGCGGCCAAGACGTACCACCTACGGCCGGGGGACATGTTCCGCGTCCAGTTCTACGCCCCCGACCAGTTCGAATCGGCTCCGCAGGGCGACTCCCCACGCGGGCCGATCGAGACGGTACGCATCGCCGGGGTGGTCCGCGCGCCGGCCGACATCACGAGTGACCGATGGGTCGGATGTTCCTCGGCCGCGAGTAAGACCCACCTCGTCTTCCCGATCTCGCTGTACGACCACATCGGGGACCAGATCCTGCGGTTCGGACTCGGGTGGTTTTACAACATCCAACTCGGGCCCGGCACCGACCTGGCCGCCTTCGAACAACTGGTGCAGGCGGCCGTGGGGGAAGGGGTCGACGACATCTACCCTGCCTTCGTCGCGCTTCCCCCAGTATTCCCCCCTCGGCGGGATGAACTCGCCGCCCCAGTCAACACCCAAGCCGACATCCTCGTCGCCCTGCTAGCGGTCATCGTCGCCACCTCGACCCTCGCAGTGGCCGTCGCAGTTCGGACGTCGCAACGTCAGTTCGAACGCGACCGGGCCACCCTGTCAGCCCTCGGGACGACGCGGGGCATCGCGATCGTCACGGCGTGCTGGCGCGCCTGGCCGGCGATCGGATCGGGCCTCGCCGGCGCAGTTCCCCTGGCGTGGTCGGCCTCGAACCGACTCCCCATCGGCCTCGCCACCAAGGTCGAGCCCACTCCCGGGCGCACGCTCAACGTGGCCCTCACCGCAACGGTGATGAGCGCGTGGGGCCTTGTGGTCACTGCCTGCATCGTCGCCGCGGCGGTCGTGGACGAACGCCGGACGCCCAAGGTTACGCCGAGACGGCGGATGTTCCCGGCGGTTCCTCGCCGGCTCGAGCTCGCCCTGACCCTCACTCGGGCGTCGCGGGGCCACCGCGCGGTGCGGGCCGGCGTCGCCGCCGCGGTGGTCGCCGCGGCGGCGCTCACCGGGACCGGACTGTTCGTGTCAGGGATCGACCGTCTGGTCGACCAGCCGGCGATGCACGGGTTCTGGGGTGGTGTGATGGTCGGCAACTCCAACTTCCCCCTCACCGACGACACACGCGCCGCCATTTCAGCCCTCCCGGGCGTGCGCACCGCCTCGGAACTGACCTACATCCCGCAGATGGAGGTGGGTGGACGCACTATCGACCTCGTGGTGCTCGAACCATCCGACGTCGCCCGCGAGCGAATCGCCACCAGCGGCCGGTTCCCGATTGCGTCGCGCGAGATCATGCTCGGCTCCGGGGCGGCGACGGCCATGCACAAGCGCATCGGCGACATTGTCACGATCAGCGGACAGAATGAACCAGCCGACTTCACGGTCGTCGGGATCGGTCCAGCTCCGGTGTTGGGGGACGTCCCCTTCGGCGGCGCGGCGGTCATCTCGTCCTCGGCGCTGACCGACGATTGGCCCGGCCCTCCTCCACAGATGATGGTGGTCGAGTTGGATCAGGGCCGACGCGGCATCGACGCTGCCGTCGCCCAGCTATCGAGCCAGGTGCCCGACATCGTCGTCGACATCGTGCCGGGGAAGATCGACAATCTGCACGATCTCCGCGGCCTGCTGCTCGCCGCTGCCCTCGTCTCCGCGTTCGTCGCCGCGTTGCTGATCGTCAACGCCAACGTCGTTGCGACGCGCCGCCAAGCACGCGACGCGGCGATCCTCGGTGCATGCGGCGCGACTCCCACCGATCTCGTCGCGATCGCGGGATGGCAGGGCCTCGCGATGGGGCTCACCGTCGGAGTGGCCGGCGCACTTCTCGGCGCCGTTGCTGGGGCGCGCGTCTGGCAGGCGACCGCCGAAGCGCTGGGCGTGCCGGCACGGGTGCATGTGCCGGGTTGGGTCGCGCTGGCGATGGTCGTGCCCGTCGCTTTCCACGTGGTGCTGTCGACGGTGGCCTGGTGGTGGGTCCGTTCATCGCTGGGGGCGCGTGCGCTCCGTGTCGAGTGAAGCCGTACGCCGGTACCAAGGCATGAAAGCAGGACGGGGCGACGCAGGCAGGGTCGATCGGATCTCTTTCCGGAACAGCTCATCGAGGGGGTGGGGCTCACACCAAGCGGGTGGTAGCGCAGCCGGGCCATCGGCAGCCGTCGACTTCCACAATCACGATCGCGCAGTGGCCCACTCGGATGGCCAACACCGATGTCAACCTACAACGTCTCCGGCATTCACAGCTAGCGTTCAGTAACTGTGACGACCAGTACCGAACTCGCCGCCCGATACCGTCGGGTGCTCCCGTCGTTCCTCTCCCCGTATTACGCCGAGCCGATCTCGATCGATCGTGGCGACGGCAGCTACGTGTGGGATCTCGAAGGGAACCGCTACCTCGACTTCTTCGGCGGCGTGTTGACCACGATGGTCGGCCACAACAACCGATCGGTCACCTCCGCGGTTCAGGCACAGGCCGCCAAGGTGATGCACACGTCGACGCTGTACCTGTCGGAGCCGATGATCGAGTTGGCAGAGCTGATCGCCGCCCAGGCGGGGATTCCCGACGCACGCGTGTTCTTCACTCCCTCCGGGACCGAGGCGAACGACACCGCGATCCTGCTGGCGACGTCGTACCGGAAGTCGAATCAGGTGCTCGCGATCCGCAACAGCTATCACGGCCGGTCGTTCACCACGCAGGCGATCACCTCGCATTCGACCTGGTCATCGACATCGTTGAGTGGTTTGCAGGTCCAGTTCGTGCAGGGCGGCTATCGCCTTCGCTCACCTTTTCGTGATCTCGACGACCACGCATATACGCAGGCCTGTGTCGACGATCTGGTGCAACTCCTCGACATGACGTCGGCAGGAGACGTGGCCTGCCTGATTGCCGAGCCGATCCAGGGTGTCGGTGGATTCGCAACGCCGCCGGATGGCATGTTCGGCCAGTTCCACAAGGAGTTGGCGAATCGCGGCATCCTGTTCATCTCCGACGAGGTGCAGACGGCATGGGGACGCACCGGTGAGCACTTCTGGGGCTACCAGGCGCACGGCGTCGTGCCCGACATGTTGACGTTCGCCAAGGGAGTCGGCAACGGTGTGACGCTGGCTGGAATCGTCGCCCGGGCCGACATCATGGACACGATCGAGGTCTTGAACTTCTCGACGTTCGGCGGCAATCCGTTATCCGCCGCAGCTGGTTTGGCGACGTTGCGATACGTGCTCGACAACGATCTGCAAGCCAACGCCAAGGCAATGGGCGAGCGCTTCAGGGCCCGGTTCGGCCCGTTGGTCGAGAGCACGCCGTGGATCGCCGAACTCCGCGGCCGAGGTTTGATGTGGGCGTTCGAGATATGTCACCCCGGTACGACCGAGCCAGACAAGGTCCGCACCGGAGCGGTTCACGAAGCCGCCCGAGCACATGGGCTGCTGGTCGGCAAGGGCGGGCTGTACGGCAACGTGGTGCGTCTGGCGCCGATGCTGAACGTGACCGCAGCCGAACTCGACGAGGGCCTCGACGCGCTCGAAGCGGCGATTGGCGACGTCCAATGATGGGCGACATCCCGTTTCGGCCACTCAACGTGGTTCCCGGCGATCATGCCGGTGAGCACCAGTACCTGCACGTCGTCGGGGCCTCGGTGTGGCTCGATGATCGGCCGGCTGCTGCCGACTGGGGTCGTCATTTCATCGGCGTCGTCGACGGTCACGCATGGTGGGCGATCGACGTTCCGCATGGCGACGATCCAAGTGACGGGGCGGCGACAGACCTTCGGTCGTTCTATGGTCGTGCTGCCGAGCATCGGTGGTTGGCGGCCGGTCGCGGCGTTCAGATCGTCGAATGGGCCCGAACGCATCGGTTCTGCGGGCGATGCGGGGAGGCGACGGAATTGTCGGTGGGCGAGCGCTCGATGAAGTGCCCTGCCTGCGGGTTGTTGGCGTTTCCCCGGTTGTCGCCGGCGATGATCACGCTCGTGACTCGGGGGGCGCCCGGACGCGATCAAGAGGCCCTGTTGGCGCGGGGGGTGCAATGGACCGTACCGATGTACTCGTGCCTTGCCGGTTTCGTGGAGCCGGGGGAATCACTCGAGTCCGCCGTGATCCGAGAGGTCCACGAGGAAGTCGGTCTGGTCGTCAAGCACCCGAGCTATTTCGGCAGCCAGCCGTGGCCGTTTCCGAACAGTTTGATGGTTGGATTCCGAGCGGAGTACGAATCGGGCGAGATCGTGTGCGATCCGTCGGAAATCGCTGATGCCGGGTGGTACCGGCGCGATCAACTGCCGATGATCCCGCCGGGAATCTCGATCGCTCGCAAGCTGATCGACGCCTGGTTGCACGAATCAGTGCCATTCAAACCAGCGTGATCAGGTGAAGCAGCCGAACAAGTCGACGAGCAATCCTCCGACCGCCAAAGCGAACACGCTCAGCTGTGCCGATCAGGTCTGATTCCGGTGGAGCTTCTCCGCGAAGAAGTCAAGGATGATCTCTGCCCGCATCCGTCGGTGGACCGGCGAACCCGAGCGGGACAGCTCGTGGTTCTCGCCAGGAAATCGGTAGAACGTGACGTCCTTGCCGAGCATGCGGAGGGTCATCCAGAGTTCTTCCGCCTGGCTGATCGGGCAGCGGTAGTCCTCTTCGGAGTGGATCAGCAGCATCGGAACCTTGATGTCGCGAGCCAGGTGGATCGGCGACATGCGACGGTATTCGTCCGGATCTTCGACCGGATTGGGGCCGTGCTCGACCTGAAACATGGATCCGATATCACTGCTCCACTCCTCGGTCAACAAGTTGTTGACCGAGCGTTCCGAGCACACTGCGGCGAAGCGATCGCTGTATCGCGAGGCGAGCATGGTGGCCATGTAGCCGCCGTAGCTGCCTCCGAGCATGCCGACGCGGTCCCGATCACAGAAGCTGTATCGGGTCAGTGTCGTGTCGAGCACCGCGATCACATCGTCGACGTCGACGCTGCCCCACCCACTGCCGGGGGCGAAGGCGTGCTTGGGGCCGATGATCGATTGGCCCCATCCGGTGTGGCGACCGCTGCCCCCTCGCGGGTTCGCCATCAGCACCACGAAACCAGCCGCCGACTGCATCTGCGCCTCATCGAAGAACAGTTCGCCGTACTGACTGAACGGGCCTCCGTGAACGTTGAGCAGGACTGGATACTGCTGGGTCGAATCGAAGCCTTCGGGAAGCATGATCCAGGCATCGATCTCGTCGGATCCGTCAACGCAGGGCACGCCGAATTTCTCCCAACCGCGCCACCCGATCGTGACGTGGGTCAGCCTTGTTTCCGTGCCGTTCCGATCGACGAACAATTCACCACCTCGTTCGACCGTCGTGTTCGTGGTCGCAAGCACTCCTGCAGCATGGTCGAATCCGGTCACCGTCAGCGGTCCTGAGGTGACCGGTTCGGGCGGTGTTGCGTCGATGTGGACGCGATAGAGATGGGTGTCACCGCGATCCTCTGCGACCGCCAGCACGGTGCTGTCATCGATCCAGATCGGAGAACGCGGACACGAGCCCGCTTGAAACGTGCGATCGAGCGCAGTACTGATCCAACGGACCGCGCCGCCCGATGTGGGGATCAACCCGACTCGATAGTTCTGTGGGTAGACGCGGGAGTTCTCGGCACCGATGAAGGCAATTCGGGTACCGTCGGGAGACACGGCCGGGGCGCTGCAGGTGCCGGTCGAGTCGGTGAGCAGCCTGATCTCCCCGTCGAGTTGGGCGATGTAGATGTCGGTGGCGAGGTCGAGGTCCCACGTATCGTGGCGAGCGGCCGTGGTCGCCACACCGCTCGAGTCCGACAACCACGAGATAGCGTCGTGTTGGAACTTTCCGGGGGTCAGGTTGCGCGGTTTGCCGGTCCCGTCAGCGGCGATCACGTAGATGTGCTGCGGGCGGTCGAAGACCCAGTCGTCACCGTTCAGGCGAGCGAAGTAGTGCTCGATCTTGCGTGGCGCCTGCCAACTGACGTCTTTCGCCTCGTAACGCGGGTCGCGGGTTCGGCTCGTGAACGCGATCCATCGACCGTCGGGTGACCACGCCAGATCGCCCAGGCCGTCGGGCATTTCGCACACCGTTCGAAGCTCACCAGGACCGCCGATCGGGAGCACATGCAGCGTTGAATCGCCCTTTTTCTCGCCTCGCCGGCTGGTGAACGCCAGCCAACGGCCATCAGGCGACCAGGCCGGCTCGTTGTCGTACGGCCCGGCGGTGATCGGGGCGCCGTCGAGCCACACCCGTGTTGTGGTGGTGTTGCCATCGAGGTCGATCGTCGACACCACACAGGCGACCTGCCCGCCGTCGGGGCTGAGGCGCGGCGATCCCACGGTCGAGCGCCCGTGCAGCAGGTCGGTCGCAATGCGCGTGTGAAGGGACAGTTCCGTCTTTTCCTCGGCCACACGGCAACGCTATCGAAGGTTGCCTGATCAATGCCCGGTGATCTTTCGACCAGAATGGTCCCATGAGTCAAACCCGCCCGGTCATGCTGATCACCGGCGGCAGTCGCGGTATCGGGGCGTCGACGGCCCGCATGGCGGCCAGTCGCGGCTATGACGTGGCACTGTCATTCGCCCGACGAGCCGAGGCGGCAGCGGCGGTGGGAGCCGAGTGCGAACGGCTCGGGGCTCGGGTGCTCATCGTCCAGACCGACGTCGCCGTCGAACAGCAGGTCGTCGAGATGTTCGATCGCACGACCGAAACGTTCGGCTCGATCGCGGCGTTCGTCAACAACGCCGGGACACTGCATCGCGCATCGCGGTTCGATGAATTCGATCTCGCCCGGTTGCAGGACGTTGTGGCAGTGAACATCGTCGGGGCATTGATTGCGGCGCGTGAGGCCGTTCGCCACATGTCGACCCGACATGGCGGCGTCGGGGGTTCGATCGTGAATCTGTCGTCGGCTGCGGCGCTCCTGGGCAGCCCGAACGAATTCATCGACTACGCCGCCACGAAAGGGGCGATCGACTCGATGACGATCGGGCTCGCCAAGGAGGTGGCGACCGAAGGGGTCCGGGTCAACGCCGTGCGGCCCGGACTGATCCACACCGACATCCATGAGTTGTCGGGGATTCCTGATCGCATCGACAAACTGTCGGTCCATGTTCCGATGCGGCGCGGCGGCCACCCCGACGAGGTCGCCGAGGCGATCCTGTGGCTGGCCTCACCGGCCGCGAGCTACGTGACCGGGACGTTCATCAACTGCTCCGGCGGCCGCCAGTAGCCCGGCCCGACATGGATCAGAACATCTCGAGTTGTTCCCAGGTGACGGCGACGTCGCTGACCGTCTTCCAGACGAGATGACCTCGACTCCCTGGGCGCCGGACCTGGACGCGTTCAGGCCGCAAAGACCGTGCCGCGCCATCAGGATCATGCAGCGTGATGCTCCCGTCGACTTCCATCCGAGCGACTCTGCCGACGATCCAATGCCCACCATCGTGGCGGCGAAATCGGATCGGTTCGCCGAGCCGCAGCCCGACCGCGTTCAAGGTTCGCTCCGGCATCTTGCTCCGTCAGTAGCCCAGGACCCGACGCTGCAGTTTGCGCATGCCGCCGAGCCAACGAGCATGGTCTGATCCCCGGAGGGCCATGTAGTCGGCCACCTCAGGATGGGGGAGGATCAGGAATCGTTCGTCGCGGATCGCCTCGACCACGGTGTCGGCCACGTCATCGGGCTCGAGAATCGCAGCGACCTGACGCACGACGTTGGCGCCGTCGCCGAGTTGGTCGCCCTGTTTGATCATGTTGGTGTTCACGCCCTGGGGGCACAGGCAGCTGACCTTGAGCCCCCGTCCGGCGTAGGTGATGTCGAGCCACTCGGCGAATGCGACAGCGGCGTGCTTCGTGACGCTGTAGGGCGCCGCCCCGATCTGGGCCAGCAACCCGGCGGCCGAGGCCGTCGAGCAGAAGTACCCGTCACCGCGTTCGAGCCAACCCGGAAGCAGCCGTCGCGCTGCCCAGCGGTGGGCGTGGACGTTGACGTTGAACGAGACGTCCCAGAACTCCTCGGCGTCCATCGGGTCGGTCCCGACGCCCACCCCGGCGTTCGCGAAGTACAGGTCGATCGGGCCGAAACTGGCTTCGGCGGCGGTGATCAGATCGATCGTTCCAGCCTCGTTGCCGATGTCGGCGGCCACACTGACCGAACCCGGTAGTCCAGCGCTGACCGCGTCGGCGCCATCGAGATCGGACAGCACGAGACGGGCGCCTCGAGCACCAAACGCTCGTGCGAGCGCGGATCCGATGCCTCCCGCGGCGCCCGTGACAACGACGTGTTTCCCCGAGAGTTCCATTCGTCACATGGTAGGTGCGCGCGCGACGAAGAAAACCGGGATACCGTGACAACCAATGACCGACACGCAGCTCACCGAGACGACAGTGATTGACCGTGAGGCCGCTCGCGCGGCCGTGCTGACCGAAGCAATTAGCGTGATTGATGAAGCGTTGGCGCAGATGATGCGTCGCGAGTTGGTCTCCGCCGGCGAGGTCGCCGACCTGCTGCTCGACGTTCGTTCCCTGCTCACCGCCAAGCGCTAGTTCGAAGCTGCGCGTCGCCTGCTGCGCTACACCTCAGCGGGCACCCCGCGGCACACCTTCCGCGCTATACCCCGCGCTATTCCGGCGCTATACCCGGGCGAACTCCTGAAATGCTCGCTGGAGGCAGTCCGAGAGCAGCGCCGGTTCCGTCACGGCCGCCGTGTCGATGTTGAGCGCCATGTCGAGGCTGCCGAGATACGACATCAACGTCAGATTGAACGCCACCCCGCCGAGCGGGCCGATCGGGTAGATCTCGAGCAACTGTGACCCGGCGATGTAGCAGGGCACGGGTGATCCCTTCACATTGGATGTGGCGAAATCGATCGTCTGACCCTGTTGGCGGGCGAGCCTTGTGATCAGCGAGGTCGGCATGGTCGAGGCAACCGCTGCCAAGGTGTCGAGCCCCGCCGCGGCGCTGGACTCGCGTCCGACCAGCGTCGCCTCCTGAATTGCGAGGAAACGGTCGGCGATCGGCATCTCGGCGGTCGGGACGAGGATCCGGACGAGCGAGAAGGCGTTGCTGCCCGAATCCTTGGTGCGGGTCGAGATCGCCATCGAGGCCCGCAGGCACTCCGTTGGCATCCCCATCTGGGTGTGGTACTCGGAAGCGGCGTGTGCGGCGGCGGTCAGGAAGGCTGTGTTGAGCGTTCCGCCCAGTCGTTTGGCAGCCGCCTTCGTCTCTTTGAACGGCGCTCGGGCGGGTTCGATCCGACGCCGTAGCGAGCGGCTGGTCCAGAGTGGGGAACGGGCATGTTCGGTGTCGGAGAGCTGCGAGACGACGCCCATCGCGGTGCGAGCCGCAGCGCTGGACGCGGCCGGGATTCCCGATGGGTCGCCGAGCAGTTCGCGGACCTGCTTGGCGATCCCGAAGGGGATTCGCAAGCTGCCGGCGACGAACTCCTTGACGGCGTCGGCGGCTCCCGTTTCGGGCTGTTCGGCTCGGGCAACATCGTCGGGGTCGACCGGTGGCGGTTCCGGAGCGTCCCGCTCGAAATCGAGGTACTGGAGCGAGAGCTCGACCCCTCGTTCCCCGTCGGTGATCGTGTGGTGCATCTTCTGGATGACGGCGGCTTTCCCGCCGCGCATGCCTTCGATGACGACGAATTGCCACAGCGGTCGGGTCCGGTCGAACGGATCGGCCATGTACAGCGCGGCGAGATCGAGCACTTGTCGCAAACTGCCGGGCTTCGGGCAGGCGATCCGACGGACATGGAGATCGATGTCGAAGTCGGGGTCGTCAACCCAGATCGGCGGCGAGATGTTGGCGGGGGCGGGCATCACGCGTTGCCGCAGCCGCGGGATCACCATCGCCGCCCGATCCATCCGGCGCCGGAACGTGTCGAAGTCGGGTGCTCGATCGAGGATCGTCACGGTGCCGAACGATGCCGAGAGATGCGGGTCTTTCTCCAACCGCCACATCAAACCTTCGGCGTCGCTCATCGCCCGATCGAATCGCATCTCACTCATTCCTCAACCCTACGCCGAGTACCCCTGATCATCATCTGGCGTTCGGATCTGGTGGCGCGATCATGCGGTGTTGGCACCAGATCGCGCCGGCAGAACGCACGGATCGGATCTGGTGGCGCGATCACGTCTTGTTGGCAACAGATCGCGCCAGCAGAACGATTGGTTGGCTAGTCGATGCCGAACGCTCGGAAGACTCGTTTTGCGATCGCCGCCATCAGCGCACCTGCGATGGCTCCGCCGACGATGTCGGACGCGTGATGGATGCGAACGTACGGTCGGCTGATCGAGACGATCGCCGCCAACGTGCCCCACAGAGGGATCGAGCGCCGGCCGTCCCACCGAATCAGTGTGATCGCCGCAAACGTCGCCGCCGAGGCATGCCCGCTGGGAAACGACGAGGTCAGCGGCCGACGAATGTCGAAACGCTCGTCGCCTGCCTCGGTCGGGCGTTCGCGTCGGAAGAGCCGTTTCAGCCCTTGATTGAGCAGCAGGCTTTCGGCACCGAGCCCGAGGGCGAGCGCGATGATCTCATCGTGGCGGCCTTTCACCAGCCCCCGAGCGAGGCCGGAGACGTGCCAGACAGCGCTGAACTCACCTGCATGCGTCGCTGCGGTCATCAACGAGTCGAGCGCAGGATTACCGCGGACTCGTTCGAGGAGCGCATCGACTCGCTCGTCGAAGGCATCGACGCCTGGCCCGAATCGGCCGGAACCTGGGGGGCTCATGCGGCGACGGCGTTGCCGAGCACCAGCGGCGCCTCCGTCTTGGCGAGTGCCGGGTCGCCGCCGAACGCCGGGCACCAGCGTTGATAGGCGCAGAAGTTGCAGAGCGCACCTTGCTTCGGTCGGAAGTCGTCACGCTCGCAGGCGGTGGCAACGGCTTTCCACACCGCGTTGGTTCTGGTCGTCAGGAACTTCGACGACTGGTCGGTCGGAATTGCCGTGATCGTCTCACCCGACTTGAGGTACATCAGCCGGATCGCGGCTGGTCGCCTCCCGAAGATCGACTCGCACAGGAAGGAGTAGAAATGCACACCCGACAGGCTCTTGCGCTCGTAGTTCTGACTCGGGGCGCGGCCGGTCTTGTAGTCGGTGACGACCAATTCGCCCGCGTCGTCGAGTTCCAATCGGTCGATGATGCCGCGCAGGGTCAGCGCGCCGACGCTTGCTTCCAGTCTCAGCTCGAGCCCGATCTCGCGGACTCGGGTCGGGTCCTCCATGGTGAGGTAGTTGGATGCGAGCGATCGGCACTCGTCCTCGAA
Source organism: Ilumatobacteraceae bacterium (assembly GCA_043773365.1). GTDB lineage: Bacteria > Actinomycetota > Acidimicrobiia > Acidimicrobiales > Ilumatobacteraceae > Ilumatobacter. The sequence continues at coordinate 200,949 of JAYVFI010000002.1, forward strand.
CTGCTCGGTCTCGGGCTGGCTCAAGCCGAGTTGGGTGAAGTCAGGATGGACTCGGTACTCCTCGATCGCGGCCTGAACGCAACGATCGAGTTCGCCCGCCGTGCGCAATGCGGCGGGGTTGATGAACAACAGCTCCAAGGACCGGTGGACGAGCGAGCCACGCGTCGTCGCCACGGTCGGGGGGTCAGGCAGCTTCTCGATGCTCGCAAACCGAAACGCCAACGGGCAGGAGAGAAACGACTCGACCCGAGAAGGCGACAGACTCGTCGGCACGTCATACATGTCATCCATCGTACGCGAGGGCTGCCACGGTCACCTGCCTGACGGCACCTGATCCGACGTGATCGGTCGACTTCAGCCGAGTGCCACCAGGTCGGCGATCTCGACAGGATGGGTCAGCGGCGCAAAGTGTGTCAGGTGGGGGAGCGCAACGAACACTCCGTTCGGGAGTTCGTCGGCGATTCGTTCGGCGACCGCAGCAGGCTCGCGACCCTCGATGTGGCCGGCGATCACCATCGTCCGGGTGACGATCGAAGGGAACGAATTCCAGGCGCCGTTGTCCGGTGCCGTCATGAAGATCTGGGCTTCCAGTTCGGGGCTGCAGACCAACTCGACCCCAGCACCATCACCCCTGCCGTCGACCTCCACGAAACCGTGATCGACGTAGTGACGGAGGGCTTCGGGCACCAATGACGCCAGCGGCGGCTTCGAGCGGAAGTTCTCATAGGCGTGATCGAACGAAGCGAAGTGGCGGCGACGACGGAGCGCGCCTTGGACGAGCGGGAGTTGGGTCACGTCGGGCGGCGACTCGCCACTCGGATAGGCGATCGGTTCGAACAGAACCAGCCGGTCGAAGCACTGTGGTGCCCGCTCGGCTGCCATCAGCAGGGAGGTCGCCCCCATCGAATGGCCGAATCCGACGATCCCGCCCTCGGGGGCGATTTCAGCACAGGCAGCCAGGACGTCATCACCGAACGCCCTCCAGTCAGGTTTCCAATCGGCGGCGACGGTCGAACCACCGTGCCCACGAACATCGAGCCCCCAGCACCTGAAACGATCCGACAACGCACCCACCATCGGCACGTAGCAGTGCGCATGGAATCCGGTGGCGTGGACGATCAGCAGCGGTGGGCCGGTACCACCGAAGTCGTGGATCGCGATTTCGGCTCCCTCGGTGGAGCGGATCATCCTCACGATTTGTCGTCGACCGTTTTGCGTCTGCGAGCTCGCCGCCACTGCCAGGTCAACAGCCGGTCGAGCAGCATTCCGACGAGCACACTGATGCCGATCACGACCCACACGGGCGTCGTCGAATCCATCCAGAGGAACCGCACCGGGGCGTCGTTTCCGTTCTGGAAGAAACCGAACGCCAGCGCGACGACGACGAGCAACAAACCGATCAGCTTGAACGGAAACCCGCTCTCGCGCTCACTTTGGCCGTTGGAATCAGTCTCCTGCACGTTCATCAGCACAGTGTGCCAGATCGGTCGGCGCCAGCCGGATGCTTCAGGCCAGGTATTTGAGGTACAGGCCGATCTCGTCGTTCATCTGGGCCGGGATCACGTAGCCGTCACGATTGGAGATCGCCTCCATGTTGGCGGCGACGTCCTCCGGGGTCATTCCCGGATTGACGTAACCCGGCCCTTCGGCGATGAACACCTCGGCCACACGGCCTCCCGCAACCGAGAACACCCGGCCCGTCGGTTCGCAGCACTCGTGGGCAAGGTAGGTGACCAATGGCGAGACGAACTGCGGGCCCAACTTGTCACCGACCGAACCGAGGATGTCTTCCGTCATCCGCGTCATTGCCACCGGCGCGATGGCATTGGCCTTGATGTTGAACTTGGCGCCCTCGACGGCGAGCACGCGAGTGAACCCGATCAGACCCATCTTGGCGGCGCCGTAGTTGGCCTGCCCGAAGTTGCCGAAGATCCCGGCACCCGAGGCGGTCGAGATCACACGACCGTACCCCTGCTCGCGCATGTGCTTCCAGGCTGGCTGGGTGACGTGGTATGCACCGCGCAGGTGGACGTCGATCACGGCGTCGAAGAGGTCCGGTGTCATGTTGTGGAACGCTTTGTCCCGCAGGATTCCGGCGTTGTTGATCACGATGTCGACACGTCCGTACGCATCGAGCGCCGTTTGCACGATCGCCGCCCCACCCTCCGGCGAGGCGACGGAGTTGGTGTCGGTCACGGCATCTCCGCCGGCCGCCTTGATCTCGTCGACGACGCGTTCTGCGGCTCCCTTGTCGCTGCCGGTGCCGTCGACAGCACCGCCGAGGTCGTTGACCACGATCAGTGCGCCTCGGGAAGCCATCAGGAGCGCGTGTTGGCGCCCGAGACCCCCGCCCGCTCCGGTGATGATCGCAACCTTGCCGTCGAAGCCCAAAGCGTCTGTCCCCAAAGCGTGTGTCATGCCGAGAAGCTACCCGCCGGTAACCGGAGCAACCAACTGATCGAGGCTGATCGAGGCTGATCGACCCTGTCCGTCCCTGACCGTCCCGAATCGGTCCCAAATCTGTTCTTGCTGACGAGATGTGCGCGGCGGTCGTTCATGATGGCTGCATGAAACGAGACGCGGCGGAGCGGTTGGCAGCACTGATCGTGGTGACTTCGATCATGGTGACTTCGATCGGGTTGTCCGCTTGTGGTGGCGGGGGTGGCCGCTCGGACGCGGTTGTCAACGACGAACGCGTGACGAGCGATGAGTCGGGTCACGACTCCGCCGTGAGCTCGTCGGTGTCCACAGAAGTCTCAGGTGATTCGTTCGCAGTCGATCCGGCCCGCTTCGATCGGATGGCGGCGGAGTTGTTGACGATGTCGAGTGATCAGCAGGAGGCGTATCTGGCAGACTTGGCGACGCAGTTCGAGCGGGAGTTGGCAGTCAGGTCCGGATTGGAGGCCGCTCTGGGCGGCGCCGAGGCGGCTGATGTGGCGCTTCGGGAGTCGTGGGCGCCAATCGTCGAACAAGCCAGGGGGATCGCGGGCGCGCCACTGGTTGTGGGGATGCGGATGGCATCACCCTCGTCTGGTCCGAACATCGGTGAAGGGTTGTTCGGTGGACTGATGATGGTCTTCTTGGGCGCCGAAGGTTTGGTCACAGCGACCAATGACCTCAAGCAGGGCGAACCTGCCAAGAACGGTGCATTCGGCGAGGGGGTCAAGGTCGGGGCGACACTGGATCAAGCCACGCTGGATGGCAAGTTCACCTCGACGAGCAAGGGCGTGACGACATCGCTGACGACCAAGATCGTCGTCGTGCCGTGTCCGGATGTCGATGGCCGGTTCAAGGCAACGGCGAACATCGACATCTCGGCGACAGCGGGTTCGGTCGGTCAGACGGGCACGCTGGATGTCACGTTCGACGGACAACTCGACGACAATGCCACGCTGGCGTCATCCGATTCCGGCTTTCGGATGCAGTGGGCTGACTTCGCAGGTGGCAAAGGCCAGTTCGTCGACGTGTCGGGCAGCTATTCGGGCGACACGTTCAACAGCCTCACTTGGAACCGCTCCGGCGGGACGGTGACCAGCGAGTTCGCCACGTCGGCCGTCTCGGTCGGTTCGATGTTCGGCCTGATGCTGGCCACCAAGTTGCGCGATGCGGCCCAGAAGGGTTGGGAATCGGGTCGCTGCGTGCGACTCGACGTGGCAGTTTCGCCGGGTCCCAAGGGGCTCGAGCCGAGTAGTACGTCGACGATCACGGCGGCTCCTCGCAGCCAGATCGATGGCGGGCCGGTAGGAGGCGCCGTGACCGCCACGCTCACCGCTGGTGGTGCTTCGGTTGATCCGATGTCGTCGCCGCTTCCAGCCGATGCGACGATGATCTACACCGCTCCGGATCAACCCGGTCAGAGCGGAACGGTTTCGCTCGAGGCCCGTTCGAAGCGGGGTGTTGCCAAGGCGGAGATCACATTCGAAACGGGTGGTGCTGCATACCTCATCGTCGGCGGACTGGAGGATTGGCAGGTCAGTCAAGTCGTGTGCGACGTCATGCAGCCGTTCACGCTGTCGAGCGGCATCGGCACGATGCAGCTGAGCGGTGGCCTGAGTGGGACCTATGAGTTCAACGGCATGTTCGATTCGCACTACACGGGCACGTACACGATCAGCCTCCCACCCGGACCCGATTTGCCCGGCTCGATGATCGGTGCCGGAGCCGGGTCGATCGCCGGCCAGGCCGGCTCCGGCTCGGAGAACTACGTGCTCACGCCGGCGGAGTGCTGACGCCAGGGCGACGACTTCCTGATACTTCATGTTTCGTGTGCCTGGTCGCTGTCGGGAGCGCACGTTCTCGCGGCGCTCAGTCCGCGGCCCGGGTCGCCGCCTCGCGCTTCAGTGACCGGTAATCGAGTTTGCCGTTGACGGCGCGGCCGATCGAGTCGATTTCGAACACTCGTTTGGGCGCCTTGTAACGAGCCAGCTTGGTCTTCACGAAGTCGATCACGGTCTGTTCGTCGAGCGTGGAGCCGGGTGCGAGTTCGACGAGTGCCGTGATCGCCTCGCCGAATCGTTCGTCGGGAAGCCCGACGACGGCTGCGTCGGCGATCGACGGATGCAGCTTGAGGCACTCCTCGACCTCCTCCGGGTAGACCTTCTCGCCTCCGGTGTTGATGCACTGGCTCCCGCGCCCCAGCAGCTTGACCGAGCCATCAGCGAGCACCTCTGCCCAGTCACCCGGGATTGCGTAACGGACACCGTCGATGACCTCGAACGTGGCTGCCGACTTGTCCGGATCCTTGTAGTAACCGATCGGGGTGAAACCTCGCAGGGCGACTCTCCCGAGCTCTCCCGAACCCGGAACGACATCGTCGCCGTCGACGTTCAGCACCCGTCCGTTCGGGCCGAGTTCGAACTTGGCAGTGTCGTCCCCGGATTCGCTGGTCGAGATGTTGGTGGCCATGCCGATCGCTTCGCTCGAACCGAGCGCATCGACCATGATCAGTCGCGGGTTGTGGCGTGACAAACCTTGCTTCGTTTCCTTCGACCACATCACGCCGGACGACACGATCACTCGGAGCGACGAGATGTCCCAACGATCGGGCTCTGCGTCGAGCGCCGCCAAGATCGGTTTGGCGAACGCGTCGCCCACGATCGAGATCGAATTGATGTGCTCGCGCTCGATCGTGTCGAGCAACTCGATCGGATCGAAGTTGCGACCTGGCATCGTCGTGATCGACCCGCCGACCATCAGCGTGCTGACCGCATTGAAGAAACCGGTCCCGTGCATCAGGGGGGCACCGGGCATGCCGCGTGGGCCAGGCTGCGTGATCCGTTCACCGATCGCAACGAGATCCTGCTCGGGCGGCATCCGTTTGCGGTTGTTGGCATCGAGTGCGCCGAACACGTCGTCCTGGCGCCACATCACGCCCTTGGGCACGCCGGTCGTGCCGCCGGTGTAGAGCAGGATCAGGTGGTCGCCGGAACGTCCCCATGGTCCCTGTGTGCGACCTGGTTTGCTCGTCGCGGCCGCTTCGTAGGGCTGGGCCCACGGAGGGCACTGGCCGGACCGATCGTCGACCCACAGCCAGAGCGTGACACCAGGGACGCGATCGCGGACGACGTCGATCTGCGCGCTGAACGATCCGTGGAACACGACGGCGGCGACATCGGCGTTGTCCCACAGGTACACGAGTTCGTCGGCGGCGTAGCGATAGTTCGTGTTGACCGTCGCCATCCCCGCTTTCCAGCAGCCGTACTGACTCTCCAGGTACTCGGGCGAGTTGAACAGGTACTGGGCAACCTTGTCCTGCTCGAACAGGCCGGCGCTGAGCAGCGCCGCGGCGACGCCGTCGGCACGGTGATCGAATTCGGCCCACGAGAAGCGGCGCCCGCCTTGTTGCTGCGCCAGCGCCTCCGGAATTCCGTCGGCGATCCGTTCGAACACGTCCGCAAAGTTCCACCCGGCGCTCGTCACGAGCACCGAACGTAGTCGTTCATGAGCCAGGCGGGCCCTCTCGCAGCCGATCGAGCGTCGCCAGCGACGGGCGCGCCTGCCCGACCGCATCCCACTGTGTTTCCAACCACCAGGTCGCTCCCGCAGCGGCCCACGCCGCCGGAGAATGCTCGGAACCGACTCCTTCGATGATCACGTCGAAGTTCCGATGGGGAATCTGGCCACGGATCGATCGCAGTTCGTCGAGCGTTGCCTGGCGGGCGGTCCCATTTTCGACGACTTGCGGAATCAGACCATCCCACCGCAGCGCCCGCTCCATCGAACGCGGATAGCCGAGCGCCCCGACGCACCAGATCGGCACGCGCGGGCGTTGGATCGTGTGTCCGATCGTCGGGAAGTCGGTTGGTTGTACGTGATAGTGCTTGCCGTTGTACGTGAATGGCTGCCCGTGCCACAGCCCGCAGACGATGTCGAGACACTCGTCCATCAACTCGGCCCGCTGCTTCCGATTGCACACTTCGCCGAACGCTGTCATTCCCGTGTCGGGCGCCCCGATCCCGACGGAGAGTGTGACTCGTCCGTCACTCAACCGGTCGACGGTGGCGACCTGGCTGGCGAGCTCCCACGGCCTGCGCCGCGACGGAGGCGTCAGCATCGTGCCGACCCGGATCTTCGACGTCCGCACGGCGGCGAGCGCCAAGCTGATCCACGCGTCGACGCCCCAGACGGGTTCCCAGAGGAAGATCCCGTCCCAGCCGAATTCCTCGGCCACGGCTGCCAGCTCGCCGACCTCGTCGGCGTCAGCCCAGGGAACGACGAATCCGAACTTCATGGTCGAACGCTAGACGATTTGCTCCGGCAGCATCACCAGCACGGCCACACGGCCCGACACGCCGCGGGTTGGCCCGCGTTTGACTATCGTCGCCCCATGAAAACGATCAACTTCCATGTGTACGGCGACTCGGCTCGCGCCAAGGCAACCGTTTCGGAGGCGCTCGAAGCGCGCAAGTTCAACGTCAATTGGAGCGACGAGTGGACCGCCACCGCGGAGCGTGGGAACAAGGTGCTCAACGTGCTGCTCGGCGCGATGGCGCAGTACTTCAAGGTCGGGGTGGCCGTGATGACCGCCCCGGAAGGTCACAGCATCATCAGGATCGAGCGCAGTTCGTCGGGTTGGCTGGGGGGAGCGATCGGCGCCAGACGCACCACGAAGAACTTCGAGGCCCTGAAGGCCGAACTCGAGGGGGTGTTCGGCCAGGCGGGCGTGCTGAAGGGCGTCGACGTCGCCTGATCGGCGCAATCGTCGCGGTCGGAGCGGATCGCTGTCGCGTGATCTCTGTACGCTCGCGGATCGATGGACGTAGCCCAGATGCTGGTGCGCTTGGAGCATGTCTCGTGTTCGTACTCCTGCGCTCCCGTCGTGGAAGACGTCGATTTCTCGATCGACGACGGGGAGTTCGTGGGCATCGTCGGGCCCTCGGGGAGCGGCAAGACGACGGTGCTCCGGGCGCTGCTCGGGACGATCGTTCCCGTTTACGGGTGCGTTCACAAGCGAGCCGGCCTCCGCGTCGGATACGTGCCCCAGGTCGAGGCTGTCGACTGGTCGTTCCCGGTCACGGTGCGCGACGTCGTCACGATGAGCGTCGAGCGGCGTCGCTTTCGACGCCTCGCGGCGATCCGTCAAGATCGGATCGATCAAGTTCTGGAACGGCTCGACCTCGGTCGGCTCGCGGATCGCCACATCAAGGCGTTGTCCGGCGGACAGCAGCAGCGGGTCTTCCTGGCGCGTGCACTCGTGCAGGAGCCTGATCTCGTGGTGCTCGACGAACCGGCCGGAGGAGTCGATGTTGCCACCCGTCACGAGATCCTGCACCTGCTGGCTGATCTCAACGACGAGGGCATTTCGATCATGCTGACGACCCACGACTTGAATGGTCTCGCCGCTCACCTCCCCCGGGTGATCTGTTTCAATCGGACCGTGATCGCCGATGGACCGTCGCACGAGGTGCTCCATCCGTACGTGCTGGAACGAACCTTCGGCGCCCCGATGGAGGTCCTCCAGCACGGCGGGTTGCCCGTCGTGCTCGACCGCGCGCGGAGCCGGTTGCGGTGACAGCGACGATCCTGGCGTTCGATCCGTTCGAACCGGCGCACTACGAATTCTTCCAGCGCGGGCTCGTCGTCGCCACGTTGGCCGGTGCCTTGTGTGGTCTCGTTGGCGTCTACGTCGTGCTGCGTTCGATGAGCTACATCGGGCACGGGCTCTCCCACGCCGTGTTCGGGGGGGCCGCCGTTTCAGCGGTAATGGGCACCTCGTACTTTCTCGGCGCAGGGTTGTGGGGTGTGCTGGCGGCGCTCACGATCGGTCGCATCTCGCGTCGGCGGGTGATCGGTGCCGACGCCGCGATCGGTGTTGTCACGACCGCGTCGTTCGCATTCGGGCTCGCCATCCAGTCGCGCTCCAACACGGTGTCGCGCTCGCTCGACACCGTGCTGTTCGGCAATGTCCTCGCCGTGTTGGATCGCGACGTGGTGGCGGTGTTGATCGTCGGTCTGGTGGTGGTGACGGTGGTGGTCGGCTTGCAGCGCGAACTCTTGTTCGTCACCTTCGATCCCGAAGTCGCCGCCGTCTCGGGTGTCAACGTCGCTCGCATCGATGCGGTCCTGATGCTGGCGCTCTCGGCCACCGTGCTCGTCTCGGTCCGAGTGATCGGCGCGTTGTTGATCTCGGCGATGCTGGTGCTTCCGGCTGGGACGGCCCGGATGCTGACCAACTCGATCGGTCGCATGCTGTGGCTGTCGCCGGTGCTCGGCGCCGTGTTCGGCCTGGTCGGGATGTACGCCAGCTGGTATGCCGACGTCCCGTCGGGAGCGATGATCACGCTCACCGGGACGACGGTCTTCGCCCTCGTCTACGTCAGTTCCGACCTCAACCAGCGCCGCTCGATCGCCAACCTCGATCGGCATCCGTCGATTTCCTGAGAATTGGGTGTTGCGGGCGAGTGACTGATCTGCTATGGCAGGTTCGGGCTGATCCGGCCGATAGCCTTGGAAAGCCATGTCTGAGAACCCCATCGCCACCCGTGACGATCTTCGGAGCCGCACTGACCTGCGGAACCTTGCCATTGTTGCCCACGTTGACCACGGCAAGACGACGCTCGTCGACTCGCTCCTCAAGCAGGCCGGAGCATTCCGCGCCAATCAGACGTTCAACGAGCGAATCATGGACTCGAACGACCTCGAGCGTGAGAAGGGGATCACGATCCTCGCCAAGAACACCTCGGTGTTGTGGGACGGCGTCACGCTCAACATCGTCGACACGCCTGGTCACGCCGACTTCGGCGGCGAGGTCGAGCGGGCGCTGACGATGGTCGACGGCATCGTGTTGTTGGTCGATGCGGCGGAAGGCCCGCTCCCGCAGACTCGCTTCGTACTCCGCAAGGCCCTGGCCTACGACATGCCCGTGATCCTGGTGATCAACAAGATCGACCGCCCCGATGCCCGCATCAGCGAAGTCGTCGACGAGGTCTACGAGCTCTTCATGGACCTCGAAGCCAAGGACCACCAGCTCGACTTCCCGATCGTGTACTGCTCGGGTCGCGACGGTTTTGCCTCGACCGATGTCAACCAGCTCGGCCCCGACCTGAGCGCGCTGTGCAACGTGATCCTCGAGACGATCCCGGCCCCGACCTACACCGAAGGTGCGCCGCTGCAGGCCTGGGTGACCAACCTCGAC
>JAYVFI010000003.1:0-13711 GCA_043773365.1 Ilumatobacteraceae bacterium
GCCGAGCACCTCGATCGCCTGACGCGGCACGAAGAACGAACGGATGTCCGGGGCACCTGACGGCAGACGGCGGACGACCCCGCCGTCACGAACGAACACACCGCCTCCGACCCAGTCGGCGTGCATCACCCCGCTCCCGAAACGGTACTCGCCACGCATCACGAACCGATCCCCGACCGGTTCGGCGGAACCGCGCGGTGCCAGCATGCCGGCGAAGATCGGTCGAGCTTCGTCAGCGAAGAACATCTCGAGTGCTCGATCAGGCAGGTATGCGCACACCACCGCAGCAGCATTCATGTTGGCCATCAGGGTCCACCCGACGGAACCATCGGCGCGGCTCACGGTTTCGATCACGCGCAGGGCGGAGACGATGTCGGTCTCGCCCCCTCCGAACTGCCTCGGGAGCAAGGCCCAAAAGAGCTCCGAATCGCGAAGTGCAGCGAGCATGACGTCGGTCAGCCCACCGATCCGTTCGATCGTGCTCGCTTCGGAGCGCGCCAACGTGGCCATCCGACCGGCCTGCTCGATCCAGCGGTCCTGCTCCTCGATCACCGAGCAGTTCTAGCCGTTGGCATTCCCCACCGTCCGGTCCGACGTGCTCGGGTCGCGCTCCGAGCGAATATGGTCACGGCAGTGAAGCAGTCGGCGCTGACTCGACGACCGGTCGACCAGTTCACGACCGCTTGCACGGTTGCCTACGCCCTGCTCGGTTGGACCTTGAGTGGGCTCGGCGCGATCCTGCCGGAGCTCCGCGAGGAACTCGGCGGGCAGGCCTCGCTCTATCCGCTCATGCCTGGCGCCGCTCTCGTTGCGATCGGCTTGGTCTCACAGGCACGCCGCCACACACCCCGACGAACGCAACGGATGGCGATCTGGCACGGCAGCGTCCTGTTGTCGGCTTCGATCGTCCTCCTGACGATCACTGGACTCGAGATCGTCAGTGCGATCGGGGCGGCGGCGATGGGTCTGACTTCGGCCGGTTTGATCCGAGTGATCCCCGCCGCGCTGACCGCTCATCAACCGAGCCGCTCGGTCAGCGTGGTCACTCGTGCGAACGCGTGGTCGAGCCTGGCGAGCATCACAGCGCCGCTCACCGTCGGGGGCGCAATTGCGATCGGTATCGGGTGGCGATCCGGACTCGTTGTCGCCCCCGTGATCGCCGCGATCTGGGTGGTCCTGCTGACCCGTTCCGATCAGGATTCGGATCCCATCACCGTCGGCGACGACGAGATCGAGCGCGTCGACGGCGTTCCGACGGACACCGCCGTGCATCCGTGGTTCGGTGCGTGGCTGGTCCTGTGCTTGTCGATCGTCGTCGAGTTCGCGTTCGTCTACTTCGCCGCCACATACCTGCACGAAGAGGTCGGCATGAGCAAAGCCGGGGCTGCATCAGGGACGGCCGCATTCGCAGTCGGGATGGCAATCAGTCGATTCGTCGCTGGCCCGGTTCGATCATTGGGGAGCCTGCCGCTGCCGGCCCACCTCGCCACGATCGGCGCCGGTTTCGTGCTGCTCTGGGCGGTTGATTCCCCGATCACCGCGATCATCGGGATCACCGTCGCCGGGGCGGGCACGGCACTGCTCTATCCAATCGGGATCAGCCGCCTCCTGAGCCGATTCCCCGAAGCGCGCGAACTCGGCGCGACTCGAGGAGCGCTTGCATCTGGCGTTGCCTTGCTGTCGTCACCGGCTCTGTTGGGCGCCCTGCGGGCGGCGTCGAACGTGCGCACGGCGTACCTCAGTGTCCCTGGCTTGCTGGTCGTGATTGCGTTCGTGAATCACCACGAGCAGCGCCGACGAGGACTTCCGAACAAGGATCAGATCATCAGTCGCGCCGCATAGGCCGTGCCGGTTGTGTCAGCGGTCAGGTCAGAGGTCGGTCAGCTCGCACTCGCGTGCCAGATTCTCGAGCACCGCGGCGGTGATGTCGCCCAACGTCCGGATCTGATCAGCGGTGAGCAGGTCGACGAAGTACTTGCGAACAGCCTCGACGTGCGATGGGGCGGCGGCTTCGATCGCCCTGCGCCCGGCATCGGTGATGACGACAAACGACCCACGCATGTCGGTCGGGCACTTCTGACGCGTCACCAGACCGCGATCGGCCATCCGCGTGACGTGGTGCGAGAGCCGGCTCTTCTCCCAGCCCATTCCGTGACCCAGGTCGAGCAGTCGCAGCCGTCCATCGGGATCGGCCGTCAGCCCCGCCAGCACTGCATAGTCCTGGTAGGACAGGCCATCAGCTGCCAGTTCACGGGCGAGGCGAGCCGTGAGTTGCATTTGCATCAGGGCCATCCCACGCCAGGCGCGCTGTTCTTGGTCGTTCAACCAACGTGTCTGTTCAGGGGCAAGGGGCACGGATTCGATGGTACCGGACAATTTATTCAGAGATGTCGGGAATAGTTGATCTGTCATCCATATTTGGTAGTGTTAGTTGAAACATCAACCATCCACACCCGAAACCCACTTACCCCTGGAGACGCCATGAGCACCACCCTCGAACGCAACAAGACCGGCAACTACTCGATCGATCCGACGCACAGCCGAATCGGATTCGTCGCCCGTCACGCAATGGTCACCAAGGTCCGCGGCTCGTTCAACGAGTTCACGGGCACCGGTTACTTCGACGCCGACAACCCCGCCGCCTCACATCTGTCGCTCACGATCGAGACGGCGAGCATCGACACCCGCAACGCCGATCGCGACGGTCACTTGCGGACCAACGACTTCTTCGACGTGCCGACATATCCGCAGATGACGTTCGTCTCGACCGTCGTCGAGCCGATCGACGCCAGCAATGTCAGGATCACCGGGGACCTCACGATCAAGGGAATCACGCTTCCTGTCACCGTCGACTTCGAGATCGTCGGAACCGCCACCGACCCATACGGCAATCAGCGTCTCGGGCTCGACGGCAGCGCCGTGATCAACAGGAAGGACTGGGGCGTCAGCTTCAACGCCGTGCTCGACAACGGAGGGTTGATGGTCTCGGAGAAGATCACGCTCGAATTCGAAGTTTCGGCGATCAGGATCGCCGACCCAGCCTGACCACCCAGCCTGACCACCCGGCCTGACCACCCGGCCTGACCACGGGGTGCCAAGGATCGGATGAAAGAATCGGGAGCCATGACCTCCATCACGATGCCAGCAGCGTTCATCGGGCACGGAAGCCCGATGAACGCGCTGGAACACAACCGGCACACCGAGGCGTGGCACGAGTGGGGTGCTTCGGTACCGGCGCCACGCGCGATCGTGGCAATCTCTGCGCACTGGTACATCAACGCCACCGCAGTCACAGCGATGCCGCGGCCGCGAACGATCCACGACTTCTACGGATTTCCACCCGAGCTGTTCGCGTTCGAGTACGCCGCTCCGGGCGAACCGGACGTGGCCGCCGAGATCGCCGAGGTCGTCAAGCCGACGTGGGTCGGGATCGATCACGACAGTTGGGGCCTCGACCACGGCACCTGGTCGGTGCTCGCCCATGCCTTTCCCGACGCAGACGTCCCAGTCGTTCAGTTGTCGATCAACGCCAACGAATCGCTCGACTATCACGTCGCGCTCGGCGCCGCGCTCGCACCACTGCGCCGGCAGGGTGTGCTCTTCGTCGCCAGTGGAAACGTCGTGCACAACCTGCGACGAATCGATTGGTCCAAGCCGGAAGGTGGATTCGACTGGGCCCATCGATTCGACGACGCAGCACGTGAGCTGATGACGAACTCGCCCGCCGATATCGCCCAACTGCAGGAACACCCCGACTACCCGCTGGCCGTGCCGACACCCGATCACTTCTTCCCCTTGCTCTACGTCGCCGGCCTCGCCGCAGCAGCTGACAAGAACACCGAGATGTTCGTCGGCGGCTGCGCGATGGGCTCACTGTCGATGGCGAGCTACGCAATCGCCGCCTGAACCCGCGACTACGAAGAACCTGCGATATCGAGCTCGAACAGCTCTCGAAACCGGTCGTAGTACTCGCCGTCGGCTTCGATCGCGCCGAGACCGACCCATTCCTCGTCCGTGATCCGAGCTCGCCCACCGACGAGCTCTCGGCCACCCCAACCGACCTGGTAACGCAGTTGCGGGCTGTCGGTCTCGATCGCGTGTCGAATCACCTCTGCCACCTCGAAAGGGTCGGCGGCGTGCGCCAGACCGGCGGCATACATCTGGAACATCCGCTGATAGTGCGAGCCGTAGGCGCCGCTGTCGTTCGGCGCTTCCAGGTTCTTGGCGAAGATCGCCGACTTGGTGACCCCCGGTTCGACGATCGCCACTCGAATCCCGAACAGGGCGACCTCATGAGCGAGCTGTTCACTGATTCCCTCCAGCGCCCACTTCGAAGCGACGTACGGCGCCTGCGCGACAGCGGCGAGCCGACCAACCACCGAGGTGATGTTGACGATCGTCCCCGAACGGCGGGCGCGCATCTCCGGGAGCACCTGTTGAGCGCATCGGATCGCTCCACACAGGTCGACGTTGATGACCTCGAGCAACTGCTCCGACGAGCACTCCTCGACCACGCCGTTTCCGCCGACCCCGGCATTGTTGACGAGATGATCGACGCGACCTGCGCGAGCAAGGATCTCGGCGAAACCTGACCGCACCGATTCGTCGAGCGCAACATCCAACTCGACCAGCTCGACCTCGACTCCGGCCGCATCTGCCATTGCCCGCAGCTTGTCGGCTTTCGAGAGCGAGCGAACCGTGCCGAACACGGTGTGACCGGCAGATGAGAGATGCACGGCGGTGGCCCGACCGATGCCGGAGTTGGCACCCGTCACGACAGAAACAGGGGGCGTTGACATGGCTGCGAGCGTAGACAGCAAATGCCGCGCAGGAGCACACGACTCCTGCGTCGGGTTACGGTGCGATGCCCGAGCGGAGTCCGTCGATCCAGTCGTCGGCGGCCCGCCAACGCTCGTCGGCGTGGGCACGGGCATCGTGAGCGAGGTCGTCGGCACGTGGCCAGGAACCGAAGAACTTCACGAAGCCCTGTTTGGCGTGAAGCGCTCGCATGGCGTCGGCCACGAGATCATCGGCAACGTGACCCTCGGCAAAGATGATGAAGCAGTAGTCACCGAGGCCGCCGTCCTTGGTCGGTCGAGAGATCAGATTCGACAGGTTGAGCCGACGCGCGGCGAACTCCTGCAGGATCGAGATCAGGCTCCCCGGCTCGTCCGCTCGCTGATAGACGACCAGCGCCGTACGGTCGTGCCCGGTCGGCGCGGGAATCCCGGCACGACAGACGACGACGAACCGCGTCTGATTCCCGTCGTGATCTTCGATGTCGTTGCTGAGCACGTTCAGCCCATACATTTCGGCGGCGACCCGCGGGCAGATCGCCGCCACGTGGCCCGATTGGTCCTCGCTCACGGTCTGGGCCGCGCCGGCGGTCGACGCCGCGCTGCGCATTTGCGCGTGAGGCACCGCTTCGCGCACGAAGCGATGACATTGTGCGGTGGCAATCGGGATCGAAAGAATCTCGCGAACATCGCCGAGCGCCACCCCGGGGCGAGCGGCGAGACAGAGGTGGATGTCGAGCACGACTTCTCGAACGATCAATAAGTCGTGATCGAACGCCAGCGCATCGAGGGTGAAGTTGACCATGCCCTCGATCGAGTTCTCGATCGGAACGAATCCGTAGTCGAGCTCGGACGACGTCACCGCGTCAAGCACGTCCGGGACCGTTCGATACGGCATCAGCTCACCGGTCATGAGGTCGGGTTGTGTTCGCAGCGCCTGCTCGCAGAACGTTCCCAGCGGGCCAAGGAATCCGACCCGGATCGCGTCGCCACGACGGGGGTTGTCGGCCGCTTGGTTCATGCAGAATCAGGCTAGAGCCTCGTGCGACCGGTTGGGTGACCGGTTGCACACCGGTTGCGCACGGGTTGCCCGGCTGTCGGCTGACCGGTGCGGTGACCTGCCGGATACGGTCGATTCGGCCGAGGTTCTGGCACGATGGGACGATGGACGAGACCGCGCTGCGAGAGCTGGTCGAAGCGATCAGGTCCGGCACCGTGACACCCGACGAGGCAACCGATCGCCTCCGACGGCTTCCGTTCGCTGATCTCGGAGACACGTTGGTCGACCATCACCGTGCACTGCGACAGGGTGTGCCGGAAGCGATCTACGGACCCGGCAAGACTCCCGAGCAGTGCGTTCGAATCGTCGAGGAGTTGCTGACCAACGGTGTCGGGCCGGTGCTGTTGACACGAGCAACGCTCGACCAGATCGACGCCGTGCTGACCGCACATGGCCCCGCCCGACAGGCCGCCGGCTGTCTCCTGTGGCGGGCGCCAGAGATCCTTCAGGCTCGCCGGGTGCTGGTGATCACAGCGGGAACCGCCGACTCACGCGTCGCTGACGAAGCCGAACTCACGTTAACCGCACATGGCTTCGCCACCGACCGCCTTCGCGACGTCGGTGTGGCTGGGCTGCACCGGCTCCTCGCCCACCTCGAACAGGTCACGTCTGCTCGGGCGATCATCGTGATCGCCGGGATGGAGGGTGCCCTAGCCAGCGTGATCGGCGGGCTCACCGCCTGCCCGATCGTTGCCGTGCCGACGTCTGTCGGATACGGGGCGGCCCTCGAGGGGATAACGGCGCTGCTGGCGATGCACGCATCATGTGCCAGCGGCGTCACAGTGGTCGGCATCGACAACGGTTTTGGCGCAGCCACCGCAGTCGCCAGAATGATGCGCCTATGACTCGCACGATCTGGTTCAACTGTTGCGCAGGCGTCGCCGGCGACATGCTGTTGGCGGCCTTGATCGATGCCGGCGCCGACCGGCTGGCGGTGATGGATGCGTGGGGTGCACTCGGCGTCGACGGATTCGCAGCGACGTGGGAGCGGGTCCAGCGGTGTGGCGTTTCCGCCCTGTGGACCAATCTGGCGATCGACGATCACGGGCACGACGACGCAGATCACGACGATCACGGGCATCGGCGCGCCGCCGACGTGATCGCGCTGATCGAACGAGCTGACCTCTCGGAACGAGTCCGTCGCGACGCAACAGCCGTGTATCGCACCTTGGCGGAGGTCGAGGGCGCCGTTCACGGCGTCGATCCGGACGATGTCGAACTGCACGAGGTCGGTGCACTCGATTCGATCCTCGATGTGGTCGGGGTCTGCGCCGCCGTCAATGCGCTGGCGATCGATCGCATCACCTACAGCCCGATCGCAGTTGGTCACGGAACGGTGATGACGGCTCACGGTCAGCTCCCCAACCCGGTGCCGGCGGTGTCCCGTCTGCTGGCACGTTTCGGCGCCGTGACTGTCGGGCTCGATACGACGATGGAGCTGTCGACACCGACCGGCGTTGCCCTCTTGACCGTCTTGGGTGCATCGTGTGGCCCGCTTCCGGCGATGGCGATCTCGACGACCGGATTCGGTGCCGGCACGGCCAACCCGGTCGGGCGACCCAACGTCGTGCAAGCGATCATCGGTGAAACGGGGCCTTCCGATCCGGCCGACGGTCAGTCTGCGCAGATGATCGAGGTCAACGTCGACGACATCACGGGCGAGGTCCTGGCACACACGATCGCCTCGCTGATCGACGCCGGCGCCTACGACGCGTGGGTGACGCCGATCGTGATGAAGAAAGGTCGCTCGGCGCACACGGTCCACGCCCTGTGCGACGTGTCGATCGCCGCTCATGTCCGGTCCGTGATGGTGGGAGAGACCGGTTCGCTGGGCGTGCGTGCATCGCCGGTGACGCGCTGGCCGCAACCACGCCACGAACAAACTGTCGAGATCGAGGGCTTCACGATCCGCGTCAAAGTCGCCGATCATCGAGTCAAGGTCGAGCACGATGACGCCTTGGCGGCGGCGAAAGCCCTCGGTCGCCCACTGCGCGAATTGTTGCTGGAAGCCGAACACCTTGGAAAGGAATCAGCGAAGTAACCGGCGTTTCGGTATGGTTCCGCCATGCAGGAATTTTCGTCGATCAGCGTGTCGTCCTATGAGGCCGGTTCTCTCGCCGACAAGCTCACCGAGCAGTCGACTGCGGGATGGCACGTCGTCTCGATCGTGGCCGCCGGCTCCAACATCACGGCCTACCTGAGCCGACCAGCCGGTACGCCCGCAAACGTGGCCGGCATCGAAGCCCCGGAAGCCGAAGGATCAGGTCCGAGCGCTGCGACAACGACCGACTCCAGTCCGGCGGTCGAGCCGACGCTGCCGGTCGCGTCGGTCAGCAATCCAGTTGACGAACCAGCCGGTTGGGCGGTCGAACCCGAGCCCGCCACGCCGACCGCGGAAGCAAGCATTTTCGAAGTCGCCGGTGAGGTTTCGGCGATGCCGGAGACTGCATCGAGTACGCCACCGGCTACCGGGGCAACCGACGCGTCGACCACCGCGTCGACCACCGCGTCGGACAGTCCGTCGACCACCCCGTCGGACACCGCGTCGACCACCGCGTCGACCACGGCGGGAGCGGCTCCGGCAGGTTGGTACGCAGACCCGTCATCGCGTTTCGAGCTGCGCTACTGGGACGGCAGCCAGTGGTCTGAGCACGTTTCCCGAGCCGGTCAGCAGTACACCGACCCGCCTGTCGCCTGAGCGCGCTGCGCCCCCGTTACCCTCGGCGGCATGCGCGCAACCTCGCTCGGTCACGCAGGGATCCTGGTCGAGACCGAGTCAGGCTCGATTCTGTGTGACCCGTGGTTCATCCCGGCATTCTTCGGTTCCTGGTTCGTCTTTCCGCGCAACGACCAACTCGCCAGGGATCTGCTCGATCGAATCGAGACTGCCGACTTTCTCTACATCTCACATCTCCACGGCGATCATCACGACGAACCCTGGTTGCGTGAACACCTTCGCCGCGAGATCCCTATTCTGCTCCCCGGATATCCGACACGTGAGCAGGAACGCACACTCGCTCGGCTCGGTTTCACCAACTTCATGCGAACCACCGACGGGCAGGAGACGGAGATCGCACCCGGTCTGACGATTGCGATCCACACGGAGACCTCGATCACCGATGGGCCCGGCGGCGACTCGGCGATCGTGATCTCCGACGGTGAAACCCGCCTGGTCAACCAGAACGACTGCCGCACGACCGATCTCGCATCGCTGCGGGCCCATGGTCCCGTCGACCTGCACTGGCTGCAGTACTCCGGAGCGATCTGGTATCCGATGGTCTACGACATGCCCGACGACGAGAAACGTCGGCTGTGCAACGCCAAAGTCGAGATGCAGACGGCGCGGGCGATGCGCTACGTCGAAGAGATCGGTGCCCGAGCTGTCGTCCCGAGCGCCGGGCCGCCGGCGTTTCTCGACGACCAGTTGTTCCACCTCAACGTGATCACTGGCCAGGAGCTTTCGATCTTCCCCGATCAACCGTCGTTCCTCAGCCGGCTGGCCGGTTCCGGTTATGAGGGAGTGCTGGCGATTCCCGGTACCGAGATCGCACTCGAGCCCGAGGCGATCAAGGTCACCCACCCGATCTCCGGAGCGGCCGTCTCGGCGATCTTCGACGACAAGGAGGACTACCTCCGGCGCTACCAAGCGGACTGGGAACCATGGCTCGACGCCACCAAGGCAGGTTGGAATCCGGCATCGACGAACCTGCTCGCCACCTTGAAAGCGTGGTGGGAACCGCTCCTCAGGATGGCGCCGACGTTGTGCAACGCGGTCGGAGCGAACTGCCTGGTTCAAGCCGGGGACCTCGACCTGATCATCGACTTCCCGAACGCCGAGGTCCGCGCATCGGCCGGCGAGCCGTACGACTTCCGGTTCGAGATCGCCCGCGAGCTGGTGGAAACAGTGACCGCCGACCGTGCCGTCGACTGGTCGAACTCGCTGTTCCTGTCGTGTCGGTTCCGGGCGTGGCGGGTCGGCGACTTCAACGAGTACCTCTACAACTTCTTCAAGTCGCTCTCGATCGAGCGGATGCGCCGGACGGAAGCAGAGGCGTTGCAGAAGCTCGACCCGCCGACCGAGGTCGAACCGGAGATCGAGCTCGGCGACTACATCGTCCAGCGCCGGTGCCCGCACCGTAACGCCGACCTCACGGTGTTCGGGGAGATCGAAGCGAGCGACACCGGGAGCGAATTGGTGTGCACGCTGCACGGATGGCGCTTCGACTGTTCAACGGGTCGGTGCAAGACGAGCGCTGATCATCCGATCGCGATTCGCCGACGCGATTGCTGAGGATCGGCCCAACCCGACGCGCCCTCATTGGGGGGGCGGGTCCGGAATCGTGGTCGGCGTCGGGATCGTGGTCGTCGTGGTGGTCGTGGTCGTGGTCGTGGTGGTCGTCGGCTTTGGCCGTTCGATCGTGATGACGATCTGGCCGGTGGCGGCGGCCCCACTCGGATCTGTCACGGTGTAGGTCAGAGTCACCGTCTGAGGTTGTTCACCGTCGGGTGCGGTGATGGTCAGCACGAGGCCATCGACGCGCAAGGCCAACGGCGCCGGGTCTCCGCCGAGCGTCATCACCAGCGGATCCCCGTCTGGGTCGCTGGCGGGCATCGTCACGGCCAACTCGGTGCCGAACTCGATCGTCACGGCAACATCTGGTGCGATCGGGACCCTGTTGACCATGATCGTCACCGTGGCAGGCTCGGACACGAGCCCTTCGTCATCGGTCACGGTGTACGTGAACGTCGCCGTGCCAGACCCTGCGCCCGGGTCGATTCGCAACCGATCCGGCCCCTGACGCTGGATCGCTACGGCGACGCCATTCGTGAACGTGACCATGTCAGGGACCAACCCGAGCGAGATCGGATCACCGTCAGGGTCACTGTCGTTGTCGAGCAGCTGGAGCAGGAGCGGCGAGCCATCGGAACTGGCCCGATCGGCAACCGCCACCGGGGCGCGATTGACCAGCTCGACCGTGATCGGGACGCGTACGCTGAGACCTCCCGGATCGACGATCACGGCGATCAGATCGACGCGACCAGAGTTCCCGCCGGGTTCGATCAAGAGGGCACGTTGCGCATCGACGATCCGGATCCAGTCCGGGGCGCCTTCGAGCGCCACGATCGTCAGTGGTTCTGCGTCGGTGGCCAGGGCGCTGACGGGAACCGTGACCGGGTCGATCCGTCCGATTCGAGTGACGTAGGGCGATGCGATCGGATCCTGGTTGACGTCGATCACGACTTGACCGACATCTTGAATTCGGCACGAGTTGCGAACGACGTAGTTGAACACGATGTTGCCGTTCTCACCGGCTGGAGGGGTATAGATGCCCGACGGTTCGGAGAGCGGGGGACCAACGTCGACGATTTCACCGTTCTGGGCTGACGCCGTCAGATCGATCGCGATCGGTTGCTGGTAGCCGGTCTGGAAGAACAGATCAGGGGCATTCGGAGGGGCGACCGCACACGTCAGCACCGTGACTCGGACCGTCGCATCGCTCACCGCTTCGCCGTCGTCGACCCGGTAGCGCATCGTGGCGACACCACTGACGCCGGGGCTCGCGGTGAACACGATGCTGCCGTTGGTGAGCGCCGCCTCCCCCAACGACTGCTCGGGAGGGTCGGTCAAGGAGTAGGTCAGGACGTCACCATCTGGGTCCTCGTCGTTCAAACCGATCGGGATCGTCACGGTTCCACCGTTGACGACCGATGCCGCATCGTCGCGAGCGATCGGGTTCCGATTGAGTGGCTCGAGGATCGTCAACGTGACGTCGGCTGTTGCCGTCAGGCCGCTCGGATCCTGCACCGTGTAGGTGACAACGATGTCGCCGACAAAGTCAGCGTCAGGGATGAACGTGATCGTTCGGCGGCCGACGTCGAGCAACGCGACCCGATTTTTCAACTCGGTGGCGACGATCTCCAGATCGGAGGAGTTCCCGTCCGGATCGGAGTCGTTGCTGAGCACATCGATCGTCGTCGGCACTCCGGGTCCAAAGATCGTGCGGCGATCATCGAACGCCACGGGTGGCTTCGGTTCGGGTTCGACGATTCGAATCACCAGCCGCCCGGAGGTCACGCCTTCCAACGGATCACCGACCTGATAGGTGATGGCCACGTTGCCCGGCGTGTTCGGAGCAATGTAGGTGATGATCCCGTCCTGGCGATCGACGATGCCGATCGTGGGCGCGGTCGAGGACAGCACCCGTAACTCTGATTTGGAACCATCGGGATCGGAATCGTTCGCCAGGACGTCGACACTCAGCGTCTCGCCAACGAGAACGGTCGCTTCCTCATCGACGACGATCGGCGCAAGGTTGACCTGATCAGGTTCGAGGACGGTGATCGTGATCGACGCAGCCGCCCGAAGCCCCTGACTGTTGGCGACCTCATACGTGCACCGGAACACACCCGATTGGGTCGGTGGTGGCACGTACAGGACCTTCGAGTCGGCGGTCAAGCTTGCGGTGCCGCCGCTCGCACAACCGGGCGTTCCGACGAACGTCGGTCGTTCACCGGACGGGTCGCCATCGTTGCGAAGCACGTCGAGCGTGACCGGCTTGTCGACCTCCGTGGTTGCCGCGTCGTCTTGCGCGAACGGGGGGGCCGCAATCGGCTCGACCAGGACCCGCACGGTCACGTCACCGACCACCTCGTGACCATTGCCATCGCTCAGGAGGTAGGTGAAGCGATCAACACCGCTGGCCTCGTCACCGACGATCGGCGTCGGGGTGTATTCGACTCGATCACCGCGCACCTCGACGGCACCGAACGCCGGACCATCGCGACGAGCGGTCGCCGACACAAGAATCAGCGGATCGCCGTCCGGATCGCTGTCGTTGATCAGCACATCGATCAACTGTGTCGTGCCGACCACCGCCGTCGCCGTGTCGGCAGTCGCAATCGGCGGGCGATTGGGCTCGGTATCGGCAATCAATGCAACGAGCACGTTGCCGGTCACGAGATGGCCCTGGCCATCGTCGACGGTATAGACAAGCGGTGTCAGCGGAGCTGCTCCCGCCCGTGCGATGACCTCCAACTCGTTGCCTCTCACGAATACATCAAGACCGGGTGGAAGCGGAGTCGGAACACCCAACTGGAGGCGGTCACCGTCGGGATCGCGGTCGTTGGCGAGCACCGCGACGAGGACGCCGATGTCGTGACGAACCCTGACGCCGTCGGGCTGCACGATCGGCGGCCGGTTCTCGTCGGACGGCTGAGAAATGTCGACGCGTGCGATGACTGGTTCCCCGACAGCGCCCAGTGAATCGACCGGGCGATAACTGAAAGAGATCGTCCCCGACGTGCCCGCCGGTGGTTCGTATCGCAGACCAGGGAGACCGGACTGCGCGACAGTTTCTGTGAGGCGACCACCCACATCGGGTGGCGTGAACGAAGCGATCCGGAGTGCGTCACGCTCGGGATCGACATCGTTGAGCAGGACATCGATGACGACCGGGGTGTCAGGACCGGTCTCTGCAGAATCAGGCGATCCAACCGGGGCCCGATTGGTGCCGTCGAACGGAAGCAGTTCCAGTCTGACCGTAGCGGTCGCTTCGCTCCCGTTGCCATCGACGATCGTGTAGTCGAATTGATCGGCGCCGACGAAGTCGGGGTCGGGCCGGAAAACGATCGTGCTGGCGGTTGCAATCTCGGCGCTGCCGTGAGACGCCGCCCCGATCGCCGAGACGACGATTGCCTCCCCATCAGGGTCGTAGTCGTTTGCGGTCACCACGACCTGCACACTGCTTCCGGTGCGAGCCGTCACGGCATCGTCGCGAGCAACTGGCGGGTCGTCGATTCCATTGTCATCCGGCTCGCGTTCGGTCGGCCCGAGTGGCTGATCTGCGGCTGCCGA
>JAYVFI010000004.1:0-8793 GCA_043773365.1 Ilumatobacteraceae bacterium
ATCCGCTCCAACGCCAGTCGGTCCTTGACCAGGATTCCCGTGCGAGCGGCGAGCGCCGTCGAGAGTGAAATCACGAGCGGGATCGCCAGCCCGAGTGCATGGGGACAGGCGATCACCAGCACGGTGACCGTGCTGGTCACTGCTTGATCGAGATCGCCGGCCAGCCACCACGCGATGAAGGTGACGACGGCTGCTCCGGTGGCGATGTAGAACAGCCAGCCGGCGAATCGGTCGGCGAGCACCTGGGCGCGGCTGTTCGACGTCTGCGCCTCGGCGACGAGGCGCTGGATGCCTGCCAAGGCGGTGTCATCACCGACCGCGGTGACGCGGACTCGGATCGACGAGTCGGTCGAGACGGTGCCCGCCACGACAGCGTCACCTGCACCCTTGGCGACCGGTTTCGATTCGCCGGTGATCATCGACTCGTCGAGTTCGGCTTCACCCTCCTCGATCGTCCCATCGGCCGGAACACGCCCGCCGGGTCGTACGAGCACGAGCTGGCCCGAACGCAGGTCACCGATCGATACGGTCCTCATCTCGAGCCCGTCGACGAGTTCGGCTTCATCGGGCAAAAGCGCGGCAAGTGCTGCGAGCGCGCTGTGGGCCTGACCGATCGCTTTCATCTCCTGCCAGTGCCCGAGCAGCATGATCGTCACCAACGCCGCCAGTTCCCACCAGAACTCGAGGTCGAACCAACCGAGGCTCGATGCCATCGAGGACGACCAAGCAACCGTGATCGCCATCGCGATCAACAACATCATCCCCGGTGCCCGGTCGCGCACCTCGGTCACCGCTCCTTTCAGGAACGGCCAGCCACCCCACAGATACACGAACGTGCCGAGCGACGGTCCGACCCACCCAACACCGCCGAGGTGGTAGCCGAACCAGTCCATGATCATCTCGCTGGTGGCTACGACGGGAAGTGATACCGCCAGCGTCAGCCAGAAGCGACGGCGGAACACCTCAGGATCGTGCCCTGCGTGCTTGTCGTGAGCAGCGTGCCCGGCGTGGGAATCATGGTGGTCGCCGGTCATGTGATCCGTCGAGCCGTCGTTCGCCGAGTCGGCGATCACAAGATCGAGAGCACGGTGGCCCGCGTGTTGGGCGTGTTGGGCGTGTTCGTTCATGCCGCACTATACCCCCTGGGGGTATACAATGTCCAATGGGCTGAACTGCCGTCGAACCTGGCGGCGGTTCCGGTTCACCGAGAACGCGTGTCAGGCGACGTCGATCGTCGCCTTCATACCGGCTTCCCAATGGCCGGGTTGGTGGCATCCGATCAGGAGGCGGCCGGCGGCGTTGGCCTCGTAGGTCATCTCGCCCGTCTCGCCAGGACGCAGGACGAGCGCCTCCGGCTGATCGCCGCTGGCGTGCCGCATGGAGTCGGCCGATGACCCCATCGTGACCATTTCCTCGGCGTGCCCCTGTTGGAACGCGTCGTCACCGATCACCGCTTCGTGAACGACTTGACCGTCGTTACGGAACCGAAATCTCACGGACTCGCCGGTCTTCACCTCGACGACGGTGGGTGTGAATGCCATGTCCGTCATCGTCACATCGATCACAGTTGAGCCGACTGCAGCGGCGCCGGTGTCGGCGGTGCGGTCGGTCCCGCACGCCGTCAGTAACAGCGCGGCGACGGTCGCCGAGGCGAGAAGCGAGATTCGGGGTGGGGTCACGACTGCCTCCAGGTTGAGGGATTTGTCAGCGCGGTTGGGGCGCTTGAGTCGTCGAGCGGACGCTCGACGTCGATCGAGGCGCTTCGAGGACGCTGGCTTGCGGGGCCACTGTTGGGAGCTGATCCGTCGGGACGACGCATCAGCAGCCACATCACGGTGCCCATCACGAGTGGACAGAGCAGGAGGGCAACGCCGGCTCCTGCACCGAGTGAAATGCTGCCTCGCGTGGACAGGAAGGCGATCGCGATCAAGGCGATGATCACACATGGGATCATGTGGTTGCGGTGTTTCATGGCCGCGCCCCAGCGTGATGCGACGGATGTAACGGATCGACGGAACCCGAATCCGGCCTGGTCATCGAGGATCCGTCCATCATCGAACGGTGCGCCGAATCGCATGCGGCCAGAGTTTCTGCTGACATGTGCTCGCCCATCGCGGCGTGCATCTTCGTGTGGCTTGCCGCCATTGTGTCGGAGCCCATCCCTGCCGAACGCATCATCGATGCCATGCCGGTGCTGCTGGACATGTCTTCCATGTTCCCGGTTCCCGTCATCGTGCTCACGGTGGGTATGCGCTGAGTCGAGTTGTCGGTTGCCAGGGTGGCACCGACACCGAAGCCGATCGAGAGGGTGGTGGCGCCGATAGCTGTGAGAATCAGTTTGCGTCTCATGGTGAGTCGCCTCCTTGTCAACTTCATGATGACATCGGCTCGTGGAGACCGTATGGAGATGACGTGCAGGTCACGCGTCTTCGTCGGGGCGTGCCTGGCCGGCGTTGTTCGGTGTACGCAACGCCTCGATCCGTTGCCGATAGTCGTCGAGCTCGATGTCACCGCTTGCGAGGCGATCGCCCAGTAGCTCCTCAGCCGTTGCCTTCGGTGGGGCCGTTACCGGCGAGGCTCCTGTGTGGTTGCGCTTGAACATGGTCACACCGACCCAGATCAGGCCGCCCCACACGACGACCATCATGATCACCATCGGGATCCACCACCAGTTCCCGTGTCCCATTCCGTCGTTCCAATTGCCATTGCCGTTGAGCATCGCGCACCTCCTGCATCGTCGTGCACCCGACGGTACCGGTGCCGTCCTGCGCCATCGCCGTGAGCGGATCGAACATCGGATCCCCTCCACGCAGTCTCCACAGGATCTCCACATCGGCGATGCATCCTGGTTCCGGTTGAATGCGACATCTCGGACCGGGATGGCGAGGGCGTTCTCCGATCGGACGCGACCTCAGGAGTACCGTCCACACAACCAGAACGGAGCAGCGCATGGCAGTGGTGTTGGTAGTCGACGACGAGGTTCGCATTCGCGACCTCGTGCGTCGCTTCCTCGAGCACGAAGGCCACCAGGTCGTCACGGCCGGCAGCGGCGCCGAGGCGCTGGAGACGGCCCGTCGTACCGTCCTCGATCTCGTCGTACTCGACCTGCGCCTGCCCGACATACCGGGCGAGGACGTCGCTGC
The DNA here is from genome assembly GCA_043773365.1 of Ilumatobacteraceae bacterium. Taxonomy (GTDB): domain Bacteria; phylum Actinomycetota; class Acidimicrobiia; order Acidimicrobiales; family Ilumatobacteraceae; genus Ilumatobacter. Next base: position 3,144 of record JAYVFI010000004.1, read on the forward strand.
CGAGATTCGCCAGACCAGTGACGTCCCGATCCTGATGCTCACGGCCAAGGTCGACGAACGTGACCGCATCCACGGCTTGGAGGTCGGTGCCGACGACTACGTCACCAAGCCGTTCAGTCCCCGAGAGTTGGTTCTGCGCGTGAGTGCAATTCTGCGCCGCGGACGGTCGTCGACCGCTGACTCAGCGATGCAATCGTTGGAACAGTCGTTCGGCGGCGGCTCGTTGATCATCGACGAATCCACCCGGCGGGTCACGGTCAACGGCGAGCCCGTGGAACTGACGCCGACCGAGTGGGGTGTCTTGTTGGCACTCGCCGCCCAGCCGGGTCGGGTGTGCTCGCGCTACGAACTGATCAACCGGGTCCGCGGCTATGAGTTCGACGGCTATGAACGAACCGTCGACTCGCACGTGAAGAATCTCCGTCGCAAGATCGAAGCCGATCCGGCGCGCCCGGTCGTGGTGCAGACCGTGACCGGTGTGGGGTACCGAATGGGTCTCGACCGTGACCGCTGACCACCGTCACCTCGTGCGGAGCCCGATCGCTGCACGTTTGATCGGGGGTTTCGTCGCAGTCGCCGTCGTGGCCGTCTTCGTGCTCGCCGGCCTCACGCTGTGGCGCACCAAACACTCGGTCGGCCAACTCGCCAGCGAACGCCAGCAAGCCACCGCTGAGGCCATTGCCGGTACCCTCGGCCTCGCCTACCAGCAGCGCGACGGCTGGGACTCCACCGACCCGCATCCGGCGATCATGCTGGCGGTTCAAGCGGGTGCCTCGCTGGTCGTCGTCGACAACAGCGGACATGCGATTGCGCTCCACACCCAGATCGGGAATATGCCCGACATGGTCACCGACGCCCGCGGACCGACCCGTACGGCGCCGGTGGTGGTCGACGGTGAACGCGTCGGCACCGTGGACGTGACGTTCGTGTCCGGCGAGTTGGCCCAAGCCGAGACACACGTCCGCGATGCGTTGAGCGGCACGGTCGCGATCGGAGCGCTCGTTGCCGCACTCGTGGCGGCATTGGTGGCTGCGCCACTGGCCGTGCGGATCGTCCGACCGCTGCGGCGCGTCACGGAAGCCGCTCAACGGCTCGGTGCCGGCGACCCGACCGCCCGAGCGGGGGAGCACGAAGCACCTGGCGAGATCGGGACGCTCAACCGTACGTTCGACGCGATGGCAGACCGCCTCGAGGCCAGCGATGTCGCTCGACGCAATCTTGCTGCCGACGTCGCACACGAGCTCCGTACGCCGCTCACACTCCTGCAGGGCAGCTGCGAGGAGATCATCGACGGCATCACCGAACCCTCACTCGCGCACTACATCCAGATGCACGACGACGTCCTTCGGCTGCGCCGCCTGGTCGATGACCTCGGCACCCTCGCCGACGCCGACGCTGCGCTCACAGGACCGAGCATCGCCGTCGAGCGATGCGACCTGGCCGAGATCGCCGCACGGGCGGCCGATGCGCTGCGGCCATTGGCACAGGCAAACCAGCAGCATGTGAAGTGTGATCTCGAACCTGTGTTCATCGATGGTGACCCGACCCGGCTCGTCCAGATCATCGCCAACTTGCTGAACAACGCGATCAAGTTCACCCCACCCTGCGGGATTGTCGAAGTGAGCGTGCAACCGAACCCGACGCAGGGGTCCGCGACACTGACGGTCAGCGACGATGGTCCCGGGATCCCCGTTCAGGACCGCCCGCACGCGTTCGAACGCTTCTACCGTGGCGAGTCGACCCGATCAGTCGCCGGCAGTGGCATCGGCCTTGCGGTAGTCGCCCAACTGGTGAAAGCCCACGGAGGGTCGGTCGAACTCTGCGACACGGCAACCGGCACGACGATCATGGTCACGTTCCCCCTGTCGGCTCGTGGTGCCGTCATGCAGTCAGGCTGGAACGACGACGGACGAGGCCAGGGCCGGAATCCTGATCAACGCCCAGGTGGGTAACATGGCATCTTGGTGTGCCGGGAAGTCTGGTCGGCGTGAACATTGTCGACCACTCAAGGAGTTCCCATGACACGGCCCATCGCCAGCGCACGGCCATCGTTCCTGCAGAGTGACCGCCGACTCGCTCGTGCAGCCCAGCCGATCGTGAGGTTCCTCCAGGTCGAGGCGGCAGGCGGAATTCTGCTGGTCGTGGCAACCGTGGCGGCGCTCGTGTGGGCCAACTCGCCGTGGCACGCCGGTTACGAATCGTTCTGGTCGAACAGCATTCGGATCGAGATCGGCGCGTACCGATTCGACGAAGATCTCAGACACGTGATCAACGACTTGTTGATGGCGGTGTTCTTCTACGTGGTCGGAATGGAGATCAAACGCGAACTCGTGGTGGGTGAGCTGCGTGACCGGCGGGCGGTCGCGCTTCCGGCCTTGGCAGCGCTCGGCGGCATGGTTGTCCCTGCACTGATTTTCGCAGCGTTCAATGCCGGTGGGCCGGGTGCGGGAGGGTGGGGCATCCCGATGGCCACGGACATCGCCTTTGCGCTCGGTGTGGTGGCGCTGCTCGGCCGTATGGTTCCCACGGCGGTCAAGGTGCTGTTGTTGACGCTGGCGATTGTCGACGACATCGGAGCCATCGTCGTGATCGCGATCTTCTACGCCGACGACATCCGACCCGCCTTCTTGGTGTCGGCGCTCGTCGTCACCGCAGTCGCAGTGTTGATGCACCGTGTCCACATCATCTACCCACCAGCAGTTGCGTTCGTCGGGTTCGTGATGTGGTTGTTGGTGTTCGAGTCCGGCGTTCACGCCACCATCGCGGGTGTTGTCATGGGATTGTTGACGCCCGCGAAGCCGTTCCAAACCGAACTCGAGTCGGAGCATTTCATCGAGGTGCTCGAGAACCGCTCCGACCTCCGGGTTGGTGAAGTCAGGGCGGCGGCGACGCTGCTCCGCGGCTCCGTTTCGGCCTGCGACCGGCTGATCGACTCGCTGCACCCCTGGACCAGTTACGTCATCATCCCGCTGTTCGCGCTCGCCAACGCCGGCATTGTTCTGACTGCTGATGCGCTGCGGCACCCCAGCGAGGTCCTGATCGGTGTCGCCGTCGCCCTCGTAATCGGCAAACTCGTGGGCGTCGTGGGCTTCAGCTGGCTTTGCGTCCGATTGGGTCTCGGCCGTCTGCCGAGCGGCGTCAACTGGGGACATATCGTCGGCGTCGGCGCGTTGGCCGGGATCGGTTTCACCGTGTCACTGTTCATCACAGGGCTCGCCTTCGATGCGCCGAATCTCCAAGCCGATGCCAAGATCGGGACGTTGGCCGCCTCGATCGTCGCCGCCTCGATCGGCACGCTCTGCTTTGTGTGGACCAATCATCGTGATGCTGCTGAAAACGCAGCCGCGGCCTCCGAGACCCTGTGGTCCTCTGAGGGCTCGGCCATCACGTCGGTCGGCTGAGCCGAATTGCAATGGGTCAGCGACTTGCCGCGGCGAGTTCACGGGCAGGGTAGTGGCGGCGGCGTGCCCAGAGCGCGACGTAGACGAGCCCGACCAGGACCGGTACTTCGACTAGCGGGCCGACGACACCGGCCAGGGCCTCCCCGGACGATACCCCGAACACCCCGATCGCGACGGCGATTGCGAGTTCGAAGTTGTTACCGGCCGCGGTGAACGCGATCGAGGCGTTGCGGTCGTAGGGGAGTCGCATCTTCAATCCGACGTAGAAGCTGCCGAACCACATGATCGCGAAGTAGCCGAGGAGCGGGAGTGCGATGCGGGCGACGTCGAGTGGCTGGTTCGTGATCCGGTCGCCTTGCAGTGCGAACAGGATCACGATCGTGAACAGCAAGCCGTACAACGCGATCGGGCCGATCGTCGGGAGGAATCGTTGTTCGTACCATTCGGTTCCCCTGGCACGCTCACCGAACGTGCGGGTCAGGAACCCTGCAAGAAGCGGGACGCCGAGGAAGATCAGCACCGACTTGGCGATCTCCCACACCGTCACGTCGATGCCGTTGCTGTCGAGGCTGAGCCAGCCGGGGAGCAGTTCGAGGTAGAAGTAACCGAGAACTGAGTAGGCGACGATCTGGAACAGCGAGTTGATCGCCACCAACACGGCGGCGAGTTCGCTGTTGCCGCCGGCGAGGTCGTTCCAGATCAGCACCATGGCGATGCAGCGGGCGAGCCCGACGATGATCAGCCCGGTGCGGTACTCGGGGAGATCGGGCAGCATCAGCCATGCGAGCGTGAACATGACGGCCGGGCCGATCAGCCAGTTCAGCACGAGCGACATCACCAGCAACCGTCGATCGGCGACGACCGTCCCGATAGATCGGTACTTCACCTTGGCCAGCACCGGGTACATCATCGCCAACAACCCGATCGCGATCGGCAGCGAAACCGTGTCGATCTTGACCTTCTCGAGCTGATCGTTGAGATCGGGAAATGCACGACCGAGACCGATCCCGAGCAGCATTGCGGCACCGATCCACACGGGCAGGAGACGATCCAACGTCGAAAGATGTGGCTTGCCGCGGAGTGCCTCGTCCAGGCGCGTGTCGGCTGGGGACTCAGTGGTCATTCGGCGCCCATTCTGAAGGTCAGCGATTCGTGTCGTCGGTCTCGTGCATCGAAGTTCATCATCGACGAACCGGCATCAAGTTATCCCGAACCACGGTCGACTGTGGTTGTGTACCGGTCGCTACACGATGGTGAGGTGGGGGGCGCTCGGGCGGCCGAGATCCGATCTCGTCTGGAGCCGCTGGTAACGGTCGGGTCGGCGCGTGTAGAGCAGCCCGAAGGTGAGCGCTTCGTCGCGTTGTGCGAGGTCGAGGTCGGCGACGAGCACGGTCGGGCGGTCTCGCGAAGCCTCGACGAGCACACGTCCGTACGGATCGGAGATGAACGACGAGCCGTAGAACGTCAGCTCGCCCTCTGTGCCAATTCGGTTGATCGCAATCATGAACGTCGAGTTCGCCAAGCCGTTGGCGGCGATCATCTGCCGCCACATCGGCTGTGTGTCGGCCTCGGGTGCCTGCGGTTCGTTGCCGATTGCAGTCGGGTACACGATCACCTCGGCCCCATCGAGCGAGAGTGACCGCGCCAACTCGGGGAACCACTGATCCCAGCACGTCGGGAACGCGAACCGAGACCCTGCGACCGTCACCACCGCGGCGTCGACTCCGGCGGGTTCGAAGTAACGATCCTCGTGATAGTACGGGAACTCCGGAATGTGGGTCTTGCGCGTACGCGTCAGGAGCTGCCCATCGGCATCGACACAGATCGCCGTGTTGAAGCCGTGGCCATCCGGCGTGCGCTCGTACAACGAGGCATGGACGAAGATCCCGTGTTGGCCGGCGAGTTCTCGCGCCAGTCCCACCGTGGGGCCGGTTTCGATGTCCTCACCGAATCGTGCGAGCGCATCGGGCACGTCGGCGTCGACGCAGAAGTACGGCGACAAGGTCAGCTCCTGCAACAAGATCACGCGCGCACCGTTTTCGGCCGCCAGCGCAACGCCGCGTCGCAGGACATCGGCATGTTCGGCCGGGTCGGGGTGCCAGGCGCACTGCACCGCTCCGACGCGAAGCGGTGGGGCGGTTGGCTCGTCGACCCGGAACGGCGACGGGAGCGGGGTGTCACAGACGAGTAGCTCGAAGTCGTGCATGGGCGAAACTCTCGCGCACACCGGATGGCTCGTCAATGAAATG
>JAYVFI010000005.1:0-54946 GCA_043773365.1 Ilumatobacteraceae bacterium
GTGTACCCCAACGGGGTGCGAGCCGTCGACGCCGTGGAGCTGACGATCGAGGACGGCGAGTTCATGGTGCTCGTCGGCCCGTCCGGCTGCGGCAAGTCCACGCTGTTGCGGATGATCGCCGGGCTGGAGAACATCACCCGCGGCGAGATCGCCATTGGCGGGCGGGTGGTGAACAATGTGGCGCCGAAGGAGCGGGACATCGCCATGGTGTTCCAGAACTACGCGCTGTATCCGCACATGACGGTCTACGACAACATCGGCTTCGCCCTGAAGTTGGCCAAGGTTCCGAAAGACGAGATCGACCAGCGGGTCCGCAAGGCGGCCGACGTGCTCGAGCTCACGACGTGGCTCGATCGCAAACCCGGTCAGCTCTCCGGCGGTCAGCGTCAACGAGTTGCGATGGGTCGCGCCATCGTCCGCCAGCCGTCGGCGTTCTTGATGGACGAGCCGCTGTCGAACCTCGACGCCAAGTTGCGTGTCCAGATGCGCGCCGAAATTGCGGCACTGCAACGCAGTCTTGGTGTCACGACGTTCTACGTCACCCACGACCAGGTCGAGGCGATGACGATGGGCGATCGAGTGGCGGTGATCAAAGACGGCTATCTGCAGCAAGTGGCGACCCCGCAGGACCTGTACGACCGTCCGGTCAATGTCTTCGTGGCGGCCTTCATCGGTTCGCCTTCGATGAATCTGTACAGCTCGGCGTTGGCGGTGGACGGCAGCGGCGCAACCGTCAAGCTCGGTAGCCACGAATTGCACGTCCCTCCGGCCGTGCTCGCTTCGCGGCCGGCCCTGCGTGGTTACGACGGCAGGCACGTCGTCGTCGGTATTCGACCAGAAGACTTCGAAGACTCGGGGCACGCCGGCAACGTGCCTGCCGACCAGATGTTGACGGCGCCGGTCCGCCTGATCGAAGCGCTCGGTTCCGAGATCATGGTCCACTTCACACTCGACGCGGCGAAAGTCGACTCCGGCGACCCCGATGCGCCGGATGAGACAGGTGGCGCCGACAAGGCCAATGCCGTCGGGCGCTTCCACCCGCGTTCACGCGTGCGAGTCGGCGAAGACGCCACGATCGCGGTTTCGACCGAGAATCTGCATTTCTTCGACGCCGAAACCCACCAAGCGATTTGGGATTGAGGCTGAGATGGATCGTCGGCTTGCGGAGTTGGCGATCTCGCTGGTCGACCTGACCAACCTGGCCAACGATTGCGTTGCGGCCGATATCCAGATGCTGTGCGAGCGAGCCGATCGGTACCAGACAGCTGCAGTGTGCGTCTGGCCCGACTTCGTCGCACAATCTGCTCAGGCGTTGTCGGGCTCCGGCGTTGTGGTCGCGACGGTCGTCAACTTCCCGACTGGCGACGAACGTCCGTTCGCGGTTGGAGTGCTGGCCTCGCGGGCGCTCGATGACGGCGCCGATGAAGTCGATGTGGTCCTCCCGTTTCGCCAGTTCGCGTCCGGTGACCTGCGGCGCGCAGCCGAGGTGCTCGACATGGTGCGGGCGGTCACCCAGGGTTCGGCGACGATGAAGGTGATCCTCGAGTCCGGGGAGTTGAGTGATCTCGCAACGGTGGGGGATGCGGCGCGATTCGCAATCGAACACGGCGCCGACTTCATCAAGACGTCAACAGGCAAGTCACCGGTCTCGGCGACGTTGGAAGCGGCCGAGGTGATGTTGCGAGCGATTGCCGCAACCGATCATCCGGTCGGGCTCAAACCGTCCGGGGGGATCAGCACCGCCGACGACGCTGCCCGCTACATCGAGTTGGCCGAACGCGTGATGGGCACCGGTTGGGTGACGCCGCAAACGTTTCGATTCGGTGCCAGCGGCCTGCTGAATGCTCTCCTGGCGGTGCTCGGCGAGACCGCCGACACCGGCCCGGCCACCCACACGTACTGAGCGGCACGTATTGTGCGACACCTGCTGAGCGAGATGGCGTATTCGACCACCCGCAACGCAACGTGCCGAAGCGGGATCGTGAACCGGCCACGGTGTTGCCCATCGCCCGCATCGACGGTCTCGGATCATCGGTCCTCGCAACTGAACGGAGGGCTTGATGCCCGAGGGATTCCAACTCGCTCGTAGGCAGGCCGAAGCGTACGAGTCGTCGTCGCGCATGTTCATGGACGGATCGGCCCGCCTGCTGGCCGAAGGAGCGATGATCCGTGCTGGCGATGTCGTGCTCGACCTCGCATGCGGGACGGGGCTGGTTGCCCGCCACGCGGCGTTGCTGGTGGCGCCGAACGGCAGGGTGGTTGGTGCCGATATCAACGCCGCCATGTTGGAGGTCGCACGCGTCAGTGTCGGTGGCGACGTCGAGTGGGTGGAGTCACCGTGTGATCGTTTGCCGTTCGACGACGACACGTTCAGTCACGTGATCTGTCAGCAGGGGTTCCAGTTCTTTCCCGACCCCGTGGCGGCGATGTCGGAGGTGCGACGTGTGCTCCGACCGGGAGGGGTGCTGATTGCAACCGTCTGGGCGACACCGGGTCACAACCCCTACATCGAGAACCAACTCGAACTGCTGGCGGGGCTCGATCCGTCACTGCTCGGTTCGGTGCAGCGAGCGACGCCATCGAACGCCGACGATTTGCTTCGTTCCGCGGCGAGGTCGGCCGGCTTCGAGCACGTCGACGTGACGTTGCTCGAACACACCGTCGAGATCACCGACTTCGAAGTGTTCTTTCTCGCCCAGACGTCAGCAACGCCCTGGGGACCAACGCTCGAGATCCTGACCGATCGCGGCCGAACCGCGTTGGCGAGTGCGATGGCGGCGAGGGTCGGTCAATACGCGACGGGGGACGGTCGCCACAGCATCCCGTTCCGGTCGTACCGACTCGAGGCCCGTCGCAATGACGGACCGATGTGCCGAGTGGTCGTCGAATGACGGGTCACCCCGGCACGAGGTTGAAACCATCGATCTCGAGGTGGTATCCGGAGGCGATTGAGACGATGCTCAACCGCCTCCGACGTACCGTCAGCCCCACTTGACAGGGGCTCCCAAAGCACCGATGAATGCGATCACGGTGCCGATCGTGGCGCCGGCGCGAAAGCCGTTTGCCGCGATGGTTGTCTTGATTCCATTGGTCTTCATGTGATTACCACTTTCTTGGCGCGCCGAGTGCTGTTACGAACGCCATCGCAGTCAGCACCTTTCCCGCCGTGATGTTGAGGTATCCGCGCACGGAGGCCCTCCCTTTCTGGACGTGCTCCGGGAATCCGGAACGCTGTCTCTCCATCGGTGTATTCGAAGTCAACTTGAGTCAAGGGAAAGTCAACTGAACGTTGGTTTGCCGGCAACCTTCACGCGCTGTTCGGTCGAATGTCGCTGACCTGGCGGCGCTCGAGCCGGCGCTCGAGTCGTTCGTGCGTCTGCCGTCGCACGGTGTTCGTAGGATGACGTCGTGCCCACCACATCCGCCCCCGTTCCCGGGCGACCCCGGATCAACCGCTGATGTCCAACGACGCGAAGATCGACCCCGCCCCCGTTGGCAAGACGCAGCCCATCGCGGACCCTCGGAGCCGGTTGCTCGGCGAACTGGCTCACCGCTCCGCAGCGCTCGTCGGCGAGGGGTTGTTCAAGCGCGAACGTGTGATTGCCTCGTCGCAGTCGTCGCACATCGAGCTCGTCGATGGTCGCACCGTGCTCAACCTGTGCGCCAACAACTACCTCGGTCTGGCCGATCATCCCGACGTGATCGAAGCTGCCCACCGGGCGCTCGATACGTACGGCTACGGCATGGCCTCGGTTCGATTCATCTGCGGCACCCAAACCGTGCACAAACAACTGGAGTCGGAACTCAGCCGATTCCTCGGAACCGACGAAACGATCCTCTACTCCTCGTGCTTCGATGCCAACGGGGGACTCTTCGAGACGATTCTCGACGAGCAGGACTGCGTGATCAGCGATGCACTCAACCACGCCTCGATCATCGACGGAATCCGCTTGAGCAAGGCCCGCCGGCTTCGATACGACAACAATGACATGGCCCAGTTGGAGCAACGCCTGCAAGAGTCGGCGGATGCCCGGTACCGGTTGATCGCCACCGATGGCGTGTTCTCGATGGACGGGGTGATCGCCGACCTTGCTGCGATCTGCGACCTGGCCGATCGCTACGACGCGTTGGTGATGGTCGACGACTCGCACGCCGTGGGAGTGCTCGGCCCCGGCGGTCGCGGGACGCCGTCACACTGCGGCGTGGTCGATCGGGTCGACATCGTCACCGGCACACTCGGCAAGGCAATGGGTGGCGCCTCCGGCGGTTACACGAGCGGCCGACGCGAGATCATCGAATGGTTGCGTCAACGATCCCGGCCGTACCTGTTCAGCAACTCGTTGGCGCCTGCGATCGCAGCAACGACGCTGCGGGTCCTCGAACTGCTGCAATCGGCTGGCCAGCTCCAGCACCAGCTCGAACGGAATTCGCAGCGATTCCGGGATGGCATGCAGGCAGCCGGTTTCACGCTCACCGGTGCCGGTCATCCGATCATCCCGGTCATGCTCGGCGACCCCCGCGCGGCGGTCGAGATGGCCGATCGCCTGCTCGCCGAGGGGCTCTTCGTGATTGCGTTCGCGTTCCCGGTCGTTCCGGCTGACCGAGCGCGGATCAGGACACAGATGTCCGCGGCTCACTCCGACGACGACATCGCGATCGCGATCGAGGCGTTCACCAGGGTCGGACGTGAGATGGGGGTCGTGTCGTGAAGGTTGTCGTGAGAGCTGTCGTTTCGTGAAGGCTCTGGTGAAGCTACGCCCTGAACCGGGCCTGTGGCTCGACGAAGTCGAGGTTCCTGCGCCCGGCGACCACGACGTCCTGATTCGGGTCCGTAAGACCTCGATCTGTGGAACCGACTTGCACATCCGGCGTTGGGATGCGTGGGCACAGGCGACGATTCCCGTGCCGATGGTGGTCGGTCACGAGTTCATGGGGGAAATCACCGAGGTCGGCTCCGACGTCGTCGGGCTCGAGGTCGGTCAGCGGGTTGCAGGGGAGGGTCACATCACCTGCGGTCATTGTCGCAACTGCAAGGCCGGCCGGCGCGAGTTCTGCCACAACCACATCAGTGTCGGTGTCACCAGGCAAGGCGCGTTCGCCGAATACGTCGTGCTCCCCGCCCAGAACGTGTTCGTCGTGCCTGCCCACATCGACGACAACGTGGCCGCCGTGCTCGACCCGCTCGGAAACGCCACCCACACGTCACTGCGCTATGACGTCGTCGGTGAGGACGTGCTGATCACTGGCGCGGGACCGATCGGCGTGATGGCGACCGCGATCGTGCGCCACATCGGAGCTCGCAACGTCGTCGTCACCGACGTCAACCGCTTCCGACTCGACATGGCGAGCAAGCTCGGCGCAACGCAAGTCGTCGACGTATCGACCGAGCAGCTCGCCCCGGTGATGGGCGGGTTGGGGATGACGGAAGGTTTCGACGTCGGGTTGGAGATGTCAGGTGCCGAGCCGGCGTTCAATCAGATGCTCGACGCGATGAACCACGGAGGCCGGATCGCCGTACTGGGGATTCCGGCCGGGCCGATGACGCTCGACGTCAATGACGTGATCTTCAAGGGTCTCGAGATCCAGGGGATCTACGGGCGGCGGATCTTCGAGACCTGGTACAAGATGGCGGCGATGCTCCAGAGCGGACTCGACATCAGTGCGATCATCACACACCAGCTCCCAGCAGATCGGTTCGAGGAAGCGTTCGAGATCGTCGGGAGCGGCGAATGTGGCAAGGTGATCCTCGACTGGGCGTGACCGGTTGTTGGTAGTCGTTCCCGCCGTCGTTCAGCGGCGCCGCGAGCGCTTCAGCGAGCGCGGACCTGACTGCACCAGGTCAGCGAGCGCCCGTTCGACTTCCTGAGCCAGGATCACGCTCGTGGTCTCCCGAGCGATCGGTCGTAGCGCCCCCACTGCGGTCGCCAGCTCCTCCGTCGTGGCCCCACCGGCAAACCCTGCGCCCGCCCGCTCGGCCAACAGCTTGACCGTGTCGGCGACGGCCGTCGACAGGCGACGACGAAGCAGATCGCGGATCATCGCCGACACCTCCACGTCGATGCCGGCGCGACGCAGACGGAGCGCATGATCGAGCAGGGTCGGGCTCGGGATCAGCCACGTGCCGTCGGGCCGCGACTCGACGTAGCCGGCATCGTGCAACTCGGCGATCAGGCCGGGTCGCACGTCGCCGTGTTGGCCAACCAGCGTCACGAGCTCGGCGTGCGCAAGCTCGGCCGGCCGATCGTCGGACCACGGAGCTCGCAACGTGGCGTCGACACCAAGCCACTCCGACACCGTCCGCGCCGGGTTGCTGGTGGCGACCAGTTCCCTGATGGTCTGCAGGGTGAGACCGCGGTCGCGCAGCTCGACGATCACCGCCAACCGATCTCGATGATCCTCGCCGTAGACGGCCTCGCGTCCGTTCTTGCGGGGCGGCGGCAGCAAATGCTCGGCCTGGTAGTAGCGGATCGTGCGTTCACTCACGCCGCTCGACTCGGCCAACTCCGCCAACGAATAGATGGCAACCTCGAACTCCTCGATCGCGGCGATCATCAACCAATCCCCTCCCACTCATCCGTAGCCGACCGATACCCGGTCAACCAAACCCAGTCAACCAAACCAGCCAGTCAAACCAGCCAGTCAAACCAGCCAATCAAACCCGGGCGATCCACGACGTTGACAGTCAATACTGTCACAACACGTTGACAGTTGTTACTGTCAACGTCATACTGCAGAGATGAGCAACACGATCGCCACCGACCAGACCGACCTGCACGGTCGTCAGGTCGCCTACCGCCAAGTTGGCGCCGGCCCGGTGGTGGTCCTGATCCACGGGCTGGCCGGCACGATGCGCTCATGGGACGCCGTGGTTCCGGAACTGGCCACGCGATACACCGTCGTCACGCCCGACCTGCCTGGGCACGGCGATTCGGACAGTCCGTCGGGCGACTACTCGCTCGGGGCCTACGCCAGCAACCTGCGCGATCTGCTCGACCGACTCGGCCATGAGTCCGCCACGATCGTCGGGCACTCCTACGGCGGTGGCGTCGCCTTGCAGTTCGCCTACCAGTACCCCGGAAGGTGTGAGCGGCTCGTGCTCGTGTCGAGCGGTGGCCTCGGTGCCGAGGTCACCATGGCACTCCGTGCTGCTGCGCTCCCCGGCTCCGAACTCGTGATCCCGCTGCTCGCACACCGACGCGTGATCGCCGCAGGCTCCACCCTCGGATCATGGGCGCGTGGGATCGGCCTCAAGCCGAACGTAACCCTGCTACAGACCTGGCGGGCGATGGCGACCCTGTCCGAGCCGGAACCACGCCGCACCTTCATCCAGACCGTGCGCGCCGTCATCGATCATCGTGGGCAACGAGTTGATGCCGGCGACCGCCTGTACCTGGCCGGCCAGCGGCCGAGCCTGATCCTGTGGGGAACCGATGATCGGATCATCCCGGTCGCCCACGCCCACGCCGCTCACCAGGCGATGCCGGGCGGGCGACTCGAACTGTTCGACGGCGCCGGTCACTTCCCCCACGTCAGCCACGCGGATCGCTTCGTGCAGTCGCTCGGCGCGTTCATCGACGACACTCGGCTGCTGACCTGAGCGGACTGGGAGCAGCCTGCCTCAATCGAACGCGATGTGACCCCGCAGGACGGCTTGCCCGCTCGACTCGGCGATGCCGTCGATCGGTTCCAATGTCACCGACAACTGATCGAACGATGGGTCGTCGACGCCTGCCCACAATGCGATCGGTCCCTCTCCACCCTTGAGGTGGAACGTTCCCGCGCTGACTCGGATCGAACCGTTGCCGACCCACGCCTCGTACATGAAGCCCTCGGGGGCTGCTCCGAGTCCCGACGTGGCGAGGATCATCTTGAGCCCGGCCGGCGTCGCTGTCGTCGTCACCGAGGCGGAGGCGGTCGGGGCGAGATCGGTTCCGGTGAGCATCGTCAGTCCGTCCGCAACCGTGGCGTCGTCGGATCCTCGTGTGGCGATCGTCACGCCGACCACCACGACCACTGCCGCCGCTGCCGCACCCACCCAGATCCTCAGCTTCGTTCGCCGATTTGCTCGACGGTCGGTGAGCGCAGTGGGTGCCGCCACGTAGCCGTCGGACGCCGCCTCGGCGATGATCGCAGTCACGATCGAGTCCTCCAGGCCGGCGGGTGGGTCGTCCCACAGCTCCGGGCGCGACAGGAGCACCTCAAGCACTGCCAACTCCTCAGCGCTTGGGTCCTGTTCGGAATCCAAGTGGTCACTCATCGTCTGTCCTCACCCTGCTGTACGCCGCTTGACGGTGATTGGTTCGCGGTGAGGTGCGCGAGTGCTGCCGCCAAACGCTTGTGAGCCCGCCCTGATCGAGACTTCACCGTGCCGACCGGGATCTGCAGTTGGGCGGCGATCTCCTCATGACTGAATCCCATCACGTGTGAACGCCGGATCACCTCGCGTTCAGCTGGTGGAAGCGCGTCGATCGCCCGACGTATCTCGAATCGCTCCCACGTTCGTTCGAACGTCATCGGGATCACTCCCACGTCCGTTTCCGGCTCGTGACCGCCGCGGGTTGGTTTGGACTCGACACGTAACATGTCGATTGCTGTGCGGCGAGCGATCGAGTACAGCCACGGCGCCAATTCCCGGTTGCCCTCGAAACGCTTCGCCGCCTGCCATGCCTTGACGAACGTCTGTTGGACGACCTCTGCTGCAAGCTCACGGTCGTGCACGATCGAACGGGCGACGGTGTGTACGGCGCCTGCGTGTTCCCGATACACGAGTCGTACGGCTTCTGGGTCTCCCGCTTTGAATCGTTCGATCAGATCGGGCATCACCGCCATGTTGACACATCGTCAACTCGGTGGATCGTGACATCGGCCTTGCTGCGTTGGTCCCGTTCGTGATTACGCGATCAGACCGCTGAAGTGACCATCCGCACTCAACACGGCGAGGAACTCCTCGGTGTAGGCCAGCTCGGGGCATTCACGGAGCAGTCGGTCGAGGGCGTGCGCGTCGTCGCCGACGAGAATCCGCCACGCTCCTCGCCGAACGCCGTCGAGAATGATCGCCGCTGCCTGGTCTGCGGTGGTTGGTGCGGCATTCTCGAAGACGTCGATTCGTAACGCCACGAGGTTGCGGAGATCCTCGTCCGACGCGCCCGAGAGGTCGAGCCCGCGTTTGGCGAGGTCGACTCTCAACTGGTCGATGAATTCATCGTGCAGATCCTTCGGGTCGACGCCCATCTCCAGGTACGAGTTCCTCGCAATCGACGTACCGATGTGACCTGGCATCACCACCGACGCCGTGAGGTGAGGGGCGTTGATACGAAAGTCGACGATCAATGCCTCGGTGAAGCCTCTGACGGCGAACTTGGCAGCGCTGTATGCGGTGTGGGCACCATACGGCCCGAGACATGCCCACATCCCGTTGATACTGCTGGTGTTGATCACGTGACCGCGATCCGATGCCTTCAGCATCGGCAGGAATGCGCGCGTGCTGTTGAGCACACCACCCCAACACACGCCGAACACTCGATCCCAGTTGGCTTCGTCCTGATCGACGACGCTGGCACCACCGGCGATCCCGGCGTTGTTGAACAGCAGGTTGATTCGATCGGTGTCGAACGTCGCCGCCACGTGGATCGCGAACGCGTCGAGGGCTTCACGTTCAGCGACGTTGGCGATGAACGTCGTCACGCGAGTGCCGGCCGGCGCTCCGGTGAGGGCGCGCGATGCAGCCTCGTCCATGTTGTGCTGCGACACATCGCAGATGGCGACGTGGCATCCCTCTGCTGCGAGCCGGCAGGCGAGTTGGCGGCCCATCCCCGTGCCGCCACCGGTGACGACGGCGGTCAATCCGGCGAAATCGGCAATCGGATCAGTCGGCATTCCTTTGCGTCCACTTCTTGTCCGGTTCAATCGGTTCGACGGCGCCACCGGCCGCCACCCATCCATTGAAGCCCACCGTGAGGTGGGCAACGTTGTCGTAGCCGAGGTCCTGCAACACATCGGCTGCCAGCGCCGACCGGCCGCCGGCGGCGCAGTACACGACGTAGCGGGTGTCGAACTGGTAACCCTGTCGGAAATACTTGCTCTCGGGGTCGAACCAGAATTCGAGCATGCCTCGCGGGGCAGAGATCGCGCCAGGAATCGCGCCCCGCTCCCAACGCTCGCGTACGTCTCGTATGTCGACGATAGTCACGTCGCCGCCGGCGATTTCGGCTTGCAACTGTTCGACCGAGAGTTCTTCGATCCGGGTCTTGGCCTCAGCGACCATCTGGTCGACCGTGCGTCGCGGTCGACCGGCCTCGGCCATTACGCAGCGGCCTTCTCGAGAATGTGGATACCGCATGCCGAACCGAGACCGATCACGTGAGCGAGGCCGACCTTGGCGCCTTCGATCTGACGCGGGCCGCCTTCACCGCGAACGTGTTGGCAGACTTCCCAGATGTTGGCGATCCCGGTTGCCGCAATCGGGTGACCCTTCGACTGCAGGCCGCCGGACACGTTGACCGGGGTCGTCCCCGTCCGCCACGTCGCACCGGAGTTGAAGAAGTTGACGGCGTCGCCTTCGTCGCACAGCATCAAGTTGTCGTAGTGCACCAACTCGGCGGTCGCGAAGCAGTCGTGAAGCTCGACCAGATCGAGGTCGGCCGGGCCGATTCCGGCCTGCTCGTACGCCTGCTTGGCGGCGCTGCGGGTCAGCGTGTTGACGTCGGGCAGCACCTGGCAGGCTTCCTGCCAGGGGTCGCTCGTGAGGATCGACGCAGAAACCTTGACTGCACGGCGTTGCTGTTCCAACGAGAGGGTCTTGAGCTTGGCGCCGCTGACCACGACCGCAGCGGCCGCTCCGTCGCAGTTCGCGGAACACATCGGGCGTGTGTTGGGGTAGGCGATCATGACGTCACCCATGATTTGTTCGAGTGACATCGCCTTGCTGTAGGCGGCGAGCGGATTGAGCGTCGAGTGGCTGTGGTTCTTCTCGCTGATCTTGGCGAACACTTCGAACGTGGCGCCGCCGTACTTGTGGTTGTATTCCATCCCGATCTGGGCGAACACGCCAGGCATCGTCTCGGTCCCGATCCGACCGTCGACGGGTGCGACTGCGCCGTAACGACCGGATGGCGACCACTCGTCGCCGGCCTGTTTCGATTGGCCGCCGGCACCGAGCAAGCCGGCGCCTGCCAGCTTCTCGACACCACAAGCGAGTCCGAAGTCGGCTTCCCCGGCCTTGATCGCCATGATCGCCGTCCGGAGGGCGGTGGCGCCGGTGGCGCACGCATTCGACACGTTGAAGACCGGGATCCCGGTTTGGCCGACCTGCTTTTGCAGTTGCTGACCGATGCCTCCGCCACCGAGCAGATTGCCCGCTGCGAAGACGCCGATGTCGCGCATCGTCACGCCTGCATCGGCCAGGGCGCCGAAGATCGCTTCGGCTCCGAGGTCGACGATGTCCTTGTCGAAGTGCTTGCCGAACTTGGTCATGTGGATCCCCAGGATCCAGATGTCGTCACTTGCGCTCATGGTGGGTTCCCTTCGTTGCTTTCACATGTCGCCTGGTCGATGCCGGCGGATTTCAGATGTCGGATGTCCGGTTGGTGAGGCTGATGTCGGGCGTGATCGATTCAGTTGGCCGGTTCGAACCCGAAACCGATTGCTTCCGTGCCGTTGGCGTCGACTCCCATCGAGTACGTCGCCAGCCGGACCTTCATGCCGAGTTGCACGTGCTCTGGATCGGGCGGGCAGTGGATCACGTTGGCTCGCACACTGGTTCCGTCGCAGTCGACGATGCCGGCCACGAACGGCACTTCGACCCCAGGTGCTGCAAACGCAACGATCGTGAACGATCGCAGGATCCCGTCGGCGGCAACCGACACCTGGCGGAAGTCGGTCCCGAAACACCCCGCGCATGCATTGCGACGATCGAAGTAGCGAGCCCCGCACGCTGTGCACTCGTTGGCCACCAGGTGGGCAGGGCCGTCGTCGATCACCAGGTATTCGACGAGCGGGATCTGGGGAGCAGTCGTGCTCGTCATGGTTCCTCCGGTGGCGCCGGCCGCAGCCAGCAAAGTTGACAGTGTTGTCAGATCAGTCACCGTAATGTATCGCCGACGATCAGGACGAAGCGATCCGGACGGTCGATTCGGCGTCGTCGTTCCAGCATCGTCGTTCTAGCATCGACGGCGTGCGGTCGATTTCTGGCGCCCCACGAGTCGGACCGATCAGTTTCCGTCGCGTGGTCCGCAGTGATTTCGCGCTGTTGGCCGACTGGCTGGCGCAGCCCCACGTCGCTCGCTGGTGGAACCACGAATTCACGCCCGACGCGGTCGAACGCGACTTCGGTCCGACGGTCGACGGCGTCGAACCCAGTCAGGACCACCTCGCGCTGTTCGACGGGGAGCCGTTCGGGCTCGTGCAGTACTCGCACTTCGACGCCTACCCCGAGTACCGCGAGGAACTCCAGGAGTTGCTCGAGGTGCCCGTTGGTGCGGTCACGATCGACTACCTGATTGGCGACCCGCAACGGCTCGGGATGGGTTGGGGCACGGCGATGATCGATGCGTTCTGTGAACGGATCTGGCGAACCGACCCGGTTGCCACCTGCATCATTGTCCCGGTCGTATCTGGCAACCACGCGTCATGGCGAGCGCTCTTGAGAGCGGGCTTTCGGCTCGAGGTCAGAGGTGAGCTCGTGCCTGACAACCCGATCGACGACCCGCTCCACGAGATCTTGCGCCTCGATCGCCGATCCGAACCGTCGCCGGACGAGGGCGTACTCGGACCGGACGCTCTCAGGTAGCTCGCTCTCAGGTGGGAGGCGTGAAGGCGAAGCGCACTCGTGCACGCTTGGACGGGATCGCATGCAGGTCGTCAACGAGCGCTGGGAAGCCGCCCACCAGCGCTTTGAACGGTGTGTCGATCCGCTGCTTGGCGCCGATCCCGTACACCACGGGAGCAACTTCTCGTTCGAAGGTTCCGAACAACTTGTCCCAGACGATCAGCACGGCACCGAAGTTCTTGTCGATGTACTCCGGGTTCGAACCGTGGTGCACGCGGTGGGCGGACGGCGTGACGAACAACTGCTCCACGACAGGAAGTCGGCGAACGGATTCGGTGTGATAGAGCTGACCGATCGTTGCAGCCAAGACGTCGAGGGCGATGAAAGCGACCGGGTTGAACCCGATCAGCGGAACCCACAGGCCGATCCACGGCTTGTAGATCGCTTCCATCCACGGGACCCGAACGGCGGTGGTGAATCCGATCGACTCGGGCGAGTGATGGATCATGTGCGAAGCCCACAGCAACCGGAGCCGGTGCTCGGCGCGATGGACCCAGTAGTAGATCAAGTCACGCAACACGAACACACCGATCCAGACGAGCGGATTGGCGAGATCGAGATCGAACACACGGAAGCGGTCGTAGACAACCAGCGCCAGCGTGGCGAAGGCCAGCTTGGAAACGATCATCTTGACGGCCAGGAAAGCGAGCCCCGAGGTGATCGAGGTGGCGGTCGATTCGTGCTCATGATCCGCTCCGTCGGCACGACGGCGGATCTTTTCCATGACGATCATCGAAACGACGAGGACGGTCAGGAGGATTGCGGCGTGAGCGGCGTACCAGTGCACTGCGGTGTTGAACATGACATCACGATGAACGATTCACCGTGGCGGCGCTATCGGGGAAATCCCCCATGCACGTCTGGGTTCACCCAGTGGCGGACGATCACCCGCAGGTTCAGGCCCATCCGCCGGCGTACGCCACGAACTGACCGGTCGTGAAGCGGCTCGTGCCGTCGACGAACGGCGCACAGAAGTGGGCGAACTCGTCCATCGTGCCGAGCCGACCGAGTGGCACGCGCGACTCGAGCTTCGCTCGTACCACCGGATCCTGCGCACCCGTCGCGCGGATGAAGGCGGGGAAGTCCATGAAGTTGGTACCGACGGCGTTGACCTGGACACCGTCTCGCGCCACCTCGTCGGCAACGTTGCGAACCAGATGCGTGGCTCCCGCCCTTGCCGCCGAATACAGCGGCGCGCCGGGCGTTGTTCTCGCCGCACTGGCACTCGTGATCACCAGGATCTGGCCATCTCCCCGTTCGATCATCGTCGGCAGGACGGCCTGCATGAAATGAAACGGCGCCAACATGCATCCGTCGAACACCTGCTGGAACTGTTCACTCGTAGCGCCGAGAAAGCGACCGGTCACGATCGCTCCGGTGGACGCCACCGCCGAGTCGATGTGACCGAACCGTTCGAGGGCGGCACGGACCAAGCGGTACCACGGCTCTGCAACCGCAAGATCGCCAAGGCCTTCGACGACTTCGACCGCTGCGCCCGTTGCACGAAGTTCGTCGACCAGTTCTGGGGCAGCGTCGCCGAGCACGAGGTCGTGGCCACGCGATGCGAGCAGGCGGGCAAGTGGTGGGCCGACGTAGGAGCCGGCTCCGGGCAGGACTGCAACTCGGTTCACGAGCCGCGACGGTAATCGCGGTGGTCAGGCGGCGAGCGAGCCGAGCAGTCGCCCGGATGCCGTCCCGATGTCACCATCGGGGATGGCCACACGCAGCAGGGGCAGGCCGGTGAAGGTCGGCGCCAGCCAGTCTTTGAGGGCGTCGTAGTAGGCCCGTTGCGCCCGTCGTCCACCGACGAAGTCGAAGTCGGGGCTCCAACGTTGCGTGAAGACGGTGTTGGCCTTGGCCTTCCAGGTCTCGATCAATGAGCGGTAGTCGTCGATCGAGAACCCGAACGGAATCCTCGCCGAATACGCCCCGAGCGTTGCCAAGCGCGCCGTCGTGAAGTGTTCGACCTCGTCGATTTCGATGAGTTGTCCGGTCGAGGCGACGATCAGATCGGGTCGAATCGAACCCATCTTCTTGCGGGCGAGGGCGCGACGGTCGCCGCCGAGCGAGCTGTGGAGTTGCTCGAGCGCCTCCACGATCTCAGCCGGCGCCTCGCGTTGAACGACCGGATCGAGATGTCCGCGCACCGTCAGCCAGCGCAGCGAGTTGCCGACTCGCAGGCCGGCGCCGCGAGCGCGTGTCTCCATGAGTATCGCCGTCTCAAGTCCCATGCTTATCTGTCGTCACCACGACCGTCCGACTTGATCACTCGATCGGCTCGACGAGGGGTCGGCTCGATGTCGCACCGACCCTCGTTTCGTGCTAAATCTTTGGGGGCTGACATCGCGGAGGGGGCTCCGCGAATCAACCGCTCGCATCAACCGCTCGCATCAACCATTGGTAGGGGAATCTCATGGCCACAGCAGGATCGATTCTGGGAAATGCCGTTCAGCGTCTGGAGGACCCGACACTGCTGACGGGTGAGGGCAAATATCTCGATGACTTGCAACCGGCCGGACTCCTGCATGTGTCGTTCGTGCGTTCAGGTGTCGCCCACGGCAAAGTGCTGTCGGTCGACGTCAGCGAAGCCGAGCAGGCTCCGGGCGTGATCGCCGTCTACCACGCCGGCGGCGATGATCTCGGAATCCCGAGTTTCCAAGGGTTCGCGATGATGCCCGACACGCTGAATCGGCCGGTCTTCGCTGGAGAGACGGTTCGGTTCGTGGGTGACGTCATTGCTGCTGTCGTGGCCACGTCGAAGGCCCAAGCCGCTGATGCAGCCGAGATGGTGGTGGTCGACATCGAATCGCTTCCCGTGATCGTCACCGCTGCCGACGGTCTCGCCGCAGATGCGCCGATCCTGTTTCCCGCCCATGGCTCCAACGTGTGCTTCGGCACCGAGCACGGAGCCGACGTCGACCCGTTCGAAGGTGCTGACGAGATCGTCGAGCTGACGATGGTCAGCCAGCGGCTGGCCGGCGCTCCGATGGAGAACAACGGCATCTTGGCCGAACCTCAATCGGATGGCACCTTGACCTGTTGGATCTCCCATCAGGCCCCGCACGGCGCCCACGCCGCGATCTCCGGCAGTCTCGGCATGGAGGGTTCAGAACTCCGAGTCGTGTGCCCCTGGGTCGGCGGTGGGTTCGGCCCGAAGGCCGCCGTCTATGTCGAGTACCTCGTCACGGCAGCGGCCGCTCGCAAGCTCGGTCAGCCCGTCAAGTGGGCCGAGACGCGTGGGGAAGACATGGTGTCGTTGGTGCACGGACGCGACTACGTGATGACTGCCAAGTTGGGTGTCAAGAACGATGGAACGTTCACCGGCTTGGAGGGCGACGTCACCGCCGCGGCCGGGGCGTACCCGGCAATCGGAGCGATCCTGCCGATGTTGACCCAGATGATGGCTGTCGGTGTCTACGACATCGACAAGGTCAAGTTCGCCACACGCGCCGTGATCACGAACAACACGACGGTTGGCGCGTACCGAGGCGCCGGACGCCCGGAGGCGACGCAGTTGATCGAGCGCGTCATCGACATCGCCGCCGCCAAGATCGGGATGGATCCGGCAGAGATCAGACGCAAGAATTTCATCAGGCCCGACAGGTTTCCGCTGACCACGAGCACCGGCGGCGCATACGACTCGGGCGAGTACGAGAAGTCGCTCGACGCCGCGCTGGCCGCGTCGGGTTATACCGAGTTACGCGCCGAGCAAGCTCGTCGTCGTGCCGCCGGCGACAAGCTCGCGCTGGGCATCGGCGTGTCGGCCTACGTCGAGGTCACGGCGCCGGTGGGGCTCCACATCGAGTGGGGCGCCTGCGAGATCGAAGACGACGGCTCGGCCACCGTGTTCGCTGGCACGTCGGTCCACGGACAGGGCCACGCCACCGCGTTTGCGATGCTCGCCAGCGAGGTGCTCGGCATCCCGATGGCGCAGATCAAGCTGGTCAACTCCGACACGGCTCGGGTTCCCCGTGGTTCGGGCACGCTTGGCTCGCGTTCGCTGCAGACCGCCGGTTCGGCGATCTTCCTCGCATCGACCGAAGTGCTCGATCGTGCCAAGAAGATCGCTGCCCACCTGCTCGAAGCATCGGCGGAAGACGTCGTCGTCGGCGATGGTGCGCTGCACGTTGCGGGGACACCGACCAAGTCGGTGTCGTGGGCAGAGCTCGCCGCCGCTTCGAAGGACGCCTCGAAGTTGCCGGATGGCGTCGAGGCCGGAACTCTGCGCCATGAACTCGACTTCGACGGCACCAACTCGACGTTCCCGTTCGGCGCGCACGTGTCCGTGGTCGAGGTCGACACCGAGACGGGCAAGGTCACGATGCTGCGGCATATCGCGGTCGACGACTGCGGGCGAATCCTGAACCCGATGCTCGTCAGGGGCCAACAGCATGGCGGCATCGCGCAAGGTGCCGCCCAGGCACTGTACGAATGGGTCCGTTACGACGACATCGGCAATCCGGTCACCGCATCCCTGCTCGACTACACGGTGCCTTCCGCAGCAGAACTTCCGAGCTTCGAGACCTCGAATACGCAGACCGACAGCCCGCGTAACCCGCTCGGCGCCAAGGGGATCGGCGAGTCGGGGACGATCGGTTCGACGCCGGCCATTCAAAATGCGGTGTGCGACGCCCTGGCTCCGCTCGGTGTGACACACGTCGATATGCCATGCACCCCGGAGCGAGTGTGGGCCGCCATCCAAGCAGCACGCGGCTGAACACCTGCTTCACGACTGGTTGACAATCGCCTGACGATCCGTTGATCGGCCAGCGCTCAGACGTTGATGGCGGCTTGCCCTCCCGGTACTCGAATTGTGCACGTTCGGGAGGTGCGCGGGTGTCTTGTCGGTCGCTTCGTTGATTCGTAGGTTTGAGCGCAAACCCTCATCACAGGAGAATCAACATGTCTGGTGAACCGCAACTGCAACAAGGATCCAACGACGCCGAGTGGGTCGCCTACCTGCAGGACTATCTCAAGCAGTACGGCTACGACCCGGGCGACACCGATGGCGTCTTCGGTGAACGCACCGAGGCCGCCGTCCGCCAATATCAGGAGAACAATTTCGATGCGTACGGACGTCAACTCAAAGTCGACGGCATCGTCGGCCCCAAGACGTGGAGTTCGCTCACCCAAGCGAGCGAGATCGAGGGCGAAGATCCACCGGCAGGCAATGAGAGCGGAGGCGGCTCCGGCAGCGGATCGTCGACTCCGGGCAGCGAAAGCGGTACCTACGAGGAGAGTCAGTCGGGCGGGGAACGGTTCGACTACGACACCACCGTCAATCTCGTGATGCAGTCGACCAGCAACACGTGCTGGGCGGCGAGCAGCGCGATGTTGCTCGACACCAGCGAGGAGGACGTCGTCAGCCGGGTCGGTGACGCCGGCGGCGATGGAGCGGATGAGCCGGAGATGAACCGGATCGCGAGTGAACTCGGGCTCACGATGCCGGGTGG
This sequence comes from Ilumatobacteraceae bacterium, assembly GCA_043773365.1. Lineage (GTDB taxonomy): Bacteria > Actinomycetota > Acidimicrobiia > Acidimicrobiales > Ilumatobacteraceae > Ilumatobacter. The sequence goes on from JAYVFI010000005.1 coordinate 18,280, forward strand.
CGTGTGCATGGGACCCGACGGGTGGTACCAGATGTTGTCGAACAGCGGTCCGGTCATGGTTGGTATCCCCGGGCATTACATCGTGATCACCGGGATCTCGTCGGACAGCACGATCGAGGGCACTCAACTGCACGTCTACGACCCGGCGCGCGGTGAATTCTGGGCACCATACGCCGATGTCGAGAACTCGTACGAGATCGACGCAAACTCTGGCGCCAACCTGCTGACTCGGTAGTCCTCGACGGTTGCGTTGCCGATTGCCTGGTCACGGGCGGGATTGTGATCAGGCAACCGGTTGCCCGTTCGTTGGCGCCCGGTCGCCAACGTGCTCCCGCCGGGTATCGCCAGCACCTGTTGAAACCGGCAAACGGTTGCGAGACTGAGATCCATGCGTTCGACCGTGACCGAGCCGATCATGCCGGACGCCGTCGTGGCCCATCGCCGTACCTGGATGCTGACGGCGCTCGCGCTCGGAGCGGTGTGGGTGATTTGGGGTTCGACCTACCTCGCAATTCGGTTCGGCCTCGAAACGCTGCCGCCGTTCTTCATGCAGGGATGCAGATTCTCGGTTGCCTCGGTCGTGTTGTTCCTGATTGTTCGAGGCCGGACCGAGATGCCGACTCGTCCTCAGATTCGCAATGCCACGGTCGTCGGGATCCTGCTCCTGATCGGTGGGGTTGGGATGGTGACGCTGGCCGAGGACCAAGGCGTCGACTCGGGAATGATCGCCACGTTGATCGCCGTCCAACCGATGCTGATGTCCTTGTGGGGTGGCCTGTCAGGGATCTGGCCGAAGCGGGCCGAATGGGTCGGAATGACGTTCGGACTCGCTGGCGTCGCGGTTCTGATGGCGGACCGAGGGCTGGACGGAACGTCGGCTGGGATCGCCCTCGTGTTCTTCGCCTGTTTCAACTGGAGTCTCGGCTCGACCTTGAGCCGCCGATTCGACATGCCGGTCGGTGGAATGGCTCCGGTGGTCGAGATGGCCGCCGCCGCCGTGGCGTTCATGGCCCTGTCGTTGGTCACCAGCGAGTCGATAGGCATCCCGAGTATGCGCAGCGGGCTCGCCCTCGCCTACCTGACGGTGTTCGGTTCCGTGATCGCCTTTTCGGCGTTCACCTACCTGATCGCTCACGTGCGGGCCTCGCTGGCGATGAGCTACGCCTATGTGAACCCGGTCATCGCCGTCATGCTCGGAGCGCTGCTCGCCGACGAACGGCTCAGTGCCAATTTGTTGGTGGCACTCCCGATCATCTTGCTCGGCGTCGCAATTGTGACCAACGCGCAACGGTGGGCCGATCGTGCAACCCGGCGATCGTCACGATGAATCCGCCGTCGGACGCCAGCGCCGCCGTCAGCCCGGCACAGCAAGAGCAGTGTTCGAGTACACCGTTCCCGTCACGTCCGAGGCGGCGAGCCGATACCGGTACGTCGTGTGACGCTTGACGGTCGTGTCGGTGTAGCTGGTCGCCGATGTGCCGACGACTGCGATTCGGCTGAACGACTTGCACCCCGGGCCCTTGCAGCGTTCGAGGGTCAGCGAGGTGGCCGAACTCACCGGTTTGGTCCACGCGAGACGGACCTGCCCACGAACAGGGGCGGTTGCAACCAGGTCGCTCGGCGCCACGAGGAGCGGTGCCGTGACGGTGATGATCACTGCGGTGCTGTCGGCGGCATTGAACGGACTTGCAGTGGCGCGCAGCGAGGCGGCATACACGCCAGGCGTTGTATAGGTGTGGGTGACCACCGCCCCCGTCGCCGTCGCGTTGTCGCCGAACGACCAGGCGTAACTGGAGATCGGGCCATTGACGGCAGTTGTCGCCGATCCGTCGAACGTGACGGTGAGCACAGCGGGGCCATTGGCAGGGCCTGCCGAGATGACCGGGAAGACCTCGTTGATGCTGAACAGCAGTTGCTCGGCGATGTTCGAGAAGGACGAGTACCCGGTGGTGCCGAAGGCGCGCACGCGGTACCGGTCGACGCCGCTCGCGTAGTAGCTGTCGGTGAACGACGTAGCTCCGGCGCCGACGGTGGCAATCTCGCCGAAAGCGGTGCACCCGGCTCCCACACAACGCTCGATGGAGTAACCGGTCTCGTCGGATGCGTTGTCGGTCCAGGCCAGCGTCACGCCGCCGGGGCCGAAGGTGGCGGTCAGCCCCGACGGGGCAGTTGGCGCTGCAAACGCTGACGACGACATGGGAACCAGCAAGAGACCGAGACCGACAGCGGCGGCGACGATTTTGCGAATGACGGTGGCGGAGCGGGGCATGGATCATTCTCCTGGTGCGGTGGGCCAAGCGGCGCGTGTGGTACCCGGATGTCAAAAACTGCGCCTGCGATGATGGTAACCATCGCCCCGCGACCGCTCCAGGGCCGAAAGTCCTGCCCGAGCGTTGCCGCCACTGCCCTACCAGCGCTTCGATCGCAGCGCCCACGAACGGCCCCGCGAGCCACCCTGGGCGGCAGCCGCGGCGCGTTTTGTCTGAGCTCGTTCGTCAGTCGACGGTTGGGATCTCACCGATGTCGTCGATGGTGGCGGTGGTCGCCAACTCGACGGCTGACGGCGGGACGAAGCCCTCGACGGCGGTGAACGTGAATCGCTGCTTGTCCGGCTTGTCGGGGTCCGGTTCGACATCGACGACGATGATCTCACCGGCGTTGAACTGCTTGTAGAGGATCTTCTCCGACAGGTTGTCTTCGATGTTGCGCTGGATCGCACGACGTAGTGGACGTGCTCCGAGTTGCGGGTCGTACCCGATCGTTGCCAGCTCTTCCTTGGCAGCCGTCGTGACCTCGATCCCGAGACCTTGGCCTTCGAGCTGACCGGTGAGCCGCTTGAGCATCAGATCGACCATGGTGACGACCTCGGCCTTCGACAACTCGTGGAACACGATCGTCTCGTCGATCCGGTTGAGGAATTCCGGCCGGAAGTGGGTCTTGAGGGCGTCGTTGACCTTTTCCTTCATGCGCTCGTAGGACATCGCCGAGTCGGCAGTCGTGAACCCGACGTTGGCCTTGCGCAGGTCGGCCGTGCCGAGGTTGGAGGTCATGATCAACACGGTGTTGCGGAAGTCGACCGAACGGCCCTGGCTGTCGGTGAGGCGACCCTCCTCCAGGATCTGGAGCAGCGTGTTGAACACGTCAGGGTGAGCTTTTTCGATCTCGTCGAACAGGACGACGGAGAACGGCTTACGACGCACCGCTTCGGTGAGCTGGCCACCCTCTTCGTACCCGACGTACCCGGGAGGTGAGCCGACCAGCCGACTCACCGTGTGCTTCTCCATGTACTCCGACATGTCGAGCGTGATCAGGCTGTTGTCGTCGCCGAACAGGAAGTCGGCGAGCGTCTTGGCGAGTTCCGTCTTTCCGACGCCGGTCGGGCCGAGGAAGATGAACGAACCGCTCGGGCGCTTCGGATCCTTGAGCCCCGCCCGCGTGCGGCGGATCGATTGGCTGACGGCGGCCACAGCGTTCTCCTGGCCGATGATCCGCTTGTGCAGTTCACCTTCCATGTTGAGCAGCTTGGCGGTCTCCTCCTCGGTCAACTTGTAGACCGGGATACCGGTCCACATCGACAGCACCTCGGCGATCGCTTCTTCGTCGACTTCATCGAACAGGTCGACGCCTTCGGCGCGGACTTCGCGCTCCTTGATCGCCTTCTCCTCGAGCAGCGCCTTCTCCTGATCGCGGAGTCGCCCGGCCTCTTCGAACTGCTGATCTTCGACGGCTCGCTTCTTGGCTTCCTGCACGTCGTCGAGCTTGTGCTCGATCTCGCGCAGATCGGGAGGGGTCTTCATCCGCTTGATCCGGAGCCGAGAGCCGGCCTCATCGATCAGGTCGATCGCCTTGTCGGGCAGATGGCGGTCGGAAATGTAACGATCGGACAGATTGGCGGCGGCGACGAGCGCTTGGTCCGTGATGGTGACACGGTGGTGCGACTCGTACTGCTCGCGGATGCCCTTGAGGATCTCGATCGTGTGCGCCAGCGTCGGCTCCTCGACCTTGACGGGCTGAAAGCGACGCTCGAGAGCGGCGTCTTTCTCGACGTGCTTGCGATACTCGTCGATCGTCGTGGCGCCGACGGTCTGGAGTTCACCGCGGGCAAGCATCGGCTTGAGGATCGAGGCGGCATCGATTGCACCTTCGGCGGCGCCTGCACCGACCAGGGTGTGGATCTCGTCGATGAACAAGATGATGTCGCCACGAGTCTTGATCTCTTTGAGCACCTTCTTGAGGCGCTCTTCGAAGTCGCCGCGGTACCGCGAGCCGGCGACGAGCGAGCCGAGGTCGAGCGTGTAGAGCTGCTTGTCGCGCAGCGTGTCCGGCACGTCATCGTTGACGATCATCTGGGCCAGGCCTTCGACGATTGCCGTCTTGCCGACGCCGGGTTCGCCAACCAGGACAGGGTTGTTCTTGGTGCGACGCGACAGGATCTGCATCACACGCTCGAGTTCCTTGGTTCGACCGATCACCGGGTCGAGCTTGCGCTCCCGCGCCATCTGCGTGAGGTTGCGTCCGAACTGGTCGAGAATCTGGCTGTTCTTCTCGTCATCGCCGCCGCCGCCACCCTTCGAGGATCCGCCGACCCCGGCCGTGCCCTGTTCGCTGCCGCGTCCGCTGGCGCTTCCGCTGCCTGATGGGGCGCCGCTCGACGGGCCCTGGTACCCCGAGAGCAACTGGATCACTTGTTGCCGCACCCGACTCAGGTCGGCACCGAGCTTGACGAGCACCTGCGCGGCGACGCCTTCGCCTTCGCGGATCAGACCGAGCAGGATGTGTTCGGTACCGATGTAGTTGTGGCCGAGCTGGAGTGCCTCGCGTAGCGACAGCTCGAGCACTTTCTTGGCGCGAGGCGTGAAGGGGATATGGCCAGAGGGTGAGGAACCACCCTGGCCGATGATCTCCTCGACCTGGTTTCGGACAGCTTCCAACGAGATGCTGAGGGATTCGAGCGCCTTCGCGGCGACACCCTCGCCCTCGTGAATCAGCCCGAGCAGGATGTGCTCGGTGCCGATGTAGCTGTGATTCAGGAGTCGTGCTTCTTCTTGGGCGAGCACGACCACTCTGCGGGCCCGGTCGGTAAAGCGTTCGAACATGAGTCGCCTTTCAGGGGAAGTGGCGAATACGTGTACTTACTCTATCGGCGCGTTGAGGCGCTACCTAGACCTGTTCTTGCAACTTCGTTGTCGAGTTCTTGCAGCTTTCCGATCGAGCCCGAATCGCCGCCCCCGAATCCAGGACCACGACCATCGTGTTTCTCTCGCTGTGACTTACCGCGTAGCCTGCTGATGTGTTCGACGGTTCATCGACGTCCCCATTGCTGGCCCTGGCCGGTATGGACGCGGATCGCGTCCGGATCGAAGTCGCCATGCGAGCCGCTGTCGTCACCAATGATCCGTATCTGACGGAACTGGCGTCCCACCTCATCGTCGCCGGCGGAAAGCGTCTGCGTCCGGTGATCGCCGCAATTGCCGGTCAGGTTGGTGGTCGCCCGGTCACCGATGACATCGTGCAGGGTGGCGTTGCCTGCGAGCTGGTGCATCTCGGTTCGTTGTATCACGACGATGTGATGGACGAGGCGGAAACGCGTCGGGGCGTCGAGACCGTGAACGCCCGTTGGGGAAACCTGCAGGCGATCTTGGCCGGCGACTTCCTGCTGTCGAAAGCGTCCGAGATCGCCGCTTCGCTCGGCACCGAGGTCGCAGGGCTGCTGGCGCGCACGATCGGCTGGCTGTGTGAGGGCCAGATCGAGGAACTACGGCACACGTACAACTCGGCGCGAACCGAGACGAGCTACCTTGCCTCGATCCACGGCAAGACCGCTTCCCTGTACGGAACTGCGGCGCGGATCGGTTCGATCGTGTCGGGGCTCGATCGGCCGACGGTCGATGCGCTGACCGAGTACGGCAACGCCTTCGGGATGGTGTTCCAGATCGTCGACGACATCCTCGATCTGACCGCCACTGCCGAGCAACTCGGAAAACCGTCTGGTCACGACATGGAGGAGGGCGTCTACACGCTCCCCGTGCTGCACACGCTGGCTGCGGGAAGCGTCGCCGCCGAGGAATTGCGCGACATGCTCGGCAAGCCGCTCGACCCGGCCGAACGCGACAAGGGTCTGGGGATCGTGCGTTCGGAGGGGGGGATCGCCAGTTCGGTTGCCGTCGCCAACACCTACGTCGACCGAGCCGTTGCAGCGTGTTCCACGCTCGGCGACAGCCCCGCCGTCGAAGCGATGCGGGCAGCCCCCGCCGCCCTGCTCGCCACCGTCATCACCCCCTAACCCCCCTCCAACCTCCTCTAACCGCCGGCTGTTGTGTCAGCAACAACGACCTGGGAGGTCGTTGTTGCTGACACAATCGCGGGTTAGGCGTCGGGGGCGATGAGGGCGAGGGTGCGGCCGAGCCGGTACGCCAGCTCGCTGGCGCCGGTCCTGCCGGCCCTGCCGGAGCGGAGTTCGTTGCTGGCGATCCGAATCGCAACTTCGGCGACGGACGATCGGCCGGTGGCGGCATTGGCGAATCGGCGCATCACGCTCGGGCGGCCGAGCATCCGGCTGGCCAGGCGGCCGACCTTGTAATACGCGCCGTAACGATCGGCGAGCAACTTGGGGTATCGCTGCAGGATTGCCGCCGAGCCGGAGCGGAGCGCCTCATCGAGCACCTCCCCAGCGCACAGACCGGTTTCCAACGCACCCTCGATCCCTGAGCCGGACAGCGGATTGGCTGCTCCGCCGGCATCACCGACGAGCAGATACGTCGGGCCAGCCGCAGGCCCGACGGAGTGACCCATCGGAATCCTGCCGCCGGTCGGTGGTTCGATCGGCTCGGCATCGAGGTGCCACCGATCGGCATGTTCCGAAACGAACCGCTCCAGCAGATGAACCGGGTTGACGACACGGAACGAGGGCGATGTCGACATCATCGACACGCCGACGTTGACGGTGCCATCACCGCGGGGGAACATCCAGCCGTATCCGGTGATCTGACTGCCGGCTTTGTCGCTGAGGTCCAGGACCAACTCGATCTCTGGTGCGCCCGAAAGCGCTGATCGATAGATCCCGCGGTGAGCAAGCGCGTATGGCCAGGTTGGTTCCCGGAACGTTCCGAGCGAACGGCCGAACCTGCTGTTGGCGCCGTCGGCGACGACGGTGAAGCCTGCCCGGATCTCGCTCGTGCGCCCATTTGGGGCAGTGATGTAGGCGCCTCGAACGAATCCCCGTTCGACGATCGGTGCGGTTGCCTCGTGACCGTCGAGCACCGTCGATCCGGCGTTGACCGCCTCGCCGATCAGTCGTTGGTCGATCAGGCTGCGAGGCGCAACGTAACCGTGCCGGGGAAACCGGTCGTGGGTCGGCCAGCGGGTCGAGATCGATCGGTTCTCGCCCGTCAACCGGACATGGTCGATCCGATGGAACTCGCTCAGCGCTGCGTCGTCGATTCCGATCACGGCAAGTGCGTGAACCGCTCTCGGGGTCAAGAGGTCCCCGCACGGTTTCGATCGAGGAAGTAGCTCTCGTTCGACGACCGCGACCCGATGACCTGCCTGTGCGAGATACCACGCAGTCGCCGCTCCGGCTGGGCCGCCGCCGACGATCAGCACGTCGACGTCAGATCGTCGAGCAGTCACTCGCCCTTTGCGGGCGAACCGGCAACCGGTGCGTCGCCAATCGGAATGATCGTGTCGTCGACCGAATTGAGTGTGGCGAGCGTGCCACCCGCCTCGAGTGCCGCGAACAGCGGGGCTTCGTCGGAGCACCATTTCTCGTACTCTTCGCGATAGGCACCGGTCGCGTCGGTGCCGCCGAGCGTGTACCGCTCGTGGCAGACGACCGACAGAATTTGCTCGTCGGTCAGGTTGCCGCCCTGCTTGGGCATGACCCCCCTCGCCCCGGCGATGTGCGCTCCACCTTCGCGGTCGGGATTGCCGTAGATCTGAACGCCGGCGGCGGCGTACTCCTCGGTGCCGAAATAGACGTATCGGAGCTGGTCTTCGATGTTCGGGAAAGTCTTGAGCACTTCGCCCTCGGAGAACTGGTACCCGAGCCCCGAGACGCCACCGCCGGCTTCACCGTGGCAGCTGGCGCATCCGCTGTACACCTCGGCGCCTTCGCCGATCGGCCCGGTTGCCTCCTTGGCCTGGGTCGTCACGGCGCGGGCGTACATGATTCCCCAGATCGGGAGGGCGGCCAACGCCAGCATCGCCCAGTGTGGGATCCGCTGCCGCCGCTTGTATGCGGCCACGGCTGGAGAATCTGGTTTGCGGGGTGGAGGCCCGACCGGAGCGGGTGCGGACGCCCGAGTCGCCGGACCCGAGGCGGCAGGCGCTGCGGGAGTGGTGGCCTTGGCGACCGCAGGAGCAGATGATGCAGCCGGAGCGGCATCGGATCCGGCATCGCTTCCGACGAGCGCGTCGCGGCGTTCGCGGCTTCGCTTCAGCAAGTGCTCGGGGATCTCGGTCACTGTCGTCCTCTCACGTGTTTCCGACTGAGCGCGCGAGCGCAGCCGATTCGAACGAACTCAGGTTAGACGGCGCCGTGCCTCAAACCCGAAATGCACGGTGTCAAAGTCGCAACGAACGTTCTGGCGCGATCACTTGTGCACAATCACCGGCACACGACAGACTTGTGGCGCACTTACTGTCAGAGGCTCGCGGCTTCCGACTACAGTGCATCAGAAGACTTCGTGCTGCCGTTCACGAGCAACGGTCCACGCAGCCGCCGAGTGTTAGCGCCAATAATCCGACTCATACATCCGAAAGGCATGACGATCGAGATGATCGCCTTCAACTGGTTCGGCAAGGGGTGGATCATCCCTGGCATGAACACTGCGTTCTTGACGTCGTTGATCGCCGCGACCGTGTTGACGTTGGCGGTGATCCCCTACGGAAAACGCCGCCCGAGAACCGCGCCGTTCTCGTGGGGCGAAGCGATGCTCGGATCGATCTACACGTTCGGCGTGATGTTTCTTTCGTTCGGTGTGGTCCCGCACCAGTGGATCGACCATGCCGACAAGGACCTCAAGTGGGATCGAGCACGACTGATCCTGGGGCCGGGTGGAATTCTCAAGCCGCAGACACTGGGTGGCTGGAACCCGATCACGCTGCAGTACCAAGCCGTTCGCGACATCGTCGTCGTCGTCATCCATGTGTACTTCTTCGGTCTGATGTTGTTCATGTGGAAGTGGTGGCAGACCCGCGACGAGCAGTCCGTCAAGGAAGTCGCGACGAGCACCTATGGTCGCCCGTTGGTGAAGAAGACCTGATCCGCCATGGCCAAGACCGACGCCAATCCGCCGATGATGCCCTACACCGACGAGTACTCGCTCGTCGAGGTCGACGTCGACTATTTGACGCGGGCGGTCAAGCCGAAGCAGTTCATCCACATCGACCAATCGGAATGCATCGCCTGCGAGGGTTGCGTCGACATCTGTCCGTGGAAATGCATCCACATGGTCAACACGTCGGCGATCGTCGAAGCCGACAACACCGAACAGCCGGGTCTCGACCCGTCCGACGCGTTCATGTTCATCATCGATGACGACATCTGCACGCGATGCGCCTTGTGCGTCGACCGTTGCCCGACCGGCGTCATCATCCTGGGGAAACTCGGCCAGCCAACATCGGCCGGCGATTCCCATGCCCGTACCAACAGCCATGGCTACGGCTATGGCATGAGGCTCTGAGAGTTTCACTATGGCCAAGATCATTGACGAAAAGCCCCGCCCAACGGCTCAAGAGCGCGTCCAGAAGGTGGTCGGCGGTGTTCAAGGCGGCCAGGTCTGGTCGAGCATCTTCCGACCTGGCTCGATCTTCCGCAAGGGCTACAGTGACAGCCCGCGTAACCGCAGTTACGTGATCATGAACTCGGTGCTGTACCACTTGCACCCCGTCAAGGTGAAGCGTCACGCGGTCAAGGTCAGCTACACGTTGTGCCTCGGTGGCTTGAGCTTCTTCCTGTTCATCCTGCTGACGGTGACCGGGATCTTCTTGATGTTCTTCTATCGCCCCGAGGCAACCGCAGCGTGGAACGACATTTCGAACCTGCAGACCTCGGTCACGTTCGGCTTGCTCGTCAGGAACATGCATCGGTGGGGCGCTCACCTGATGGTGATCTCGGTCTTCTTGCACATGGCTCGCGTGTTCTACCACGGCGCCTACAAGCCGCCTCGTGAGTTCAACTGGGTGATCGGCGTGATGCTGCTCAAGCTGACCCTGTTGCTCTCGTTCACCGGGTATCTACTGCCGTGGGACCAGTTGTCGATGTGGGCCGTCGCCGTCGGCACCAACATGATGGGATACACCCCGGTGTTCGGTCAAGACGTCAGATTCGTCCTGCTCGGTGGGGCCGAAATCGGCTCCGAAACGTTGTTGCGGTGGTACGTGCTGCACGTGTTGTTCCTGCCCTTCGTCATTGTCATCTTCATGGCCATCCACTTCTGGCGGGTCAGAAAAGATGGCGGCATCTCAGGCCCGTTGTGATCGAGAGGATGTGAGCGCATGACTGAGATCCCTGAGCACCTGCTGAAGCGAGCACAGGCCGCTCGCGACCAGGCCGCTGCCGACGCTCCGGCCGAAGCGGCGACGCCTGCTGCCGCGCCATCGGAGGCGGCGTCCGATTCGCGTATCCCCGCCCACCTGTTGGAGCGCAGCAAGGCCGCCAAGCAGAAGTCCGGTGGCGACGATGCGTCGGCCGCCACGGGCGGGGGAGTTGCCGTCGCCGACAAAGTCGCCGCCGTCGTCCAGGCAGTTCCCTCCGGAGGTGGGGTCCCGCTCGGGGCCGGACCGGGCGGTCACACGCAACGCCTGTTGACCGTCGTCAAGTCGGGTTCGATCCAAGACGTCAAAGCGCAGCCGGTCGACAAGGTCCACACGTGGCCGCACCTGCTCGCCGCCGAGTTCGTGGCTGCGATGGCCTGCCTCGTGTTCACATTCCTGTTCTCGGTCTGGGTCAACGCGCCGCTCCTGCAGCACTCGAACCCGAACCAGACACCGAACCCCTCCAAGGCGCCGTGGTACTTCCTCGGTCTCCAAGAGTTGTTGACGATGTTCCACCCGATGATTGCCGGCGTGACGATTCCTGGCGTAGGTCTGATCGTGCTGATCCTTGCGCCCTACATCGACAAGAACCCATCGATCAAGCCGGAGGACCGCAAGTTCGCCACCTCGCTGATGACGATTCACATCATGTTCTGGGCGGTACTCGTGATCATTGGTTCATTCTTCCGCGGCCCCGGATTCAACTTCATCCTGCCGTGGCGCGACGGCATCTTCTTCGAGTTGTGAGCAAGGAGGCAACACCATGAGCTCATCCGCCGTTATTGCAATCGCAATCGGAGCAGCTGTCGTGCTGGGCGCGCTGGCGTTCGTGACGCTCGCCCGCAAGAGTGATGTGCGCGGAGCCGGAGCACTCAGTGCCGAAACGCTCCGCCGCGACTCGGGGGCTCGCGCCGCCGCGGCCCCGTCCGACGCGCCGCGCACTGCGGCGGTCGCCGAAGCGGAAGGTGTATCCGCCCGGACCGGTGGCGCACTCGTTCCGGCGCTCGAAGACACTGGGCTGACGCCCTGGATCCCGCCTGACCCCGACGCAATCGGCGTCAGCCGTCGTAAGTTCTTCAACCGGGCGGCGATCTCGTTGATGGGCGCCAGCTTGGGGACGTTCTCGGCGGCTGGATTCGTGGCGTTTCTCTGGCCGACCAAGACCGGCGGGTTCGGCGGCAAGGTCCCGATCGGACGCTTCGACGACATCATCGCCGGGATCCGCGCCGGGAACGGCTTCTTCTATGCGCCGAGCGCTCGGGCATGGATCACGCAGTATCCGGTCGACGCGCTCCCGAAGGCGCAAGCCCTCTACCCGGAAAGCGTGTTGATCGGAATGCGCAGTGGGCTGATCGCCCAATACCAGAAGTGCCCGCACCTCGGTTGCCGCGTCCCGTCGTGCACATCGAGTCAATGGTTCGAGTGCGGGTGCCACGGTTCGCAGTACAACCGGGTCGGCGAAAAGAAGGGCGGACCCGCCCCGCGTGGCATGGACCATTTCCCGTTGGCAATCACGGCGGCGGGTGACGTGATCGTCAACACCGCTCCGAGCGACATCGTGGTGGGTCTAGCGATCGGCACGAACACGACTGGCCAGGAGGCCGAAGGTCCGCACTGCGTGGGAGAGTCGAAACACTAATGATTGCACTTGCAACGACATCAATCGCATGGTTGATCGTCCTGATCATCGTGGTCGGGTGGGTCGTCTACGCGGCGCTCAACATCCGGCAGTCACGCAGTGAACTCGGGTCGGAAATCGAACTGGCGGCGAATCGCAAGCCGTACTACGACGACGAGACGCTCGAAGGTCCGCGCCTCGACCGAGTGCTCGGGCTCGGTGTGCTTCTGCTCGTCATCACGGTCATCATGTTGCCGTTGTACTGGATTCTCGAGCCGAGCCGAATGGCGGGGGCACGAGACGCCCAGGACGAGATCTTCATCGAGTGGGGTTCGCGCTTGTTCGCCCCGACCGCGGACGGTGGTTTCAACTGTTCCGGTTGCCATGGCGGCATGAATGGTGCCGGAGGCGCTGCCCCCTACAACCTGACCGACCCGGCGACCGGAAACGTCACCGCAGTGAGCTGGAAAGCGCCTGCGCTGAACACGATCTTCTACCGCTTCAGCGACGACGAGGTCCGATTCATTCTCGAATACGGTCGTCCGTTCTCGCCGATGTCGCCATGGGGTGTCAAAGGTGGCGGCCCGATGAACGACCAGCAGATCGACACGCTGATCGCCTACCTCCACAGCATCCAGATCGATCGTGAGGACTGTGGGGTCGGTGAGGACGATCCGAGCACCTGCGTGTCCGGCCACCTCCCTGCCGAAATCCAGTCCGACATCGACGCAGCAGCCAACAAAGCGGTCGAAGACGGCACCTATGCGTCGTACGGCGAGGCGCTCTTCAACACCCAACTCGCGAGCGGCGCCTTCGGGTGCGCTCGCTGTCACACGCCCGGTTGGAGTTGGGGAAATCCGGGCGTTACCGGCCAGGGTGCGTTGGGTTGGAATCTCACCGGCGGCAAGGCGAACACGGCGTTCCCGAACGAGGCCGACATGATCGCCTTCATCAAGAACGGTTCGGTCAACGGTGCCAAGTACGGCATCCAGGGGCAGGGCAGCGGCAAGATGCCGGGCTTCGGTTCCTTGCTGACTGACGCCCAAATCAAAGCCATCGTCGAATACGTGCGGAGTCTGTGATGCTGAGCGTCCTGCTTGCAATCAACTGGGAACCCGAGTTGCGCGGTGTGCTCACCGTGATGATCATCGTGTTCGTGCTGATGGGCGGCACCTACCTCGTGCTCGGAACCAACCTCGGACCTCGACTCGGTTTCATGGTGGCGTTTGCCGGCCTCGCCGGGTGGATGTCGCTGATGGGCGGGATCTGGTGGATCTACGGGATCGGACTCAAAGGTGAGGACGCGGCGTGGAAGCAGATCCCTGGCAGCACGGTGATCCAGGATGTCGGCCTGCTCGGTCAGGCTGGCGTGATCGACGCGCCTCTCCCGGTCGGTAGCGATGCGGAGCCCTCGAAGGTCGCAGCCGCGCTCAGTGATCAACTGACCGAACAAGGCTGGGCCGTGGTGGCGGAATCAGCACCCGAGTTCGGTCAAGCCGTCGCCTCGGCGGGTGTGTTCCTGGAAGAGGAGGGAGCGTTCAAACCAGGTGAGTTCTCGGTCACGGCGGTCTACGAAGTGGATCCGCCGAATGAGTCGGCGTATCCGAAGTTGTTCGGGAGGGACGAACTCGATCAGCTCGCCTTCTTCCACAAGCCGTACTACACGCTGGTCGAGGTAGCTCCGGTCGTGGCGCTGATTCCGGAACCGGGTCGCGCGCCGATCAAGCCGGAGATCGACAACGCCCGGGCTCGACAATACGTGTACATGCTTCGCGACCTCGGTTCGAAGCGCGAGCCGGCGGCATACATCTGCTTCGGTTCCACGATCGTGTTCTTGGCGATGTGCTGGTCGCTCCATCGGCGTGACCGGTTCGTTGCGCAGAATCTCAGCCAGAAAGCGATTGCGGCAGCCTGATGGGCCAATACCTCCCGCTCGTCGTCTTGATGATCCTGGCGGTCGCCTTCGGTGGTCTCAGTTTCGTTGCGTCTCGACTGCTCGCCCCGCGCCGACCGTCTGCGGCCAAAGAGGCGCCGTACGAATGCGGAATCGTGCCCAGCCGCGAACCACCGGAACGATTTCCCGTCAGCTTCTACATCGTGGCGATGTTGTTCATCATGTTCGACATCGAGATCATCTTCCTCTACCCCTATGCGGTCGAGCGTGGAGCGCTCGGCGCCGGCGGGTTCTGGGCGATCGTCGTGTTCTCGGTGATCTTCTTCCTGACATTCGTGTACGAGGTCGCACGTGGTGGCCTCGACTGGGGTCCTCTCCACGCTTACCGGAACCTCGACGCCGACGCGGCGATGGTGTCGGCCACCCGTGATTCGTCATCGACGATCCGGCGTGTCGGACTCGAAGGACGTATCGACCCGACGAGCGACCGAGCGGCGTGACGTGAAACTCGTCGACGATGTGCTCGCTGACGGAATCGGCGGGCTGAGCCACAATGCGATCACCGCCAAACTCGAAGATCTGATCAACTGGTCGCGGTCGCGTTCGTCGTGGCCTGCCTCGTTCGGGCTGGCGTGTTGCGCGATCGAGATGATGGCAACCGGTGCCGCCCATTACGACGTTTCCAGGTTCGGGATGGAAGTCTTCCGCGCTTCTCCGCGCCAGGCCGACATCATGATCGTCGCAGGACGGGTGAGTCAGAAGATGGCACCTGTGCTGCGCCAGGTGTACGACCAGATGATGGAACCCAAATGGGTGATCTCGATGGGTGTCTGCGCATCGTCCGGCGGGATGTTCAACAACTACGCGATCGTCCAGGGCGTCGATCAGATCGTGCCGGTCGACGTGTACGCGCCTGGTTGCCCGCCAACGCCCGAGACGCTGATCCACGCCATCGAAACGCTGCACCAGAAGATCGAAGACGGCGAGATCCTGCGTCGGCGCTCGACAACCGGGGCCGGCGCCAACCTCCACGTGCAAGAGATCGCGTCCAGTTCCGTCCCCGTACTGCTCGGACGCCGCTGACATGACCGATGTCGCCAACGACACGGGAGCGGCCGCGAGCGAAATGCCGCCCGCAGCCCCGGTGCTGCACGGTTGCCCGGTCACCGACAGCTTCGGCCAAACGGTCCTGCACGTCGCTCGCGACCGCTATGTCGCCGTCGTCAAGGCGCTCGTCGACGAGGGCTACGCGATGTGCGCAGATCTGACGGCTGTCGACTTCCTCACCCACCCCGGTCGATCGTTACCGGCAGGAGTGTCGGCCGAACGATTCGAAGTCGTCTCGAATCTGCTCGACATCGTCGATCGCCGCCGAATCCGTCTGCGCGTGCAGGTGCCCGAGGATGATCCGACGATCGCCTCGTTGTTCGATGTGTACCCCGGCACGGAAGCGATGGAGCGCGAGGTCTACGACATGTTCGGGATCTCGTTCTCCGATCACCCGGACATGACCAGGATCCTGATGCCCGAAGACTGGATCGGCCACCCGCTCCGCAAGGACTACGAAATCGGCAAGATCCCGGTCCAGTTCAAGGCGGCTCATTCATGATCGTCGCAGTCGGCGCCACAGGCGTCATGTCGGATTTTCGGAACTCGCTCCGCTTGGGCGGTTTCCGGCGGATCGGCGGTGCAGCGTGACATCCAGTGACACGACGAGTGACACGACACCGAGGGCGGGAACTGCCGGCACCAGCGAGGGCGTGCAGGAAATGCGGGCGCGGTCCGAGATCGGTGCTCGCGAGTTGATGCGTGAGCTCGGGTCCGTGCTGCGGATGAGCGAGGCCGAGGCGGCCGCGCTCGGCGACCTGCCCGAAGACCCCGATCAAGATCAGACGATGATCATCAACATGGGTCCCCAGCACCCGTCGACGCACGGCGTGCTGCGACTGATGCTCGAACTCCAGGGCGAGACCGTGCTGCGCTGCAAGCCGATCATCGGCTACTTGCACACCGGCATGGAAAAGACGGGCGAGCAACTGACGTTCATGCAGGGTGGCACCAACGTCACCCGGATGGACTACCTGAGTCCGCTCAACAACGAGCTCGTGTTCTCGATGGCGACCGAGAAGCTGCTCGGCATCGACGGCGACATCCCGGAACGTGCCGTCTGGATGCGGATGCTGCTCTCCGAGCTGAATCGCATGTCGAGTCACCTGCTGTTCATGGCCACCAACGGGATGGACCTGGGTGCCGTCTCGATGATGATCTACGGCTGGCGCGAGCGCGAGGAAGTGCTCCGATTCTTCCAGAAGGTCACGGGACTTCGGATGAATCACAATTTCATCCGCCCCGGCGGTGTTGCCGCCGACCTTCCGCCGGGCTGGCGTGATGATGTGTTGCGGCTGCTCGAGCTGATCCCGGAGCGGCTCGAAGAGTACGACGTCTTGATGACCGGCCAGCCGCTCTGGCGTGAACGGCTGCAGGGTGTCGGCGTGATCACCCCGCAAGAGGCGATGGCGCTCGGTGCCACCGGGCCGATCCTGCGTTCGACCGGTGTCGCCTGGGATCTTCGTCGCGACATGCCGTACCTGCATTACGACGAAGTCGAGTTCGATGTGATCGTCGGTTCGTTCGGGGATGCCTTCGACCGTTATGCCATTCGTCTGAACGAGATTCGCGAGTCGATGAAGATCGTCCGGCAGATTCTCGACCGGATCCCGATGGGCGACTACCGGATCCAGGACAAGAAGATCACACCGCCGCCGCGGGCCCGGATCGACGAGTCGATGGAGGCGTTGATCCATCACTTCAAGATCTTCACCGAGGGCTTCAAGGTCCCCGAGGGTGAGGTCTACGTAGCGATCGAGAGTCCGCGAGGCGAGATCGGCTGCTACATCGCCAGCGATGGTTCGGCAACCCCGTATCGGATGCACGTCAGGGCGCCCTCGTTCGTGAATGTGCAGTGTCTGCCTCACATGATGCGCGGTGGCCTCGTCGCAGACGCGGTCGCCGTCATCTCCAGCGTCGACCCCGTGCTCGGAGAGGTGGATCGATGATCCCAATTTCGTCGAACGCAGCGAGTCCTCTCGTGGGTGGTGTGTGATGAGCCGCTTGACCGATGCCAACGTTGCACTGGCGCGTGAGATCGTTGCCCGTTACCCGAAGAAGAAGTCGGCGCTGATTCCGCTCGTGCACCTCTCGCAGGAGCAGAACGGGTACGTCACCGAGGAAGCGATGCGTCACGTCGCCGAACTCGTCGAGGTCACACCTGCAGAGGTGTACGGCACCGCTTCGTTCTACGAGATGTTCCGGTTCGAGCCGACCGGCAAGTACTTGATCAACATGTGCGGCACGATGTCATGCGCATTGATGGGCGCCGGCGAATTGCTTCACCATGCCGAACACCGTCTCGGGATCAAAGCCGGCAGTACCACCGCCGACGGGATGTTCACGCTGCAGCACGCCGAATGTCAGGCAGCCTGCACCGAAGCGCCGACGTTGCAGGTCAACTATCGTCATCGCTTCCGCGTCACGCCGGCCGACTTCGATCAACTCATCGACGATCTCACCGCGGGCAAGCTGACCGACGAGATCCCTCCCCACGGCACGCTCGGCCGTCGACGTCAGAACATCCCGGCCGACAAATCTGTGGGTGCAGTCCACCCCGACGATGTGACCGCGGGTCCGAGCTGGATCGAAATCGCCCCGACGGCAGGAGCCAATTCATGACCGCGCTCGGTTCATACCCATGGGCGGCCGGCTTCTACGAGGGCGACCGTCCCCAAATCGTGACGTCGAGGTTCAGGTACGAGGACTCGTACACGCTCGAGCGCTACCTCGCGACGGGTGGCTACGAAGGGCTCCGCAACGCCCTCACGATGAAGCCGCAAGACGTGGCTGACGAAGTCAAGAAGTCCACGCTGCTCGGTCGAGGCGGAGCCGGTTTCCCCGCTGGCGTCAAGTGGGGTTTCACCCCGGCCGGTGTGTGGCCGCGATATCTCGTCGTCAACGGTGACGAATCGGAGCCGGGTACCTACAAGGACCGGCTGCTGATGGAATGCGACCCGCACCAATTGATCGAAGGCTGCCTGATCGCCTGCTACGCAGCCGGTCTCTCGCAGTGCTTCCTCTACATCCGGGGGGAAATGGCGCTGGCCCACGAGCGGGTGGCCGATGCGCTCAACGAGGCCTACGCCGACGCCTACATCGGCAAGAACATTCTCGGCACCGAATTCGGTGTCGACATCGTGCTGCACTGGGGCGCCGGGGCCTATGTGGTTGGTGAAGAGACCGCCTTGATCGAATCCCTCGAAGGCGAGCGCGGCATGCCGCGTCTGAAACCGCCGTACTTTCCCGCTGCGATCGGTCTGTACGGCAAGCCGACCATCGTCAACAACGTCGAGACGCTCGCCAACCTGCCGTTCATTGCGGCCAACGGTTCGGCGGCATTCACGTCGATCGGCACCGAGACGTCGCCCGGCACTCGCATGATCGCCGTGTCAGGCCACGTCAAACGGCCCGGTGTGTACGAGATCATCAACGGATCGACGACGTTCCGCGACTTGATCTACGGCGAGGCTTTCGCACAAGGGATCCGAGACGACAACCAACTCAAAGCGTTCGTGCCGGGAGGTGGTTCTGCACCGTGGTTCATCGCCGACCAACTCGACATTCCGTTCGAAGGCCGCGCCGCCGGTGCGGCTGGCTCGATGCTCGGCTCCGGTGCGGTGATGGTGATGGACTCCACCACCGACATACCCGCCGCCGCCCTCACCCTCGTCAAGTTCTACGCCCACGAGTCATGCGGGAAGTGTGTGCCGTGCCGCGAAGGCGGCACCTGGCTGTACCGCATTCTCGAGCGAATCGTCGCAGGCGAGGGCACCGATGCCGACCTCGAGACGATCCGAGAAGTCGGCGAGTCGATCTGCCCGGGGGAGATGCCGCACGCTTCGAGTGAGGCTCTCGGCATACCGGCCTACCCGTTCCCGTACAAGATGACCACGATCTGCTTCGTCGGCCCGTCGGCGTACGTGCCGGTCCATTCGGCGATGACCCTGTTCCCCGAGGAGTTCGAATCGCGTGTCACCAAGCGTCAGGTCCGCAGCATGATCCCCGTGATGGCGGTCGCGGCCTCCGGAGGATCTCGTGACTGATACGGCAATCCCTGACACCGACGAGCCCACCCGCGAGGTTGATCCGAACGCTGTTGCGATCACGATCAACGGCAGGCCGGTTGTCGCCCGCAAGGGTGAGTTGATCATCGCCGCCGCCGAACGCAACGGTGAGTACATCCCACGGTTCTGCTACCACCCGCGGATGACGTCGGTGGGGATGTGCCGCCAGTGCA
This sequence comes from Ilumatobacteraceae bacterium, assembly GCA_043773365.1. Classification (GTDB taxonomy): domain Bacteria; phylum Actinomycetota; class Acidimicrobiia; order Acidimicrobiales; family Ilumatobacteraceae; genus Ilumatobacter. The sequence continues at coordinate 37,675 of JAYVFI010000005.1, forward strand.
TCGTCGAAGTCGACACCGGCCGCGGTCCCGCACTGCAGCCATCGTGCATGATCACGGTCGCCCCCGACATGAAGATCGAGACCGACTCGCCGACCGCAAAGCGGGTTCAAGAAGGCGTGCTCGAGCTGCTGCTGGCGAACCACCCACTCGACTGCCCTGTCTGCGACAAGGGCGGGGAGTGTCCACTACAGGATCAGTCGTTCTCGCACGGACCGGGTGAGAGCCGCTATGTCGAGGAGAAGCGGCACTACGCCAAGCCGATTCCGATCAATACCAACGTCTATCTCGATCGGGAGCGGTGCATCCTGTGTGATCGTTGCACCCGATTCGCCGACGAGGTCGCCGGCGACAAGCTGATCCACTTCATCGACCGCGGCAACCTGACCCAGGTCAACACCTTCCCCGACGAGCCGTTCGCGTCGTACTTCTCGGGCAACGTCGTCCAGATCTGCCCGGTCGGCGCGCTGACGGCCAAGCCATATCGTTTCAAGGCTCGCCCGTGGGATCTCGAACAGGTCGAATCGACCTGCACATCATGCTCCGTTGGGTGTCGAATCTCGATTCACTCGAGCCGTGACGAGCTGCTCCGATTCCAGGGTGTCGATACAGAGTCGGTCAGCTGGGGCTGGATGTGCGACAGAGGTCGCTTCAACTTCGAGTCGATCGAGTCCGACCAGCGCCTCGGCGCACCGCTCGTGCGCACAGCAGATGGCCATGCCGAGACCACGTGGAGCAGCGCTCTGGAATTGGCTGGACAGCTCATCCGAGGTGCCCTCGACGGCGGCGGACCGAACACGATTGGTCTGTTGGGTGGCGCCCGCAGCACCAACGAAGGCGCCTACGCGTGGGCCCAACTTGCCGACGCGCTCGGGATCGAGCGCCGTGATGCCCAACTCGGTGATGGGCTGCCGGCCCAGGTGCTCGGCCTGAAACGGGCCACGATCACCCAAGCCGCCAATGCTGCGACCGTGATCCTGCTCGGGCCGGATCTCAAGGAAGAACTGCCGATCCTGTATCTCCGCCTGCGCGACGCGGCGGAGAAGAAGCGCACGAAGCTGATCGAGTTCTCGACACATACGACGGGACTCAGTCGGTATGCCTGGCGGAGCGAGCGCTACATGCCCGGCAACGGCGCGGCGGTGGTCAGCCAGACGCTTGCCGACCCGATCGTCGCCGCCCAGTTGGCCAAGGGCGATGTCGTCGTCGTCGCAGGTCGCGCCAACTTGGCGGAGTCGGAGGGACGCGCCCTGGCGTCGCTGCAGGCGGCGCTCGATGCCGTGCCGAATGCGTCGGTGCTGCCGGCGCTTCGTCGTGGAAATGTGGTCGGTGCCCTGCAGCTCGGTCTCGGTCAGGAATCGTGCGATCGGGATGCGATCTCGACGCTCAATGCGGCGGCCGACGGCAAGCTCGAACTGCTGATCCTGCTCGGCGCCGATCCCCTCAATGACTGCCCTGACAGCGAACTGGCGCGGCGGGCAATGGCGGGAGCACACCGAGTTCTCTCGATCGACACGTTCGCATCCGACTCGACCGAGTTGGCCGATGTCGTGTTGCCGGCGGCAGCGTTCGGGGAGCAATCCGGCACCACCACCAATCTCGAAGGTCGCGTCACGCGGATCAATCAGAAGGTCACCCCGCACGGCACGTCGCGGCCCGACTGGATGATCGCTGCCGACCTGGCAATCGCGTTGGGCCATGCTCTGGGGTTCGGGTCCGTCGACGATGTGACTGCGGCAATCGCCGCCAATGTCCCCGCGTTCGCAGGTGCCACCGCAGCGAGTGTCGACGCCGACCCGGAAGGCGTAGTGACGATCGGATCATTCGGCGCCCTTCCCGAGGCCGAGCCATTCGAGCAGCACGCCAACAGCTACGACTACCGTCTGGTCGTGAGCCGCAAGCTGTACGACCGAGCGGTGGGCACGGCGATGTCGCCCTCGATCGCCGGTCTGACGATCGGGGCTGGAGCCCACGTCCACCCACTGGATCTCGATCGGATCGGTCTGCCAGAGGGTTCGGAGGTCACGGTCGTCGGCTCCAAGGGTTTCGTCGTGCTCCCGCTCGTCGCCGATTCAGGCGTCCAACGCGGAACGATCTGGGCACCGTTCAATCAGACCGGTGCGAACGTGACCGCTCTCGTCGATGCGTCGTCACCGGTCACCGACGTGCGAATCGAACGATTGTCATGAACATGTTCCCCTCGGCGTTCGACCGAACGTTGGTCGGACACCCGACGTTCGGTTCGCTGCTCGCCAAGGATCCGTTGCTCGATACCGACAAGTGGTGGTGGAAGGTGCTCGTCCTGATCGCCGTCAAGGTGATCATCATCTTCGTCGTCGGCTTGGTCGGCACGATGTTCATGGTCTGGTTCGAACGCAAGATCGTGGCCGGAATGCAGAACCGGATCGGTCCCAACAAGGCCGGCCCGTTCGGACTCCTGCAGACGCTTGCTGACGGAACCAAGCTGTTCTTCAAAGAGGATCTGCTTCCGGAGAAGGCCAACAAATGGGTCTTCCGGCTGGCACCGTTCTTCGCCTTCGTGCCCGCCTTCCTGCTGTGGTCGGTGATCCCGCTCGGCGGCGATTTCCGTGACGGTAAGAACGGGACGGTCAAGATTCCAGGATTTGGACTCGAGACACGACTCCAGCTGATCGACCCGCCGATCGGAATTCTGCTCGTGCTGGCACTCAGTTCGATCGGCGTCTACGGAATCATGCTTGCCGGCTGGGCATCGGGATCCAAGTACCCACTGCTCGGCGCCGTTCGTGCCTCGGCCCAGATGATCTCGTACGAAGCAGCACTCGGCCTGAGTCTCGGCGCAGTGCTGCTCTACTCGGGAACGCTGTCCACGTCGGGGATCGTCGCCGGTCAGGACGGGGTCGGAAAGTGGAACATCGTCGCCACCGGTTTCATCCCATTCGCGATCTTCTTGATCGCGATGACTGCGGAACTCAATCGGCCGCCATTCGATCTGGTCGAGGCCGAACAGGAATTGGTCGGCGGTTTCAACACCGAGTACTCGTCGATTCGGTTCGCACTGTTCTTCCTGGCTGAGTTCATGAACGTGATCACGATGAGCGGGATCCTCGTGACCTTGTTCCTGGGCGGCCCGCAGCCGCTCGAACTCGGCGGTTTCAACGTGTTCGGTTGGGCTGGGCCGCTGGGCGGAACGCTCTGGGTGATCCTCAAGGTGCTGGCGTTCCTCTACGTGTACGTGTGGTTCCGGGCGACGTTGCCTCGGCTCCGATACGACCAACTGATGAACTTCGGATGGAAGCTGCTGATCCCGGTTGCACTCGGTTGGTTCCTCGTGCTCGCGGCGATCCAGCTCGGCCGAGATCGCGACTGGAACATCTTCGCCGTCGTGGCCGCCTGCCTTGCCGTGCTCGGTGTCGCGTACCTCCTGCTGAGCGCTGCGCTCGGCGTCAGCCGACGCCACCGTGAACAAGAAGGGGCGGCCTACTGATGGGCTACTTCGAAGGATTCGCGATCACGATGCGACAGCATCGTCTGTTCGGTGGCAAGCAGGTGACGACGGAGTACTCGGGTGGTCGCTATGCCAAGAAGCACGGCAAGGCCAACAACCCGTCGGTTTCCGACGACGAGAAGATCGACAAGCCAGAGCGCCTCCACGGCCGCCACGTCCTCAACCGGTACGAGGACGGGATGGAGAAGTGCATCGGCTGCGAACTGTGCGCCGGCGTCTGCCCGGCCAAGTGCATCCACGTGCGAGGTGCCGACAACGACGTCGAAAACCCGACCTCTCCCGGTGAGCGGTTCGGTTTCATCTACGAGATCAACTACCTGCGCTGCATCCACTGCGACCTGTGCGTCGAGGCCTGCCCGACCGAGGCGATCACCGAGTCGAAGTTGTTCGAGTTCTCGTTCACCAACCGTCAGGACGCGATCTACACCAAGACAGAACTGCTCGTCGACGACGAAGGCAAGCCGCAGCAACTGCCGTGGGAGGACTGGCGCGACGGAGAGGACCAGCACACCTCCGGTTGGATGCGCGCCACGTCACCATCAGGGGACGCCGCATTCAGCGGTCTCGTCGGTTGGAGCAACGAGCTCGGCCATGGCGAGCGGGCCGCGGAACCACCCCAAGCGATCGCCGATGCACTGGCGTCGGATGCCGAATCGGCGCAGGCGGGTGATCAATGATGCAAATGCTCGTCTTCGTGCTTGCTTCCGTAATGGTGCTGGTCGGCGCTGTGTCCGTGATCCTGATGAAGAACCCGGTCCACGCCGCGTTGGGACTCGTGCTGACCCTGTTCGGGATCGCCGTTCACTTCGTCGCCCTCGAGGCCCACTTCCTTGCTGCGGTCCAGGTGATCGTGTACGCCGGAGCGATCGTGGTGCTGTTCCTTTTCGTGATCATGCTGCTCGGTGTCGACAAGTCAGACGATCTCAAGATCGAGCCGTTCCCGATTCAGCGCCCGCTGGCGGTCGTCGTCGGGGCAGGAATCATCGGGCTCGTCGGTGCCTCCGTCGTTCGGGCCCGCGACACGATCGCCGAGGGATCCCCACTTCAAGCCGACGGCGACGAGAACATCAGCGCCCTTGCGAGGAATCTCTACGGCGACCATGTCTTCGCCTTCGAGTTCACGTCGATCCTGCTCATCGTCGCCGTAGCCGGAACAGTGTTGATGACACGCAAGTCGAAGAAGGCCGACGATGATCGCCTTCGCTGAGCCAACCACGACGTACTACCTGCTGCTGTCGGCGGTCCTGTTCGGGATCGGCTCCACCGGGCTGCTGGTCCGTCGCAACCCGCTGATCATGTTCATGTGCATCGAGTTGATGCTCAACGCCGTCAACCTCACGTTCGTCGCCCTGTCCAACCGCTTCGGCGACATCAATGGGCAGACGGCCGTGTTCTTCGTGATGGTCGTCGCTGCTGCCGAAGTGGTCGTAGGACTCGGCATCATCATTTCGATCCTGCGCCGCCGCCCCGGTGCAACGGCCGACGATCTCGCGGAGCTCAAGGGATAATCAATGCTCGACGTCATCTGGTTGATTCCCGCGTTTCCGCTCGCCGGGTTCCTGCTGATCTTGTTGTTCGGCCGAAAACTCGGCGAACCCAAATCGGGGATCCTGGCGTCGGCGATGGTGCTGGCTTCATTCGTCGTCGCCGTGGGCGCATACTTCGACCTGCTCGGTATCGATGCCGAGCAGCGTTCACACACCGAGAAGTTGTTCGCCTGGGTTCCTGTCGACTCGTTGCAGATCGACATGGCGTTTCTCGCCGACCCGCTGTCGATCACGATGTGTCTGTTCGTCACGGGGGTCGGGTTCCTGATCCATCTCTTCGCGATCGGGTACATGCACGGCGACCCGAAGTTCTCGAAGTTCTTCCTGTACCTCAACTTGTTCGTGCTCTCGATGACGTTGCTGGTACTCGGTGAGAACCTGCTCGTCACGTTCCTCGGTTGGGAAGGGGTGGGTACGTGCTCCTACTTCTTGATCTCGTTCTGGCACACTCGCGACTCGGCTGCCACGGCCGGCAAGAAGGCTTTCGTCACGAACCGGATCGGTGACTGGGGATTCATGTTGGCGATGTTCCTGGGGTTCGAAGCCGTCGGGTCCGTCAGTTACCGCTCGCTCAACGGTGCTGCCGAAAGCGGAGCGCTGGCCCAGTCGACGGCGACCGGCATCGCCCTGCTGCTGTTCGTCGGTGCGATCGGCAAGTCGGCCCAGCTCCCGTTGTATCTGTGGCTGCCAGACGCGATGGAAGGCCCGACTCCGGTGTCGGCGTTGATCCATGCTGCCACGATGGTCACCGCCGGGGTGTTCTTGATGACCCGCATGAACCCGATGCTGGCTGCGGCTGCGCCGGAGGCGGCGACGATCATTGCCTGGGTTGGTGCGATCACGGCACTGTTCGCCGCCACGATCGCGGTCGCCCAGACCGACATCAAGCGGGTTCTCGCCTATTCGACCGTTTCGCAGCTCGGCTACATGTTCCTCGCAATCGGATCGGGCGCCTATGTGGCGGCGATCTTCCACATGGTCACCCACGCCTTCTTCAAGGCACTGATGTTCCTCGGTTCCGGCTCCGTCATCCACGGGATGCACGACGAGCAGGACATGCGCAAGATGGGGAAGTTGCTCAAGTTGATGCCCGTCACCGCGTCGACGTTCATCGTCGGCTGGTTGGCGATCGCCGGCGTGTTCCCGTTCTCCGGCTTCTGGTCGAAAGACGAGATCTTGCTGTTCGCGTTGGTGAAGAGCCCGGCGTTGTACGCAATCGGTTTGATCACTGCCGTGCTGACCGCGTTCTACATGACCCGCCAGGTGATCATGGTCTTCTTCGGAGAGGCCAAATGGGAATCGCATGCGGAAGAACACGGTGCCCACGGTGAGTTCAAGCCGCACGAATCGTCACCGATCATGTTGTTCCCGTTGGTCGTGTTGGCGGGTCTGGCGTTCGTGGGCGGGATCATCCAGCTTCCGTCGTTCGGGATCGTGCCGGAGGCGTGGCGCCACAAGCTCGAGCACTGGTTGGAACCCGTCGTGCAGGCCGGTGAGGCCCAGATCACGAACACGGGTGCGTACGACAACAAGGCCTGGCTGGCCGTGGTCGCCTCGGCCTGCGCATTCGCTGGGATCGGTGCCGCGATTGCGATCTACGCCAAGCACAGGGCCAAGCCGATCGAGCCGAAGATCCTCGCTGACGGTTGGCGATACGACGCCACGGTGAGTGCCTTCATGGGTGGTCCGGGTCGGAAGGCCTTCGAGGCTGTCGCCTGGTTCGACAAGACGGTCGTGGACGGCGCCGTGAACGGTGTCGCCAAGGTCGTCGGCGGGACATCCGGTCAGATCCGCAAACTGCAAACCGGCAATGTCCGCAACTATGCCGGCATCGTCGGAGTCGGGGTTGTCTTGCTGCTTGCCTGGTTCGTGGTCGGACGGGGAGTGCTGTGATGAGCAACGCAGCGAATGACTTCCCGATCCTGTTCATGTTGATCGTCGTGCCGGTTGCCGGCGCCCTGATCATCACCCTGCTCTCGAAGCGGCGTCCTGAGTTCATCAAGCTGGTCGCAGGGATCACCTCGGTTGCGACCGGGGCGATGAGCATCTGGTTGCTCGACGCCTTCGATGCTCACGACGACGGCTACCAGTTCGTGTCGAAGCACTCCTGGATCGATCAGTGGGGGATCTCGTGGCACCTCGGCGTCGACGGGATCTCATTGTTCCTGATCGTTTTGACCGGTGTGTTGTTCCCGCTCGCAATCCTCGGGATCGACCCGCACAACGAGGACTCAGCTCAGGACAAGCCGTACTTTGCGTGGCTGCTGCTGCTCGAAGCGGGCGTGATGGGCTCGTTCTTGAGCCTCGATCTGTTCTTGTTCTTCGTGTTCTTCGAAATCGTGTTGGTGCCGATGTACTTCCTGATCGGCGGTTGGGGCTACGAGGGCCGCGTCCACGCCGCCACGAAGTTCTTCCTGTTCACGATGATCGGCAGCGCATTCATGCTGGTGTCGATCATCGCCACCGTGTTCATCGCCAAGGACAACGGCGTCGGCCACATCACGTTCGACCTCGTCGAGATCGCCGAGAAGGCGCAATTCGCGGCCTCGACGGGACGTTGGCTGTTCTTCGGGTTTGCCGTCGCGTTTGCCGTGAAGGTCCCGATCTTCCCACTCCACACCTGGCTTCCGGACGCCCACACGCAAGCACCGACGGCCGGCTCCGTCGTGCTCGCCGGCGTCATGCTCAAGCTCGGCACCTACGGCCTGCTCCGATTCGGCGTCTACCTGTTCCCTGAGGCAGCCCACTGGAGTCGGGCGATCTGGCTCACGCTGGCGGTCGTCGGGATCATCTACGGAGCGATCACCGCCACGATGCAGAAGGATCTCAAACGGCTCGTCGCCTACTCGTCCGTCGCGCACCTCGGATTCATCGTGCTCGGCACGTTCGCGTTGACGTCACAATCGATCACCGGGGCGGTGATGCAGATGGTCAATCACGGCGTGTCCACCGGGGCACTGTTCCTCATGGTCGGGATGATCTACGAACGCCGCCACACGCGCGAGATCGCCGAATTGAACGGGATCCAGAAAGTTGCTCCGATCTTCGCGGCCGGCTTCATGGTCGTGATGTTGTCGTCGATCGGTGTGCCCGGTCTCAACGGATTCGTCGGCGAGTACCTGATCCTGATCGGCTCGTTCCTCACCGCTCGATGGTGGGTCGTGGTCGCCGCCACTGGGGTCATCCTGGCTGCGCTGTACCTGCTGTGGGCCTACCAGCGGGTGTTCCACGGTGAGCCCGACGAGGCCAACAGAACGTTCCCCGAACTGAAGCTCAAGGAGGCGGCCGTGCTGCTTCCCTTCATCGGTGTCATCGTTTTCACCGGCGTCTATCCGAAGCCCGTCCTCGATCGGATCGAGCCGTCCGTGAAAGCGCTGATCGCCCACGTTCATGACAAGACCGGATACGTCGAACCACAACCGGAGCAGATCCAAGTTGAAGTTGGTGAGTGACATGTGTTCGGCCACGAGGTACGCCCGCGCGACGAGTCGTCGCCGCCGCAGTTCGGCAACGCGGCGCTCGCTCCCGACCATGCCGAGAGGTCGATGAGCATGTTTGCCCAGGATGTCGTGCCACTGAGCGTCGAATGGTGGTCCTTGTCGCCGATCATCGCCCTCGTTTCCGGGGCGATGGTGCTGTTGGTCGCCGGCGCGCTGACGCCTCAGTGGCCGCGTGGCTGCTACGCCTACCTGACCTCGTTGACGGTGTTGGTGTCCGGTGGATTGGCGATGTTCCAGTGGGACGACATTACGGAAGAAGGCGCGTCGACGCTCGTGCGTGGCGCCCTGGCATTCGACACGTTCGGCCAGTTTCTGACGATCACCATCTGTGCCGCCACACTGCTCGTGGCGCTGATCACCGACGACGAGCTGCGCCGTGCAGGAAAGGATGGGCCGGAGATCTACGCCCTGTTCCTCACGGCAGCTACGGGCGCAGTCGTGATGGCGGCCGCCAATGATCTGATCGTGCTGTTCCTCGGGCTCGAAACGTTGTCGCTGGCCCTGTACGTGCTGGCCGCCTCGGATCGCGAACGGACGAGCAGTCAGGAATCCGGGATCAAGTACTTCGTGCTCGGTGGCTTCAGTTCGGCGTTCTTCCTGTATGGCATCGCCCTGGTGTACGGCGGCACGCAGTCGACGAACATCTCCGAGATCACCGCATCCTTCCGGGATTCTGTCCTGGTCGACGGGCAGGACTCGCTGGTGCTGGCCGGGATCGCACTGCTGATCGTCGGTCTCGGATTCAAGGTCGCCGCAGTCCCGTTCCACGTCTGGACCCCCGACGTCTATCAGGGTGCGCCCACCAATGTGACGGCGTTCATGGCCTCGGTCGGAAAGGCAGGCGCGTTTGCGGCGATGCTGCGAGTACTCGTGATCGCGCTCCCATATCATCGCGACGACTGGCGCCCGGTGATCTGGGTGCTGGCGGTGCTTTCGTTGGTGATCGGTTCATTCCTGGCGGTCGTCCAGGCCGACGTCAAGCGGATGCTCGCGTACTCCTCGATCAGCCACGCCGGCTTCATCCTGGTCGGCATCGAAGCGGCCGGCCACGATGCCGGCGAACGAGTCGTCGGCGACGGAATTCCGAGCGTCGTGACCTATCTCTTGTTGTACTCGGTGCTCACGGTCGGCTCGTTCGGCGTGGTGTCGCTCGTGGCGCGGAGCAACGGAGGCGATACGTCGTTGGTCGCCTTCAAGGGGCTGGCCAAACGTCGTCCGTTGATCGCCGTCGGTCTGACCGTGTTCCTGCTCGCCCAGGCTGGCGTGCCGCTGACGTCCGGCTTCATCGCCAAGTGGGGCGTGATTCAGGCCGCCGTCGAGCAGGAGAGCTACGCGATTGCGATCATCGCCATGGTGTCGGCTGTGGTGGCGGCATTCCTGTACCTGCGGATCATGGTCAATGTCTGGCTCGAAGGCTCCGCTGAATCCGTCGAGACCGAGTCAGTCCCGTTCTCGACCGGCCTGGCAGTCACCGCTGCCGCCGTCTTCACATTGCTGGTTGGTGTCTGGCCGGGCTGGCTCCTGTCAGCCACGGAAACCGTCACCAACTACGCCCGCTGACACCTTCCACGACGTCAGCGGTCGACCACCGTTGGGTCGGCGACTCTTGCTCGGATCGCCCAGTTGAACGTTGACCAGCCCGTCTCGGGGGCGCCGATCGAGGCCGCACTGGCGAGCGCGTCGACGTCGGAAATCGGTTGCGGCCGGTGAGCCTTGACGTGGACCTCGGCAACCCGTTCGGCCATGATGAACCACCCAACTGCTTCATCGACCGATTCACCGACGGTGAGCAACCCGTGATTGCGCATGATCACCAACCGGCCTTCGCCGAGTGCGGCGGCGATCCGCTCGCCGCCGGCCGGAGTGGAGACGTGGAGATCGGTGCCCTCGTACACACGCTGACGATTCAGGAATGCGGTTGCCTCCTGCGCGATCTGCTGGAATTCCTCGGCGTTCGCTGACCACGGGGTTCCGTACGGTGTGTGCGTGTGGGCGACGCAGACAACGTCGGGGCGGGCCTCGTGAATCGGCCAGTGGATGTTGAAGGCGGCGAGGTTGATCTCTCGCGCCGGCTGACCGTCGACGACTTCACCTCCCGGGCCGACGAGCACGAGGTCACTGACCGTCGCCCGGCCGAACGGGACGCCGTAACGCAGCAACCAGAAGCAGTCGAGCCTGTGCGGGTCACGCGCCGAGATGTGTCCGTCGCCCTGCTCGCCCCAACCGTACGAACCGAACAACCGATAGGCGAGCGCGGTCCGCCGCTTGCGATGTTGCCGGAGCGTGTCGAGGTCGGCGAACGCAGGTTCGCGCAGCGAGAGCGTCAGTGGAGGATGAGGACCCACGCGTGACAGCGTAGGCGAGTCGTGCTCGCTCCCCTGGACTTGCCGAACCTCGTCCGGGGGTTAACCCCACTTCGATTCGGCCAGGCCGCTCCATGTTGTTCGGAGCTGGTGTTGACGACGATGGAGTCATGTTTCAAACAACGCTGCTTCCGGCACCGACGATCGCCCCGCCCGGCCCTGCATTGATCGAGGCACGCGACCTCACGCGGATCTGGGGCAAGGGTGATGCCGCTCAGGTCGGCATCGCCGGCGTGGATCTCCAAATTCGCCGCGGTGAACTCGTCGCTGTGATCGGACCGTCAGGCTCCGGCAAGAGCACCTTGGGTGCGCTGCTGGCGGGAATCGACACGCCGACGTCCGGCTCGCTGGTGGTCGATGGCGTCCGTATCGACAAGCTCAGGCGAGATCGCCTCGCAGCTTGGCGGGGGGGACACGTCGGAATCGTGTTCCAGGATTTCCACCTGCTTCCCACCCTGACGGCATTCGAGAACGTCGAACTGGCGCTCGAGCTCGGAGCTCGAAGGGTCGGTCGCGGCGACCGCCGGGCTGCCGTCAACGGAGCGCTCGATCGAGTCGGCCTGATCCACCACGCTCGCAAGTTGCCGGCGCAGATGAGCGGAGGTGAACAGCAGCGGGTTGCCATCGCGCGAGCGCTCGTGACCGAGCCGTCGCTGCTCGTTGCCGACGAGCCGACCGGGGCCCTCGACCAGCGCAACGGTCACGCGATCTTCGAGCTGCTGACCGGTGTCGCTGCTTCTGGAACCACGGTCGTGTTGATCACCCACGACCTTTCGCTGGCCGGGGCGGCGACTCGAACGGTAGCAATGATCGACGGCCGCGTCGATTCCGTGAGCGAGCGGGAGGCGTCGTGATGCGAGCCGCGCTGCGTCAGTTCCATCGGGCTCCTGGCCGAATTTCTGCGAGTGTGTTCGCCCTCGCCCTCGCCGTCGGTGCCGTCGGCGTGCTCGCTATTCCGGCGGTTTCGGAAGGTTCGCTGCACGAGGCAGTGGCCCGTGATGGACTGGCCGACCTGATCGTGTCGACGACGCCGCTCAGCGCCGATCAGGTCATCCAGATCGCTGCGCTCGACAACGTCGTCGCCGCCGAAGCGTCGATCGACGTCGGTGTGAGCGCCGACGACGGTGACATCGTTCGTCTCGTGGGACTCGACGTCGAGCACCAGACGATGGATCTTCTCCATCTCGACGCCGGCCGGCTCCCGAGTGGGACCAACGAGATCGTCACCGCGCCGACGATGGGAGCGATCGGTGATCTCGTGGTCGCCGAAGATGTGACCTATCGCATCGTCGGGCACGGCGAAACGCTGTGGTGGTCCGGCGTCGACACGTTGTACACGACGCTCGAAACGGCTCGCCGGAACACCTCCCAGGTGGGTACGAACCGTCTCGCGATCACTGCTCGCAACGACGGCGAATCCGACCTCCGGGCGATCGCCGATGAGGTCCGCGGGGTGCTCGCCTCGAATCACGACACGTTCACCGATTTTCCGATCTATCTGCCGAACGGCACGACGCCGATCGACGCCGACATCCGCCAGATCAGTCAGATGATCGGGCTGCTCGGAATCGCCGCAGGTGTGGTCGCGCTCGTACTGCTGGCCTCGACAACGAACACACTGATCACCGAACGAACCAGGGAAGTCGCCGTGATGCGGGCGCTCGGCGGACGTTCCGCTCAGCTCCGCCGCCGGCTTCGCAGGATCGCCCTCGGGATTGCCGTCCTGGCGATTGCGATCGGGCTGCCACTGGGCATCGCGATCAGCAATCTCATCGCTCGGATGGTGCTCGAGAAGTTCGTCGGGATCACGCCGGACCTGGCGGTCGACTGGCGTGTGCTCGTCGGAAGTGCGCTCGGAACGCTGATCGGAGCTCGGCTCGTGGCCGCCCGCGCTGCTCGCCGGATTGTCAAGCTTCCGCTTGCCGATGCATTGCGAGACCGGGATGGCGCACCCTTCGGACGTCGTGCTCGCGACCGATTCCTGACCAGGCTCCCGATCGGCGGCCTGTCCAGTCGACTGGCAACTCGATCGTCGTTCCGTCGCCCGGCGCGCACGATTGCCGTGATCGCCCAGATCGCCGCCGCAGTCGGCGCAGCCTTCCTGATCCCCAGCCTCGCGGCCTCTGTGACCGAGTTCAACGAAGCCACCACGGCTCCCTGGGTTTGGGCGTCGCAGACCACCGCCACGGACAGCGGGCTGCCGTTCGACGCGGCGATCCAGGCCGCCGCGCTCGACAGCACGGCACAGGGCACGGTCGTCGAAACCGGCGTCTGGGTGTTCGGTGAGGTCAACGATCTCGAAGTCGACGTGTACGGACTGGCCAGCGACACGCAAATGTTCACGCCGACGGTCGTGCACGGGGCATGGATCACGGCCGGTTCGCGGGGCGCCGTTCTCAGCGAGGGATTCGCCCGCCGCCAGTCGCTCGATGTCGGTGAGGAGCTGACCGTCGATCTCGCTTCTGGACTGACGCGATACACGATTGTCGGAACCGTGAAGGATTTCGGTCGTGCCGTCTACGTCGATCGGTCAGTGCTCGCCGCAGACCTGGGCGCACCGGATCACGTCAACGCGGTGTGGTCGAGCGATGCTCACCCGAACTTCACATTTCCCGTGGCGATCGACACATCGACGGCTGCCGACCTCGCCGCCGAGAACGAGACGGGACGCAAAGCGATCGTGGCCATCTTCGGAGCGATTGCGTTGATTGTTGCCGGGGTTGCCGCGCTCGCCGTGGTTTCGTCCATGACGGTCAGCCTGTACGAACGTCGTCACGAGTTCGCCACGTTGCAAGCGCTCGGCGCCGGCCGGCGCCGCCTGCGGGGTCTCGTGATCCGTGAGGTGGTCCCTGTTGGCATCGTCGGGGTGGCCGCCGGGATCGGTGTCGGTGGACTGGGTACGCGAGCGATCATGCGAGCGTTCGAGCAGAGCAATCAGATGGACATCGGCACCGTGCAGGCCTACTCCTCGATTCCGTTGATCGCGGTCGCCACGTTGTTCGCAATGATGGTGTTGGCGACACTCGTCGTCCGGCGCGCCAGCCGTCGATCGGTCGCCGTCACGTTGCGAGGTGCAGCGTGACGACGATGCCTCCCCCGGACGGCGCGACTTGGCGCGACAATGGAGGCGTGAGCGACTTCCCGCCACCACCCCCACCACCCCCATCGCCAGCGCCACCAACCGCGGGTCGGCCGCGGCCGCCGGGGAGCGACATCGACTGGCACCGTCTGGAAGCAATCGCCCGACGGTGGTATCAACCACTGCTGGAACGTCAAGGGTGGATGGCGGCGCTGTATCTGCTCGTCGGCATGTTCTCGAGCATCGGCTTCTTCGTGGCGGTGATCGTCGTCGGATCGACGGTCTTCGGACTGTGTTTCGCCGGCATCGGGTTGCTCCTGATCGGCCCGTTCTTTCGGATGGTCGAGGCGCTGGCAGGTGCCGAACGCAAGATGACCGAGTGGGTCGGCGTACGCGTCCAACCTCGCCCGATCACACCGATCCGTGGCTTGGGAATCCGTGCGGTCGGCGACCCCGAACGGTGGCGTCAGGTCGGATTTCTGGCGCTCAATCTGGTTGTCGGTGTCACGATCGGCAACGTCGGGCTGGCCGCCTACTGGTTGGTGCCACGCTTCGCATTCGATGATCCGACCGGGTTCGACGTATCGCTGTTCAGCCTCACGCCGGCGGTGTGGGTGGTCGGGCTGGCGATCGCCGCACTGCTGCTCGGGGCCGCCCCGCGGATCGCCGTCTTCGTCGCCGGCTTCAAGGCACAGGTGACGAGTTGGTTTCTCGGGCCCGACCAGCTGGCGGCGGCGGAACTGAGGGTCGAGACCTTGTCGACGCAGCGCCAGGAGATACTCGACGCCGTCGCACTCGAGCGGCGCCGGATCGAGCGCAACTTGCACGACGGCGTGCAGCAACAACTGGTGGCGATCGGACTCGATCTCGGAATGGCAGCCAACCACATCGATGACGACCCGCCCCGGGCGAAGGAACTGATCGGCAGCGCTCGTGAGAAGGTCCAGGGTTCGATCGGCGAACTGCGCCAACTCGGTCGCGGGCTTCACCCGGCGATCCTCGAAGACCGCGGGATCGATGCAGCGTTGTCGGCGGTGGTGAGCGGTTCGCCGATCCCGATTTCGGTTCTCGTCGACCCCGATCTCGAGTTGCCACGGGACGTCGCCGAGACGGTGTACTTCGTCGTCAACGAATCGATCGCCAACGTCCTCAAACACGCCAAGGCCAGGGTCGCCTCCATCCACGTCACTCGGGTCGGTGAGCACGTTCGGGTGACGGTTCACGATGACGGGATCGGTGGTGCGGATCAACGTCGTGGCTCCGGGCTGGCGGGCATCCGGGCGAGGGTCAACGGCGTCGACGGCGTGCTCATCGTGACGTCGCCAGTGGGCGGTCCGACGACCGTCATGGCTGAGGTGCCGCTCGATGGGTGACGTGGTCCTGCGAGCGGTCGTGGCCGACGATTCGGTGCTGCTGCGCGAGGGCATCGTGCGGTTGCTCACCGATTCCGGGTTCGACGTCGTCGCAGCTGTCGGCGACGCCGATCGCTTGCTCGATGCGGTCACCGAACTGTTGCCCGATGTGGCCTTGATCGACGTGCGCATGCCACCGACCCACACCGACGAGGGGCTGCGAGCGGCGATCGAGATTCGGCGCCGTTTTCCCCAGATCGCCGTGCTCGTGCTCTCGCAGTACGTCGAGGAGCGATATGCCGGGGAGTTGCTCGCCGGCAATGTCAATGGGGTCGGCTACCTCCTCAAGGATCGCGTGATCGACGTCGACGACTTCGTCGCCTCGCTCCGTCGCGTGGCGGCAGGCGGCAGTGCCGTCGATGCCGAAGTGATCAGCCAGATCCTCGGCAGATCGAGACGAGGGAGCGAGCTCGATCGGCTCACGCCACGCGAGCGCGAGGTGTTGACCTGCATGGCGGAGGGGCTGTCGAACGGAGGAATTGCCGAACGCCTCGTGATCTCGCCCGGGGCGGTCGAGAAGCACATCTCGAACGTGTTCACGAAGCTCGACCTGGAACCCGAAGACGGCGCTCACCGGCGTGTGCTCGCCGTTCTGACCTTCCTACGTGGTGCCTGACGACGATCGAGACCGCGACCGCCGCGTACGTCGCCGGTAACGGTGTCAGTCGGCGGGCTGCTCGGCCGGTGTGGTGGCCGGTTGCTCACCTGGTTTGTCGGTCGCTCGATCGGTTCCCGAATACTTGTGGGCGGCGTCGTTGAGCTTCGCCGTGACCCCGGCGCTCTTGCCCTTGGTGGCCTTGTCAACGTGTTTCGTCGCCTTGCTCACGACACCACCGATCTTGTCCCGGTTGTCATCGAGCAGTGACTTCGCTTTCTTGAGGTTCTTGGCATTCAGCAGTCCCATGACGCTCATGATAAAGGCTCACCGTCACGGGTCAGTCGCGACTTCGCAACTCGGCGATCCGCTGTTGCAGGAATTCGTACGCCGTCCGACCCTCGGCGAGCACCACGTCGTCGGCGGGATGGAGGAACAGGGGCAACGACATGCGTGGCTTCGACGCGGCCTCACCGATCGGGTTGACGACCCGATGCGTGGTGGCGGGATACCAGCCGCCACTTGCCAGGTCGAGCATCTCGCCGCCGTTCACCGCCAGCGAACCCGGGTCGCATGGAACGGCGTGCCACGTGCCGTTCGTGTCGAGCAGTTCGAGACCGGGCTGGTCGGAGGCCGGCAGCACGGTCAGCAAGTTGATGTCTTCGTGGGCTGCTGCGCGCACTGCGCCATCCGGCACCTCGCCCTCCAGCGGTGGATAGCGCAGGACCCGCAACAAGGTCCGCCTGCTGCCGTCGAGCATCTGTGACAGCGGCATCGAGAAGCGCTGTTGCACGTCGTGCGGCGTGTTGTCTTCCACCCAACCGAGCAACGTTCGGGCCAGTTCGGTGGCGATCTTGCGATACTCGAGAGCCGCCTCGCTGACCTCCGCCGGATAGATCGACCAGTCGTAGACGTGGAAGAACTCCTTCAGATCACGGATCTGACTGCCCTTGGCGGTCTCGCTGCGGTCCGGCGGGAACCAGCCGACGTTGCCACCCGAGTCCATCAGGTACTGATGAATCGCGGGGGAGTCGAACAGGTCGGCCCACTCGCGATAGATCCGCTGCACGAGCGCCCACGGCAACGGATGATTGACGAGCACGGCGAAACCGGTCTCACGCAGGCTGTCGGTGAAAACCTCCGGCGCGTTCGAAGCTTCGTAGTCGACGACGGCAACTTCCATGCCGTCAACGCTAGGCGAAGCGCCTAGAACGCGACGTGTCACCCGCCGACGCTGGCAAGCGTGCGCTCTCGGCGCTCGCTCACACGTCGAGCAACTCGCTCGCTCTTGG
>JAYVFI010000006.1:0-27410 GCA_043773365.1 Ilumatobacteraceae bacterium
CCCGACCTGAGCGCGCTGTGCAACGTGATCCTCGAGACGATCCCGGCCCCGACCTACACCGAAGGTGCGCCGCTGCAGGCCTGGGTGACCAACCTCGACGCCAATCAGTACCTCGGTCGACTGGCCTTGTGCCGGGTGATGGAAGGCACGATCCGCAAGGGCCAGCAGGTCGCCTGGTGTCGGATCGATGGAACGATCCAGAAGACCAAGGTCGTCGAACTCTTCCTCACACAGCAGCTGACCCGAGTGCCGGTCGATTCGGCCGGCCCCGGTGACCTCGTTGCGGTTGCAGGCATCGCAGAGATCACGATCGGCGAGACCCTTGCCGATCCGGATGAACCGCACCCGTTGCCGACGATCACGGTCGACGAACCGGCGCTGGCGATGACGATCGGGATCAACACCTCGCCGCTCGCCGGTCGCGAAGGCACCAAGTTGACCGCTCGCATCCTCAAGGGTCGACTCGACGCCGAGCTGGTCGGAAACGTCAGCATCCGAGTCAATCCCACCGATCGCCCCGATGCGTGGGAAGTCCAGGCCCGTGGTGAACTGCAACTCGCAGTCCTCGTCGAAACGATGCGTCGAGAGGGCTTCGAACTGACGGTCGGCAAACCCGAGGTCGTCGTGAAGCTCGTCGACGGCAAGAAGCACGAGCCAGTCGAGCGGGTCACGATCGACGTGCCGGAGGAGCACCTCGGCGTCGTGACACAACTCCTGGCCGGCCGCAAGGGCCGCATGGAGAACATGATCAACCACGGTCTCGGCTGGGTGCGGCTCGAGTACCTCGTTCCCGCACGCGGACTGATCGGGTTCCGTACCGAGTTCCTGACCGAGACGCGCGGCACCGGCGTGATCAGCCACATCTTCGAGGGCTACGAGCCCTGGGCCGGCGACATCCGCGCCAGGGAACGCGGTTCGTTGGTTGCCGACCGCACCGGGCCGACCACGACCTACGCGATGACCAACCTGCAGGACCGCTCGTCGATGATGGTCGGACCTGGCGTGGAGGTGTATTGCGGCATGATCGTCGGCGAGAACGCTCGGGCCGGCGACATGGATGTCAACATCTGCCGCGAGAAGAAGCTCACCAACATGCGCGCTTCGTCGTCGGACGACACGATTCGTTTGACGCCGCATCGCGAGTTGTCGCTGGAGCACGCGCTCGAGTTCATCGCCACCGACGAATGCATCGAGGTGACCCCGAAGAACATTCGGCTTCGAAAGGTCCACCTGGAACTGCAGGATCGGATCCGCTCGGCCAAGAAGACATCAGGCGCAGCCGACAGCTGAGCGTCGTCGAGTCACGGACCGATCGTGACGGTGGCATCCGGGTCGGCAAGGTCGACGGCATCGTTGTCGTGATGTCGCACGCCACCCGCGTCCCACGCCAACAACCCGATTCGGCAGCGCTCCCAACGGTTGCCGCTGACGATCGTTGCTGAAGCGCCGCGCTGCACGACGCATCCGCTGTCGCCTCCCGTCACGGCATTGCCGTTGATCTCGGCGAGCGTGCCACCGTCGACATCGACAGCACGCGTGATCCCCTCCATCGAGTTCCCGGTGACGATCGAACCCTCGGTGTCGATCAGGTGGATTCCCCACCACCTCGCAGCCAAACGGTTGCCCCGAATCGTTGCGCCGACGGTGCCGGTCAGACGGATCGCCGTCAGCACGTGGGCGAACTCACAGCTGTCGATGAGGTGTCCGGCCCCGGCCTGGATGTCGATCGCGCAGTCCCAGTTCATGCCCCTGAACGCCGTTCGCGAGATCGACACCCGATTGATCTCCGATGCGATCACGCCGGTTGCACGACATGAACGGATCCGTGCGTCGTCGGCATTGATCCCGATGTGGCCGTCGACGGTGCATCCGAGCAGACACGCCTCGGCGCCGACCATCAACACGACGGTCTTGTCGAGCCAAGAGATTCTCCGACCTCCCCCCTTGACGGTGCAGTGTTCGAGCCGAGCTCCCGCTTCGATCGCAACGGCGCAACTTCCGAGCCCGTCGATGATCGTGCGCCCGGAGCCCAAACCACGCAAGGTGACACCTGCCGGTATCCGAGCGGGTCCGACATAGACCCCGTCACCGAGTTGCACGATCGAGCCGGCAGACGCTCCGGAGAGGAGTCCCGCCAGCTCGATTGGTTGGCGAGGTACGGGCGGGAACAGTTCGATCGGTGCAGGAGGGGGCGGTTCGAGCGCCACTCGATAGACAGCGACGGAGCGTTGTCCGGTGCGGTGTGGCTGGATCAGCCGAAGTTCCCGATCGTCTTGTTCGAAACCGACCGGTATGCCTTCGAACGTCGTCACGGATGCGACGCGACCTGCCTCGGCGCCCAACGCCGTGAACACGCCACGACCACCGACGTCGACGACGTGGAGTTGATCGTCGGCGACCAGATATCGACACGTCGCATCACCCCATGTCACGGCACCGCCCGTCGACCATGGTCGACCGTGGTCGACGAGTGACTGGTGAGCGCGAATCCAGCGACCGACTGCTTCCAGCCGCTGCTTGTGCAGCTCGGGGATTCTCCCGGCTGCATCGGGGCCGACCGACATCAACAGGTGGCCACCTTTGGCGACGACCTCGGTGAGCAGGACGATCACGGCGTCAGCGGTCAGCAGGTGCTCCGCGGTTTCGCACCGGTTGTACCCGAACCCTGCGCCGAGTCCGCAGCGGTACTCCCACTGGTAGTCGAGGTGTTCGTCGGGCATCGTGTACTCGAACGTGCGCACACCGGATCGATCGGACCACCAGCGGTCGTTGATCACGATCTCGGGGTTGATCTGTCGAGCGGTCGCGAGCAGTTCGTCGCTGCGCCAACGGCTTTCACCACCGGCCCAGTGCCCATCTCCCCACAACATCTGGGTTCCGTAGCGCTCGACGAGATCGAGGATGTGGGGATGCACGAGTTCGTCGACGTAGGACCGACCGGTGTAGCGGTGGTCGGCCCAGTCGAGCAGTGAATACGACGTGCCGAACACCAGGCCGGCCCGTTCGCATGCGGCCGCGTACTCTCCGAGCACGTTGCGCGCAGGGCCATCGTGCAACACGGTCCGATCGGTGTTGGGGGCGTCCCACCAACACAACCCGTCGTGATGTTTGGCGACGATCACCGAGTAACCGGCGCCAGCGTCGCGGGCCAACCCGGCCCACGCGTCCGGGTCGAATTCGTCGAAGCTCAGGAAAGGAAGGAAGTCGTCGTAGCGCTCGATGTGGGCCCAACGATCGCGGTGGTGGTGGAGCACCTCGACCATCGGGGAAGGGTGCAACAGCACGTCCGACACGTCGCTTCCGATATGGGCCTGATACCACTCGCCGTACTGGCCGATCGGCGCCCACGCCGGCACCGCGGAAAGATCGGTATGGAACAGGATTCCAAAGCGTCTCTGCGCCCACCAGTCAGGGATCCCCATGCGTCACTCATCCTCGCGCGTCAGGTTGGAGTTCGGCCGAGTCGTGGCACACTCACCACGTGGATCTCACGACGCTGGATCACAAAATTGACGGGTTGAACGAGCGATTGCGGCAGCTCGGCTCGGTCGTGGTCGCTTTCAGTGGCGGGGCCGATTCCTCGTTCCTGGCGGCTGTCGCTCATCGTGAGCTCGGGCCCGAGCATGCTGCCTCCGTCACTGCGGTGTCGCCGTCGCTGGCGGGCGACGAGGAGGCGGACTGCCGTGCGTTGGCCGAGGAATGGGGATTGAACTGGACCGCCGTCGAGACGTTCGAGATGGAGCGGGCGGCGTATCGGTTGAACGACGGCGACCGTTGTTACCACTGCAAGTCCGAGTTGATGGCTGTCGTCGAGCCGATCGCCCGGCTGCGCGGCGCCACGATCGTGCTCGGTGTCAACGTCGACGATCTCGGCGACCATCGACCTGGCCAGCGCGCTGCGTCCGAATCAGGTGCCAGGTTCCCGCTCGTCGATGCGGGTTTCACGAAATCCGACGTGCGTCAGGCATCACAGCGGATGGGACTGCGGACCTGGGACAAACCGGCCGCGGCATGCCTGGCCAGCCGGGTTCCGTACGGCACGCAGGTCTCGATCGGCATCTTGTCGCGGGTCGAACGCGCCGAGGCGGCGCTCCACCGCATGGGTTTTCAACAGGTCCGCGTTCGGCATTACGACGACACGGCTCGGATCGAAGTCGAGCTCGAAGCCCTCCCGGCGTTGATCGGGCGTCGCAGCGAGGTCGTGCAAGCCGTCAGGGCGGCCGGCTACCGCTATGTGACGCTCGACCTCGAGGGCTTCCGATCCGGCAATCTGAACGATGCGCTTGCCTGACTGAGCACGCCGGGTCCAACGGCCGATGCGGTACGTTGGAGCGGTGATGATCACCGACATCCACCATGTCTCGCTCAACGTCACCGACACGCTGCGGTCGCTGGCGTTGTACCGCGACACGCTCGGTTTGACGATGTTGCCGCGACCCGATTTCTCGTTCAACGGGGCCTGGCTCGATGCCGGTCACGGTCGCCAGATCCACCTGATCGAATCGGAGCACGTCGCCCCCAACCTGGGGCAGCACGTCTCGTTCCAGGTCACCGATCTCGAGTCTGTCCTGACCTCGCTCCGCGAGGCAGGCGTCGAAGTGTCGGCCTCGAAGAGCGTCGGTGGTACCGCGATTCGCCAGGCGTTCATGCTCGACCCCGACGGCAACCTGATCGAATTCACCCAGCCCGCCGATGACTGACCATCGATCGCGCCGGGCCAAACTGCGGCGCCGGTTCGTCAGTATTCCTGCGCTGTTCGCAGCCGCCTTCTCGTTGACGATCACGATCCCGATCTGGTTGCCCGTGGCGATCATCGTCGACGCCGCCCGGCTCCGGTTCAGGTTCCCGATCGCACGATTGATGATGTTCGCGGTGTGCTGGTCGTGGATCGAGATCGGCGGCGTCGTGCGAGCGCTCGGGGTCTGGGTGGCGGGCCGCGGTGATGACCCGGCCACGCAATACGCGCTGATGCGGTGGTGGGCCAATCTGGTGATGTCGGCGCTGCAGGCGACGACAGGTATCGCGCCGCGCGCGGAGGGAATCGAAGCGCTCGCGGCGGGGAACGCGATCGTGCTCTGCCGGCATGCCAGCCTGGCCGACTCACTGCTCTCGGCGTGGGCGATTCGAGGGCAGGCCGATGTCTGGCCGCGCTACGTGTTGAAAGACGAGTTGCTGCTCGATCCGTGCCTCGACATCGTCGGGCTGCGGGTCCCGAACCATTTTCTGGATCGTGATGCGAGCGACACCGAGACCGAACTGAAGGCGCTCAGCCGGCTTGCCTCCGGGCTCGGCCGCGGGTCCGTTGCCGTGATCTTTGCGGAGGGGACGCGTGCGAACGATCGGAAACGTCAGCGTGCGATCGAGAAGATCGGTGAGCGTGATCCCGAGCGTGCCGAACGGTTGGCGGGTCTACGGCGTTTGATCCCACCCCGCCCTGCGGGGTCGAAGGCGCTGATGGCCGGCGCTCCGGGCGCCGATGTCGTGTTCGCGTGGCACACCGGGTTCGATGGTCTCGACACGTTCGGTGGGATCCTCGCCAAGCTCGCCAAACCGCTTCCGCCGGTGCGGTTCGTGGCCCGCAGGGTCGCCAGGTCAGAAGTTCCCGACGGCGCCGAGTTCACCACCTGGCTCGACGATCAGTGGCTCCAAATGGACGCCCAGGTCGACGAGGCGCTACGCAGTTACTCATGACCGCTCTCGATGCGATGTTGGCGGCGGGCGGTGCGATTGCGATCGTGATGCTGGTCACCTGGCTTGCCAGTGTTGCCCTGCGCAACGCATCGATCGTCGACATCGTGTGGGGCCTCGGATTCGTGGTCGTGGCGTGGGTCGTCAGGTCCCTGGGCGATACCAACACGACCCGCCAGTGGCTGATCGTGGTCATGGTGACGGTCTGGGGGCTTCGGCTGGCCGGATATCTCTTGTGGCGGAACCACGGTCAGCCGGAGGACTACCGGTACCGGGCGATGCGAAAGCGGTGGGGTGACCGTTTCCCGGTCGTCAGCCTCGTGACGGTCTTCGTGGTGCAGGGGGCGTTGATGTGGGTCGTCTCGCTCCCGGTCCAACTCGGCCAGGTTCGTGCGGGGTCGGGCGTCGGTGTGATCGCCGTGCTCGGGGTCGCGGTGTGGGCGATCGGCGTGTTCTTCGAGTCGGTCGGCGACTTCCAGTTGGCTCGGTTCAAGGCCGACCCGAGCCACGCCGGTGCAGTGATGGATCGCGGCGTGTGGCGCTACACGCGTCACCCCAACTACTTCGGCGACGCCTGCGTGTGGACCGGGATCGGCCTCGTTGCGGCCGAGTCGGGGCTCGGCGCTTGGGGTTTGATCGGCCCGGTCGTGATGATCGTCCTCCTGGTCAGGGTCTCCGGCGCGGCGCTGCTCGAACGATCGCTCAGCAAGCGCAAGCCGGAGTACGCCGACTACATCGCTCGCACCAGCGGCTTCATCCCGCGACCACCCAAGTCGTAAGGTCGATTCGTATGAAGCTGTCGATGACGATCAACTATTCGGGCGACTTCCACGCCGACGTCAAGAAGGTCCAGGAACTCGAGGCGGCTGGGCTCGATCTCGTCTGGGTTCCCGAGGCGTACAGCTTCGACGCCGTCAGCCAGATGGGTTACCTGGCCGCCAAGACCGACACGATCCAGATCGGAGCGGGCATCCTCAACGTGTTCTCGCGGACGGCGTCCTGCATCGCCCAGACCGCGGCCGGGCTCGATTTCGTGAGTGACGGTCGGTTCGTGCTCGGCCTCGGCGCTTCGGGGCCGCAGGTGATCGAGGGATTTCACGGCGTGCCCTACGACAAGCCGATGCCCAGGATCCGTGATTACATCAACGTGTGCCGCATGGTGTGGCGACGTGAGCCAGTGGTCTACGACGGCGCTGCGATCCAGATCCCGCTGCCCGCCGGCCAAGGAACGGGTTTGGCGAAGCCGCTCAAGCTGATCAATCACCCCGTTCGATCCGAGATCCCGATCTTCTGGGCGTCGCTGATGGGTCGCTCCGTGTCGGCCACGGCGCAGCTCGCCGACGGCTGGTTGCCGATCTTCTTCGATCCGGAGAAATTCCACACGGTGTGGGGCGAGGAGCTCAAGGCCGGTGTCGCCAAGCGCGACGCGTCGCTCGGCACGCTCCAGATCTCGGCCGGCGGGATGGTTGCAATCGGCGACGAGTTCGCCGGTGCCGGCGGTACCCGGGTACTCGACATGGCTCGCCCGCAGATGGCGTTGTACATCGGCGGGATGGGTGCCCGCGACAAGAACTTCTACAACACGATCTGTCAGAAGTACGGCTTTGTCGACGAGGCGATCGCGATCCAGGACCTCTACCTGTCCGGTCAGAAGGATGCCGCCGCCGCGAAGGTCCCTGCCGAGATGATCGCCAACACCAATCTGGTCGGATCCGCCGGCCAGGTCAAGGAGCGGATTGCGGCCTACAAGGAGGCAGGTGTCACGCATCTCTCGGTGATGCCCGTCGGCGACGCCACGGCGACGATCGAGCAACTGCGCACGCTGATCGACTGATCGGCCGTACCCTGTCGGCATGTCCGACCATGTCGATGATGTCGATTCGCTCGATCAGAGCGACGAGAAAGACGAGATCGACGAGATCGACGACGTTGCAGCTGACGTGGCGCGGGACGCCGCCTACGACGAGATGATCGATGCCCACGAGGAGCAGCTCGCCGTCGCCCGCGCCAGCGCGATCGCCGCCGGGCGTCGCAAGGCGGGCTTGGCCGGTGCCGCCATGGCAGGCGCCATGCTGGCTGTGTCCGACATCGTCGAAGGACCGAAGAAGGACGACGTCCCCGTCACGGTCGAGGCGTCAGGCGACCCTCACGACCTCGAACGCGACGGCGTCAACCTGGCTGTCGGCGAGGTCGACGTGCATGCGCCGGCGCTCGAGCGGATGGACCCCGTCGTCCCAACCAAACGCCGATGGCTGCGCTAGTGCTGCCGCGCAGAAGTTGGTTGAACGTGGGTCATGCGGCGCGGGTGGCGTTGTAGACCCATTTGAACGGGGTGGCGGTGTTGTTGCGGTGCTCGATGAAGGTGAGCATGCGTTGGACGAGGTCGGTGGGTGAGTCGAACTCGCCGCGGCGGAGCACTTTGCGGGTCAGGATCGAGAAGAACGATTCGACCTGGTTCAACCAGCTGGCGTGAACCGGGGTGTGATGGACCACGAAGCGGGGATGCTCGAGGAACCATTTCTTGGTGAGCTTGGATCTGTGTGAGCTGCCGTTGTCGAGGACGACATGAACAGCCAGTTCGGGGTCGATCGATTCGTCGATCTGTTCGAGGAACTCGATGAAATGGGCTGAGTCGTTGCGGGCGACGTCGGTCGCGGTGACTTTGCCGGTGGCGACATCCAACGCGGCGATCAGCGACGCGGTGCCGTGGCGGACGTATTCAAACTCACGCCGTGATGGCTGCCCCGGCTTGACCGGTTGGGTCGGATGCTTGCGCGACTTGGCCTGAATGCCGGTCTTCTCATCGATCGACAACACCACCGCGTTCGCCGGCGGAGCGAGATAGAGACCACACACGTCCGCCGCCCGAGCCCAGAACTCAGGAGTGTCCCGCCTCGTCAGCCAACCCTGCACCCGATGCGGTTTGACATCATCAGCGGCGAGGATCCGCCCGATCTGTGATGCCGAGATCGGAATCGACGCCGCCTTCATCTCGACCGCCAGCTCAGAATGCGACCACTGCGAATCGACGTGCGGATGTTGCTCAGTGACCTTGGCCATCAACACCAGCCGATCCGTTGGCCCGTACACCAGCGGTCGACCCGACCGCGGCGCATCATCGAGCCCTTCGAGTCCGCGGTCACGGAACTGGATCCGCCACTTGCACACCGATTGCTGCGACAACCCGACCAGCTTGGCGATCTCTGTCCCAGGCACCCCGTCAGCAGCGAGCAACACCACTTCTGCACGTTGACGATCACGATGCGTCGTGGTCTGCGCCCGCAACCGCCGCTCCAGATCCGTGCGTTCCTCGAGCGTCAACAACAACGGTTCCACAGTCCACATCTTGACCCTCCCCAGCCGACGATGCAGACAATCAAACCATATTCAAAGAACTAATGCGGGGATGCACTAGGTGCCGCTCGACCGAACGCCTAGCGGTCGAGATAGGCGCCGGGTTGTTTCAGGAATCCGCGATGCCATCGCCTCGGGGAGGTGACAATCGCCCTGGGTTCGTCCTCGAACATCCAGCGGGCGAAGTTCCGGCGTCCCCATTTGCCGCTGCCGGCGACAATTCGAATCGCCGCCCGGGCCCCCTTCGGATGTTTCAACACGATCCCCAGCCGTTTCGACATCCGATGATCGGCGGCGAGGTGGTGTTCCACGGCATGCTCGTACACGGCGGCGACGGCGTCTGGTTGCATCGCCCCGCCGACCGAGATCGCCTCCGCTGCGAGTCGGCCGGTCAGCAGTGCCTGGCCGATCCCTTCGCCCGTCATCACGTCGGTCGCGGCGGCTGCGTCCCCGATGAACATGACCCGTCCGTGGGTGAGAGCGATCTCGTCGATCCGGGCGGGAATCGGCCAGGCCGTGTGGCGGCCCTCCGGCTCGAACCCTGAGCCGAGCGCCTCGATGACATGTGGACGGGTGAGCAGGTCGCGCCACAGATCGCCCATCTCCTGGACGCGCCGCGCGTCGTCACGCAAGACACCGAACCCGACGTTGACCCGGTTGCCCGGCAGCGGGAACGACCAGGCGTAGCCAGGGAGGAGGTCCTCCTCGAACCACACGATCAGTCGATCGCTGGCAGGGCCGGTGACGTTGCTCACGTACTGGCGGAATGCGTGCCACTCGCCCCGGTACCCCGCCAGGTTGGCGCCGACCGCCTTGCGGACCGGGCTCCACATCCCGTCTGCGGCGATCACATATCGGCAGCGGACGACCCCGAGGCCCGCGACGCTCACGTCGACGTGGTCGGGCGAGGAGACGTCGATCGAACCGAAGCCGTGACCCTCGCGGACATCAACGCCGTGTTGGCGGGCAAGCCGGACGAGGGCATGATCGAGATGTTGGCGGGGTGCCACGGCGGCGTAGAGACCGGTCGACGGGAGCGGAACCTCGATCTCACGACCTGATGGCGAACGCAACCAGGCCGAGCCGACGTCGTACCAGTCGTCGACATCGGCGGGATCGAGCCCGAGCGCTTCCAGTTCGCGCAGTGCCAGCGTGGTGAGGCCGTCACCGCAGCACTTGTCTCTTGGAAACGTTGCCTTGTCGATCACCATCACCGACCGACCGTGGCTTCGCAGGGTGATCGCCGCCGCCGTGCCGGCAGGCCCGGCCCCGACGACGAGTACGTCGACCGGCACGGAGCCTGTTTTGCCTGCGTCGGGACTCACGTGCGTCGAGGCTACGGCTCGATCACCCGATCTCGTTTCGACGTGCCGCGAGGTTCGTCGTCGATTGCCGGTCGACACGGGCGCAGCTCCTACGATCTCGCCCATGAGTCGTCTCTGCGAAGGTCGGATTGCAATCGTCACCGGGGCAGGGCGGGGGATCGGACGCGAGCACGCGTTGAGCCTTGCCCGACATGGGGCGGGCGTCGTCGTCAACGATCTCGGGGCAGGTGTCGACGGCTCGGGCGGCGACGTCAGCCCTGCCCACGAGGTGGTGGAGGAGATCAAGGCGATGGGCGGCGAAGCGATCGCCAACGGTGAGAACGTGGCCGACTTCGAAGGTGCGGCCCGGATGATCCAGGCGGCCATCGAGGCGTTCGGCGACCTGCACGTGGTGATCAACAATGCCGGCATCCTTCGCGACCGGATGCTCTCGAACATGACGGAAGCCGAATGGGACGCCGTCATCAACGTGCACTTGAAGGGTACGTTTTCGCCGGCCCGCCACGCCATCGGTTATTGGCGCGATCGTGCCAAGGCCGGCCTGCCGGTCAGTGGGCGGATCATCAACACGACGTCGGTGTCGGGCATCTACGGCAATCCCGGCCAGACCAACTACGGGGCGGCCAAGGCGGGGATCGCCGCCTTCACCCAGATTGCGGCACTCGAAGTCGCGCGATACGGCGTGACCGTGAACGCCGTCGCGCCCGTCGCCTTGACCCGGATGACGGAGAACCTCGGGCCTGCCCCGGAGACCGACGAGGAGCGTGAGGCTCGGTCGCCGATGTGGATCGCTCCGATCGCCACCTGGCTGGCGTCCGAGCAGTCAGCCGGTGTCACCGGCCGCGTTTTCGAGGCGTCCGGCCAGACGTTGGCGATCGCCGAAGGATGGGTTCGCGGACCGCGCACGGAACCGGTCGACGACCCGACGCTGCTCGGCCCGATCGTCGCCGATCTGCTGGCGCGGGCGCGCCCGAACTCGGGCATGAACGGTGAGCCGGGCGGCCCGCCACAACCGCAGTAGCGACGCGGAACGACCGGGTCAGACGAGGGGGTCAGACGACGACGTCGCCGACGATCAACTCGGGCTGCACGTTGGTGTAGTTGACGAGGTCACCCATGATCTTGGCTCCGTGTTCGGTCATCGCCGCCCCGAGCGCTTCTGCGCTCTCGATCATCGCCCAGCCCATGCAGGCGTACTTTCCGCTGGTGACGGCGCTCGCCCCCCAACCGTGGCACGCCGCGCCGAGCGACTCGGCCAGCATCGGCATGTGCTTGGTGGTGTAGTAGTCCATGTCGAAGTGCGAATCGTCGGTCCTCGGGTACAAGATGGCAAGCGTGATCATGGCTGGCAGTCTGTCAGAAGGTGAGATTCCGGGCGTAGCGGAGATGCTTGACTGGGGCGATGGAAACAGGCGGCCTGTTGAAGCTGTTCCTCGACGTGGACCGGCTCGCAGTCGCTGGCGCACTCGCCGCGAGGCCGATGACCACGGACGATCTGGTCGCTTCCGCGTCGCGAGATCGTCGAACCGTGCTGGCTGCGCTCGGCGACCTGCGGGCGGCAGGGATCGTCGTCTGCGAGGGCGAGTTGTACCGGCTCGACGAGGCGGCGCTGCGACGGGCGGCGCTCGCCGCCGCCGAGATCGAGATCCCGATGGATCCGATCATCGGGTTCGGGATGACGGAGGACGAGCGGCTCGTTCTCGCCCGGTACTTCTCCGGCCGCGTCCTCACCGAGATCCCATCGCAGCGGGCAAAGCGGTTGGTTGTGCTCCAGCGGCTGGCGCTGGATTTCGACATCGGTCGGCGGTACACCGAACGCGAGGTCAACGAAGTGCTGGGCGGGTTCCACCCGGATTGGTCTGCGCTGCGCCGCTACCTCGTCGATGAAGGTTTTCTCGATCGGGAACACGTGCGTGGCGACCACATGCTTGGCGAACGGGCCGATCGGACCTTGTACTGGCGCAGCGGCGGTCGTGTCACCGATCTGCCGAGTGAGTGATCCGAGCGCCTACGCTCCGTCGGGTGCGGATGTATGACACCTTTCGATCTGTCGTTCAATTTCGAAAATTCGAACTCGATCCGGCAACGCGTCGACTTCGCAAGGCGATCACCGTCGATGACATGCGGCGGATTGCGAAGCGGCGGCTCCCTCGCGGTGTGTTCGACTACATCGACGGGGGAGCCGAGGACGAACGATCCCTCACCCTGAACTCGGCAGGATTCGCGAAACTGGAGTTCATCCCGAACGTGCTTCGCGATGTCAGTCAGATCGATACCTCGACGACCTTGTTCGGCAAGCGCGTCCCGTTGCCGTTGATGCTGGCGCCGACCGGCTACACGCGGTTGACCCACTCGCAGGGCGAGTTGTCGGTTGCCCGCGCCGCGGCGCGGGCGGGGCTGCCCTATTCGTTGTCGACGATGAGCACTCGTTCGATCGAAGAGGTTGCCGCAGTATCGAACGGGATCAAGTGGTTTCAGGTGTACACCTGGAAAGACCGCGGGCTCGTCAAAGATCTCGTGCAACGGGCGGCAGACGCCGGGTATGACGGGCTGTGGTTGACGGTCGACACGGCCGTGCTGGGTCGCCGCGAACGCGACGTCCGGCGTGGGTTCTCGATCCCCCCCGAGATCGGCCTCGGCACGATTCTCGACGGGATCGTGCACCCGGCCTGGACGCTCGACTTCTTGACCCATGAACCGATCACCTTCGCCAACGTCGCCCATCTCGAAGGCCACAGTTCCAACGACAACATCCCGATGGCGCAGCACGTGATGCAGAACTTCGACCAGAAGTTGGCGTGGTCCGACGTCGATTGGCTGCGGTCGATCTGGGATGGTCCGCTGATGCTGAAAGGCATCCAATCCGTGGCCGACGCGGAACGCGCCCTCGAGGCAGGGGTGCAGGGCATCGCCTTGTCGAACCATGGCGGCCGCCAACTCGACGACGCTCCCGTGCCGATCGAACTGGTCGAGCCGGTCGCCCAAGCGGTGCAGGGTCGCGCCACGATCGTGTGCGATGGCGGCGTGCGTCGCGGCAGCGACATCGTCAAGGCGATCGCGCTCGGCGCCGATGCGTGCTCGATCGGGCGTGCCTACCTGTACGCGATGGGCACGGCGGGCGAACGTGGCGTCGACCAGATGTTGCTGCAGATCAAACAGGGTGTCGAGCGCACGATGGCCCTGACGGGCCGCACGTCGATCGATGAGATCGGTCGCGACCTGGTTCGGTGGCGTTGCTGAACGTGTCGTATGACACCATCTCGGGATGGCTCTTGATCCGGTAGTCGCAGCGTTCCTGGCCCAACTCGAAGCGGCGGGCATGCCGCCGCTGAACGAGCAGACGATCGAACAGGCCAGGGAGGGGATGGACCTGTTGGCCCCGCTCGCTGGTGAGGGTGCCGAGGTCGGCTCGATCGAGGAACGTCAGATTGCGGGCGTCCGGTCGATCGTCTACACACCGCTCGGTGTCGGTCCGTTCCCGGTCCTCGTCTTCATGCACGGCGGCGGTTGGCTGATCGGCGGCCCGCAGCACTACCACGGCGTCAGTCGTGATCTCGCGGCTGGCGCCGGTTGCATCGTGGTGTCGGTCGACTACCGGCTGGCGCCGGAACACAAGGCGCCAGCTGCGGTCGACGACTGTCGTGCCGTGACGGGTTGGGTGCTGGACCATGCCGCCGAACTCGGGGGTGACCCCGATCGCGTCGCCGTCGGCGGCGACTCGGCCGGCGGAAACCTCTCGGCCCTGATGGCACAGGCATTCGGCCGCCGGCTCGTGTTCCAACTGCTCGTGTATCCCGTGACCGACCTGTCGATGACATCGCCGTCGATTACCGAGAACGCCGACGGGTACTTCCTGACGAAGGATGCGATGGACTGGTTCGTGGGTCACTACATCGACGGATCGGGAGTCGAACGGAACGATCCGAGCGTTGCCCCGTTACATGCCGCGGACGCCGTCGTCGGGTCGGTTGCCCCGGCCCTCGTGATCACCGCCCAGTACGACCCGTTGCGCGACGAGGGTGAGGCCTACGGCGAACGGATGCGGTCGCTCGGCGTCGACGTGACGATGCGTCGGTTCCCCGGCCAGATCCACGGTTTCTACGGATTCCGGGAGGCGATGCCGGCCGCCGCGATGGCGATCGACCAGAGCGCGGCGATGCTGCGGGCAGCCTTCGGTGGATGATCGTGCGCTGCGAGCACGTCGTGAGGGTGCCCTGATGCCGATCGACGTGAG
Organism: Ilumatobacteraceae bacterium; assembly: GCA_043773365.1. GTDB lineage: Bacteria > Actinomycetota > Acidimicrobiia > Acidimicrobiales > Ilumatobacteraceae > Ilumatobacter. Next base: position 14,602 of record JAYVFI010000006.1, read on the forward strand.
CGATTACCCGAACGCGGAACGCCCGGCCGTTCCTGCTGCCACGGTGGTGCTGTTGCGTGATGGCGCCGAGGGGATCGAAGTGTTGATGATCCACCGCAGTTCGAAGACGGCGTTCGGCGGGATGTGGGCTTTTCCCGGTGGGGTGATCGAGGACGATGACATCCCGCCGGGTACCGAACCTGACCCGCTGCCGGCCGCTCGTCGTGCCGCGATTCGGGAGTCCCGGGAAGAAGTCGGTTTGACGATCGGCGAGGAGTCGTTGGTCTACCTGAGTCACTGGCTGCCCCCGGAGGAGGCTCCTCGGCGGTTCTCGACGTGGTTCTTCCTGGCGGCATCGCATGACGACCACGGCGATGTCGGCATCGACGGCACCGAGGTCCACGACCATCGATGGATGCGAGCGCAAGACACCTTGGCGGCGCTCGCTCGGGGCGAAGTCGAGATGGCTCCGCCGACGATCATCACGCTCGACGATCTCAGGAAGTTCGCCGATGTCGACGAAGCGTTGGCGACGGTTCGGGCGGCCCGGCCACGTTCCTACGCGACGGAGATGGGATTGCTCGCGAGCGGTGCGCGTGTCTGCTTGTGGGAGGGCGACGCCAGCTACCGAACGGGTTCGGTCGAGGAGTCCGGTGCCCGCCATCGGTTGATCATGGAACCGGGCGCCTGGACATATCTCGACGACTCACGAGCCTGAGATGGAGCCGCCCGTCGGTCGACGCCGAGGCGGCCTACACCAGCGCCGTGAGGTGTGCCACGACGGCGGTGACCGGGATGTCCTGGCGGGTGTTCGACTTGCGGTCCTTGACCTCCACCACGCCATCGTCGATGCCTCGCCCGACGACCACGATCGTCGGGACGCCGATCAACTCGGCATCTTTGAATCGGACGCCCGGCGAGACCCCTTCGCGATCGTCGAACAGCACCCGCAGACCCGCCGCCTCCATCTCGGCAGCCAGCGCCTCGGCTGCGGGGCGTTGCGGCCCGCCTTCCTTCCCGGCGATCACGAGGTGCACGTCGGCCGGGGCGATCTCGCGCGGCCAGCACAGCCCCAACTCGTCGTGCGAAGCTTCGGCGATCGAGGCGACCGCCCGCGAGACGCCGATCCCGTACGAGCCCATCGTCACCGTGACCTGTTTGCCGTGCTGATCGAGCACCGTGAGGCCAAGCGCTTCGGCGTACTTCCGGCCGAGCTGGAAGATGTGGCCGATCTCGATCCCGCGGGCGATCTCGACGTCGGATCCGCATGACGGGCAGGCGTCCCCGGCCTTGACCTCCGCGGCCTCGATCACGCCGTCGGCGGTGAAGTCACGTCCGTAGGTGAGGTCGATCACGTGCTTGCCCGACACGTTGGCGCCGGTCACCCAACGCGTGCCGTCGACGATCCGGGGGTCGACGAGGAATCGGATCTTCGACGTGCCGGCCGATCCGAGCGCGCCCGGTCCGATGTAGCCCTTCACGAGGGCCGGGTTGGTGGCGAAGTCCTTTTCGTCGAAGGGCTCCAGCTCGGCGGGGGAGATCTGGGCGGCGAGGCGCTTCTCGTCGACATCACGGTCGCCAGGGATCCCGATCGCCAGCGCTTCCGTCGTCCCGTCGGGGTGACGAAGTTTGACGACCACGTTCTTCATCGTGTCGGCCGCGCTCCAGGCGCCGTCCGTTCGACGGAACTCCGGGTGGGCGTTGAGATGGTCGACCAACGTCTGAATCGTCGGCGTGTCGGGCGTGTCGACGATCTGGGCGGCCGGGAGCCCGTCCCAGGCGATCGGGGCCGGAACGGGAACCCGCACCGCCTCGACATTGGCGGCATAATCGCATGTCGAGCAGCGAACGAACGTGTCCTCGCCCACGTCGATCGGCGCCAGGAACTCCTCCGATGCCGACCCGCCCATCGCCCCCGACATCGCCGACACGATCACGAATGGCAGGTGCAGGCGGTCGAAGGTCTTGATGTACGCAGCGCGGTGCTTGTCGTACGACGCCTGCAGACCTGCGTCGTCGACGTCGAAGCTGTACGAGTCCTTCATCACGAACTCGCGGGTTCGCAGCAGACCTGCCCGTGGGCGGGCTTCGTCGCGGTACTTGGTCTGGATCTGGTAGATCGAGAGCGGCAGATCGCGATACGAGGCGTACAGATCCTTGACGATCAGCGTGAACATCTCCTCATGGGTCGGAGCGAGCAGATAATCGTTGCCGCGGCGGTCTTTGAGACGGAACAGGTTGTCGCCGTAGTCGGTCCAGCGCCCCGTTGCCTCGTACGGCTCCTTCGGCAGCAACGCCGGGAAATGGACCTCCTGGAACCCCGCCAGGTCCATTTCCTCACGGATGATCCGCTCCACGTTGCGGTAGACCTTCCAGCCGAGCGGGAGCCATGTGAACCCCCCTGATGCGGCGCGCCGGATGTAACCGGCCCGCACCAGCAGTCGATGAGAGGGCACTTCGGCATCGGACGGATCGTCACGAAGCGTTCGTAGGAAGAGGGTTGACATCCGGAGCACCCAGGCAAGATACCCCTCGTTTGAGGTATACTCCGGGGTCCCTATTTGGTGCGTTACCGAAAAGGCGTGGGCTCAAACCCCACGCCTTGTTTTGTGAAAGGAGGCGAATCGACATGACAGACGGCCCAGTTCTCGACAGGCTCCGAGCGATTGTGAACCCGATCGCCTCCGGCCTCGAACTCGATGTCTACGACATCGAACAGCGTGGTGGCACATGGCGGATCACGCTCGATACGCCTCCCGGTTCGCCGTCCGGGGTCGACATGGAGAAGCTCTCGTTGGCGACCCGGTTGATCTCGCGCGATCTCGACCACGAGGACCCCGTGCCCGGCCACTACACGCTCGAAGTCACCAGCCCCGGGGTCGAGCGGACGTTGCGGATTCCGGCCCATTTCCAGCGAGAGATCGGTAAGCGGATCAATGTCCGGCTCAGCAGCGTCGACGCCGAGCAGCGCCGGCTGGAAGGCGTGCTGATCGCCGCCGATGACAAGACGGCAACGCTTCGGATCGACGAATCCGACCCGGACGCACCGGTCGACCGGACGATTCGGATTGCATCGGTCGACCGCGCCCGAACGGTGTTCGAGTGGGGGCCGCAACCGAAACCGGCCGGCAAGGGCGTGTCGAAGGCGGCAGCCAAGCGGCCGAGCGGGAAGCAGCCTGCAGCGAATGAGTCGCCGGCCGAAGCGCCGGTTGCACGGCAAGCGATCGCGAAGAAGGCAGTTGCGAAGAAGCTGGCGGCGAAGCAGCCGGCCGCCAAGAAGCCGGCCGCCAAGAAGCCGGCGCGGAAAACGAAAAACGCGATGCAGTCAGCGGCGACGAACCAGTCGTCGGGTACCCAATCGCCGAACATCAAGGAGTCATCGTGAGCAGTCTCGATATGAACGAGGCCATTCGTCTCCTCGCCCAGGAGAAGGGCTTGTCGATCGACGCCCTCCTGCACGTCCTCGTCGAGGCGTTGGCGAGTGCGTACAAGCGCCGCCCTGGCGCCGCCGATGAGGTTGTCGTCGAGGTCAACCCCGACTCGATGGAGTTCACGTTCACCGCCTACGACCTCGACGAGGATGGCAATTGGGTCAACGAGCGCGACGACACACCGAAGCGGGAGGAGTTGGGGCGGATCGCTGCCCAGACCTTCCGTCAGGTGATGAGCCAGCGAATTCGAGAAGTCGAACGCGATCGCAAGTTCGAGGAGTACGCCAACCGCGAAGGCGACATCGTCACCGGCATCATTCAGCAGACCGACACCCGATACACGCTGCTCGATCTCGGCCGGGTGGAAGCACTGCTGCCGCAGGCCGAGCAGGTGCCGTACGAGCGGCCGCAGCCGGGTGACCGTTCCAAGGCGTACATCGTCGAGGTCCGCAAGACCGCCAAGGGTCCGCAGATCGTCGTTTCACGTACCCACCCTGGGCTGATCAAGCGGTTGTTCGAACTCGAAGTACCGGAGATTGCCGACGGGGTGGTCGAGATCAAGGCCTGCGCCCGCGAACCAGGTCACCGCACGAAGATCGCGGTCTGGTCGAACGATCACAACGTCGATCCCGTCGGCGCGTGCGTCGGCGCCCGCGGTGCTCGCGTCCGGATGGTCGTCACCGAGTTGCGTGGTGAGAAGATCGACATCGTTCCCTACAGCGAGGACCTGGCCGATTTCGTCGCCAAGGCGCTCTCGCCTGCGAAAGTCAGTCAGGTCAACATCTCGGCCGACGGCACCCAGGCCGACGTGATCGTGCCGGACCACCAGCTCAGCCTGGCGATCGGTCGCGAGGGTCAGAACGCGCGGCTGTCGGCTCGGTTGACCGGCGTCCGAGTCGATATCCGGTCGGAGACCCAGGTCGCCGAGGGGATTCCGGCGGGCGGGTACCGCGACAACGACGTGGAGTACGCGGAGGGCGAGTGGGTCGCCAACGCCGAGTCCGGTGAGATGGAATGGCATGCCGCTGACGGAACGGTGATGAGTCAACAGGAGTGGGCGGGCGAGTCTTCGGCCCCGACGGATGACGGTGAATCGGCTACCGACGCAGACGTCACCACCGTCGCGGCCGTTGCCGACTCGGAAGTGGTCGCCGACTCGGACGACACCGCTGACTCAGCAGTGGTCGCCGAAACCGGCACGGCCGACGCCGGCACGGCCGATATCGACGCGGTGCCGCAGGATGCCGGAGCGGAGTGATCCACATGGCCCGATCCGAACCTGCATCGGGTGCCGGCAACGGCGTCCGCAGGCCGAACTGTTGCGTTGCGTCCTCGACGCCGACGGTGCAGTTCGGATCAGTCGGACCGCGCCTGGGCGCGGGGCGTGGCTCTGTGGACCAGCGTGTGTCGAGCTTGCTCGACGGAAGAAAGCGTTTGAACGAGCCTGGCGCAGATCAGTGCACCAGGCAACGATTGATGGGCTCACGGTCAACATGAACGTGTGATCCGGGTGGGGAAACCCTCCGCCCATGCGAGACTAAGTAACGACGAAAGGTTGCCCGCAGCGTGGCGAAGAATTTACGAGTACACGAATTGGCCAAGGAACTTGGCCTCACGAATGCAGAGGCGGTTGAGCTCTGCGGCGTTCTCGGCGTACCTGTCAAGAGCCATTCCTCGTCGTTGAACGAGGCGTATGCCGACATGATCCGCCGTAGAGCGCATCGTGACGGGCTGGTGCGAGCAGAGCAGCCGCCGGAGCCCGAGAAGCCAGAGTCGGTGAAGAAGGCGGCGGCCAAGAAAGCCGCCGCCCGACCGGTCGAAGCAGCTGTGATCGAAGGCGAAGCCGCCGCCGTTGAAGCGCCGCATGTCGAAGCCGCTGTAACGGCGCCGGTTGAAACCGCAGCTGCTGCTGCGTCGGAGACCAAGGCGCCGGCCGTCGAGCCCTCCACCCCGCCGGTTGCGCCGGTCGCCCAGCCAGCATCGGTCGAGGTCGATCCGGTGGCCGAAGCGGTCACAGGCCCGGTTGCCACGCCAGCCGCACCATCAGCCGCACCATCAGCCGCACCCCCAGTCGTCACCTCCCCGGTCGAACCACTGGCCGCGCTGGTCGACGTTCCGGCACGAGCCGAGCCGAGGGCGACGATCTCCAGCCCGGGTCGAATCACCAGTGGCCGCCCCGAAGTGGCGCAACCCCGTCCGCAGGTCGCCCGTCAAGACGTGCCCGCTGCGCGTCAGGCGCCGCGGCCCACTGCCGATGTCCCGGCAGGCCCCGCCGTCGCTCCGAAGTCGCTGGGTGGGCGCCCGATCCCGCCGCCTCCCGGCCGTCCGATGTCGACCACCACCGGTCGCCCGATCCCGCCTCCTCCTGGCTCGGCCCGCCCGGGCGGCGCAGCAGCCCGACCCGGCGGTTCCGGTGGTCCCGGCGGCGGTGCCGGCGGTCGTACCGGCGGCTATCAGGGTCGCCCAGGTGGCGGTCCCGGTGGCGGCGCTCGTCCCGGCTACGGCGGTGGCCCCGGTGGCCCCGGAGGTGGTCCTGGTGGTCCAGGTGGAGGTCCCGGCCGCCCAGGTGCCAACGGTCGTCCGAGCGGTCAACGTCGCCCACCGAATCGCAGCAAGCGTCGTCGTCGTCGTGACCGTGACGAGCTGCAGCCCCAGGAGCAGAACTACACGTCACGCGACGCTCCCGTCCCCATGGGCACGGTCGTCGTCGAGCGCGGCGTCTCAGCTCAGGAGTTCGGCCCCAAGATGAATCGGACGGCGGCCGACGTCGTCAAGTTCCTGCTGCAACATGGCGAGTTCCTGACCGCCACGGTCGGTCTGTCCGACGACCACATGGAGCTGTTTGCGCTCGAACTCGGCGTCGAGTTGTTGCTCGTCGATCCGGGTCAGGAGCAAGAGGTCGAGCTCCAGGCGATGTTCGACGACAGCGACGACGACGACGAGGAGCTGCTCCAGCCGCGCCCGCCGGTGATCACCGTGATGGGGCACGTCGATCACGGCAAGACGACCGTGCTCGACAAGATCCGATCGGCCAATGTCGTCGCCGGCGAAGCGGGTGGGATCACCCAGCACATCGGCGCCTACCAGGTCGAGAAGGAAGGTCGCAAGATCACCTTCATCGACACGCCCGGCCACGCAGCGTTCACGCAGATGCGCGCTCGCGGCGCTCAGGCGACCGACATCGTCGTGCTCGTGGTCGCCGCCGATGACGGCGTGATGCCCCAGACGATCGAAGCGATCAACCACGCTCGAGCCGCTGACGTGCCGATCGTCGTGGCGGTCAACAAGATCGACAAGGACAACGCCGATCCGCAACGCGTGCTGACCCAGCTCGCCGAGCGCGAGTTGGTGCCGGAGTCGTGGGGCGGCGACACGATCGTCGTCGAGATGTCGGCGACCCAGAACCTCGGTATCGACGACCTGCTCGAGCAATTGCTGGTCGTTGCCGAACTGGAAGACCTGCAGGCCAACCCGACTGGGCGGGCCAAGGGCGTCGTGCTCGAGGCCAACCTCGACAAGGGCCGTGGCCCGGTTGCCACCGTGCTGGTCGACAAGGGCGAATTGAAGGTCGGCGACCCGATCGTTGCCGGCGCCGCCTGGGGTCGCGTCCGAGCGATGATCAACGACAAGGGCGAGCAGGTCAAGGTCGCCGGTCCGTCGACGCCGGTCGAAGTGCTCGGTCTGTCGTCGGTTCCCGAAGCCGGTGACGAGTTCCGTGCTGCTCCTGACGAGAAGACGGCCCGTACCGTTGCAGAGGCGCGCGGTCACCATCGCAAGGTTCGCGACCAGCGCGGCGATGCTCGCGTCAAGTCCGCGGTTCGCCTCGAAGACATCTTCGATCAGATCCAGAGTGGCGAAACTGCCACGCTGAACCTGATCCTCAAAGCAGACGTCCAGGGTTCGCTCGAAGCGGTCACCGACAGCCTCAAGCGTCTGCAACGCCCGGAAGTCGACATCACGTTCGTGCACCGTGCCGTGGGCGGGATCTCCGAGAACGACATCACCCTCGCTGCCACCACCGGCGCCACGATCCTCGGGTTCAACGTCCGAGCTGACCGTAAGGCCAGGGATCTTGCGCAGCAGGAAGCCGTCGAGATCCGCGAGTACGAGATCATCTACAAGCTGCTCGAAGACATCGAGCAGGCGATGATCGGCATGTTGGCGCCGGTATTCGAAGAGGTTGTCACCGGCGACGCCGAGGTCCGTGAGATCTTCCGTGTTCCGAAGCTCGGGGCGATCGCCGGCTGCCTCGTCCAGAACGGTTCGATCACGCGCGGTTCCAAGGTTCGCTTCCTGCGTCAGGGCACGATCATCTGGAAGGGCTCGATCACGTCGCTGCGTCGCTTCAAGGACGATGCCGCAGAGGTCCGTGCAGGATTCGAATGCGGCATCGGGCTCTCGGACTTCCAGGACCTCAAGCCGGGCGACATCATCGAGACCTTCGAAGAGCGCGAGATCGCGCGCACGTTGAGTAGCTGATGGCCGGCCGCGGACGCCGAACGGGTGGGTCGAAGGGTGCTGGTCGAGCATCCTCGACTCACCAGTACCCTCGATCTGCGCGGGTTGGCGAGACGCTGCGCGAGATCCTCGCCGAGGACCTGATCCGGATCAATGACGATCGACTCGAATTCGTCACCATCACCGGTATCGATGTCGACAACGAACTCAATCGCGCCCATGTCTTCTTCGATTCGCTGGGAGGCAGCGACGACGACGACGAGCAGATCATCGAGGCGCTGAACTCGCACCGGGTTCGCTTGCAGGCCGAGATCAACAAGCAGATTCGGGCCAAGAAGACTCCGATTCTCGACTTCCGACCCGACATCGCGCTTCGATCAGCCGAACGGATCGACGACATTCTTCGGGCCGACCGTCAGCGACGACCCAGCGAGTCGTGAGTCGACGCAAGCCGGCCGCGACACACGGTTTGTGTGTCGTCGACAAACCGGCCGGGGTCACGAGTCATGACGTCGTCGGAATGCTCCGACGACGATTCGGGGAGCGCCAGGTTGGCCATGCCGGCACGCTCGACCCCGATGCCACCGGAGTGCTCGTGGTGGCAGTTGGGATGGCGACTCGCCTGCTGCGATTCGTGGAGAAGACCCGCAAGGTCTATGTCGGGGAGGTCGTGCTCGGTTCGACGACCAACACCCTCGATTCGGCGGGCGAGGTCACGGCCACGTTCGACATGTCAGCGGTCACACTCGATGACGCCCGTCGAGTCGCCGCCGAGCACCTCACCGGCGAGATCCTCCAGATCCCTCCGATGGTGTCGGCGATCCGAATCGACGGGCACCGTCTGCACGAACTGGCCCGCCAGGGGATCGAAGTGGAACGGCAGCCGCGTCCCGTCACCGTCTACTCGTTCGATGTCTCCGAGGGCACGGAAGCGGGCGTGCTGACCGTCGCTGTCGAGTGTTCCCCGGGCACCTACATCCGGACGCTGGCGGATGACCTGGGAGCCTTGCTCGGGGGAGGCGCGCACCTGCGCAACCTCCGGCGGGTGGCGGTCGGCGAGTTCACCTTGGATGAGGCGGATGGCCCCGACGAGTGCGTGCTGCTCCCCGTCGAGGCGGCCGTACGTACCCTGCAGCACGTCGAGATCGACCCGGAGACGGCGGCGCTCGTTGCCAACGGGCGAGTGCTGCCGAAGTTCGACGGAGACGGACCGTGGGCGCTGTTCGATCCGGCCGGCGCGTTGCTGGCCGTCTACGAGGGTTTCAGGGGCGAGAGCAAACCCACCGTCGTATTGCCGCCTCCGACGGGGCGGTAACGTCGAGCCGTGCTCGTTGTCACCGATGCCAGTTCTCAGCCGTTCCCGAATGAACGGACCGTGATCACGATCGGGGCGTACGACGGCCTGCACATCGGGCACCAGGCAGTGATTGCCCAGGTCCGGGCGATCGCTGCCGAACGCAAGGCTCGATCTGCGGTGGTGACGTTCGATCAACACCCGGCGATGATCGTCCGACCGGAATCGGCGCCCAAGCTGTTGACCGACGACGACCAGCGCTTCGAACTGTTCGAGCAGACCGGTATCGATGCGGCGGTGGTGCTGCCGTTCGACGAACGCCAGTCGCAGGAGGCTCCGCTCGCTTTCGTCGAACGGGTTCTCGTGAAGTGCCTGCGTACGGAGTGTGTCGTCGTGGGCGATGACTTCCATTTCGGCCGTCATCGCGAAGGGAATGTCCACTTGCTGCACGAATTGGGCCGTACGTACGGGTTCGCGGTCGAACCGATCCATCTCGTGAACCGGACCGATGGCGTCGACGAGCCGGTCAGCAGCACAGCGATTCGCCGGGCGCTGGCAGGGGGCAACGTCGGTCTCGCCGCTGAATTGCTGGGCCGCCCGTTCGAGGCGCGTGGGATCGTCGTGGCGGGCGATCAGCGTGGGCGCCTGCTCGGGTTCCCGACCGCCAACGTGTTGGTGTCGAACCGTGTCTGCCTCCCGGCCGACGGTGTGTACGCCGGCTGGTATGAGCGTGGCGACGGTGAGACGCACCCGTGTGCGATCAACCTCGGCCGGCGCCCTACGTTCTACGAGCACGCCGACATCTCGTTGTTGGAAGCGCATCTGCTCGATTTCGAGGGGGATCTCTACGGAGAGACGGCGCGCGTCCGATTCACGGATTTCCTTCGTTCGGAGCGCAAGTTCGACGGCATCGACGCCTTGGTGACCCAACTCAAACACGACATCGAACACGCCCGCCAACTCCTCGCCTGACCCGAACGCGTGAGGTCGTTGCGGACTATTTCCGCAACAACCTCACGCGTTCGGCAGTGCCGGGTCGTGGTGGGTGGGTCAGCCGGGCCAGATGATCGCGCCGTCGTCGTCGTACAGACCGTCGACCAGGTCGGGATCGAAGCGACCGTCGGTTGGCGGGGCGCCGGCCTCGCCGTACACCCCGACGTCGGCATAGGCCTTGACCTGCGCCTCGAGTTCTTTGGCGACGGGAACGCCGATGTTCGAACCGTTCGGGGTCGTGTCGACGATTGCCCGGGCGTCGGTCGCCCATCGGAACGTCTCACCCTCTGGCGACAAGAAGTTGGGGTTGCCGCCGCCATTGATTCGCTCGACGGCGATTGCCGCAGCGGCATCTGGATCGGCGATCGCATCGGCCAATCCACGCATCGTGGCCCTCATGAAATCCTTCGCCGCCGACGGGTGAGCGGTCAAGAATGCCTGGTTCGTGTAGATCAGGCCGAACGAACCAGGGATCCCGAAATCGGCTGGGTCGTAGATCTCGAACGTGGCACTGGCTCGCTCGAGCGCTCCGGGCTCGTTGCTCCGCCAGCCGGGGATGGCGGCGATGTCGTCGATCGCCCAATGAGCGTTTGGATCGAATCCTTCGAGTAGCACAGTCGAATAATCGGGGCCATCGGTGAGATCGGCCTCCTGCTCGAGCATGACGGCGATCGCTGGTGGCAGAGCACCCTTGATGCCGATCGTTGCACCCTTCAGCGCTGCCAACGAGGCGGCCCTGTCCGGCTTGACCATCAAGACGTCGATCGCCGCGTGGCCGTCGACCGAGAGCGCGACCAGTTCAGCTTCGTTGGCGGCCGAGAAACTTGCCAACTCGCTGAACGAACCGGACGAGGAGAACTGAACATCGTTGACGGCGACGAGCGGATAGTTGGCGGTCGAGAAACTGGGTGTGATCTCGACTGTGAGGCACAGGTCGTCGTAATAGCCTTTCGACTCCGCCACGATCACCTCGAGGATCGATGCTGCGGCGGCGTAGTCGAAACCGGTGTTGTACTTGATCGTGCCGGCAGCTTTGTTGGCCTCGCAGCGATCGGCAGGAAACGCCTTGCCGGCTTCGACGGCGGTAACGCCGCCGGCGTCATTGTCGGCGTAGTTGTCTGTGTCGTCACCGCAGGCGACGCCGATCAGGGTGAATGGGATGAGTGTCGCAACGAGCGCGCGCTGACGCAGCATGGTTCCTCCAGGAACTATCGAAATGGAGCAATCGGAAATGTGGTGTTTGCCAGCGCACAACAGACGACCTGCCGGAGCAAGAGGGTCGGTCGGACGTCTACGTCGTCGTGCGAGTGCAAGCCTACTGAGGCGGAACGTTTCGCACGCGAACGTCTGATGCTCAGACCCTCAACCGTCAGACCCTCAACCGTCAGACCCTCAACCGATCGTCAAACGTTGTGAGGCGTGCCACTTCAGCAATTTGCGTTCGAGCCTCGTGACGCCAAGCAAGAACGCGATCCCGAGGGCCGTGGAACACAGGATCGACCCCCACAGCAGTTCAGCGCCGAGCGTCTGATTCAGTTGAGTCCGTTTGGCGGTTTCGCCCAGCCCAGGGACCGTCGACCCTGATCCGCCCTCGGCGAAGAAGGCCGCCGCCAGGCCGAGACCGACCGAGAACCGTGCCGCCGTGAAGAGCGACGGCAGCGCCGAGGGGAGCCGGAGCCGCCAGAAGACGTCGAACGGTTTTGCATCGATCGAGGCGAACACTTCCCGCGCTGACACATCTGCCGACCGCAGCCCGAGCACTGTGGCGAACACGAACGGTGGAAACGTGACGAACGAGACCATGAACAAGATCGTCGGCAGACCTGCGCCGAGCAACAAGATGACCGACGTGATGTATGCAACCCACGGCGTGACCATGATCAGGACGAGGATCGGTTGGACCGCCCATTCGAGCGGCCGGTAGGCGGCAAGCGCGGCGCCGGTCACGATCGCAAGGACCAACCCGATTCCCACGCCGATCAAGGTGTGCCAGGCGGTCGACCACGTGATCCGGAGGAAGAATGTCGGATTCTCCGCGAGCGCTCGAACGATTCGGGACGGTTCCAGCAATGCGAACGGCTTGATCTCGCCGATCCGCACGAACAGCTCCCACACCACGCCGAACACGATCAGGCCGACGGTTGCCCACAGCGACGTTCGTTGTTTGTTCACCGCACACCTTGGTGGAGCAGATGACGCAACTTCGTTTCGATCGTGAAGAAGGCTGCATCGTCCTCGAGATCTGGCCTGCGAGGCCGAGCGAGATCGACGTCGACCGAGTCGACGATCCGTCCCGGCCGGCTCGAAAGGACTGCGACTCGGTCGGACAGGTAGACCGCTTCCGGTAGCGAGTGCGTGACGAACAGCACCGCCGTGTTGAGCGGTTCGCAGAGCGCAGCCAACAGGTGACGCATGTCGGCTCGCGTGATCTCGTCGAGCGCGGCGAACGGTTCGTCCATGAGGAGCACGGCAGGGTCGGTGGCGAGAGCGCGCGCCAGGTTCACGCGCTGCTGCATGCCTCCGGAAAGCTCGCCGGGGTAATGCTTTTCAAAGCCGCGCAGGCCCACCATTTCCACAAACTTGTCGCAGCGCTCGCGCATGGTTGGCTCATCGAAGCGCTTCTGCATTTCCATGCCATAGCGCACATTGCCCGC
>JAYVFI010000007.1:0-31896 GCA_043773365.1 Ilumatobacteraceae bacterium
AGTTCGTAACGGGCAATCCAGTAATCGGCCGCTTTGACGGCCGCGAGCAAGGCCAGCAGCACCGCAAAGTGGGCCTTCGTGGCGGCCCGTACGCTCGGCGTCGATGAGGTGAACAGCACCCCGCCGTTGAGCAGATGAGCCACTGCCGTCAACAGCGTGATGATCACCAACGCGGCGAACAACCAATCGATCGAAAATGAGATGAACGGCAATCGGAACACGTAGAAGCCGACGTCGTTGTGGAATTGCGGGTCGTCGACACCGAACGACTGGCTGTTGCGGAACAGCAACCACTCTTGCCACTTGGACACCGCCGGCAGGGCCAGCATGAACGCCAACACCACCGCCGTGCCGTAACGAACGAGCCGCAAACGATGGCCGAAAACCTCGTGAAATCGCTCGACGTACGGATGCACATTGGCCGGGAAGACCGTCGGCGCCGTCCGATCGGCGGCATACAAATTGACGCAGGCGACCACCGCGAAGACCACGAAGAAGATCAGGAACAAGGTCAGCTTGGCCCAGATCTGCCCCCAGAAGATGTCGCTGCGACCGAGCGCTTGATGCCAGAGCGCATCGACGTAGAACGATGCCAGCGCCCTCCCGAACACGATCACGAACAGGAACAGCACTCCCAGCGTGATCAAGAAAGCTCGCGCCGACAGACGTTTGCGAGGTAGACGGGAAAGGTCGTGTGAGCGCCGCATCTCGCGGCTGAGGCTACCCCGAGGCGGGGAGCATCAGACAGCGGCAACCGGGATGGGCAGGGGCCGAGGTGTGCCCGGTCGGGAACGACTCACCTGCAGCCACGGCCCCACCGAGCGAGTTGTCCTCGCAGTCGGGGCAAGACCGATGATTCGGATCGATCGTCCACACCATCGCCGTACCGGGCTCGACCAGCGCCGCGATTCCCCCGCCGTAGGCAAACCGGAACACATCGTCGAGTTGATCATCGATCTGTTGTGTCTTCCACTCGCGATACACCGACCGGATGCTCTTCGTCACGTCGTCGTTGTCTCCCGCGCCGTCAGAGATCGAACGCTCGATACGCGCTCGCAACGGGCCGACCAGATTCGATCGAAGGAACACACGCGCCGCACCCACGGCATCGGACTTCTCGAGTTTGCGGCGCAACGTCTTGGTGTCGGTTGCGCCCAGCTCGGTCGCTCCGCCAGCAGCTGCACCGAGCAATTCCTCGGCGAGTGCATCGACGTACATCGCCACGTGGGCGTCGGCGTCGGGCAACAGGGCGTCGATCGAGCCGACGACATCCTTCTTGCGGAGCGTGTCGAGGACACCGTTCTGCTCGTCTGCCAGAACTCGCTTCAGCTTGCGGGAAGCAGCAACGATCAGCGGAACGATCACCTCGTCGCGGCGGGTGAACGCCGACGCTTGCGGAGCATCATCGGCGATCGGTTGATCGGCGATGTCGGATTCGGTGTTTGCGTCCGTTTCGTCGACGACCCCCTCGGCGGGTGCGTCGACGACCCCCTCGGCGGGTGTGTCGGGGACCTCGCTGCGGAGCCGCGCAAACAAGTCGTCGACGTCCGATGTGGAGGCGTCGGCTCCTTCGCCGGGCTCTTCGCCGGCAGCTTGTCCGGGAACATCGTCGAAGGACTCGGCCGGGCCCCGATCTCGGAACAGCGACACGACATTGTGATCGGCTCGCTGTTGCGGCGGAGCGACCGGTTCGGCGGTCTCCTCGTCAGTCTCCACATCCACCAGCGTCACATCGGCCCGCTCGGCGTCGACCGCCGCGATCGCGTCGGCCAGCGCCATCGCCATCGTGTCGTCTTCGATCACGTCCTCGGTCACCGACTCGTCGACGGTCGAAGGGGTACGCGCCGGCAGGGACGACGCGGGCACCATCAACGGCACGGGCCCGGTGGTATGCGAGAAACTCACGTACTCCTCGGGCTCGTCGATCGATTGCAGCTCCGAGGTGACATCGACAGCGACCAAACGGGCTCGTTCGAAAACCTGCAGGAGTCGGTCACGGCCTTGGCGCAGATCCTCGATGTGCTGGCGCGCCAGCTTCGTGCGTCGCTCCAAGTCGGAGAGCACGCGCTCACGATATGCACGTGCCTCCGTGACCATCTCACGGCCTTGCTGTTTGGCGAGGGCAACCTCCGCCTCCGCCTCCGAAACCGCATCATGGCGCTTGCGGGCGGCCTCGACCTCTGCGTCTTGGCGTATCCGATTGGCTTCTTCGTTGGCCTCACGCAACGTCCGCGCGGCAGTGTCTTCGGCCCGTATCTTGATTTGTGACGCCGACTCGCGCGCCGTCTGCAGCACGCGCAGCGTTTCTTCCCCCAGCAACTGGGTGACGGTCTCGTCGTCGAGTTCGATCTGCGGCGGCGTCGCCAGCCGGGCCTCGCGCAATTCCGCCTCGAGTTGGCGCTCGCGCTCTTGCAACCGACCCAACTCGGCGGCGACCGATGTGAGGAAGGCGCGCACCTCATCGGGTTGGTACCCGCGTCGAGTGGTGGTGAATCCCGCCTCGGCCACAGACGCAGGCGAGGTGTGATCAGATCGCGAAAGCGAGGCAGCCATACCACGAAGCGTAAACAACTACGGACGCTCAGCGGTGGCAATCGAGTTTTCGAAGGTCTGGTCAGCTCTCGGGAGCGGGCGGGATCGGATCACCGCCGAGCTCGGAGAGTGCCTGGATCGCTTCCTCGACCGTCGACACCGGAATGATCCTGAGATTCTCGCCGCCCGACTTCTGGGCTGCGGCGATGTCTTCTTCGCCCTGCTCAGCGGGCACGATGAAGACGCCGACGCCAGCCTGTGCAACTGCCGAAGCCTTCTGACGCAACCCCCCGATCGCTCCAACCGTGCCGTCCAACGAGATGGTTCCGGTCACCGCCACGCGGCCGCCTCCCGTCAGCTCGCCCTTCGTCAATTCATCGATCAAGGTCAACGTGAATGCCAGCCCTGCCGACGGTCCACCGATCTGACCGGTGTCGATGTCGAGTTCGAACGGCAGTTCGACCCGGCGCGTATCGAAGGGGTAGAAGCCGATGATCGTGCGACCCGGTTCCTCGGGCGACTCGGTCAGCTCGACCTGAACGTCGGTTTCGCCACCTTCGGGTCGATCGATCTTCATCGTGACGAGGTCACCAGGCTTGCGTCCTTTCAGGATCCGGGTGAGGTCCTCGACGCCTTCGATCTTCTCGCCCTCGACCTCTATGATTCGGTCGCCTGGTTCCAACACCTCGTCGGATGGGCTCCAGATCACGCAGTCGGTGTTGTCGGCGTTGGGCTCCAAGCACACGATCGCCTCGATCAACACATCGCCAGGGAGCAGCTTGGCGTCGTAACCGACACGCTTCAACGCAACGTACTGCGCCACCTGTTCGGCAGTGCGCATCGACTCCAGCGCGAACACGCGACGCTGCTCCGGCGTCTGGACGCCGAATTTCTCCTCCTCGGTCATGAACTGGACCGCCGGATCGTCACGCCCGATCAACCATGACAGCACCGACTGTTCGGGTTCCGTGACCGTGACGAACAAGATGTCGCCGTTCGGCGGATACTGAACGACTGCGTCAGGGAGATCACCGAACTGCAACAGATCATCAACCGGTTCCGCCGACGCTGGTGTGCGGGCGAACGGGGTCGATTGATCGACTCCGAGGCGATCGTTGCGTTTCTCGGCAACCAGTTTCGACGGCGTGACCGATGCGATCGTCACGCTCGCCAGTACCAGCCCGGCGGCGACCGCCAACGGCACGGCCCACCAGCGATGACCCGTCGACGGCAATCGCAGTCCGGCCCGCTCCGCCGGACCACGGCGTGGTTCGACGGCGGCACCACCGTCACCGTCGGAGCCTCCCGGTAGTGTCGTTGGTTGCGTGTCGGTCACTCTTGCGCTCTCTGTCGAAGGTCTGACGGTCAAAACGGCGATCATCGCTGGGTTGGCGATCGCTGCCCTATTGCTGACCGGGTGGCGTAAGCCTGCCAGAGCCGAGCCGCGTTCACCACTCAGGCGGTCGAGACCCGGCCAACCGTTCCGGCAAACCACTCAACAAACCCGGCAGGGAATCCTCGTCGAACATCTCGGCACCCCGATCTACCATCGTCCTGGACCGATTCGCCGGATACTCGCGCTCGGCGCCAGTGGCGGCCTCGGCGTGCTGATCGGGTTGCTCTCGGCAATCGTGATCTCGTTCACGGTCGCGTTCGCGGTGATCTGGCTCACGAATCTGCTGCAGCGATGAATGCTCGTGAACGGCGCCGCGACGTGGTGGTCGCCGGACACCTTCGGGACCCCGACACGGTTCTGCGTCACCTCGACGACCCCGATCCCGGAGTCCGAGTTGCGGCACTCGGTGGCGCCGAGCGGCTCGGTGTGCTCGCCGACCGCCAGATCGTGACGGCATTCAGCGACTCAGCCGCGCCCGTTCGACGACGCGCCGCCGAACTTGCCGGAACTCGCCCGGCGATCTCGCTCCTCGCGCTGCTCACCGACCGCGACGCGAGCGTTGTCGAAACGGCGGCATGGGCGTGCGGCGAGCAGGTCGCCGTCGACGACGATGTGCTCGACCTGCTGATCGACTTGACGACCACCGCCGACGATCCATTGGTTCGAGAAGCTGCCGCGGCGGCACTCGGAGCGATCGGCGACCCGCGCGGGCTGCCCGCAATTCTGAGTGCCTGCACCGACAAACCACAGATCCGACGACGGGCCGTGCTGGCGCTCGCGCCGTTCGACGGAGACGAGGTGGAGACCGCCATCGACACAGCGCTCGAGGACCGCGACTGGCAGGTCCGACAAGCAGCCGAAGACCTGCGTCGAGCGGCCGGGGAGCTCGACCTCGGTTAGTGCTGGGTACGGCTACTCGAACGTGTATCGGTACACGTTGGTTTCGTAGGGAACGAAACCGAGTTTGCGGTACAGGCTGTTGGCGGCCTCGCGCGCTGAACGACTGGTCAGGCTGACGTTCTTGGCGCCGCGATGGCGTGCCTCGGCGACGGCCGCGAGACTCAACGCCTCGCCGACACCTTGCCCCCTGGCCGACGAGTCGACGACCACGTCCTCGATCCACGATTTGAGACCGGTCGGAATCCGATAGAAGGCCAAGGTCAAGCTGCCGACGATGCGCCCCTCACTGCGGGCCAGGAACAGTACCGAGTCGGCCGAATCGACGATCGCCCACAACGCATCGGCCGAAGGGGGCGGCGACGACGATGACAGTTGCGGAATCAAGGTTGCGAATGCGGCAACCAATTCATCGTCGACATGATCGGCAGGAAGTACCTCAACGCTCACCACGTCGACGTTAGCTCCCCGCCGGCGTGCTGCGCCTGTAGCGTTCGAACCGATGGATCACGTTCGCTGGATCACCGATCTCGAAACGCTGTCGTTAACGAATCCTGTCGTCGTCGCAGCATTCACCGGTTGGAACGATGCCGGCGACGCGGCGTCAACCGCACTGCGTACGTTGGTCGAGGTGAGCGGCGCTACGGCGCTCGCCGAGATCGACCCCGAACCGTTCACCGACTTCGCCACGATTCGTCCTCACGTTCGGCTCGATGCCCAACGCAACCGCACGATCCTGTGGCCGACCGTCGGCGTCTGGGCGGCGTCGCTGCCCGGGACCGACGTGATCCTGGTGCTCGGTCCGGAGCCGGCGCTTCGATGGCGTCTGTTCTGCGAGCAGATCACCGGCATCGCGACAATGGTCGATGCTCCGATGGGAATCACGCTCGGCGCCCTGCTCGCCGACGTCCCTCACACTCGCCCGACGCAGATCATCGGCACGGCCACCGAGAGTGCCCTGATCGATCGGTTCGACCTCGAACCCTCACGGTACGAAGGTCCAACCGGGATCGTCGGCGTGCTCCACAACGCACTGACCATGGTCGGGCTGCCGACCGCCTCGTTGTGGGCAGCCGTGCCCGGCTACACCTCGCAGTTGCCGTCGCCGCGCGCCGCGATCGCCCTGATCGAACGTGCCTGTTCGATGATGGGCACCCCCGCGCCTGTTTCGAACCTCGCCGCTCAACTCGACGACTACGACGCCCGTGTGGCCGCGTTGGTCACCGGTGACGACGACCTCGTGACATACGTGAGTCGGCTGGAGGACATGGTCGACGAGATGGACGACGACGACGTTGACGACGAGACGTCCGAACCTGGCGTTGATGACGACCCCGATCGTCTGGCCGCCGAGGTCGAGCAATTCCTACGCGACCACACCGGCGAATAGCGATCCGTCGTTTCGAGATCGGTCCGCACCGATCAATGCTCTCCGTGCCCGCGCCACATCGGGTCGCGTGGTGGATCGAATCGGGTCGGCGCTTCTTCGCCGTTGATCGCCGCGAATGCCGGCGGTCCCCACCATTGGGCGCCCGCCGACGGCTCCGGCAACTCGCCCTCGGCGAACCAACCAACGTCGGCGGTCTCCAAAGGATGCGGGCGCAGCTCCCCGCCGGTCGCCCGGCAATAGAACAACAACATGTACATCCCGAACCGTGAGAAGCCCATCCGCTGGCCGTCGATCACCGAGAGCAGACGAACCGGCTCGCACGTGATGCCGGTCTCCTCCTCGACCTCTTTGACAGCGACCTCAGCAGGTGAGTAGCCGACGTCGGCCCAGCCGGTCGGATACAACCAGATTCCGGAATCCTTGCGCTGTACCAACAGCATCTCACCTCGGTCGTTCCCGACGACGGCTCCGATCGCGATCTTCGGCGTGACGTAGCCGGGCACGCCCTCGCCGATGTTCACCAGCCACTCCTGCACGAAGTGATCGGTCTCGCGTTCGGTCTCTGCCGCATCGCTGTCGAGCGCCTCCAACTCCGCCGCGGCAACCTTGATGTCGGCCGCGACGTGCAGGATTTCTTCGTACCGCTCACGTTCGTACAGGTTCTCGGTGAAGCCGATCCCGGTTCGGGCAATCGCCGCCAGCGTCGAGCTCCAGCGGGCAAGGTCGCGTGGATCAGCGGGCATCTCACTATCCAATCGCGTGCAGCACGGCGCGCTGCACTTCTGCTCGATGGAAATCGTCGGTGATCAACTCGCCCTTCCAGTTCCGCACGTAGAACGTGTCGACCACCTCGGCCCCGATCGTCTGCACCGTTGCGTGCCTGATGTCGAGACCGACCTCGGCGAGCGCCTTCGTGATCCGGTGCAGGATGCCGATCTTCGTGGTGCAGCGAACCTCCAGCACCGTCGCGTCACTCGATGCGTCATCGTGGAACACAACGCGAGGAGGACCGGGCAGGGCTGCCTGCGTTGCCCGACGACGACGATAGGTCTTGGCGCGTTCGGCAAGTCGCGGCTCTATCGCCAGCTGGCCATGCAGGGCGCGAGCGAGATCGCGCTCTATCGGCTCCCACTCGACGCCGCGCCGCGGGATGTGAACGCGGAACTCCGAGGCGCCCATACTGACGCGACCGAGTTGTGGCTCATCGGAGTGGGCGCGGGCCGTCACGACGTCGAGCCCGTGCAGCGAGAGCACTCCGGCAATGCGGCTGAAAGCGCCCGGCGCGTCGCGATAGACGATCGTGATCCGATCATCGTCGATCCGGACGTGGTGATCGCCGGTCGCCATCAGGGCAACCGTCTCCTCGTCAGGGAACAGCGTCCAGGTTGCCTCGTGAACGTCGCCGCCTCCCAACACGTGGGCGACCCTGGCAACGAGATCGCCGACCAGTTCTTCCTTCCAACGACCCCACGCCGAAGGCCCGGTCGCCAACGAATCGGCAATCGTCAGATTGTGGAGCAACTCAAGCACCTCTGGTGTCCCAACCGAATCGGCGACGGCCTGCACGGTGGCCGGATCGGAAAGGTCGCGACGAACGGCGACATCGGGCAGCAAGAGGTGGTGCTCGACCATTGCGACCAGCACGTCGACATCGTGTTCGTTCAGACCCAACCGAGGTCCCAGCTCGCGAACCATGAGCATCCCGACTTCGGTGTGATCCCCCGGGTAGCCCTTGCCGATGTCGTGGAACAGCGCCCCCAGCACGAGCAGGTCGGGCCGCGACACCCGACCTGCGATGTCGGCCGCATTGGCGGCCGCTTCCCACAGGTGCCGATCGACCGTGAAGCGGTGATAGGCGTTGCGCTGCGGCCGCGAGCGAACGGGTTCCCATTCCGGCAACATCCGCGAAATCAACCCGCGTTGGTCGAGCGCTTCGATCACGGGAATCGCGGCGTGCCCTTCCAGCAACAGGGCCACGAGCTCGTCGATCGCCCCGGCGGGCCAGCGTGTTGGCCACTGCGGCACCAGAGCAGCCAGTCGATCGAGGCTGCCACGACCGATTCGGGCCTCGTGGCGGGCAGCGGCGGTCGCAATCCGCAGCATGTAGGTGGGGTCGACGGCCGGGTTCACCTCACCGGACAACTCGATCTCGCCGTCGAGCAACACCACGCCCGGAGCAACCTGGCGCGGCGAACCGCCGGTGGTGCGTCCGACGCGGCCCCAGGTCTCATCGGCGATCCAGGCGAGTGTTCGCGCGGCGGCCGCGATCCGAGCCATCAAGGCGTCTGCACTTGGATCCCCTGCCGCCTTGGCCGCCGCGTCCTGATCTTCCAGTCGTAGCGTTTCGCCCGGTCGCCCGGTGGCGCGATGGAGCGCCACCCGGGCATCGAGCAACACGTCGTAACACTCGTCGATCGCGTGTGCATCGTCGGCCGCGAGCACCAGATCACTGTGTTGCGCCCACCAGAGCGAGTGCGCGTCGCGGAGGCCGCCGTGCCCGTCTTTGAGATCCGGTTCGAGAATGTATGCGACGTCACCCGCGTCCGTCTGGCGAGCGCGAACACGCACCTGGAGCTCCTCCAGCCAGCGCTTCTTTCGTTTCGACCAGTTGGTCTTGCCGAGCTCGACGAGCTCGGCCGCCAACTTGGCGTCGCCGGCAATCGGGCGCGTCGTGAGCAGCGACGTTGCCGTGTCGAGATCACTTCTTGCCAGCACCGCCTGCTCGTCGAGCGTGCGAACGGCATGACCCAGCTTCAATCCTGCATCCCAGATCGGATACCAGATCGCCGAGGCGATCGCATCGACGCGTCCCGGCTTCGACTCGTGGATCAGCAGGAGGTCGAGATCGCTCTGGGGGGTGAGCTCACCGCGTCCGTAGCCACCCACCGCAATGAGCGCAAACCGTGGCCCTCTCGGAAACTGTTCGCGGATCTCGTCGACGAGGGCGGCGATCCATGTGTCGGTGGCGGTCGCCAGCCGGTGGCAGAACGAACGCCCACCGACCGACGTATCGGCCAGCGCAGCCAGCCGTTGTTGGTACGCAACGGAGACGAGGGTGCCTGCGATCGGCAAGTCAGCGGAAACCACGGGAACCACGGTAGAGCGAGCACGCGCCCCGCGCGCATTCCAGTCTCCTATCGTGTGAGCGTGCCACGCAGAATCCGCTGTCGAACGATCGCGTTGGTCGCGCTCGTCGCAACGATCGTCGCTTGTTCCAGTTCCGACGACCGTGTTGCCCCGAGCACGTCAGTAGCGGTGACCACGACGATCCCGGCGAGTCGGCTCGATGACGGCGTGCTGTCCTTTGGCGTGTTCCTGCCGACGACCGGGCCGGGTGCGCCACTCGGCGCACCGATGGTCCAGGCGGTCGAAGAAACGGTTCGATCGATCAACGCCGCCGGCGGGGTGATCGGGCAACCAGTCACCGTCACCGTCGTCGATGAAGGGTCCGATATCGGGATCGAAGAACTGCTCAACGCAGGGGTCGACGCGATCATCGGACCCGCTTCATCCGTCGTCGCCCTCGCCCAGTTGAGCGCCACTGTTCAACCGGGTTCGCCCGTGGTGAGCTGCTCCCCATCCGCAACCGCGCTCGCACTCGACGATTACCCCGACAACGGGTACTTCTTCCGAACGGTTCCCAGCGACTCCCTCCAGATGGCGGCGATCGCCCGTCGAGCCGAACCGACCGGGGTGTCGACGATCGCCATCGGATATCTCGACGACCCGTACGGGCGCGGACTGGCGCGCAGTCTGACGACTGCGATCGAAGGCCGCGACGAGCTCACGATCCTCGATCAGGTCGGATTCGCCAGCGATGAGGAAGACCTCTCGAATGCCGCAGCAACGCTGTTGTCCGACAACCCTGGAGTCGTCGTCCTCTTGGGTGACGCCGACGACGGCAGCCGGCTGCTCGCTGCGCTCGACGAGGCAACCACCGGCCTCGAGCCACCTGAGATCATCGTCAACGACTCGATCCGGGGTGCCCGTCAGACGATTCAAAGCCTGTCGCCCCGGTTTCGTGAGCACCTGACCGGCATCGCGCCACTGGCGCGGGCCGTTTCGGCCGATGGGCCGGAAGGATTCTTCACGGCCCACGCCTCCGATTGCGTGACGTTGATCGCACTCGCCGCAGTCCAGGCCGAGTCCGACTCGCCGAGCAAGATCCAGGCGAACATGGCGTCGGTCAGCGTCGGCGGCGTGGTGTGCGCCACGTTCGCAGACTGTGTCGCGAGTCGTCAGCAGGGTCTCCAGATCGACTTCAACGGCGCCTCCGGATCGGTGGAGCTCTCCCAAACGACTGGCGACGTGGTGCGAGCCTGGTTCGAGGCATTCGGATTCGACAACGACGGGATCGAGATGGAGGCGGTCGGTTCGCCGTTCGAAATCCAGTAGGAGCCCGAGCGGCCAGGAGGGTCCTCATCGTTGCCCGTGTTGCAACGGTTGGCGGCTGTTACAACAGTTCTTCGAGGTACGCCAAGTAGCCGACGTAGAACGGCCCGAACTCGCCGTAGAGCGCAGAACCCTTGTCGAATCGCATCGTGTACACGACATCTTTGACGACCTCGAGTTTGGTGGCAAACAGCGTGACTGCCCACTCGAACCCGTCCAACCCGGTGGACGCGGTGATCAACTGCACGAGCTGCCCGGCGAATGCGCGTCCGCTGGTTCCGTGCTCCATCATCATCTGACGACGGTCCTCGAATGGCGTGGCATACCAGTTGGCGTGGGCCTCGCGGCGCTTGCTCATCGGATAGAAGCAGAATGCCGGTTTGCCCTCAGGCGGTAACTCCGGGTACAAACGCGATTGCAGCATGTGCTCGGGAAGGCCTTTGGCATACTCGCTGACCTCGGTGATCGACAGGTAGCTGTCGACGATTCGAAGCCCCGCGTGTTGGAGCGCCGTTTGGAATTCGCGCAGTGCTCGCAGGTCCTTGCCGAGCAGCATGAACGCGATATCGCACTTGTGACCGAGGATCGCCGCGGTCACGACCTGTGTTTCACGCGCTTCGACGGCCTTCACTGCAGCCTGGACCGCCTCGCGATCGGCATGCTCGTCGGGGGAGCAGAACAGGTGCAGGACGCAAAGTCCGGTTTCCATGCGCATGGGCGCAGGTTACCGAGCCGAGTCGGGCAGACGTTCCGGGGCGTAGACGTTGAATCGATCGCTTCGGGTGAACCCGGTCAGCCACACGTTGGCGCGTCGGGCAGCGTCAACGGCCAAGGCAGTCGGCGCGCTGACGGCCACGACCGTTCCGAAGCCCGCCGCCCATGCCTTCTGGACCATCTCGACGCTGGCCCGGCCGCTCACGAACAGGCCCAGCCCGCTGGCCGGCAGCTCTCCCGCCAGCAACATCGCACCGACGATCTTGTCGACCGCGTTGTGGCGGCCGACGTCTTCTCGAACGAGCCGGATGACGCCGTCACGATCGAATGCGGCGGCGGCGTGAACCGACCCGGTGACACCGAACAGTTGTTGTTGATCGGCGACGAGTCCGGGCACGCGACCGAGCAGTTCGAGCGGCATCGGCTCGGTCACCGGCAGCGGCGGGAGGCGTTGGCAGAGCTCGTCGAGCTGCTCGCTGCCGCACCACCCGCAACTCGACGACGTCGTGCCGAGCCGCGGGACGGGCGTCGGCGCACGCCCTCCGGTCTCGACCGTGACGATGTTGAAATCCGACTCGACGGCCGAGCCGTTGGCGCAATACCTGACGGCAGTGACCGGGACACCGCCGAGCATGCCCTCCGTGTGCAGGAACCCGACAGCGAGTTCGAAGTCGTTGCCAGGTGTACGCATCGTCGTCGAAACAACGATGCCGTCGAGCTGGATGGTCATCGGCTCCTCGACGATCACCTCGTCGGGTG
This sequence comes from Ilumatobacteraceae bacterium, assembly GCA_043773365.1. GTDB lineage: Bacteria > Actinomycetota > Acidimicrobiia > Acidimicrobiales > Ilumatobacteraceae > Ilumatobacter. The sequence continues at coordinate 12,081 of JAYVFI010000007.1, forward strand.
CGCGAAGGGCACCGTCTGCGGTCACCGTGGTGACCAGGAAGCGACGTGTGCGCGAGCGACTCACATCATGAGGTTACGCTCGGAATTCATGACTGAATCCAGCACCGCCAGACTTGTCGCGGCCGAAGTCGTCGGCACGACCATCGTGATGCTCGGTGGACCCGGCGTGATGATCCTCGGGAGCCCCAGCATCGGACCGCTCGGGATCGCCCTCAGTTTCGGGATCGCCACTGCGATCGCGATCGGTGTGATCGGAGCCGTCGCCAACCCGATGTTCAGCCTCGCGCTGTTCTTCTCGAAAGGAATCGCCACTCGCGAACTGTGGGCAGATCTCGTCGGCCAATTGCTCGGCGGCGCACTCGGAGCAGCAATGATCTTCGGGCTCAACGACACGAAGCGGTTCACCGACGGTGTGAATGGCTGGGATCACAGCGGATTCGCAGAACTCGGAGTGGTGTTCGGGGCCGAGTTACTGATCGGTACGATCGTCGTGGTCGTGTTGCTCTCGGCGATCAGTCAGCAGGCTTCCAACGCGGCCGTTGCAGCCTTCACCGGGAGCGCCGTTGCGTTGGCGACGTTGTTCCTGCTCGAGATCTCGGGGGCGGGTATCAACCCGGCACGCAGCCTTGGCGCAGCGATCTTCGCCGATGTCGATCCCAACGCGCTCGCCCAGGTCTGGGTGTTCATCGTCGCCCCGATCGCAGCCGCCCTCGCCGGAACGTTCATCTGGCTGGCGATCGACGGCGCCACGATCGACGACACGATCTTCGACGACTCGATCCTGGAAGGCATCGTCGACGAGATCTCGGACTGACGGTCGCGTACAACGCGCAAGAGCCCGGACATCGCGGTCCGGGCTCTTGCGGTTTTCGTGACCCGGTCGGCAACCCGACTGGGTCGGTGCGACAACCGAACTCAGTAGTCCATGTCTCCGCCGCCGTGCGAGTGGGCAGCTTCCTTTTCGGGTTTGTCGGCGATGATCGCCTCGGTGGTGAGGAACAACGCCGCGATCGAAGCCGCGTTCTGCAGCGCCGACCGGGTCACCTTGGCGGCATCGATGACGCCGATCTTGACGAGGTCCTCGTACACGCCGGTTGCCGCGTTGAGCCCCTCGGCGCCGGTCATCGAGAGCACCCTGGCGATCACGACACCACCTTCCATGCCGGCGTTCTCAGCGATCTGCTTGAGCGGAGCGGTGAGTGCCTTGGCCACGAGGCGGGCGCCGGTTGCCTCGTCACCGGTCAGCCCGGCGACGACTGCTTCGACGGCAGCGAGCGAACGCACGAGTGCGACGCCGCCGCCAGGAACGACACCTTCTTCGATGGCGGCCTTGGTGGTCGAGACGGCATCTTCGATGCGATGCTTCTTCTCTTTCAGCTCGACCTCGGTGGCTGCGCCGACCTTCAGGACGGCAACACCGCCGGTCAGCTTGGCGAGACGCTCCTGGAGCTTCTCGCGGTCGTAGTCGGAGTCGGTGTTCTCGATCTCCGCCTTGATCTGGTTGATACGGCCCTTGATGTCGGCTTCGTCGCCGCCACCTTCGACGATCGTCGTCTCGTCCTTGGTGATGATGACCCGCTTGGCCGAACCGAGCAGATCGAGCGTCGTGTTGTCGAGCTTGAGGCCGACGTCTTCGCTGATGACCTGACCACCGGTGAGGATGGCGATGTCTTGCAGCATCGCCTTGCGACGCTCGCCGAACCCGGGGGCCTTGACGGCGACCGACTTGAACGTGCCGCGGATCTTGTTGACGACGAGCGTGGCGAGTGCCTCGCCCTCGATGTCTTCGGCGATGATCACGAGCGGGCGGCTCGACTGCATCACCTTTTCGAGTACCGGCACGAGGTCACGCACCGAGCTGATCTTCGACGAGACGATCAACACGTACGGATCTTCCATCGCGGCTTCCATCCGATCGGTGTCGGTCACGAAGTACGGCGAGATGTAGCCCTTGTCGAACCGCATGCCCTCGACGAGGTCCATGTCCATCCCGAACGTCTGACTCTCCTCGACGGTGATCACACCGTCTTTGCCGACCTTGTCGATGGCATCGGAGATCATTTGACCGATCTCATCGTCCGCGGCGGAGATCGAGGCGACCTGAGCGATCTGCTCCTTCGAGTCGACATCGACCGAGAGTTCCTTGATCGAGGCGACTGCCGCCTCGACGGCGGCCTCGATGCCCTTCTTGAGGGTCATCGGGTTGGCACCGGCGGCCACGTTGCGAAGGCCCTCGCGGACCATCGCCCACGCCAGCACGGTGGCTGTCGTCGTGCCGTCACCGGCAACGTCGTCGGTCTTCTTGGCGACTTCCTTGACGAGCGCCGCACCGATCTGCTCGTACGGGTCTTCCAGTTCGATTTCCTTGGCGATGGAGACACCGTCGTTGGTGATCGTGGGGGCGCCCCACTTCTTCTCCAGCACCACGTTGCGGCCCTTCGGCCCGAGCGTGACTCGCACCGCATCGGCGAGCTTGTTCATGCCCGCTTCGAGCCCGCGACGAGCCTCGTCGTCATACGCAATCATCTTCGCCATGTGGGGGTCCTCCGTTGGACGGTCAATCTGCACACGCAGAATCGGCATTCGCAGAATCAGCACTCGAACAGCTCGAGTGCTAGCACTCTACCGTCGAGACTGCTAACTATCAATACGGGAGTGGCCCGGCGGCGACGCTCGCTCAGCCGACTTTGGCGAGCGCGCTCACCCGCCGGCGACGGCGGGGATGATGCTCACGGTGATCCCGTCCTTGACGGCGGTGTTGAGCCCGTCGAGGTATCGCACATCGTCATCATCGACGAAGATGTTGACGAACTTGCGCATCGCGCCCGCCTCATCGAGCAGGCGGTCGGCAAACCCAGGGTGGGCCGCTTCAAGGCTGGCGAGCACCTCGGCCAGGCTCCCCGGAGCGACTTCGACCTGTTTGTTGCCGCCCGAAATCGGTCGGAGGGTGGTCGGGATGCGAACGGTGACTGCCATGGTGCAAAAGATAACTGGATTGGTCGGGATTTCATGCCGTGGTGGACCGCCGAACTCGCAATCCGCTTCGAGTCGCCGCGCCCGATCTTGCCGTCACCGTTCTTGCCGGCGACTCGCTCGCAGTAAGTTCCATCGATGCGAGTCGTCGCGGCAGTTGACAAATTCAGGGGAACGGCGACAGGCGCCGAGGTTGCCGCGGCAATCGGTCACGCCTGTTGGGAACTCGGCCACGACTGCGACGAGATCGCCCTGGCCGACGGCGGCGAGGGCCTTTTGGAGGTGCTCGGTGGCCCCAATCGCACCACGAAGGTAACGGGCCCGATGGGTGACACGATCGAAGCGCCATGGCGAATCGATCGCGGCACCGCAATCATCGAGATGGCGCTGGCCAGCGGGCTGATGTTGGCCGGCGGCAAACAGGGCAACGATCCGATGGCGGCAACCACGGCCGGGACGGGGCAGTTGATCGACGCCGCGATCACGTCGGGAGCGAAACGAATCATCGTCGGGCTGGGCGGGTCGGCGACGACCGACGGCGGGCTCGGAGCGCTCAAGGCGATCCGCTCCCCCGCCCGGCTCGGGAACATCGAACTGCTGGTGGCATGCGACGTGACCACGCGATTCACGGACGCTGCCGCCGTATTCGGCCCACAGAAGGGCGCAACGCCGACGCAAATCAAGATGTTGACCGGGCGCCTCGAATCGTTGGCCGGCCAATACGCAAGAGAGTACGGCGTCGACGTAGGGGCGATCGAGGGTTCGGGTGCGGCGGGCGGCTTGGCGGGCGCACTCGCCGCGCTCGGCGGTCGACTGCTACCGGGGTTCGACCTGGTGGCCGACGAACTCGACCTGTACGAACGCATCGAGCGAGCCGATCTGGTGATCACCGGCGAGGGGCGACTCGACCAGCAGAGCTTCGAAGGCAAGGTCGTCGGCGGTGTCGCCAAGATCGCCGACGACTTCCGAGTGCCAGTCGCTGCGATCGTCGGGATCGCCGACGACGACGTTCGGGATCGGATTCCGACATGGGCGTTGGCCGACCGGTTCGGGGTCGAACGTGCCGAACGCGAACCGCTGTGGTGCGTCGAACAAGTCGCTCACGAGGTGCTGGGTGACGTTCGGCTCAACCGCGCCAGCCCACCGTGATCGTTGGCACCCAGCGTTGACCTCGACAAGGAGCCCGACGACGCGAACGAAGACTGGTTCGTCTCGCTGAACCGCTCCGCTCAGACGACCGTCGTGGTCGTGATGCCGATTGTCGGGTTGGTGACGATCGGCGCTGCCGCTGCTGCCGGGTTGAGTTCGGCCAACGTCTTGTTGGCCTTGTCGAGCCCCAACATCAACAAGACGTCAGCCCCGTTGGTCGTGCCGCTGGCAACCGGCGGCGTTCCCTCGGGGAGCGGGAGTACGGAAGCACCGCCGAGCGATCGGGCAACCGAGTCGGCGACGGCCTGGCTGGCCGGGACAGCGGCGTTGTAGTACACGATCGTCTGCGCCAGATCGGACAGGTTGGCATCGCCGGGGCTGGCCATCGCGAACCCGACGATCTCGAGCGCCGTGCTCATCGCCCCGGCGGAACCACGGATCCCGTTGGCGTTGGCCACCATCACAGTTGCACCTGTCGTCACCAAGGGAGGCACCGTCGTGGTCGGAGGAAGCGTTGCAGCCGCACCCGTCGGGTCGATCGTCGTCGTCGTCGTCTCATCGACTGCGGGAACTGCTCCGGCAGGGCTGCCGATCGAACTGTCGCCGTCGCTGATCGACTTCAGGATCAGGAAACCGGCCACGATCGCCACTACGGCCAACACGATCGCCAGCGCGCCACTGACCGGAGCGCCACCGTCGCCTGCCCGTGGAACTCGTCGTGGGATCGGCCCGGAACCGTCAGTTGCGTCGCTCATGCGTGTGCGCCTCCATGCGCTTCCGTGCCGGTCTCGAGTCGGTCGCGACGCCGACGCTTGCGTTGACGCTGCAGGCGACGCACGACGAGTGGGTCGTGCTCCAGGGCCTCGGGCTGTTCGAGCAGATCGTTCAGCTCCGAATAGTAGTCGTCGGCGGAACACTGAAACCGCGCGCGAACGAGGATCTCCTTCGGCTCGTCGAACGTCCAGAAGTTGCGTTCGAACTCCAACATCGCCTGCTGCCGTTCGCTGATCACCTGCACACTCTGGCCTCCGCGCGAGGCGGTTTACAAGCACCACCCGAAAAAGCTTGGCTACAGCTCGTTAGTTTGGTTCGCATGACCGACGCCGACCCGTCACCCGAGCGATCGAAACGGCCATACCTGATCGGGGTGGCGGGCGGGAGCAACTCCGGCAAGACGACGATTGCCGAGCGGCTCGCCGAACTGATGGGCGAACAACATCTGTCATTGATCCGACTCGACTCCTATTACATCGAACGATCCGAAGAGCCGATGGCCGAACGGATCACCGCCAACTACGACCATCCCGACGCGTTCGACTGGTCGCTCCTCAACGACCATCTGGCTGCTCTCACGGCGGGAGCGTCCGTGAATGTTCCGGTGTACGACTATGCCATCCACGACCGGTCCGATCGCTGTGTGACCGTGCGACCGTCAAAGGTCGTGGTCGTCGAAGGCATCCTCGTGCTGTGGGAACCCCGACTTCGGGAGCGATTCGACCTGAAGATCTTCGTCGACACCCCTCCGGATCTACGGATCATCCGGCGGCTCAGACGCGATGTTGCCGAGCGCGGGCGGACGCCCGACAGCATCCTCGATCAGTACCTGGCGACCGTCCGCCCGAGCCACGAACTGTTCATCGAGCCCAGCAAGCGGTACGCCGACGTGATCGTGCCCGAAGGCGGCCTCAACCGACCCGCCCTGGAAGTGCTGCTCGCTCGAGTTCGAGAGCTAGCCAGCGGTTGAGGTGGCGGATCCGCTGCTGGTGGCGGTCGATGACTCGTCTGCGGTCGAACTCGCGGTCGGAGCGGCAACCAGGCCCTGCAGCTGTTCGAGCGACTTGTCGGCCACGTCGTTGCCCATTGCAATCAGCACGCCGGCACCGGCCAGATCGGCAGTGTCGATCGGCGGCGGTACGCCAACCTCGACAACCGTGATCTCGCCGCCACCGAGTGCAAGCGCGAGAGAATCGGCAACGGCCTTGGCCGAGGTGTTGGCCGCGTCGTAGTAGATCTTGGTGACCGCCAGCGTGCCCTCCGTGCTGTTCACCGCACTTCCGGTCGTGAAGCCGACGGCCTTGAGTCGATCCGTGAGACGCCCCGCGGCACCATTGACATCACTGGCGTTGGCAACGATCACCGTGGCACCCTCCGTCACGTAGGTCACGGCCACCGGGGCGGAGGTCGTCGTGGCCGGGGTCGTCGTCGTCGTGACGAGCGGCGCCGGGATCGTCGTGACCACGACTCCACCAGTGGTGCTGGTACTGGAGTCAGACGAAGCCCCGGTCTCGTCGTCGCCGCCGCCGCAGGCAGCCATCAGCAGCACCACACCCCCGAGCGCGGCACGTCGTGCTCGCTGACGCAAGCATCGTGTCGCTGTCGCCGTGGTCGACGTGGGCCTGGTTGATGTGGCGCGTTCGAACGATGCGTTTGTCACGCACTGAAAACTACTCACCTCGTCAAGTCCTAAGGAATCACCCCGTCACGAGACGGGTCATCGAAGCCATCGAACGGTGGACGCCAGCCGTCAGATCTCGGCGTCGACCGCCTGCATCAACTCGCTGATGTCGTCAGGCATCGTGTACGCGTCTTTCGATGCCGACCCCCGCCAATGCTCGTCGTGCGAAGCGCTCAACGGCATCGACGGCAACACGGCGATCAACTGATCGATCACCGCTGGGTCCCACTGGCGGCCCGCCAGCTCGCGCAGGACTGCAATTGCCATTCCGACCGGCATTCCCTTGCGGTATTGACGATCGTTGGTCATCGCATCGAATGCGTCACAGACCGCGATGATTCGCGACGGCAACGGAATCTCGTTCCCGGCAAGACCGTCGGGATAACCCTGACCATCCATCCGCTCGTGATGTGAGCGCACGTACGGGGCGCAGCTTGCCAGCGTCGGTTCCGCCAGCAGCATCCGCTCGCCGTCGAGGGTGTGGCGTTTGATGATGTCGAACTCCTGATCGGACAGCGGGCCGGACTTCGTCAAGATCTCCGTCGGCACATTGATCTTGCCGACGTCGTGAAGCATCGCCGCCAGGCCGAGGTCGCGCAGCCCGCGGGCAGGCAGCCTGAAACGCTCGCCGATCCGAACTGCAAGCTCGGCGGTGCGGATGACATGGTCGCGTCCCAGCGCATCTTTGTCATCGATCGAGGTGATGAATTGATCGACGATCGGACTCAGGCCGAGTTCGAACGCTGCCAGCGGATCGCGGGCGAGGACCGGGGCGAGCACATCGTGTGCGATCGGTGACATTCGTTTGGCGGCGATCATGCCGACACATGATCCGATCACGCCGACCGACCCGGCAACGTGGAGCCACCAGAAACCCAGGTTGTAGTCGTTGGTCGACATCGGCAGGAGCGCGGTGGCTGCCAAAAACACCAAAGAGATCGAGGCCACCAGATTGGCGGGGCGCTGCGCAATCTCGAACAGGCGAAGCTGGCGCAACGACATCGAGGCGAGCGCCAACAGCACGAGAACGACGACCGCAACCGTGAACGGGGACCGAGGACCGGAGGCGACAACAGCATTGGGGAAGAACACCACCGACGATGCCAACACGAAGACGCCGAGCAATGACACGAGGGTCCAGTCGCGCCAATGCCGGGCTGCCCAGGATCCGAACGACGAATGCGGCCGCAGCAGCGGCGCTGCAACAGCAATCGCAACAGGCAGCGACAAGAACGCCGCCGTCCGGAATGCGGACGTCTCGTCGTACAGCACTCCTGGCGTCACCAGCCCGCAGACGAGCGGCATCACGGAGGCACCCATCAAGGTCGCACCGAACAACCCGATCTCTGCCAACTCACGACGATCGGCGATTGCAGCGACGATCGTGGCGCCCACAATGCACGCTGCAGCGGAGACCACGACGAGGCTGAACAGCAGTTTCGGGCGTTCCCACCTGACATCGCTCAACGGGCCGAACACCGTCATCAAGGTCAAGACCGCAAGGATTGCAGTCGTGACCAGCCAGGTGAGCCGTGCATGCGAAAGGAACGGTGGTTTCACGTTTGCGTCATCGGCACCAGATCCGGTCGGCTTGAGCCGAACCAGACGAATGGGCGCGTTCGTGCGGTCTGCCGGGCCGGGGTTCGTGTGGTCGCAGCCGGTGGTAGCCTGAGGGCACACTCGGGTGCGTCGCGTCGACTGGGAAACGACGCAATCGCGTCGCCGCCCACTCGCTCTCGACGCTCCTCGGAGTCCGACTGAACGAGAGCGAGGAACGATGGCCACCACCACCGCGGCGCAGAAGCGCCAGAAGGCACGCAATGACGCGATCAGCCTGGAGGATCTCGGTCCGAGCGAGCGGATCGCTCGGGAAATCACCAACAACCGGGCCGATCTGCGCCCTTCGGTCGAGCGGATCATGCACGCCGGCCTCACCGATGACCAGCAGATGCAGGCGATCACCCTGTTCCAGAACTCGCTCGGCGTGCCTGGCGACGAGTGCCGCGACCCGCGCATCGCGATCACACGCGGTATCGCCCTGGCCGGCTGACGTCCGATGAGTCAAGCGAGATTCCAGAAACGCGACCGCGACAAGGCCCAAAAAGAGAAGGCAGCACTCAAACGTGCGCGTCGGGCGGAACGATCGGAGATGCCTACAGCTGATCCGAGCAACGACACGCCGCCCGCCCACAGCGAAGGCGATGTGCTCGCCGAGTTGGCCGCGCTCCACGCTCAGTTCGATGCCGAGGCAATCAGTTTCGAAGACTTCGAGCAAGCCAAAGCGACGCTGCTCGAACGCCTCCAGGTGCGCTGAGCACGTTCACGCACCGCGCTTCACGCCCCCGCTGCTTCGAGCTGGGCTTGTCGGCGTGCTCCGGGCTGCGCGTGCGGATCGCCGCCCGCGAGCGCTCCGACGAGTCGCTCGTTGTCATCCGTTGATCCCGCATCAGCGAGCTGGCTGAGCGGGTCGGTTGCGATCTGATCGAAGCTGTCGCCGGCGCTGAATCGGGCGCACGACGCCTGCGCGAGTGCAATGTAGATCTCCGGAGCGTCGATCACCACACCCCCTGGCGCGGCGCAGCGACGCAACGGCGTGCGCTCGGCGATTCATCGATTCGTTCAACTGCTCGAACGCCCCGGCTGTCCCCGCGTGGGCGGACGCCAGGATCTGTTCGAAGACCGCCGCCCCCATCAGGCCACGGAATGGCGCCCTCGGTGTCGTCGGGGAACTCATCTCGGACTCATTGGTACTAGGCCCTGGCAGGTGGAGGGGTTCGGCGTGGATCGTCTCCAAGGCCGAGCGGATGGAGGGAGCAAATTGAGTTGGGACTTTGAGAAACTCTTGACCCACGTTAAGTATTCGTTCGACTACGATAAGTGATGTACGAAATATCGACGTTACATGACGGCGAATTCACATCGGAGACGAAACATGGCGGAAAAGCGGGCTGGCACTCGATATCGGGGTGGCGGGCGCGTGGCGACGGTTGTGGCGCTTGTCGGCGTTGCTGTCGCTTCGTTCGGGTCTGGTGATGGGGTGGCTGAGCCGCTCGTCGCGGCGGCGACCACGGCTGCGCTCGGGCCGGTCACGTTCTCGTTATCGGTCCAGCCGGGTGATCCAGTGCCGTTGGCCGTGGTCAAAGAGAAGTCGATGGCCGCGTTGACGAACAAGGGGTTCATTGGTCAAGGGATCGATGTCGCTTTGATCGATTCCGGGGTTTCCCCGGTGGTCGGTCTCGATCAGCCCGGCAAGGTGCTGTACGGGCCGGACCTGTCGAACGAGGGCGGCCTGGCGAACTTGGCCAACCTCGACACCTACGGGCATGGGACCCACATGGCCGGAATCATTGCCGGCAACGATGGTGCGAAGGTGGTGGGGATCGCGCCCGCCAGCCGGATCGTGAGTGTCAAAGTCGCTGGTGCAACCGGGGAAACCGATGTTGCTCAGGTGATTGCCGGGATCGATTGGGTGATCGAACATCGCAACGACAACGGGCTCAACGTGCGGGTGCTCAACTTGTCGTTCGGGGTGGCCGGCGTTGCTACGAGTGCCGGCGATCCGTTGTCGGCTGCGGTCGAGCGAGCCTGGGACGCAGGGATTGTGGTGGTTGCTGCTGCCGGGAACCGTGGCAATGCCGCCAATGGGATCGACAGCCCGGCCATATCGCCATACGTGATCGCAGTCGGAGCGATCGACCAGTTCGACGGCTCCGGCAAGACCGACAAGATCGCTTCGTTGAGTTCGAGCGGCAATGCCACCCGGACACCTGATCTGGTCGCTGCCGGTCGCTCGATCGTCAGTTTCCGGGTTCCCGGTTCGATGCTGGACCAGCTGTATCCGAGCGCAATCGTCGGCGACCGCTACTTCCGTGGTTCCGGGACGTCTCAGTCGGCCGCCGTGGTCAGCGGTTTTGCAGCTGCGTTGCTGTCACGCAATCCGCTGCTGAAACCGGACCAGGTCAAGTACTTGCTCGAGCGCTACGCCAAGGACCTCGTTCCAGGTGACCTGCTCGATGGGAGCGGCAAGGTCGACGCCGGGAGCGCCGCCAAGAACATCCCCCAAGCGATCTATGCAGTGCCTCAGACGTTCCCCAGGGCGATCATGCTCGCCGAATCAGGTGGGCTCGTCGCACCGACCGGCGCCTCCTGGTCAGGAGGGACCTGGAACGGTGCATCCTGGTCAGGTGGAACCTGGAACGGTGCCAGTTGGTCCGGAGCGTCCTGGTCGGGTGCGTCATGGTCGGCCGGGACCTGGTCGGGTGCGACCTGGTCGGGTGCGACCTGGTCGGGTGCAACCTGGTCGGGTGCGACCTGGTCCGGTGCGACCTGGTCGGGTGCAAGCTGGGCAGGCGCAACATGGTCAGGATGGAACTGGTCATGAGATCGGCGCAACACACAACCGCAACCCGCGGCAGCAGCTGGTCCTGAGCGATTACCGGCCCGACCGTCGCGCGACGAACCCGAGGGGCTCGATCTCGCCGTCTGAGCCGGGATCGAAACTCAGCCGGTGGCGCGGTGCTCGCCAGGGCTATCGAGCGTAACGGCGCGAGGCAACGATCTCGTCACTCGTCCGGAGCAGCGGATCGGTGACTGGCCTCGATCAAGATGTCGGCCGCAGCGTGCGGTGCGTCGTAGAGCAATGTCCCGAATTCACCGGGGTTGAGCACGAGCACGATCAGTGGCGTGAGGGCCGTGACGGTTGCGTTACGGGCGCTGTGCTCCAGCAGCGCCCGTTCACCGACGAAGCTACCGCTTCCAACGGTCGCCATCTGGCGGCCGTCGACCTCGATCGCCACCTCGCCCTCGACGATCACGAGGAACTCTCGCCCGATCGATCCCTGGCGGCACAACACGCTCCCAGCGGGCAGGTTCAATCCAGTCGAGGCCGTTGCCAGCGTGCGCAATTCCTCCGGGGTGCAATGCCGAAAGATGTCGATCTTGGCGAGCATCTCGACCTTTGCATCGTGGTGATGGTGGAGATGCATGGATCCTCCTCGAAAAAGATGATCGCCATTGCTACAACAGGCAGGTGCCGTTGTCAACGTCGGGGCGGTTGCGACTCGTAGTTGCTGACCTTGTTCGAGCTGGTTTCGTACCGGTCTATGGTTGGGCATGAACGAATCCGACCTCGGTCTTCGGAATCTGACATACCGGCTGTTCGTCGAGATCGGGCGGGCGCCGACGGCCGACGAGGTTGCCGTCGCCGCCGGCTCGGACGCCGAACAGATCCGTGCCGGATGGCATCGGCTCCATGACGCTCATGCGCTGGTGCTGCAACGTGGTACGGCCGAGATCCGGATGGCGAATCCGTTTTCCGCAATACCCACGGCCTACCGAGTACTCGCACGCGATCGATGGTGGTACGCGAATTGCGCCTGGGACGCGTTCGGGATCTGCGCTGCCTTGCGGGTCGATGGCCGCATCGAGACCTCATGTGCCGATTGCGGGGAGGCGCTTACCGTGATCGTCGCCGATCAGATGCCCGACGACGCGGCGATCCTGTTCCATTGCCTCGTCCCGGCCTCGCACTGGTGGGACGACATCGTGTTCACATGAAGCACGATGAACCTCTTCCGGTCGGAAGCACACATCACACGGTGGCTCGGGGGACGGGCGCCAGGGGTCACGATCAGCGCCAGCAAGCTGAGCGAACTCGCACACGCCTGGTGGAGCGATCGACTCGATCCCGACTGGAAGCCGCGAACCACGCAGGACAACCAGGCGATCCTCGACCGCCTCGGCCTGACCGGCACGGCCTGGCAACTCCGATGAGCGATACGGCCTTGTTGGAGCCGGGTGTGGGAATCGAACCCACGACCTCATGATTACAAGTCAAGTGCTCTACCAACTGAGCTAACCCGGCGAAGGACCTCACGCTAACGGCCGGGGCCGAAACTGCGACCGATACTCAGATGGCGGGTTCAGGTGACCATCAACCGAGATCGGTCCAACTCACTAGCTGACAGGTCACGATGAGTCGATAGCTGAGGCTGGTCGGCGTGAAGTCGGGTCTGCTGCAGGCGATCAGCGACAGCGTGGTTCCAGGATGGAATCGGGTGGCCTCGAGGATGTTGGCCGTCTGGCTGTTCGTCAGGTCGCGCCTGGCGACTTGATACGTGAACTGGCGTCGATCGGCGGTCGTGACGTACACCAAGTCCCCGCCCTGCAGGAGATGCAGATAGCGGAGCGGACCACCGTGCTCGGTACGGTGCCCGAAGATCGCTACGTTTGCATCCTGGCCCATCTCGCCCGTGCCAGTCCAGTGCCAAAACGCACCGGAATTGGTGACCGAGTTTGCATCGCCGTCATAGGCCCAACGCTCCACACCGATCGCCGGAATTCCGACCAGCCACGGTGGGCCGATCGGTGGTGGCGGCGGATTGTCGTACTTGGCGACCCGCGCAACGGCGGGCGACCCGGTGAAGTACCCGGCATAGTCGACGATCACGTTTGCCCCGTGCGACGACAACACTTGGAAACCATGGGCGGCCGTGATCGGCGTGATGGCGTGGTTTGGGACGACCTGCGACGGTCCGGTGAAGTTGAGGTTCGAGGTGAGCGGGACGGGAAACGGCGCCCGGGCCGGGCCGACCGTCAAGAACCCCGGCGCCCGCGAATCGGCACCGGTGAGGTTCACGATGATCGCCGAGGCCTGCGTTGCCCCAACACCGGGAACCGTGCCCTCGACGACCCAATTCGGCCACAACCGGCCGCTCTGTCCTGGGTCGCGAGTGTCGAGGATTCGGACTGGGTCAACGGGAACGAACAGTCCACTTTGAGACAGACCGCTGCCCGCCCCGGTGAAGTATCCGGTGACATCGACGATCAGTTTTGCCGGCGCGTACGAGAAGACCTTCAGGTAGCGCCGGCCACCGACGTTCGAAACCGGGACGATCACGGACGCCGCACGGGTCGCTCCGGACCGCGACACGTTCAGGCTCGACGCCTTCGGCGGCACCGATTCGGTGTACGGAAAGACCGTGAAATGCCCAGGCCCGGTGGTTTCCGTGACCGTGAGGTTGACGACCGCCGAGGACGCCTCGGCCGGCACCCACGGCGTCAACTCGACGACCGTCACCGGATCGGGGCCAACGAGGTCGATACGCGTATCGATCGCTCGAGCGGCGACGGGAAGACCCACGAATCTGCCTTCCCGGACGGCGGCGCTGACCTGCTCGTAGTAGCCGATCACGTCGACGATCACGTCACACGGCCGCAGCGAATACAGGTCGATCGAACCTTCCGAGGTGACCCGGACGGTCGACAGGTTGGCGGTGACGTCGCCCGGGCTCATGTTCAGCGTGCTCACGAGCGGAACCGCACCGCCGGAAGGGAAGACGCTGACCCAATTCTGCTCGCCCCCGTTCACGGCCGTCACAGTCGAAACGATCGCCGAGGCGGACGTCGGCACGCCAGAACTGCCCCCGGTGATCTTGACGCGAATGTGCTGCTGCGAAATTCGGGTTACCTCGGGGCCGAGGGCCTCACGGGTATCGACCACTCTGAATGCTTTCGGCAGCGGTACGAACTTGCTCGCTCCGGCCGGAACCGCCGCCCGCGCGACTCCGGGGAACGCCACCGTGAACGCACCGGCGCCGACCGTGGCGCCAACGGCGGCCAGAAAACGGCGCCGGCCGGGCTGCAAAGTCATCGCAGGGTCGATCAAATCGGTCGGGATGGGCGATGAGTGAGGGAATGCCTGGTCAGTCATGGGGGACGAAACTCTCTTCAGATCGTTGATCAATTGTGACGTTGACGTGCGATTTCGTAGGTTGCCAGCGCAGCAGCGGCCGAGACGTTGAGTGAACTCAGGCGACCGAGCATCGGGATGCTGACAATCATGTCACAACGCTCCCGAACGAGCCGGCTGATACCGGCACCCTCTGCACCGAGGATCAGGCAGATTCCCTCCGCCCCAAGATCTCCGAGGTCGAAGAGGCTGCGATCGGCGGCGTCATCGAGCCCAACCAGCCAGATCCCCGCCTGCCGCAGGCGTTCCATCGTGCTCGGCAGTCCGGACACCACGGCAATCGGCACGTGCTCGATCGCACCGGCGGATGCTTTGGCGACCGTTGGGGTGACGTGCACGGCGCGATGCCTCGGCACGATCACGACATCGACGCCCGCCCCGTCGCAACTACGGACGATGGCACCAAGGTTGCCGGGGTCGGTGACACCATCGACGGCCACCAGGAACGGCGGCTTGCCGGGACGTCGGCGCAGATACTGGGCGAGGTCGGCTTCCGGGAGTGGGGCAGCCATCGCCAGCACCCCCTGTGGCGACTCACTCTTGGCGACTGCTTCCAGCTTCTTGCGGGCGACGTAAGCGATCGGCACCCGATTGGCGGCGGCGATCGCAACGATGTCGTCGACGTCTTCGCTGTCTTGCAACTCCGATGAGATCCAGATCTCGTGGACCTTGCGGCGTTGCGCCAGCAACAACTCGCGCACCGCCTGGCGACCTTCGACCTGCTCGCCCCCGAGACCCTTCTCCGTCGAGCGCGGCTTGGCCTCGCCCGGCTGACGAATCTTGCCGGTGCGACCGGCGCCGCGACTTGCCGGCGCGCCCGATCGCCCAGACGGGGCACCCGTCCGACGACCGGCCGCGGGACGACCTGCAGCGGGACGACCCGAGGACCGAGTTGTCGGACCGGCCGACTTGCGGGGAGTTTGCGCCGGGCGCGCCCGCGTCACGTCGATGCTCCGTTGCCGGGGACGGTGCTGGTCACGACGGCGACCGCCCAGGCGGCGATGCCTTCGCGACGCCCGATCGCGCCGAGGCCTTCGGCGCGTCGACCTGACACCGTGACCGGCGCCCGCGCGGCGAGACTGAGGTTGCGTTCCATTTCGTCCTTCCGAGGCGCCAATTTGGGCCTCTCACACACCACTTTGACGTCAATATTCCCGATTACCCACCCCGCCTCTCTAACGAGATCGGCGACAGCAGACAACATCTTGAGGGAATCGGCCTCTGCCCACTGCGGATCGGTGTCGGGAAAATGGGTCCCCAAGTCGCCGAGACCGGCTGCGCCGAGCAGTGCGTCAGCGGCAGCATGAGCCGGAACGTCGGCGTCACTGTGACCGACCAGGCCGAGCTCATCGGGGAATTGACAGCCCCCCAACACGAGCATCTGGTCGGGATCATCGCTGAAGCGATGGACATCGAAACCTTGCCCGACGCGAATCATGAACAGACTGCAGACCGCTCGTTGGCGACGCACGACCGCGCCCACTCGAGATCAGCGGGATGGGTGATCTTTCGATTCTCGAGTTCGCCGGGGATCACGATCACGCGACCCCCGATCAGTTCGACGAGCGACGCGTCGTCGGTTCCATCAGGCCGGGTGGCGTGTGCCGCCCGCAACCGATCGGCGCGAAACACCTGCGGCGTCTGCACGGCGACCAACGATGCCCGAGCCGGCGTTGCCGTGATGACGCCCGAGGGATCGACGACCTTGATCGTGTCAGCGACCGGAAGGCCGGGGACGGCACCATCTGCTCCGGCCAACACCGCCGCAATCGCCGAGTGATAGAGCTCGGCGCTGGCGAACGGTCGTGCCGCGTCGTGCACACAAACGATGTCGGCATCATCTGGCACGGCAGCCAGTCCAGCACGCACGCTCTCACTTCGGGTGTCACCCCCGGCCACCCCGTTTTCGATGTGGGCATCCGAAACCGGGACGACGACCACGACGCCATCGGAAACCGACTCGGCAATCCGCCGAGATCGATCGATCACTCGCTCGTCGCCGAGCGACTCGTACTGCTTCGGTCGACCAAAGCGCTGGCCAGAACCGCCACCGACCACGATCGTCCACACCTTTGGTGGGGTATTCACCTGGTCAAGGGTAGTACGGTGCCCGTCTGGATGACTGACCAAATCGACCGACTCTCGCGGACATCGTTCTTTGCCGACGCGCCGACGCTGCTGCTCGATCGGGTGGCCACCGCCGGGCGAGATCGACAGCTCGTTCGTGGCGACGTGCTGTTCAACGAAGGTGACCCTCCCGACGCGCTCTATCTCGTCGGGCGGGGCCGGATCGCGATCGTGATGTCGAGTCCCGTCGACAAACGTGAGAGCGTGGTGGCGTTGATGGAGCCCGGTGATCTCTTCGGAGAGCTCGGCCTGCTCGACGACGGTCCTCGCTCCGGAATGGCGAGAGCGCTCGAGGCCAGCGAGGTACTCGAGATCCCGTACGAGCCAGTTCGACAACTGTTCGAGGAAGACCCGCGATTGCTCTGGAACGTCACCCGCTTGCTGGCCGGCCGCCTGCGCGTGATGGACGAGGTGCTCGCCGATTCGGTGTTCCTCGACGTGACTGGGCGCACCGCAAAACGGCTGCTCGAGTTGGCAGCGGGAGCCGACGAGTTCCAGCTCCCGGTCACGCAGGAAGAGTTGGCGGGAATGGTCGGGGCCTCGCGGGAGCGAGTCAACAAGGCGATTTCGAGCTTCATCCGACTCGGGTGGCTGGAGCAGCAGGACCGCACGTATCAGATCATCCACCGCGACCGGCTCGAACTCCGCGCCCGCTGACGAACCGTCAAGCGTCGCGTCGCTGATTGAGCACGACGCCGCATGCGATCAGCGCCGCCGTAATCACCCCGAACCAGATCAGGCCGCCCGGGCGTCCGAGTACATCTGAGTCCTTCTCCATACTCAATCCGCCGAAAGCAGCCTGATACGGCAGCCACTTCCTGGCACCATCGGCGTTCGTGAAGGCGAACACGACAGAGATCAGGTTCTCGATGATCAGTGGCCACACGAGCAGGAACACGATCGCCAGCGGGGAACTCTTCAGGATCGTGCCGATTCCGTATCCGAACCAGGTCAGCAGCACTCCGAGGACCACGACGGCGATCAAGACGCTGAGGATGTTCGGATGGTCATCGAGCGACGCCTGTCCATCGCGTGACTTGAGGATCAACGACCCAGCGACCCACGCAACGATCACCGCAGCGCCGACGACGCTGATCGTCACTGCCGCCGCCAGGCTCGCTTTGACCAGCAAGACCTTGACACGGTTGGGGTTGGCGGCGAACGTCGGACGAATCGTGTTGTGGGCGTACTCGGCGGTGATGCTCAGCGCCGCTGCCGCACCCATCAGGAACAAGGAGAGGCTCGTCGTTCCAGCGATCAGTTCCGCGAGGTCGCGCCCGTCGATGTCGACCAGATCGCCCAACGAAGCGACGAGCACGACGATCACGACGGGGAAGGCGAACGCCAAGATGGCCAACACCCAGTTCGACAACAGCGTTCGATACTTGATCCACTCGGATGCGAGGATCGAGCTCATGCCGGTGGCCCCCAGTTCTGCGAAGCGGACACCTGCGGTGGCGGCTGCTGGCCGGGGACACCCGATCGGTACTCCTGGGCCGACGCCGTCGCCTTCAAGAACGCGTCTTCGAGCGATTCGGTCTGCGTCGTGAGTTCGTGGAGCACGAACCCTCCGGAGGCAGCAGCTTCACCGACTTGTTCCACGGTCACGCCCGACAGGTATGCGGTGGTCTGGGTGGCGGCTCCCTCGGCACTACGGATTGTTGCGCCGAGTTGTGCCAGGCGAGCAGTGAGACCTGCGAGTTGCGGGCTCCGAACGATCACCCAACTCGAGGCGTGACGGCCGACGAACTCACCGACCGGGCACTGATCGATCAAGCGACCGCGACCGATCACGACCAGGTCGTCAGCCATCAGTGCCACTTCCGAGAGGAGATGGCTACTGACCAGCACCGTGCGACCCTGACCGGCGTAGTGACGCAAGAAGTCGCGGATCCAGCGAATCCCTTCGGGGTCGAGCCCGTTGGCAGGCTCGTCGAGGATGATCGTGCCGGGGTCGCCGAGCAGCACGGCGGCGAGCCCGAGCCGCTGCTTCATCCCGAGTGAGTAGCTCTTGACCTTCTTGTTGGCGACATCGGTCATCCCGACCAGTTCGAGCACCTCGTCGACGCGACGCTTCTGCAACCCGTTCGACGCGGACAGCCAGCGCAGGTGGTTCCGGCCGGTTCGGGCTGGATGGACGTAGCCGGCGTCGAGCAGGATGCCGACCTCGTGGAGCGGTTTGTGGAGCTTGCCGAAGGTCTGACCCGCGAACGTCGCCGTTCCGTGCTCGTATCGATCGAGACCGACCATGCAGCGCATCGACGTGCTCTTGCCGGAACCGTTCGGGCCGAGGAACCCGGTCACCTTTCCCGGTTTCGCTTCAAAGCTCAAATCGTCGACGGCAACGGTCTTGCCGAACCGTTTCGTGAGGTTGCGGACGACGATCATCATCCGAACGTATCAATCAACACGCCGCCGTCGTTGGCAATCGGTTTGCAGCCCGGTTCAGCGCACCATCATCAAAATCATCTCCACGTCGTCGTCCCGCCTCATCATCCGGGTCGAAGCGAGCTGCAAGGATGCTGGACGTGGGCTTGAACGTTCTCCTGATCACCCTGGATCAGTTTCGGGCCGACTGCTTGTCGGCCGCCGGGCATCCACTCGTCAAGACCCCGAACCTCGATGCCCTTGCTGCTTCGGGCGTGCGTTTCGCACGGCATCACAGTCAGGCGGCGCCATGCGGTCCGGGACGCGCGTCGCTCTACACGGGCATGTACCAGATGAACCATCGCGTGGTTGCAAACGGATCACCGCTCGACATGCGCTTCGACACCGTCGCACTGGCCGCTCGCCGAGTCGGGTATCGCCCGGCGATCTTCGGCTACACCGATCAGTCCGTTGATCCGCGGGTCACAACCGGCCCCGACGACCCGCGGCTGTTCACCTACAACGGGATCCTTCCCGGCTTCGACGCGGTGCTCGACATCCCTGACGACCACGGACCTTGGGTGACCTGGCTGGCCGGACTCGGATATGACATCTCGGTCGGGTACGAGCGGCTGCTGGCGACCGAACACACGCGTCCCGCCGCACACAGCGTCGGAGCATTCCTGACCGACCACGCGCTGGCATGGATCCGATCGCAGCGCGAACCGTGGTTTGCGCACCTGAGCTACCTTCGACCGCACCCTCCCTACTCCGCCGCAGGCCGTTGGTCGACGATGTACGACCCGGCTGATACGGCCCCGGCAATCGCCCCGGTGCCGCCCGCCGGTCGGCACCGGTTTCACGAACTCGTGTTGACCATGCCGGAGTCCGTTGCCCCGACCGACCCGGCGGAGGTTGCTCGCATGCGCGCTCAGTACTACGGCATGATCAGCCATGTCGACCACGAATTGGGGCGTCTGTGGGATGCGCTCGAG
>JAYVFI010000008.1:0-55537 GCA_043773365.1 Ilumatobacteraceae bacterium
GGCGCCGCCGGCGGCCGGCTCGTTGATCGTGTAGACCACGTTGATCGCATCGTTCTTGGCGAGGCAGGTCTCCATCGCCGACTTGCCACCGTCGACCGATCCGTTGGTCGGCTCGTGGCAGACGACTTCGTAGTCGCCGCCGCTGTAGGAGCCGGTCGCCGGCTCCTTGCCGTTGCCTGACGTGTCGACGGCGTCGACGATGCCCATCCCGTTCAGGAAGCCCTGGTCACGGAGGTAGTCGACCGACACGACCTGGTCGCTGAAGAGGTCGAGCATGGCGATCGTCGCCTTTTCGCCAGCGAGCTGTGCAGCGGCCCACTGACCGATCAGCTGGCCGGCGAGGTAGTTGTCGGTGGCGAACGTGATGTCGACCGCGGTCGCCGGGTTCGGCGGGGTGTCGAGCGCGATCACGAACAGGCCGGCGGCGCGGGCGGCGTCGAGCGCAGGCACGACGGCATCGCCGCTCGGCGTGATCAAGATGCCCTTGTCGCCACGGGCGACAGCGGCCTCGATGCCTGCGATCTGGGTCGCCGTGTCACCGTCTTCCTTGCCGGCCTCGACCGTGAGATTGACACCGATCGAATCGGCTTCGGCCTGGGCCGAGTTCTGCATGGAGACGAAGAACGCATTGGTGGTGTTCTTGAGGATCAAGGTCACGCCGACGTCGCCGGCCGGAGCGGTTGCTTCGGCGGTTGCCGTTGCGGTCGCTTCGGCTGGAGCGGTTGCTTCGGCGGTTGCCGTCGCAGTGTCGGCGGCGGGTGTTTCGTCGTCACTGCCGCAAGCGGCCAGGACGAGGGCCGAGACGGCCAGTACAGCCGCACCAAAGCGGGCTGTTCGTTTCGAGGACTTCAGGATCATGTTCTCCCCCTTGGAGATGCAACCAACGTGTCAGGGTGACAACGTTGTCAACGCATCGTAACCTGTCCTTGACAACGTTGTCAAGCCCTGTCAAGAATATGCCACATGATTCCACCCCAACGGCGGCGGCCGACGATGCGCGACGTTGCCGAACAGGCAGGGGTCAGTTTCAAAACCGTGTCGCGCGTGGTCAACGGGGAAGCTGGCGTCAGCGTTGACTTGGTGCTCCGGGTCGAAGCGGCGATCGCCCTGCTGCGCTACCAGCCGGATGATCGGGCCCGACGTCTTCGTCGAACAGCTCACCACACCGGCGCGATCGGGTTCGTGCTGGTCGACGTCGCCAACCCGTTCTTCTCGTCGATTCTGCGCGGGATCGAAGAAGTGGCTCGTCAGCGCGGGTATCTCGTCCTGGCCGGTAGCACCGATGGCGAGCCGGAACGCGAAGCCCAACTCGTCGAAGCCTTCATCGCGCGGCGAGTCGACGGTCTGCTGGCGGTGCCCTCGGCAACGGGCGTCGGTGCACTCCGGACCGAACTGGAACGCGGCAGCCCCGTCGTGTTTCTCGATCTCGAACCCGACGACATGGATGTCGATGTGGTTCGAAGCGACCACCGTGGTGGCGCCTCGGCGGCAACCCGACATCTGATCGAGCACGGCCATCATGAGATTGCCTACTTCGGCGACGATCCGGCGATTCACTCGGCCGGGCTGCGTCTCGCCGGCTTCCACGATGCGATGTCCGAGGCAGGACTCGAGGTGCGTTCGGATCGGATCGTCACCGGTACACGCACGTCCGACGAATGGCGCAAGATCATCTTCGAGTTGCTCAACAACCGGCAACTGCCGACAGCGCTGTTCACCGCCCAGAACTTCATCACGGTCGGCGCCGCACATGCCCTGCATGACCTCGAACTGCGGGACACGATCGCCCATATCGGTTTCGACGACATCGAACTGGCCGACATCGTACATCCCGGCATTTCCGTCGTCCCCCAGCAGCCGTGGGACCTCGGGCGGCGGGCCGCTGAGTTGCTGTTCGGCAGGATCGACGGCGACGGCCACCCCCCCACCAAAGTCGTGCTGGACTGCCTCGTCGTCAGCCGCGGCTCCGGCGAGCTGCCGCCATTCCGCTGATCGCGCCGGTCGCGGGTAGTCTCGGGACCGTGCACATTCTGCTCGCCACCGATGCCGATTGGATCGTCGATGAGGTAACCGCCGCACTCGGCGGACCGGACACGACCTTCACTGTGTGCGGCGACGGGCGGGTGGTTTCCGGCGTTGTCAAGCAACGCACGCCCGACGTTGCGATCCTCGATCTGCAGGTCGGGTCAATGGGTGGGATGGCGACCACGATGGCGCTGCGGCTCGACGAGTCGGGCGGGCTGCTCCCCCATGTCAACGTGCTGATGCTGCTCGACCGACAAGCCGACGTCTTCCTGGCGCAACGATCCGGCGCCGACGGTTGGTTGATCAAACCGCTCGACGCGATGCGCTTGAAGCGCGCCGCCCTGGCGGTCGCCGCCGGCAATCGCTACACCGAAGGGGTCCCCCAGGAGACTCCCGACGAGGTTCCCGAGCACGAAGTTGCCGGTTCCTCCGAAGTTGCCGGGTCCTTCGAGGAAGAACCGGTCCCCGCGGGGTAGCATCGTTTTCCGCTACGGGGTGTAGCGCAGCTTGGTTAGCGCGCCACGTTCGGGACGTGGAGGCCGGAGGTTCAAATCCTCTCACCCCGACCAAACTCGGGCCGGTTGCCGCGAGGCACCGGTCCGTTCGACGTCAAGGCCATCGCCGTTCGACCGTCGGCGCGAAACGCTCTGCGGCGAACTCGGGCTACGGTCGAGGGATGCGTCGTTTCGGGATTGCGTTGGTCATCGCCTCGACCGGGATCATCATGGTGCAGGGGCCGGCGTCGATCGCATCGGCCGCCTCGGTGCCGGTCGGATTCGCCGATTCGGCGGTCGCCGGTTTCTCTCGTCCGACCGCCGTCGAGTGGCTGCCGAGCGATCAACTCGTCGTGCTCGAGCAAGCCGGCACGATCAAGGTCGGGCCGTCGGGCGGGCCGTTCACCACGGCGATGACCGTGTCGAACACGTGCAGCGGCAGCGAACGCGGATTGCTCGGTTTCACTCATGACTCGGCCTTTCTCGGCAACGGCCTGGTGTACCTGTATTACACCCGTGATGCGCCGGGCGCGCCCGGTGGGTGCGTCAACCGCGTCAGTCGATTCCGGATGAGCGGCTCGACGATCGACCCGGCCAGTGAATTCGTGCTGCTCGACAACATCTCCTCGGTCGGCGGGAATCACAACGGCGGCGATCTCGACATCGGCTCCGACGGTTTCCTCTACGTCTCGATCGGTGACGCCGGGGTCGATCCGCGTGGGCGCTCCGGGACCAACCGTGCGGCTCAGGATCTGTCACTGCTCAACGGGAAGATCCTGCGGATCACGCGTGACGGTCAGCCGGCTCCAGGCAACCCGTTGATCCCCCCGCCGCCGCTGTCGAGCGGGGGAACGGCCCAGTGCGCAACCCGCGGAAATACCGCATCGACCCCCAACACGGCCTGCCAGGAGATCTTCGCCTGGGGGCTGCGCAACCCGTTTCGGATCGCCTTCGACCGCAACGACGGCTCCAACCGATTCTTCATCAACGACGTCGGACAGCGCACCCGCGAGGAGGTCGACGCCGGCGTTGCCGGTAGCAACTACGGATGGCCGGCTCGCGAGGGGCAATGCCCGATCGCACAGAATCCGCCGTGCGACCCGCCGCCTGTCGGGATCACCGACCCGCTCACCGACTACCCGAGGTCGGTCGGCCAGTACGTCACCGCCGGCGCGTTCGTCCCTGATGGCTTGTGGCCGATCGACTTCGACGGCACCTATCTGTTCGCTGATGGTGGTTCCGGGCAGATCTGGGTGATGGGCGACGACGGAAGCGTCGATTACACCGCACCGTTCGCGACCGGTGTCGGCGGGATCGCCGACATGACGTTCGGATTCGACGCCACCGGTCGGATGGCGCTCTACTACACGCAGTCCGGGGGATCGCTCCGCAAGATCGTGCGGACCGACCCGCCCACCGCAACTGCGGGCAGCAACCTGCGGATGATCCCGATCACACCGTTTCGCGCGTACGACACCGGGGAAGCGGGCGGAACCCCGAGCGGCGACGTGTACAACGGCACGACTCGATTGATCCAACTCCACCCGCCCGCCGAGTACGAGGCGGCACTCGTCAACCTGACGATCGCAGGCACACAAGGGGCAGGGTACCTCCGGGCATGGGCACCCGAAGGCCTGCGCCCGTCGACGTCGTCGATCAACGCCGACGGTCCGAACAACGTGATCGCCAACGCCGCAGTCGTTCCGCTGGCGCCGGACGGGTCCTTCGTGATCGAGTCGGTCACCACAGGACGAGTCGTGGTCGATGTGATGGCATGGTTCGACGACACCGCCGGGTCGGGCGGGGAAGGCCGCTTCGTGGCGTT
Organism: Ilumatobacteraceae bacterium; assembly: GCA_043773365.1. GTDB lineage: Bacteria > Actinomycetota > Acidimicrobiia > Acidimicrobiales > Ilumatobacteraceae > Ilumatobacter. The sequence goes on from JAYVFI010000008.1 coordinate 4,345, forward strand.
GCCGCCGGAACGCCTGGCCGACACCCGCCAGCCGGCCAACGCCCCGCTCAGTTCCGGCAGCCCGAATCCGTGGATCCGGGCCGGGGAACGCGTCGACATCAGCGTGCGAGGAAACCTCGGCGTCCCGGCCGGCAGCACAGCCGGCGCGGCCGTCCTCTCGGTCGTCGCCATCGCCGGGCCCGGCCCAGGCGGTTGGATCGGCGCGTTCCCGAGCGGCACCACATGGGGTGGCACGTCGAACGTCAACGTGGTACCCGGAGATGTGCGCGCCAACCTTGTCGTCGTGCCGATCGGCGCCGACGGAAAGGTCTCCCTGCAGACGCTCAACATCGCCGACGTCGTCGTTGACGTGCTCGGTTACGTGACCTCACCGAGCGCCGCCGCAGCCGCGACGGGGTTGTTCTCGTTCATCGAGCCGACCCGCCTCGTCGACACGAGAATCCCGCTCGGTTTCGGCCGCGTGGCAGACAACGCGACGGCATCGATCGGGGCGCCGCCATCCATCCCCGCAGGGAGTTCGGCCGCGATCCAGAACCTCACGGTCACGCAGACCAGCGCCCCCGGCTGGATCGCCGCATACCCGTCGACGGGTACGACGCCGTTCATCTCCAGCGTCAACTTCACGGGCGCCGATCAAACGCGTGCAGCGCTCGCGTTCACGCCGATCTCCCCGAGCGGCCGGCAGAGCATCACCGCACTCGTCGCCACCGATGTCGTCGTCGATGTGATCGGCTACTTCTCGTGAACCGCGCACAGCTGCGCCACTAACCTGACATTGTGACCGTTCTGCGAATCGCGCTTGCCCAGCTGAACCCGACCGTCGGCGATCTCGACGGCAATCTGGCGAGCCTGATCGAGGCCTACGACCGAGCCGAGGCGGCGGGTTGCGACATCATCGCCTTCCCCGAGTTGTCGACGACGGGTTACCCGCCGGAAGACCTCGTGCTGAAACCGGGATTCGTTGCCGACAACCGGCAGGTGCTCGAAAAGTTCGCGGCCCACACCCACGGCTGCGCTGCCGTGGTCGGATTCGTCGATGCCGACCGCGATCTCTACAACGCCGCCGCGCTCTGTGTGGGCGGCAGCATCCTCGGCACGTATCGCAAACGGTTACTGCCGAACTACGCCGTGTTCGACGAGGCGCGGTACTTCACGCCCGGCACCGACAACGATCCGCTCGAGTTGTACGAGATCGGCGGCGTCAAGATCGGTCTCTCGATCTGCGAAGACATCTGGTCACCGACGGGACCACTGGCCACCCAGGCCGCCGGTGGTGCCGAGATCAACATCAACATCAACGGATCGCCGTATCACTGGGAGAAGGACTCGGGCCGTGAGCGAATGGTCGCAACCCGCGCCCAAGACGCCCACTGCGCGATCGTCTACGTCAACCAGGTCGGCGGGCAAGACGAGTTGGTGTTCGACGGCGGCTCGTTCGTCGTCGATGCCGACGGCACACTGCTTGCCCGTTCGCCTCAATTCGTCGAGGACCTGATGATCGTCGATGTGCCGATCGAGCCGGTCTATCGACACCGGCTGCTCGACCCGCGAGGCAAGGTCACCGATGCCGAACTGTCGGTCGTCCCGGTCAGTCAGGTCAGCCGTCGCAGCGGTGACCTGCTACCGGCACCGATCGTGGAGCCGCTGACTCAATACCACGAGTTGTACGAGGCGATCGTGCTCGGAACGGCCGATTACTGCCGCAAGAACCGGTTCACCGATGTCGTGATCGGGCTGTCCGGTGGGATCGACTCGACGCTCGTGGCCTGTGTCGCCGTCGCCGCGTTGGGGGCGGAGCACGTGCACGGTGTGTCGATGCCGTCGCGGTTCTCTTCAGAGCATTCCAAGTCCGATGCCCAGCTGCTCGCCGACAACCTCGCCATCGACTGCCGCACGATCTCGATCGAGCCGGCGTTCCAGGCCTATCTCGACATGCTCGCTCCGTCGTTCGAGGGACGCTCGCCAGGCCTGACCTACGAGAACCTGCAGTCGAGGTGTCGGGGGCAACTGTTGATGGCCCTGTCGAACGAGCTCGGTTGGATGGTGTTGACGACCGGCAACAAGAGCGAGATGGCGGTCGGCTACTTCACGATCTACGGCGACTCGGTCGGCGGTTACGCCGTGCTCAAGGACGTCTTCAAACTCGACGTCTACGGGCTGTGCCGATACGTCAACGAGGCCGCCGGTCGTGAACTGATCCCCGAGGGCGTGATCACGAAACCGCCGTCAGCCGAGCTGCGGCCCGACCAGCGCGACGACCAATCGCTGCCCCCGTACGACGTGCTCGACCCGATCCTGAAGCTCTACGTCGAGCAGGACCGGACCGCCTCGGAGATCATCGATCTCGGTCACGACGAGTCAATCGTGCGACGCGTCACCCGCTTGGTCGACATCGCCGAATACAAGCGCTATCAATGCCCGCCTGGCGTGCGGGTGACCACCAAAGCGTTCGGTCGCGACCGCCGCCTCCCGATCACCAACGGCTACCAAGGATGATGCGATGAAGATCGGGATTCAACTGCCGGAGGTCGAGTACGAGATCGCCTTCCCGGACCTGATCGCGATGGCTCGTCTCGCCGAGGAGGTCGGGTTCGACTCCCTCTGGCTCGGTGATCATCTGCTCTACGAGCTGCCGGTCGGGCCACGTGGGCCGTGGGAGGTCTGGACCACGCTCGCCGCCCTGGCAACCGCCACGAGTCGGATCGAACTCGGCCCGTTGGTCGCATCGACCAGCTTCCACGCCCCGCCGATGCTCGCCAAACTGGCGGCTACGGTCGACGCGATTTCCGGCGGACGATTGATCCTCGGGCTCGGCGCCGGTTGGAATCATCGCGAGTACACGGCCTTCGGGTTCCCGTACGACCATCGAGTCAGTCGTTTCGAGGAAGCCTTCACGATCATTCGCACGCTGCTCGCACAAGGTTCGATCGACTTCCACGGCGAGTACTACGACGTCACCGACAGCGTGCTGCACCCGCGCTCGCCACGGCCTGGCGGGCCACCACTCCTGATCGGATCAACCGGCGAACGGATGCAGGCGATCACGCTCCCGTACGTGTCGGCCTGGAACGTGTGGTGGAGCGAGTACGGCAACACCGCCGACGGATTCGCCGCCCAGAAAGCGATCGTCGATCAACGGATCGCGGCGATCGGTCGCACCGGAGAGATCGAAGCGACATGCGCCGTGTTCGTCAAACTGCCGACCGGAACCGGTCGTCAAATGGGCGACTATCCCGCGGACTCCGGCGAACCGTTGCAGGGTTCGCCCAGCGAACTCGCCGACCAACTTGCGGCGTTCAAGTCAGCGGGAGCGGCCGAGGTTCAATTGGTCGTCGACCCGATCGTGCCCGCCAGCATCGAATCACTCGGCGAAGTGATCGCCATGCTCCGCTCCGACTAGCCGCAGCAGGTCGTCGCCGGGACCGTGTCTGCCTGGGCCGTGTCTGCCCCGATCGTGTCGGAGTGGCCGACGATCACGTTCGCCAGTTGGGTCTCGTGGTCAGCTTGTTTGACGTACCACTCCCACTTGTGGCCCACCGGCCCTTCGACCCAGGTTTCGACCTTCTCGGCGAAGCAGCAGATCGTGTCGTCGATGCCGGTCGTGGCCAGCCCAGCATCTCGCAGGCGAGCTTCGGCGGCGACGACTTCGGCTGCCGATTCGGTCTCGACCCCGAGATGGTTGATCGAACCCGGTTCGGCATCAGGGTTCTCGAAGATCACCAGCTTGAGCGGTGGGTTGTCGATCGCCCAGTTGGCGTAGCCCGGCTTGACCTTGTACGGCTGCGTGTCGAACATCTTCGAGTAGAACTCGATCGCTTCGCCGAGATCCGTGACGTTCAACGCAAGTTGGAGGCGCATCAGTCGTTCCTTTCATCCAGTGTCTTCGTCCATGGTCGTCAATCGATGTCTTGATTCCATCATATTGATTGATGTCGATATGTTATCCTTCGTTTCGACAAACGTCAATACGTTAGGCTGAACACATGTCGTCGATCGAACCGGCTTGTTGCGTCCTCGCCGCGACACTCGACGAAACGCAGGCCGAGACGCTCGCCGTCCAGCTCAAAGCGCTTGCTGATCCCGCTCGGCTGCGATTGATCTCGATGATCGCCACCGCGCCGAGCGGCGAGGTGTGCACGTGTGACCTGCCCGCCGCGCTGGGCAAGTCGCAGCCAACCATCAGCCATCACCTCGCGCAACTGCTGCATGCCGGATTGATCGAACGCCAGCAGCGCGGAAAGTGGGCGTGGTTCCGGCTTCGCACCGACCGACTGGCATCGCTTCGGGCAGCACTCGGTGAGGGTGCATTGCCGCAGCGGATTGCCAAGCCGTCGGTGCTGTTCTTGTGCGTCCACAACGCTGGACGTTCACAGATGGCGTCCGGATTTCTCCGACATCTGGCGGGCGATCGGATCGACGTTTTGTCCGCCGGCTCCGATCCGGCGCAAGTCCTCAACGCCGCAGCGGTCGAGGCAATGAGCGAAAAAGGGATCGACATCACGGGCGCGTCTCCGCAACGCTGGACCGACGAGATGGCTCGCTCGGCCGACGTGATCGTGTCGATGGGTTGCGGCGACGAATGTCCGGTCGACCCGGGAGCCCGCCGCCTCAACTGGGAATTGGCCGACCCTGCCGGTCAGGGTCTCGAGGCCGTTCGTCCGATCCGTGATGCGATCGAGCAGCTCGTCATCGGACTCGCCACCGAGCTCGTCCCCGGTTGCTGCTGATCACGCCCGCCGGCGAGCAGCTGAACGGGGGTGTCCAACGGTGACGATCAGACGGCGTCGTTGACGTACACACGATTTGCGTCGCTGATCTCCGCGCCCGCGAGGTGGGCCGCTTGCGCCTCACCGAGGGTCGTGAATATCGCCGTCGCTTCGGCCCGCAGTTGATCCCGACCGTCGAGCACCACTGCTCGGCATGCCATCGTGCCGAGCTTGGCACCGGTCACCTCTGCTTCGACGCGGTACGACTTGCCCACATACACGGCCCGATGGAACCGGGTCGTCGTGTCGGTCGTAACGGCCCACTGTTTCCCGATCGCGATGCAGGCCCACGCCATCGCCTCATCGAGCACCGCCAACGTGATCCCGCCATGCACCAGTGTCGGCGCACCGCTGAACGAGTCGGACAGCTCGAACTCGGCGGTCACGAGGTTGCGATCGGTGTCGTGAAAGAACGAGATGCCGAGCCCTTGTGCGTTCTTCGGCTCGCAGACGAAGCAGTTCGTCTCGAATCCCCAGTCCTCGTTGTGCAGTCGAATCGTTGCCACGATTGCCGACCGTAGACGCGGGCGGGCAAGAGTGGAAGTCAGCATGATCTCGTACGATGCACCACTCCGGAATCGACTGGCGCTGCACCTGGCAGCGCACACACGGCGCACCCACGATCTGGCCGGGCGAAAGCATGCCGCTGTGGCGATTGTGCTCGTCGACAGCGTCGCCGGCCATGACCTCGACGACCGTCAGATACCTGATACATGGCGAATGACCGACGTTCCCGGTGACACGCGAGGCCTCGACGGTCGCATGCAAGGGGTCGCCGGTGGAGCGGCATTTCTGCTGTGCCGCCGGACATCCGGGCTCAACAGCCACGCTGGGCAGTGGGCGCTCCCCGGCGGACGCCTCGACCGGGGCGAGTCGAGCATCGACGCAGCCCTGCGCGAGACAGAGGAAGAAGTCGGGCTTCGCCTCGGCGAAGACGCAGTCGTCGGCCTGCTCGACGACTACCCGACACGGTCCGGTTACGTGATCACGCCGGTGGTCGTGTGGGGTGGCGACGATGCGGTGCTCACGCCATCGCCTGATGAGCTCGTGGCCGTCTACCGAATCGGTTTGCATGTTCTGGCAGCCGGTGAACCTCGTTTCGTCACGATTCCGGAGAGCGACCGGCCGGTCGTGCAATTGCCGCTCGGCAACGATCTGATTCACGCCCCGACCGGTGCCGTTCTGTTGCAGTTTCAGCGGGTGGGGATGGAAGGCCTGCTCGACGAACGAGTCGACCACCTCGAGCAACCGGTCTTCGCCTGGCGTTGATCGGGTCCGGCTAGCCCGGCAGATCTCCGTGAACAGTCACGTCTCCGACGAATTCCCAATCGCCTCCGATGCGAATCAATGCGCTACCCGTCGGGAGATCGACAACCGGTGTCGTGGCGAGCGCGTGAGCGCGGTCAAGCCGTTCGTGGGTCCACGACTCGACGACCGTGATCACGGCCAGCCCGGGTACGACACCGAGCCCGAATCCGAACGCTCCGCCACGGTCGTCCGTCATCGGATCGCAGAGCGCAGACGCGCTGGCGCCGGCTGCGATCACCGTTCCACCGCGTTCCAACAGGTCGTTGATGGCGGCGAGCAGCGGCGTGTCTTTCAGCACGCTGCGCAGATGAATCGAGGAGTCGCCGGCAAGAAACACCGCTGGAGCTGCTGCAATCGAGGCTGCCGCATTTTCGTCTGCCTGCGTACGGGTCAGCACCATCAGCGGCTCGACGACCACGCCGATCCGAGCACCCCACTCCAACCCGCTCGTCACCAGTACGTTCGGCTGCTCGTAGGCATCAGCAGTCGGTAGCACCACGATCCGGTCGATCCCTCGATCGGCGAGTATCCGCCGATCGAGTTCGTCGTTAGCCGTGAAAGCCCCGCCTCCCTGCAACACCAGCACTCCAGACATGCCTGCGATCGTAGGGATCGACGACGACTTGCCTTTGTTACCCGCGGGTAACTACAGTCATCGTATGGCAGACATCTTCGAAGTCGGAGTGGTCGGATCAGGCATCATGGGGGCTGGGCTGGCAGAGGTTGCGGCTCGGGCCGGCTATCAGGTACTGGTCGTTTCGCGTCAACGATCGAACGCTGAGGCCGCCCGCTCGCAGGTGAGCCGCGGATTCGACCGCCAGATCGCCAAAGGTCGCATGACCGACGACGAGCGCGATGTGATCCTGAGCCGGATCGCCGTGACCGACCAAATCGCCGAACTCGCCAACTGCGACCTGGTCATCGAGAGTGTCGTCGAAGACCTCTCCACGAAGAAGACGCTGTTCGCCGAACTCGACCGGGTCGTCAAGCCGAGCGGGATCCTGGCGACGAACACCTCGACCTTGCCGGTCGTAGAACTGGCGATGTCGACACAGCGGCCTGCGTTGGTCTGTGGCATCCACTTCTTCAACCCGGCGCCGGTGATGAAGTTGGTCGAGGTCGTCCGACCGCTCACCGCCAGCCAAGACACGATCGAGCGTGCGCTCGAATTCGCAGAACGCTGCGGCAAGGACGCGATCACCGTCGCCGATCGGGCAGGGTTCGTCGTCAACGCGCTGCTGTTCCCCTATCTCAACAACGCTGTCCGGATGTGGGAGGCGCAGACGGCCACGATGGAAGCAATCGATGCGGCGATGCAGGGCGGATGCGGTTTTCCGATGGGACCATTTGCGTTGCTCGACCTGATCGGGCTCGACACGTCGCTGTCGATCCTCGATGCGCTCTACGCCGAGTTCCGCGATCCCAATTACGCCGCCGTGCCGACACTCCGTCGAAAGGTGACGGCGGGCCATCTCGGCCGTAAGAGCGGGCTGGGCTTCTACGAGTACCGTTGATCGCGCAGCAGCAGGCGCATGACAGAATGGAACGGTGAGCGAGCGGGTAGGCGACGAGCGGCGCGACAGCCTCTCGACGACCCCGCTGATTGCACCGATCGAGCCGCCGCCGTCACAGTGGCTGATGCCATCCGGCGGCCCGATCGACGACAGCGACGTCGTCGCCATCGGTGCCGACCTGGAGCCGGGGACGTTGCTGGCCGGTTACCGAGGCGGCCTGTTCCCGATGCCGTACGACAGGCGCCGGATCGCTTGGTTCTCCCCCGATCCTCGCGGTGTGTTGCCGCTCGACGGTCTGGTCGTCAGCAAGTCATTGCGTCGCAGCTTGCGACGGTACGAGGTTCGGATGGACACTTGCTTTCGCCTCGTGATGGAGTGCTGCGCCGAACCTGTCCGCACGGGAGGGTGGATCAATCGTGACTTCGTCGCCGCCTACACCCGGCTGCACGAGTTGGGTTGGGCGCACTCGGTCGAGATTTACCTCGGCGACGACTTGGTCGGCGGGCTGTACGGGATCAGGATCGGCGGGCTGTTCGCCGGAGAGTCGATGTTCCATCGAGCGCCGGACGCGTCGAAAGTGGCGCTGGTCCATCTTGTCGATTGGCTCGCAGCGACTGGTGCGAGCTTGCTCGACGTGCAGTGGACGACCTCTCACCTCGAGTCGCTCGGGGCAATCCCGATCCCCCGCATCGAGTACCTCGAACGGCTCGCCAAAGCGATCGACGCCGAACCGGCATGAGCGAGCGGCTGGCGAGATTGATGCCCCGGTGTCGGTGGGCCGCCACCCACCGACACCGAGATCTTGTCCGCCGTTTGTCCCAGTTGTCGGTAGGAGGTTCCCGCCACGAGAACTCGTGGACAGCCGACGATGCGAGCAGACACCCATGTATCGGCCGAACCGCCGCAACACTTGAGCCCGACGAGAAGAAGTTGCTCTGACAATGACCGAACCATCCCGACCTGATCATCCACCTCGAGACCAACCGTGGATGATGCGCACCTACTCAGGGCATTCCACCGCCCGCGCTTCGAACCAGCTCTATCGGGCCAACCTCGCCAAGGGTCAGACCGGACTTTCGATCGCCTTCGATCTCCCGACCCAGACCGGCTACGACCCCGATTCCGAACTTGCCGTGGGCGAAGTCGGCAAGGTCGGTGTTCCGGTCGTTCATCTGGGCCACATGCAGATGCTGCTCGACGGCATTCCGACCGACCAGATGAACACTTCGATGACGATCAACGCCAGCGCATCGTGGCTGTTCGCCTTGTACGTGGCCAACGCCGAAGCGCACGGCGTGGCGGCCGCAGCACTGCGCGGCACCACGCAGAACGACATCGTCAAGGAGTATCTCTCGCGAGGGACGTACATCTTCCCGCCGGCGCCCTCGCGCCGATTGATCGTCGACATGGTGGCCTGGTGCGCCCACCATGCTCCGCTGTGGAATCCGATCAACGTGTGTTCGTACCACCTGCAGGAAGCTGGGGCCACCCCTGTCCAGGAGATCGCTTACGCGATGGCGACGGCGATCGATGTGCTCGACGCTGTTCGCGATTCCGGGCAGGTCTCGGCGGATGAATTCGAGCGGGTGTTCGGATCGATCTCGTTCTTCGTCAACGCCGGCATCCGGTTCGTCGAGGAGGTCTGCAAACTGCGAGCGATGACCGAGATGTGGGACCGAATCGGACTCGAACGGTACGCCGTCACCGACGAGAAGGCTCGCCGTTTCCGCTATGGCGTGCAGGTCAATTCACTCGGACTGACGGAGGCACAACCGGAGAACAACGTGCAACGTATCGTGCTCGAGATGCTGGGCGTCACCCTCTCGAAACGGGCCCGGGCGCGATCGATCCAGTTACCGGCATGGAACGAGGCACTCGGTCTGCCGACGCCATGGGATCAGCAGTGGTCGTTGCGGATGCAACAAGTTCTGGCGTTCGAATCGGACCTGCTGGAGTATGACGATCTGTTCGACGGCTCGACGGTTGTTGCAGCGAAGACCGCCGACCTGCGTGAGGCTGCCCAAGCCGAGTTGGAGGACGTGTTGGCGATGGGCGGCGCGTTCGAGTCGGTCGACGTGTTGAAGTCGCGACTCGTTTCGTCGATGGCAGCTCGTACGCGGCGGGTCGAATCAGGCGAGCAAACCGTGGTCGGCGTCAACAGGTTCACAGAGACAACGGAATCACCACTCGGCGGAAGTGGCGCGATCCTGACGGTCGACCCGGCGGTCGGCACGCAGATGATCGCCGACGTGCAGGGCTGGCGATCGGCACGTGACGACGCGGCAGTGCGAGCAGCGCTCGACGAATTGAGACGCGTCGCCGCCACGACGGAAAACGTGATGCCGGCGACGATCGCGCTCGCACAAGCGGGGGGCACCACCGGCGAATGGGGCGCAACCATGCGCGATGTGTTCGGTGAGTTCCGAGCGCCGACCGGTGTCGCCGGGGCGTCGAGTGGCGGATCCGGGGCACTTGCGGCGATCGCCGAGCGGGTTCGTGCGATGGTGGGAGGGCCGCCACGGCTGCTTGTCGCCAAACCCGGTCTGGATGGCCACTCGAACGGCGCAGAGCAGATCGCGGTCGCCGCCAGAGACGCTGGGATGGAAGTGATCTACTCGGGGATCCGGCTGACGATCGACCAGATCGTGGCTTCGGCCCGAGACGAGGATCCTGATGTGATCGGCGTCTCGATCCTGTCCGGCTCACACATGGAGTTGTTACCCGATCTGCTCCAGAAACTTCGTTCGGCGGGCGTCGACGCACCGGTCGTCGTCGGAGGCATCATTCCTGCCGCCGATCGTCCCGTACTGATCGCCGCCGGAGTCGCCGTCGTCTACACCCCGAAGGATTTCCAACTCGCCACGATCATGTCGGACATCGCCACGCTCGCCGAATCCCACCGCCAACCCCCCAGGAACTAAGTGTCAGCAACAACGACCTAGGGGGTCGTTGTTGCTGACACATACGCGCGGGTGATGGTGGAGGCGATGTGGGCGGGTCGCTCAACGACATCTTCGTAGGTGATCTGCAACGGAAGGAATCCGTCGAGGATGAGCGCGTTCAGACGTTCGGCGTCGCGCTGCATCTGTTCCTTGGTGCGATGAAACCGATATCCCATGACCTCGACGACGAGTGCCGTCCCAGGAAAACGAAAGTCGACGCGAACAACTCGATCTCGGCTCCGGCTGAGCACCGACTGGCAGTCAGGTCGAGGCAGGCCAGCCAATTCGATCAGCTCGAGGAACTCACGCTCCAGCCAGCTGTGAGCGCCGAGTTTTCGATCTCGTTCGTCCAATACGGCGATCAGCTTCTCGATCCCGAATCGACCGCGGGTGTGCAGCTCGACCGCGCGCTTGCGCAGCGAGGCCTCGGAAACCCATCGATCTCGAAGCGCCGACTCCACCGCCGCGGTCAGATCCTTGACTGACTCGTTGCGAGCCAGATCGATCAAGACCCGGGCGGGTCTCATCGTGACGAAGCCGTGACGTTCACACTGGTCGGAGTCAGGCAACACCTTGGTCGTATGAATCTTGTGGCCGACGCGTTGGACGTCACGCCCACGTTCGATCGTCAGGTGAAACGGGGGCCGCAGCTCGAAGCCGTCGAAACCGTACAACGCTGCTGCCGTCCTACCAGACACCCAAACCGCCCCGCCGACGTCAAGAATCAGGCCATGCAGGAGCGCCTCGGTTGAGGGGTCGAACGACGCAAGTCGAAACGCATTTGGACCGATCTGGTCGAGGACACCGCTCTGGACTCGGTGACGGAGCTGGCGATTCGTGAGACCCGGCGCTGCCGCCTGATCCCGGGTGAACGCACCCAGCTGACCTGTCGCTGTCGGCCGAAGCCGTTGCTCTGCACTGGTCATGTCGCCCAGTATGACGACACCCTGTAACAGCCCGCCCTTCGCCGACTCACCCCGCGATTGTGTCAGCAACAACGACCTCTGGGGTCGTTGTTGCTGACACTAAAGGGCGTGGGCGGGGAGGGATGTGGTGATCCAGGACTCGAGCACTGGGCCGGATTCGAAGCTGACGATCAGGGCGTACCGCGGGGACGTTCCTGGGTGGACGACGACATGCCACAGGCGTTGGGTGTCGACGACGAAACGCGAGCCCCGGCGAAGAGGGACGCGCCGCTCACTTGCTCGGTCAGGCAATCCGTCGGGGCCGTTGTCCATCAGCAACATGTAGCTGTCGGGATTGTCGGTCAATTCTACCCAGGAGCGGACGACCCAGCCCTCGTGTTCGGGATTGAATCGGTTGTTGTCATCGCGGTGGATGCTGCGCAGCGCCGTGTCGCGATCCTGCGGTTCGAGTTTGATCACCCGGACACGACCGAAATTGGCGCCGACACCGTCGACGTAACGACGGATCGTCGGCGCAATCGTCGCGTTCGAGGTCCACAAGGCGTCCTTGTCGGTCTTGCCCTTGTCCCAGAAACCACGGCAATCCAACTCGCCGTCGGCGGAAGCGATCGGGGCGAAGTTGGTGTCGCCACCGCTCTTCCAGTCCAGGTACTCGAGCGACAGCCATTCCGATTCGGGCACATCGAGCGGCATCGGGGTCAACTCGACGTAGCCGGTCTGATCGAGCACCGGCATCCGGTAGTGCTCCGAGTGGAGCGGGATCTGGACGCTCCAGTGGTCCTGATTCGGCCAGAAACTCATCGGCACAGTCTACGAACCCTGATCACGGTGCCGGCGTCAACCGACCGAAGTCGAGGTCTCGGTGGTGGTCGGCAGTTCGTCGATCAGGACGATTCCTGTCGGGATCTCGAGAATCTGGCCGACGTCGATATCGCTCCCGCCGTCGGTGAGGTTGTTCAGCTTGACGATTTCGGATGTCGGAACCTGGAAGCTCTTGGCGATATCGCCGACCGTGTCGCCCGATTTCACCTCGTAGAACCTTCGTCGACTGTCGGGAGTCGTCGTCGTGGTCGACGTTGACGTGGTCGTCTTGATCGGCGGAAGGGTTTCGAGTGAGCTGTCGTCGGAAGATCCACAGCCGGCAACGACGACGGTGAGCACACAGGCAGCGGCGGGGAGCAGGAGGAAACGTTTCATCGCGTAGTCACCAACGAAGGACGGAGGTGTCACGAGCGTACTGCTGGACGCGTTCCGCGGCGAGCTTCCCCGAGATCAACACCATCGGGACGCCGACGCCGGGCAACGTCGACGATCCCGTGAACACCAAGCCGGGGACCCGCTTGTCGATGTTGTTCGGTCGGAATGGACCTGACTGGCGCAGCGTGTGCGCAAGCGCGAACGGCGTTCCGCGTTCCATTCCCATCGCTTCGAAATCGAGTGGGTCGTAGACGCGTTCCACGAGAACGTCATCGATCGGGTAGCCGAACGAGCCGACACGTCGGCGAAGATCGTCCGCGAATCGCTCGGCGTCGCGGGTCCAGTTCAGGCGGCCGTCGAGATTCGGAACCGGTTCCAGCGCGTACAGCGTGCTGCATCCGGGCGGCGCCAACGACGGGTCGTCCAGCGAATGCAAAGACACGAGGATCGAGGGATCCTGCATTCGGACACCACGTTTCAACACCGCACGGAAGGCCGCGTCCCAATCGTTGCCGAAGTGGATGTTGTGATGGGCGGCATCTGGGGGTGGCCCGCCACGGACTCCAGCGACCCACAGCAATGCCGACGGGGAATAGGTACCTCGGCGTGCCGCTCGGGGAGCCTCGACCCCACCGAGCAACGTTCGATAGGCGACAGGCAGGTCGGGATTGCACACGACCACGTCGGCGGCAATCCGCTCCGCACCGCCGATCTCGACGCCAGTGACGGAGCCGGCGCCTTCACGAAGGATCCTGCTCACCGGTGTGGCGTACCTGATCGTTGCTCCGGCAGATTGAACAGCTGCGGCGAGCCCGGTCGCGATCGAATGCATGCCTCCCGTCGGGGCGAACACACCCCCGACCGTATCGAGGTAGGTCACGACGGAATAGAGGGCGAGTGCATCGTGGGGAGCCAACCCGGTGTACATCGATTGAAAGCTGAACACCCGGCGGAGCCGTGAATCCTCGAAGAACGAGGCAACCTTGGTGTCGAGTCGGCCGAAACCACCAAGCCGCACGAGATCAACGAACGCCCGCCACGGTTTCAACAAACCCAACGGCGAATCGAAGTTGGTGTCGATGAAGTGCCTCATCTCCAATTCGTACAGTTCCCCGAGCCATTCGCAGAACTCGTTGAACGCGCCGGCCTCCCGAGCGTTGGCGAACCGGCGGATCTCCTCGGTCATCGCCTCCCGGCCGTGGCGAACCAGCAGTTCGGATTGGTCGGAAAACACGGCCCGGTACATCGGATCAACCGGGTTGAGCGTGACGTAGTCGGCCATGCTGCGACCGGTGGCAGCGAACGTCTGCTCGAGAATGCCCGGCATCGTCAGGATCGCGGGACCCGTGTCGAGTCGGAAACCGGCCTCGTCGATGAGCCCGACGCGGCCGCCGGGCGAACCGTCGCGCTCGAGCACCGTGACCTCGTGGCCACGTCGAACCAGATGAGCAGCGGCACTCAGGCCTCCCAGGCCGGCTCCGATCACGACGACACGCACGTCAGGTTTCCCGCTGGCTCACGTACTCGGCCAACGCGATCAGTTCATCCCTGGCACCACCGATCAGATCGACTGCGTCGAGGGCAACGACCGCCTGCACGGTCAGCCGAGCGATCGTCGATTCGAGGTCGGCGAGCGCGCCCGTGTCGACGATCACCTGTTGGATGTCGGCAACCTGCTGGTCCGTGATCCCAGGTTTGCCGACACCGCCGAGCACCAACCGTTGAGACCCGGACGCGGCCTCGATCGCCCTGGCGAGCAGTGGTGTCGGTTTGCCTTCGCGGAGGTCTCCACCGACTGGCTTACCGGTCGCCGCGCTGTCGCCGAAAGCGCCCATCACGTCATCGCGCATTTGGAACGCGTCGCCGAGTGGGAGGCCGTACGCGCTCAGAGCCGGGGCGATTCCTTCGAATCGCTCAGGCGCGGCAAGCGCTGCCCCGAGATGGAGGGGGCGCTCGATCGTGTACTTGCCCGACTTGTACCGACAGATCCGTTCCGCCTGGGCGACGTCGCGCACACCCCGCACCGACCCGAGAATGTCGAGCACCTGCCCGATGTTGAGTTCGACTCGAAGTTCGTTCCAGATTCGCCAGGCGGTCGGATTGGCGCCAGCCATGAGTTGATCGGCGTAGACGAATGCCAGATCGCCGATCAGGATCGCCACGCCTTCCCCGAACCGCCTCGCCTCGCCGGACCATCCTTCGGCAGCGTGACGGGCTGCGAACACCCGATGTGTCGTCGGCTCCCCACGACGGTTGGCCGCATCGTCCATCACGTCGTCGTGGAACAACGCAAATGCGTGCATCAACTCGAACGCCGCGCCGGCATCCGTCACGACCGAGGCGTATGGGTTCCCGCCGAGACCTACGAAACCCCAATGGCAGAACGCCGGGCGGAGCCGCTTTCCGCCGAGCAGCACGAGCCGACGGATTTCAGCCATCGGATCACGCAAATCCTCATCGAAGGCAGCCCACCGCTCCAACTCCGGGGTCAACACCTCGTCGAGACGCTGGGCGACTCGATCGGCGATCGGTCGCAAACTCCGTGGAGCGTCAGCGGGCACGATTGAGAGGCTATGCCGGATCGTCTGCTGCCGACTCGCCCAGATCGGAGGCGGCATCAAGATCGGCGATCACTTCATCGATCCGGAGCCGCGCATGACCAATCCGGTCACGGCACAAGGCGATCAACTGGGCGGCTCGCGTGACGCGATCGGCGAGTCGGTCGACGTCGACATCAGAGCCTTCGAGCTCTCGCAGGATCGTGTCGAGTTCGGCCAGCGCGGTTGCGTAGCCAAGTGATTCAAGGGATGGTTTGGATTGACTCATCGTCGTTGGCTCATCTCTCGCTCGGGTCTTCGATTCGGCTGTACAGGGTGCCGTCGGCAAGCTGTGTCGAAATGATCTCGGATTCGACCACATCGGAGATGGAGCGGATGATCGCTCCATCGGCTGCGCGAGTGATGCTCCACCCGCGCCGGAGCAAATTGGCCGGGTCGAGCAGCGCAAGCCGCGCGGTGACGGCGTCGAGCGATCGTTCGTCGGCTGCCAGGAGCTGAGGCGCCCGCCTGACCGTCCGCGATCGAACATCATCGAGGCGTTGCGAGGCGCGCACCAGCTGGCGTGTCGGTGATTCACGAAGCCGATCGACACGCGTGGCAAGCCGGCCGTCGGCGCGTTCGACAGCAGCGTGTGTTCGTCGAGCAATCCGGTGGGCGCGATCAGAGAGTTTCGACGTCGTCTCGACGAGATCGGAACGTGCGGTGCCCACGATCGCCGCCCAGCGCTCCTCTGTCGCTGCGGCGTAGCCAGACACCAACTCGATCAACCGCACCGCGCAAGCCGTCGGCGTCTTGAGCGCCGTGTGGGCGACCTCGTCGGCCACGCTCCGATCGACCTCGTGGCCGAGCCCCGTGAACACCGGAACCGGGCTGGTCGCGATCGCTCGTGCGATCGGCTCGGCGTCGAACGTTGCCAACTCGTTGCGTGCACCGCCGCCTCGAATCACGACGACGCAGTCGAGGTCGCCTCGCCTGGTCAACGTTCGGATCGCGGCGGCCACCATCGCGACTGCCCACTCCCCTTGCACTCGGGTGTCGCAGACGACGAGCCGAAACCCACACCCGCTCTGGAGCAGCTCGTGGTGGAAGTCGTGCCACGCCGCCGTACCGACGCTGGTGACGACGCCGACACGGAGTGGAACGGGTGAAACGACGTGGCGCCTGTTGGCATCGAAAAGGCCGCCGGCGACGAGCCTCCTGACGACTTGGTCTCGCGCTTGAGACAGTTCACCGAGCGTGAAACGGGGATCGATCCCCGCCATCTTGAGGCCGAGTTTGCCCGCCGGGGCGTAGTAGTCGAGATGGCCGAAGATCCGGACCTTCATCCCGTTGCCGAGTTCGAGCCTGCTGCGCTTCAACAACGGGGTGAGATTGCGAATCATCGGCGCGAACAACGAAACGTTGAGCACCGCCTTGCCGCCAGACCCGTCGGACCCGTCGGTGTCCTCGACCAGTGCGAAGTACAGGTGCGGCCCTCCCTGGCGCAGCCCGCTGATCTCCCCCCGCACCCAGACCCCGTCGGAGAATCCACGCCGCAGCTGGTCGTTGATCGCATCGGCGAGCTCCCCGACGGTGTAGGTCGGGTTCGAGGGATCGTCGTACGGCTGGTCGCCGAAGTCGAGCGCAGGCTGGCTCATCAGAGTGCATCTTGCCGCAGACGAACGCCGATCACACGCTCGGGTACGCACTGCCGTCGTGATGAACGCCGTGCAGCACTCGTGGTCGGTAGGCCCACAGACCTGCAGGCCTGCACGATTGCGACCGTGCTGGTCGGCTTGGCTGACACGGCACGCTGATCCGGACGCCGGTCGCGGCCGGTCGCTCAGGCACCGAGGCGGCGGATGTTGTCGGGAGTCTCGTCGTCGGCGTCTGGGAACAACTCACCGTCAATCGGAAGGTTGCGTTCACGGCGCACCGCCTCCAACTGATACAGGGGCTTCTCGAGCTGGCGTTTGCGAGTGCCGACCAGCTCATCGAACTGACGGTCGAGCTGCTCGAACTTGACCTTCGTGCGATCGAGTGCCTCACTGTACTTCTGCCACTGCACCCCGAATCTGCCGATCAGCGCAAGAATCTGATCACTCGTCTGCTCGATCACGAAGTTGTCGTAGGCCTGACGGATCACGCCGAGGAACGCGAACAGCGTGAGCGGCGAGCACATCACGACTCGTTGCGTCATCGCGTCGTCGATCAGCTGCGGATCGTGCTCCTGGATGAACCCGGTGAGCTGCTCGTTGGGGAGGAACATCAACACGTAGTCAACAGATGCCTTGGCGGACTCGCGGGCGTAGTCGCGCTTCGAGAGCTCTTTCACGCGTAATCGGACGTCGCGCAGAAAGGCGGCCCGATGGGCATGACGCTCTGCGTCGGTGGTGGCATCCATGAACCGCAGATATCCCGCCATCGGGAACTTCACGTCCATGTACAGCTCGTGCCCCTTCGGGAGCGGGAACGTGAAGTCGGGCCGGCCGGTTCCGCCGTCGAGTTGGGTCTGCTTGACGTAGTTCACGTTCTCGACGAAGCCGGCCAGGCGCAACACGTCTTCCGCCATCCGCTCACCCCACTGCCCTCGTGCTGTCGGACTGGCCATCGCCTCCCGCAAGGCCCGCGCCGAGTCGGACAACGTCTGGGTGATCTCGGCATGGGCTCGCAATGACGAGTCGACCTGACCGAACTTCTGGGCGCTGGTGTCGCTCAGCGTGGCCACCATCTTCGTCAGCTTGCCGAGTTCGGCGCGCATCTCGTCGGTGACCTGATCGAGACGCGAATCGATCACGTCCTTCTTGGCGGACAGCTCGGCGATCGACTGCTCCCGGGCGGTTCGGGTCGCCGCCCCCAACTGCTCGCGCTGCATCACAGCCGCCTGTTCCAACGCCGAACGGACGACTGCGTCGCGCTCGGCACCCGTGTGCAAGCGCATCTCAGCAAGCGCCAACGACACGGCTTCCTGGACCGAGACCACCGGCTCGATGGGCGTTGCGACCACCGTCCGCCGGCGCACGAACTCGGCAGCAATCAGCGCAGCGGCCACCCCAACGGCCGCCGCGAGCAACACGATCAGGACAAGTTCCATACCGACCATGATGACTGGGGGCTGTCACGAAGTTCGCGGACCCCCGCTGACCAGGGGTTTCAGCGACCATCGAACACGAAGCAGCGGTCCTCCAACGTGCCCATGGCGTACGACTCGTAGTCGATCCCGAAGTCCGAGTACAGCACTCGACAACGATTGCTCCAACGGAGCGCCTCCTGCGACGAGATCCGGTGAACGACCTGCGTGACCCCGCCCGTGTAGACCCGGTACTCGGCCCAAGTTCCCGGGAAGTCCTTGACCGTGCCGACTTCGATCGATGGCACGCCGCTGCGTGCCATCCGCCGAACGCGATGGCGATGTGTGTGTCCCGCCGCGTACCCGATCACATGACGATGGCGAACGCACACCGCGTCGAGGGCGTCGCTGGCATCAGGGTGGAGCCCGAAGTAGTCGTCACTGCGGCGGCCATCGCCATGCACGGGGATCCACTGCTGATGATGGCCCATCAAGATCACCGGGCCGACCAGCTCGGCAAGACGATCATCGAGCGCTTCCAACTGCGCCGGTCGCAGTCCCCCGGCCGTGTGGCCGGGAATCACGGTGTCGAGCAATCCGATCGTCAGACCCGGAAGGTCAATCCATTGATCGCCCTCGTACCGAGTTTGTCCGTGATAGGCGTCGTGGTTGCCGCGCACGACGTGGAGCCGATCGGTGAAGGGTGTCCGGTAGCACGCTTCGAACGTCGCCCACTCGGCGTCGGTCCCATCTCGCGAGAGATCACCTTTGACGATCACGGCATCCGGATTCAGCGCGGCGATCTCGGAGGCGGCGGCCCGATTCATCATCTCCGGGTACGCCGATTCGCCGGGGCTGGAGCGGACGATCGGACCATCGACCCGACCGTCGACGACACCGCAGGCGACCTCGCCGAAGTGCACATCGTTGACGGTGGCGACGACGGACAACAGTTCACCGAGCGGTCGCCGCAGTGTTCGCGCCCGGACTCCCATGAATTCGTAGTCGGTACTCGCTTCGAGTCCATCGAGGTGATGGGTGATCACACCGTCGTGCAGGACGATCAGATCGTCAGCGATCGTCGTCAGCTCGATCGCCATCGCGGCCGGCCAGGATCAGCGCCAAGGTCGCTGCTTGTCAGCGAACCGATCGCGTTGCCACCAGCGCCCGCTCATCTGCCAGGCAACGGAACGGGCACGTGCGGGTTGACGGAGCATCATCGGTTTCGGCCACAAGGCTTCGACCGCGGCGGCGATCGCAACGGCTTCCTGCTCCGTGGGCGCCGGAGCAATCACTGGCGACGGTTTGGCGAGCACCATCTCAGGCTAGTTCAGACCCGGACGGCGCGCGTTTTCACGATCATGTCGTGAAACGTTCGCCGCTGCGAATCCCACAACGGCCACAAGAAGCCGAGATAGCAGGCGCAGCCGCTCAACATGGTGGCGAAGTACCTGCCGACTGCCCTGCCGGTGCCGATCGTCCCACCGGTGCCGGCATCCACGATGCGGTAGCCAGTTGCCTGCTTGCCCCACGTCTGTCCGGTGCGGGCGACCTTTCGAATCTGGATCACTGCGTACGCAACGACTCCGACGACGTACAACATGGCTCCTAGAGCGATCGTCCCGCCCGTCGGCACCTCGCAAAGACCCGGGCGCCCATCGAACCGCGAGCACGACTCGATCGTTCTCGGGCCGGCGACGAACGCGATCCATCCTGGCGCCGCGAACGGGATCCCGATCAATCCGTCGATAACGGAAGCACCGACGCGTTGCCACCATCCGGCGTATCGCATCATCGGCCTCGGCTGCCAGCCGGCACCGAATGGAGGAGGGGGCCCGCCGGTGATCGGTGGCACCGTTGAGGGCCCGTACGGCTGTGCCGGAGGGAGCGATGGTGATGATGATGGTGGTGGAGGTGGCGGTGGCGGTGGCGGTGTCGGTGTCGGTGGGAGCGACGGTGCCGGTGGGAAAGAGGGTGGGGGTGGCGGCACGTTGCTCATCGACGACCAGTGTGGCAGGCGGTTGTCAACCGCCTGGTGATCACAACGGGACGTTGCCGTGTTTGCGTTGCGGGAGATCGGTTCGCTTCGACCGCAACACCCGCAGGCCGGCGACGATCTTGCGGCGCGTCTCCGACGGTTCGATCACGTCGTCAATGAAACCACGCTCGGCGGCCGCGTAGGGGTTGGCGTACTTCGCCGTGTATTCGGCAACCAGTTCCCCGCGCCGGGCGACCGGGTCGGCGGCTTGTTGCAACTCGCGGCGATACACGATTTCGACGGCGCCTTGAGGACCCATCACCGCCAACTCGGCGCTCGGCCAGGCGAATGCCAGATCCGAACCGATCGACTTCGAGTCCATCACCACGTAGGCGCCACCGTAAGCCTTGCGCGTGATGATCGAGATGCGAGGAACGGTCGCTTCGCAATAGGCGTAGAGCAGTTTGGCGCCGTGACGGATGATGCCGCCGTATTCCTGGTCGACACCAGGCAGGAAGCCAGGCACGTCGACGAACGTCAGCAGCGGGATGTTGAACGCGTCGCAGGTCCGCACGAACCGAGCAGCCTTCTCGGCGGACTCGATGTCGAGCACGCCGGCGAGCACCATCGGCTGGTTGCCGACGATCCCGACCGGGTGACCATCGACTCGTCCAAAACCGCACAGGATCGACTTTGCCCAGTGGGGGAAGTACTCGAGGAACTCACCGTCGTCGACCACCGCCCGGATGACCTTGTGCATGTCGTACGGCATGTTGGGGCTGTCGGGCAGCAGATCGTTGAGTTCCGGGCAGGCTCGGTCGGGGTCGTCGCCGAGATCCTCGACCGGCGGTTGTTCGAGGTTGTTGGACGGCAGGAACGACAGCAGGAAGCGAACCTCGTCGAGGCACGACTTCTCGTCCTCCGCAACGAACGTGGCAACACCGGACTTGGTGGCGTGGCTCATCGCACCACCGAGTTCCTCGAGCGTGACCTCTTCGCCAGTCACGGTCTTCACGACGTCCGGGCCAGTGATGAACATGTGCGACGCCTCACGCACCATGAAGATGAAATCGGTCATCGCCGGGGAGTAGACGGCACCACCAGCGCACGGCCCGAGGATCACCGAGATCTGTGGGATCACGCCCGACGATTGGACGTTGCGATGGAAGATCCCGCCATAGCTGGCAAGGCTGACGACGCCTTCTTGGATCCGGGCACCAGCCCCGTCGTTCAGCCCGACCAATGGGGCGCCGGTCTTCAGCGAGAGGTCCATCACCTTGTGGATCTTCTCGGCGAACACCTCGCCGAGTGCACCGCCGAAGACGGTGAAGTCCTGACTGAAGACGAACACCTTGCGACCGTCGACGGTGCCCCAGCCGGTGATCACACCATCCGTATACGGGCGTTCGTCGAGCCCCGCCTCGTGGGCGCGGTGCCGCGCCAGTTGGTCGAGCTCGTGGAAACTCCCGTCGTCGAGCAGATACTCGATCCGCTCGCGGGCGAGCAGCTTGCCCTTCGAGTGCTGACGCTCGACCGACCGCGGCGAACCGGCGTGAACCGCAGCCTCTCGGCGTGCCTTGAGGTCCTCGATCTTGTCCTGCATCGAACTCGTCACAGCTCCGCACGCTAGTGCCTCGTGCCCGGGAGTGGCGGGGTCGCCGCAAGCGATGAGTCACCGCCCCGATCGCCTTTCGCGACCCGAGTGATCAGCCGTCTCACATCATTCGCTGGACCGCCGCAACGATGTCGTCTTCACTGACGAGCACGAGGTTGGCGGCGTCACCCAACGGGATGAACGTGTCGCGAGCGGCAACGCGCGAGATCCGTCCGTCAAAGCCGCCCTCGACCAGACCCGCCAGCACACCCTCACCGACACCGCCGGAATGTCGCGTCTCATCGACCATCAACACCCGGCCGACTTCGCTGGCATGCCCCAGGACCTGCTCGATCGGGAGCGGGGCGAGCCAGCGAAGATCGAAGACGCGACACGAGATTCCCCGTTCGGCGAGCCGTTTGGCGGCACGCAACGACAGGAACAGGCCATTTGCCCAGGTGACGATCAACACATCGTCCCCTTCTCGAACGAGTCGTCCTTCGCCGATCGGGACGTGCTGGTCTGCCCATGCAGAGGGCGGCGCGTACGGCGCAGTCCAGACACCGTCGCCCGGCTCGTGCAGGTCGCGTGTGTGGTACAGCGCGATCGGTTCGAGGAACGCCGACACGGTCCCGTCAGTGACAGCGGCGGCGACACAGGACCGCAACATCGGAGCGGCGTCGGAGGGATGTGCGGGCGAGGCGACGACCAGTCCCGGAATGTCGCGCAGCACGGCAACACCGTTGTCGTTGTGGAAATGTCCGCCAAAACCCTTCTGATACGCGAGCCCGGCGACTCGAACGACGAGAGGGTTCCGGAACTGACCGTTCGAGAAGAACGCCAGACTCGCCCCCTCTCCGCGGAGTTGGTCCTCGGCGTTGTGCAGATAGGCAAGGTATTGGATCTCGGGAATCGGCACGAGACCGGACACCCCTGCACCGAGCGCAATTCCGAGAATCGATTGTTCGTCGAGCAGCGAGTCGAACACGCGGGCCGCACCGAACCGTTTCTGCAGCCCGCGGGTGACGCCGTAGACCCCGCCTTTGGCGCCGACGTCTTCACCGAACACCAACGCTCCCGGCGTTGACGCGAGCACATCTGCCAGGGCGCGATTGATCGACTCGGCGAGCGTCAGCGGCCCCTCGCGTTCAGGCAGATTCTCGCCGAACACGGAGAGCCGGCTGGGCTGATCTGACCGGGCGATTCGCTCGACCACGAGCGATGGGTGCCGAGGGGAAAGCGCCGCCATCACCTGCTCGGCCGAGGTCAGCGTCGGCGCCCCGGTGAGATCGACGGCGACCTTGCGAACGTCGGCGCGCGTCGTCAGGTACTGATCGACCAGCGCCTCCGGCGATCGGTGACCGGATGCAACCAACGCTTTTGCAGTTGCAAGAATCGGGTCGAGCTCGTAGTCACGCCGAATCGAGGCCGGCGAGCGGTAACCGGCTTCGACATCGGTGCCTGCGTGGCCCATGAATCGGACGGTACGAAGGTGCAGGAAACCCGGCGCACCGGTGTCGCGGATGCCGGCGGCAAGCGCACAAACGGTCTCGTACACGGCGACCGGATCCGTGCCGTCGACCTGGCGGTACCGCAGGCCCGGTCGGCTCGCGAACGTCGCTTCGATCCAGCCTCTCGGGGTCGGCACACTGATACCGAGACCGTTGTCCTCGCACACCAGCAGGAGCGGAACCGGCAGGCCGCTATGGGCGGTGTAACAGGCTGCATTGATCGCGCCCTGCGCGGTCGAATGGTTGGCGCTGGCATCACCGAACGAGCAAACCGCGATGGCGTCTTCCGGCCAGTTCGTCGACAGTCCCAAACGGCGGGCACGACCGATCGCGAAGGCAACCCCGAGTGCCCTCGGGAGGTGTGAGGCGATCGTCGACGTCTGCGGAATGATGGCGAGGTCGTGGTGCCCGAACACTTTGTGCCGGCCGCCTGCGATCGGCTCCTCGACGAGCGCCAGCATCCCAGCGAGCACGTCGCGAACGGGGTCGTGGCCGCGGCGTTGTTGGGCACGGGCACAGTAGAAACCTCCCGACCGGTAGTGCAGGAGGGCCGGGTCGGTGACACGCAGCGCGGCAGCCACGGCGGCGTTGCTCTCGTGCCCGGACGAACCGATCGTGTAGTAACCGAAGCCCTGCGGGCGGAGCCATCGCGCCGTGTGGTCGATCACCCGACTCTGGACCTGAGCCGTGAAGATTCCCGACAACAGATCCGCCCGGTGATCGTCGGATCGTGTGTCGGAATTCGTCAGCGACTGGATCGCGTCGAGTAACGCCCGCTCCAGATCGTGCAGGTCGTCCGGATACGGGGCACTCGTGGTCACCGTTTCATCATGCCCGAAACCGGGCCGGCGGACTCACACCGGTTGCAGCACCGGATCGGGCCGCTCGGCGCTGCACCAACGCGACTTGCCGGCCCGTTTTGCCGTCAGCAGCGCCCAGTCGGCGCGTCGGATGACCTGTTCCGGAATGTCGCCTTCACGACGAACGGCAACACCCACGCTGGCACCGATGTGCAACTTGAGGCCATCGATCACGAACGTGGTACCGAGCAGATCGACAATCCTCTGGGCGAGCACATGCGGCTCGTGCACGTCGTCTCCGACGGACGGCGTCGTACAGAGCACGATGAACTCGTCGCCACCCATTCGAAACACGGAATCGGTCGAGCGGACGACCGACATGATTCGCTGTCCAGCCGCTCGCAGGAGCAGGTCGCCGACGTCGTGGCCGTAGCTGTCGTTGACCTGCTTGAACCGGTCGAGGTCGATGTACAGCGCGGTGCACCCCGTCTCGCCGATCTGGGACAGGTTTCGGGCGAGTTGGACGCGATTGCCCAACCCGGTCAGATGATCGGTGAGTGCCTCGCGCTCCAACTGGGCGCGGTGCTCCTCGTATTCGAATGCGAGCCGAGCGACACCAACAGCCTCCGCCGAATGCCGTTCCTGATTCGGGCTGGCAGGCCCCGGCTCATTTCGCCAGACCACGAACACCGCCGCCGTGTTCCCACTCTGGGTGACGACGGGCCGGATCCAAATCGACTGATACCCAGCGTTGAGCGCACACCTTCGGGCCTTCTCGGTCAGATCGTCGACATCGACATCGATCGGCGAAGACGAACGCCACGCGATGTGCCACGGCATCGTGACGTCATCGACGAAACCGCGATCGGGGAACGGCCATTCGCCGATCAGGTCGAGACGGCCTTCGCGTCTGACCAGAATTGTCCCCTCGGCGTTCAACGGAAGGGCGTGAACCGCTCGTGCGATCGTGCCCAGCGACAGTTCGAGTGGTTCGCCGACGGCGATGTCGTATGCCGCTTTCGCCAGGTTGTCCGTGACCGATTCGGTCGACATGGTCACGATGTAGCCCTCGATCCCGAACTCGGGCGGGCACTCGTAGGACCAGCATTCGGTCCATTGGGTCGAACCATCCGCGGTTCGATAGCGAATCCGTAGCGGACCCATGATCTGGCCCGGATAGTCGGGGCCATGTGTCAAGGTCTTGGCCAGGAAGTCGAGTTCCTCAGCGGCGACGAACTCGAGGATCGATCGCCCGAGCAGGTTGTCCGACACGTATCCGGTCATGATCGCGGCTCGCCGATTCATGTGGTGGATCGAACCGAACCGATCAACGACAAAAACGCCCAGCGGCAGGTTGTCCATCAGCAGTTGCGCTGGGATCGTTGCTTGTCGTGTGTTGGTCGGGGTCATTCAGCATCTCCTCATTGAATACATCGATCCGTTCGGGGGCGTTCTTGATACAAAGATTCCGACTTCTTGCGAAGATCAACGCCAGGGATCAACAACCGCTGATCCACCCGGCGGGTAGCGTTGTCGCCCTGTGAGCCAGGATCAACACACGAAAGCCGGGGTCGTCCCACTTGCGTTCGGCACGCTCGGGATCGTTTTCGGCGATATCGGTACCAGCCCGATCTACGCCTTTCGTGAAACGTTCCATCACTCCGACCTCGATATCTCGAAAGCAGTCGCGTTCGGGGTCGCCTCCGTCGTGTTCTGGGCGCTGCTGATCGTGATCTCGCTGAAGTACCTGTTCCTGGTGATGCGCGCCGACAACCACGGCGAGGGCGGGATCCTTGCGCTCACGGCGCTGGTCATGCCGACCGTCGACAAGCCCGCCACTCGTGTCGGGGCAGCGGTCGTTACGCTCGGGGTTTTCGGCACAGCGCTCCTGTACGGCGACGGGCTGATCACCCCGGCAATCTCGGTGCTGTCGGCGGTGGAGGGTTTCGAAGTCGCCACGCCAACCTTCAAAGACTGGGTGATCCCCGTCGCAATTGCGATTCTGATCGCCTTGTTCGCCGTGCAACAGCGAGGTACGGCCGGCATCTCCAAGGTCTTCAGCCCGATCATGATCGTGTGGTTCGTGGTAATCGGCGTGCTCGGACTGCACGAGATCCTGATGAACGCTGACGTGCTCAAGGCGGTCTCGCCGACCTACGCCGTCGATCTGTTCCAGTTGCACCCGTGGCGGGCGTTCACTGCGCTCGGTTCGATCTTTCTCGTCGTGACCGGCGGCGAAGCGTTGTATGCCGACATGGGTCACTTCGGCCGAACGCCGATCCAGCTCTCGTGGTACGCGATCGTGCTGCCCGCGTTGCTGCTGAACTACTTCGGTCAGGCAGCGATGATGGCAGGTTGGGAAGGGACGATCGGAGATCGCAAACCGTTCTTCGAGATGGCTCCCGACTGGGCGGTCTGGCCGCTCGCGATCCTGGCGACGATGGCGACGGTGATTGCCTCGCAGGCACTCATCTCTGGAGCATTCTCGCTCACGGTGCAGGCCGTTCAACTCGACTACCTGCCTCGATTGGCGATCGAGCACACCTCATCCAGCCACATCGGTCAGGTCTACGTGCCACTCGTCAATTGGCTCTTGATGATCGGTTGCGTCGGTCTCGTGGTTGCGTTCCGGACCTCGACCGCGCTGGCCGCTGCGTACGGCATCGCGGTCACCATGACGATGCTGATCACGACCCTGATCTTCTTCCGATTCGCACGTGACCGATGGGGCTGGTCGAAGACGAAAGCGTTGGCGATCGTGTTCCCACTATTGCTCGTCGACACGGGTTTCCTCGGTGCCAACGTGTTGAAGATTCCCGAAGGAGGCTGGTTTCCGCTGCTGGTCGGCTTCGGTCTCGTGATCCAGATGACGACGTGGCGCAAGGGGCGCCAACTGGTCGCCGCCCGAATTCGTCGCGGCGAGCGTCCGATGGTGGAGGTCGCAGACGAGGCGCTCGAACAACACGTCGCCCGCGTCCCCGGCACCGCGGTCTACCTGTTCAAAGATGCCGGCGCGGCACCTCCTGCGCTGATCTCGAACCTGCGCCATAACAAAGTGCTCCACGAACAGACGCTGCTGGTCTCGGTCGAGGTCGAGGACGTCCCGACGGTGAACCCGGCCGATCGCTCGTTCTGCACCGAGATCGGTGAGGGTATTCACCAAGTCCGGATCCACTACGGCTTCACCGAGGAAGCCGACGTTCCGGAGGCGCTGGCGAATTTGGAGATCCCCGGGATCGTGTTCGATCGAGCCACGGTCACCTACTTCCTGGGACGCGAGTCGGTCACTGCCGGCAAGGCACCGGGCATGCATCCGTGGCGAGAAGAACTGTTCGTGCTGTTGAATCGTGGCGCCGCAAACGCATCCCGATTCTTCCGCCTTCCTCCTGATCAGGTGTTCGAGGTCGGCACGCACGTCGAGATCTGAATCCCGGTATCGGTTCCCTGATCAGTCGTCGACGGCGAGGAAGACGTCGGTCGTGGTGTCACGTTTGGCCGTGAACCAGCGCCGGCATCCGCTCTCGTGGAACCAACGTTCGAGCGTGATGCCCTGCGTGTTGTCCTGCATCCAGGCGTAGTCGACGTTTCCCGCGTCAGGGTCGGTGATCGCGTCCGGAGTGGTCGGGAAGGTGTTTCCGTAGCGGAACTCCTCGAGCGGCCGCCCACCGCAGTTCGGGCATTCGATCCACAACACCGCGCTACCTCGTTCCTGCCGAACTCGGGTCGGCCATGGCGAGTTCGTTCGAGAAACGATCCAGGCCGAAGGGTGCGATCAGCGGCGGCGGCGTGCCGGTTGCGATCAACTCGGCGAGTTGTTCGCCTGCCGCAGGGATCGCCTTGAAGCCCCACGTTCCCCAACCGGTGGTGAGCATGAACCCATCGACCCCGGAGTGGCCGAGGATCGGCGAGAAGTCGGTGCTCACGTCGCACACGCCCGCCCACGAACGCAAGATCCGCAACTTGGCGAGGAACGGAAACATGATCGTCGCCTTGGCCGAGCAGGCCTGCAGATAGCTGTAGGTGGTGGCCGTGCGATAGCTGGCCTGACGGTCGTACTCGGCACCGATCAGCATCTGGCCACGCGGCGTCTGACTGAGGTAGAACACCAGGTCGTTCGAAGAGATGATCGGAGCGAACTCCTGTGCATACGCGTTCGTCACGAACGCTTGCAGGGTGTGGGAGCGGATCGGCAGGCGAACCCCTGCCCATCCGGCGACGGTGCTGACGTGGCCACCGACCGCTGACAGCACGAGTCCGGCCGAGATGACGCCATTGGAGGTCTGCACGCCGGTCACCCGGTCACCATTCCTGACCAGGCCGGTGACCGGCGTGTGCTGGAAGATGTGCACGCCGTTGCGAAGCGCTCCCTGGGCGTAGGTCCACACGACGCGATCGTGACGTGCGGTCGCACCCTCGTGGTGATAGCTGGCACCCTGGACCGGGTAACGGCCGCCTCCGCTCAGGTCGATCTGCGGGCAGCGGGCTTTGATCTCGTCCGGCAGGATGAAGTCGGTCTTGGCGCCGCACGCCTGGTTCATCAGCGCCCGCGTCTGCTCGGTGCGGGCCGTCGGCACCGAGTGGGCCAGCCAGATCTGGCCCTTCGTGTTGTGCATGATCCACGAGCCGGTCTCATCCTCCAGACCCTGGTACAGCTCGAGGCTGTGCTGGTAGAACCGGACCGACTCGGGGATGCCGTAGTTGCTACGGATGATCGTCGTGTTGCGGCCGCTGTTGCCGGAGCCGACGTAGTTGGCATCGAGCACGCACACGTTGGTGATGCCGTGCCGGGTCGCCAGGTAGTAGGCGGTGCTCAGCCCGTGGCCGCCGGCACCGATGATCACCACGTCGTAGGCGGGCTTCGGATCGCAGGTCTGCCAGGGCAAGTCGAGCAGCGTCTCGACGAACTCGTTCACGACAGCCGCTCCTGCAGTTCGTGACGGGCGGCGCTGGCGACGAGCAGTTGCGCGGAGCCGTCGGCGCGGAGCACCAGTTTGGCGGGCACGCCGGCGATCTGGCCTTGAGCGACCGCCGGGCGCTCGGTCGGCAACGACCACTCGATGTGCCGTTCGGCGAGCGCAACGACGTCGATCACGTTCGCGATCGAGAAGCCGTACTCCGGCGTGACGATGGCGAACTCGTCACCGGGCACGGTCGGCCGGTCGGCGCCGATGACATAGGTGTCGTCGGGCGAGATCCGCACCGCTTGCGAACCGGCGGGCCACGCTGCGGCGTCGAGCGCGGCGGGCTCGGCGATGATCCGCCACCCGGTGACGTGGTCGACGAAGTCAGCGACGAGCACGTGCACCCTCCGGGTCGTAGAACGGCATCGGGCTGACTCGCGCCTCACGACCGTCGATCTCGACCACATCGTGGTGTCGGTGATCATCAGCGCGGTGGCGTTTCTGCCAGCCCATCAGCACGGCATGGCCGAACAGCGGCGAGTTCCAGCTGGACGTGACATGCCCGATCACGTCCCCGGCGGCGGCCCCGACGGCACGAATCACGCTGCCCTCAAACGGGGCCGGGCCGTCCATCGTGAACCCGAACAGGCGCCGCTCGTCAGGCAGCTTGGCGGTGCGGATCAGCGCGTCACGGCCCACGAACGCAGCCTTCTCGAGCTTCACCGCCCAGTCCATGTTGACCCGGCGCGGCGACGTATCGAGCTCGGTGTCCTGCCCGACGATGATGTGGCCCTTCTCGCAACGCAGTCCGAACAGGGCTTGGAGGCCATGCGGCCTGATGCCCATCGGCCGGCCGAGGTGGAGCAGCGCCTGCCACAACTCGACCGACCGGTCGATCTGGTGGTGCAACTCGAAGCTGGCCTCTCCGGTGAACGAGAGCCGCATCACGTGGCAGGGCACGCCGGCGACGTCGAGGCGGCGATGCTGAAGGAACTTCGGACGCACCTCGTCGGCGACGCCGGCCCGACGCAGCAACTCACCGGCCAACGGGCCGGTGACGTTGATCGCACCGTGTGAGACGGTGCGGTCCAACACGTGAACCCTCAGGCCCCACGTCTCGATCCAGTCGCGCACCCACATCTCTGCGGTGCTGGCGCCGCCCGAGGTGAACGTGAGCGTGAAGCGGTGCTCGTCGTCTCGCAGGATCATCCCGTCGTCCATGATGTGGCCGCGCTCGGTGAGATTGATCACGTAGCGGGCGCGGCCGACCTTGATGTCGTGGACGTGGTTGGGGTAGAGGCGCTCGAGCGCCTCGACCACGTCCGGACCGCTGACGATCATCTTGCCCAGCGTGCTCACGTCGCCCAGCGATACCGCCTCGCGCACCGCCCAGTACTCGGCAAGCGGGTCGCCGTAGTGCCATGGACGGAACCAGCCGCCGAACTTGTCGAGCGTGGCGCCCAACGCCACGTGCTCGGCATGCAATGGCGTGCGGCGGAACGTATCGATGTGATAGCCGGCAGCCGCCTCGCCGAGGGTGAGCTGGCGGGCGGCCGGGCGTGCGGTGAACGGCTGCGGCTCGGTGCCGCTGCGGTCGGCCACGAACGCCCGCAGGTGCGGCATGCACACGCCGCCCTGACAGGTACCAACCCCGGTGAGGCTTGCCCTCTTGACCAGTTCGAGCTCGTTGAAGCCTTTCTGCCACACGCCGTCGAGGTCTTCGACGGTGATCTTGCCGCACGGGCAGACGACACCTTCTCGCGGACAGGGCGGCAACGCATGGGCTGCCGCCGCCGGGCCGACCACCGTCACCGGCACCAGCGGCGCCATCCGCGCCAGCAGGTCGCGCGGCGCCGAGCCGAGATCGGCGATGACGGTGTCGCAGTCGGTGACACTGCCATCGGAACGTTCGACGGCGGTGACCACGGTGTCTCCGTGAATCGCCACCAGATCGCGTCCGATCGTGACGGCTCGACCGAGGTCGATACCTGCGGCCACCAGTGCCGCCGCCGCCTTCGGGGTGTAGATGCCCTCCAGCATGTTCCCCGGGCAAACCGGATGGAGCTCGGCGGCGCCCGTGGCGAGCGTGATGTGGTGGGCGTGGAGCTGGTCGACACCATCAGGAGTGCGCAGGATCACGGTGGGACCGTCGAACACGCCTACGACTTCGTCGCCGTCGGCGGCGTCGAGCACGAGCACCTCGTCGCCGGCCGCACGCGCCGCTGCAGCCGCAACTGCGCCGCTGCGGCCGTGACCGATGACGACGTGGTCGGCGCGGCGGTGACGAACCTGCACCTGCTTGTGAGGTTCGGGGCCTCCTGGCGAGGGGTGACCGCCGACCGGGTGGCGGTGGATCACGGTGCCGGGTCGCGCCGCCGTCTGGCACGTGCGCACCCAAGCCGTACCATCGACGATCGCCACGCAGTTGCCGCAATCGCCGGCAAGGCACAACGTGCCACCACGACCCGGGTGGATCCCGTTCCGCACAGCCGCGATCGCCAGCGTGTCGTCCTCGTGGAACTCGATCGGCGTGCCGTCGTAGACGACGCGGCTCATGTCCTCCCCCTTCGCCTGCGCAGCAGGATCGACCGAGACTATCCCGGAACGACGCGCGGTGAAAGCGAGCAGTCGTTCGAACGGTACGGAGCACCCGGACGCCGTCGCCGATCACCAATACCGTGACATCAGCTCGGTCATCCACTCGGGCTGACGCACCTCGCGGCGGGGTCCGAACTCGACCACGTGCGGCTTGATGTCGAGCACGGGAGTGTGGTCGATCGCGTCGAGCCCTCGGACGCGGAGTTGCGTACCGTCGACGCCGAGCAATTCGCAGGTGCTCACGCCGATCCGATTCGGACGAGCCTTGGCGCGTTGGGCGAACAACCCGACGAGCGGCCAATCCGCTCGATCCCGAGGATGGCGGGCACCGTAATGAACACTCGACTCGTCGACCCGGTCGAAATGAAACACCACGTCGATGTGGGAGAACGCATCGAGCCCGGCAACGACGTCCGGGTCGAACCGGTCGTGGAGCACGATTCGTGCCTCGACCTCCCCCCAGTTGTCATCAATCGGTTCACGTCGACCTCCGACGACGAACCCGACCGGGACCATCACGATCGGAGCTGAGTCCATACCGGCCAGGTCCATCGTCTCAATCGTAGTTGGTGCGGAAGTTGCGACCGGCTGATCGAACCGACAACGGTCTACCGCTGCTGGTACATTGCCCGAAATGTCGGTCGTCGAGCGAAACAATGTGCGCGTGTCTGGCAAGCCTGCCGGGCCGGCGATGCTGTTCGCTCACGGCTTCGGTTGTGCTCAGGAAATGTGGCGATATGTCACCCCCGCGTTCGAGGCCGACTACCGAGTCGTCGTCTTCGACCACGTCGGCTGTGGCCATTCGGACGCCACCCACTACGACCCGATCGCCTACCGGTCGCTCGACCGATATGCCGCAGACGTGCTCGAGATCATCACCGAACTCGATCTCCGCGAGGTGATCTTCGTCGGACACTCGGTCAGTGCCATGATCGGAGTACTGGCGAGCGTCGCCCAGCCAGAGCGATTCGCGGGGCTGGTAATGGTCGGCCCCTCCCCGCGTTACATCGACGATGCGGAATACGTCGGCGGACTCGACGCCGGCGACATCGACGAACTGCTCGACTCGCTCGACAGCAACTACCTCGGCTGGTCACGGGCGATGGCGCCAGTGATCATGGGCCAACCCGATCGCCCCGAGCTCGGAGATGAGTTGCTCAGCAGCTTCTGTCGTGTCGATCCCGCGATCGCCCGGCAGTTCGCCCGCGCCACGTTTCTCGCCGACAACCGGGACGACCTGTGCAAGGTCAGCGTGCCGACGCTGATCGTGCAATGCGCCTACGACGTGATCGCCCCGGTGGCGGTCGGGACCTACGTCCACGATCATGTCCGCGACAGCGAACTCGTGATCCTGGAGGTGAGCGGTCACTGTCCCAACTTGTCGGCACCCGAACTGACCATCGAAGCGATTCGAGGTTTCCTGCGCCGGGCAGGTTTGCCATCGTGATGGATCGATCCGGGCCCGACGACGACGCTTCGAAGCCGGTGTCACCGACGCACGAGATCGCCACGATCATCGACAACTGGCCGATCGGGTACGTCGAGACGAACGCTGTCGGTGTCATCGAGGCGATCAACTCGACCATGCTCACGTGGTTGGGCTTCGGCGCTGAGGAGCTCGTCGGCCGGCGCACGTTCCAAGACCTCCTGGGCGCAGGGAGCCGGATCTACTTCGACACCCACGTGCGCCCGCTCCTGCACATGCAACGTGAAATCAGGGAGATCGCCGTCGACCTGGTGAGAAGCGACCGGACTCGGCTCCCCGGGCTGGTCAATGCCACGTCCGGTTTGGATCCACAGACGGGCACCGAGCGAATCACGATCATCATCGTCAACGCCACGGCGCGCAGGAGCTACGAGCGAGAACTGCTGCTCGAACGCCAAGCCGCCGAGCGGTCAGAGGCTCGACTGCAGTTCATGTATGAGATCGTCTCGGGATTGGCCGGTGCGGTCACGATCGATGACGTGATTCAGGTCGTCACCGATCGTGGCCGGCAATCGATCAGTGGAGCGAGTTGCTCGATGTGGTTCCTGGAACCCGCCTTTCGCACGGCAGTGCGCGCCGAGCCACGCGATCTCCCTGGAGACGAGCGCACGACGAAATTGGCCTTTCCTGAGGGCGGGCCGGCGCTCGACCAACTGGCGATGGGTCACCTCGTCGTTGTCACCGACCGCGATCAGGCCCAGTCGACATATCCACTGATCTGCGGTTGGATGGCGCGGATGGGTCGACGCTCCGCATTGATCGCGCCGCTGATCACCAACGGTCAGCTGCGGGGAGTCGTGAGCTACGGCTTCGACGACCCGCACGATTTCGACGAGCACGAATTGCGCAGCGTCCGCTCACTGGCCGTCCAGACGGAGGCGGCGCTGCGCCGGGGGTGGTTGCTCGATGCCGAACGGCGCAGCCGAGAACGGCTCGAGAGCCTGGCCCAGCTCAGCACGCTCTTGTCAGGATCAGTCACCGTGAGCGACGCCATCGACGTGATCGCCTTCGACGGCGTCAAACTGCTCGGAGCCGCCGGCGTGCGCGTCGCCATGCTCGACGAGACCCAAACGATGGTGGCCTTCACGCGCGGGAGCGGGATCGGTGGCAAGTTGGACGCCCCCATCCCGCTGACCACCCGATCGATCGGCTGCGAGGCGATTCGCACCGGCGAGGTCGTCGTCGCACTTTCCCGTGATGAGCTCGTGGTGAGGTTCCCCGAGAGCCCCATCCTCGGTGATCATGGCGTCGGCCGAGTGGTTGCAGCACCATTACGACGCGGAGACAGCGTCCTGGGTGCTTGCGTCTTCGCCTTCGAGGAGTCCGGACCACCCGACGATGACGACATCAAGTTGATTCGACTCTTCGCCGAGGAGGCCGGCCAGGCGCTCAGGCGCGCCTCGTTCCACGAGGCGGAGTCGGGTGCTCGGCGCCAGGCAGAACTACGGCGCGTCATCTCCGAGGCGCTCAACCGCGCCGTCAGCACAGCCGACGTCGGGCAAGCGATCACGGTGCAAGGACGCAACGCCTTCGATGCCGAGGCACTTGCGGTGTTCGTGATCGATCCGGACGATTCGTCGACGCTGCTCCTCACTGCTCACGACGGCCTCGATCAAGAGGTCGCCGAACGGGTCAGCCGGATCGGCTTCGGCACCCCGGCGGCACGCCCGTTCCTCGAAGGCGGGGCCCTGTTCCTGGAGGGAACGGACAACGTACGCAGCGTGCTCGAGATGGCCTTCGCTCCGAACCGGTGGAACTCGGCAGCCGTGCTCCCACTCGCCCTCAGCGGGCAGGCCCTCGGATGGATCGTGACCGGATTCGGGCCGAGTGATCGACTCACATCGGCGACACGTGTTGCCTTGTCGAGGCTCGCAGCCGAAGCGAGCGTCGCCCTCGGGCGCTCGCACCGCTACGAGGTCGAGCACGACGTCGCACTCACCCTGCAACGGAGCCTGCTCCCGAGTCAGCTGCCGTCGATCGACGGCTGGACGATCAGCGCGTGGTACGCACCGGGGAGCGAACACCTCATCGTCGGTGGGGACCTGTTCGATGTGATGACCTTCGATGACGGCCGGATCGTCCTGATCGTCGGCGATGTAGTCGGGCACGGGTTGTACGCCGCCGCATCGATGGGACATCTGCGAAGTGCCGCCAGGGCGCTCGCCCTCGTCACGTCCGATCCAGCCGTGTTGTTGGATGGCCTGCACGCATTCGCGCTCACCGATCCGGACGTGATGTACTCGTCGGCGAGCTGCGCTGTGATCCGACCCGACGGGTCCGGCCGCTACGCCTGCGCCGGTCATCCGTTTCCGATCATCCGACACGCCGATGGCAGCACCGAGTTGCTCGACTCGGGCCGATCGGCACTGCTCGGAATTTCCGCCGGCCCGCGACGTGACGCGTCGTTCGTGATGGAATGCGGTTCGACATTGGTGATGTACACCGACGGACTGGTCGATCGACACGGTGACGGGATCGACGATGGGATCGCGCGACTGCGTCGAACGCTCGGCGACAACCCGGTCCCCACGACGAATCACGCCCGGCTGCTGACGGAGTCGCTGGTCAACGCTGCCGGAGCGAGGGACGACACGGTGACTCTGTGCATCACGATGGGCGACCGATTCCCAACCCCCTGACACCCGCGTTCGCGCTCGGGGGATTGCGATCGTGGGGTGCGTTTGACGACTCAGGGAGTGGGGTAAGCGTTTGGTCCACGCCCAAACGAAAGGAAGACGAAGATGTCAACAGACGAGAAGATCACCAGGGACCTGATCCAGACGCTCGAGGACGGCATGCAGGGATTCGCCAAGGGAGCCGAGCGGCTGGCCGATTCCGAGCGGGCCGATCTGAGCACCAAGTTCCGCGAGTACTCGGTGCAACGGGAAAGCTTCGCCTCGGAATTGAAGACCATGGCAGCACAGTATGGCGATCACATCGATGAAGACGGAACGATCGCGGGCGCTGCCCATCGCGGTTGGATGGCGTTCAAGGACATGCTCGCCGGGTCCGACCCGGAAGGTGTGCTCGACGTCGCCGAGCAAGGTGAGGACCACGCCGTGTCGGAGTTCCAGAAGGCGTTGGACGACGACATCTCGACCGGGTTGCGGGCCGTGGTCGAGCGTCAGTTCGCAGCGATCCAGTCGGCTCATGACGACGTCAGGGCGCTCCGTAACTCTCAGAACTGAGCCCAGGCGTCGAACCATCAAGCGCCTTCACCATGACGCGCCTCACCATGACGCGCCTCACTGACGGCGCAAGAGAACGGTCGCGCCCACCGCTCCCCGCCCAGCGGTGGGCGCGGCCTGTCATGATCGCAGTGAGGCGACCACCTCGTCGATGATCTCCGCGGTCGTGTCCGGGTGCAGGAACACCAGCCGACCGAGTGTCTCACCCTTCCAGCTGGTCGGGGCGACGAAGGCGATCTGTCGGTCGAGC
Source organism: Ilumatobacteraceae bacterium (assembly GCA_043773365.1). GTDB lineage: Bacteria > Actinomycetota > Acidimicrobiia > Acidimicrobiales > Ilumatobacteraceae > Ilumatobacter. The sequence goes on from JAYVFI010000008.1 coordinate 40,911, forward strand.
AGATCGCCGGCCCAGCGCTGCCATCGAGCACGGTCCCAACCCGCCTTGCGGAACAGGATCACCGTGAGTTCTGGTTGCATGACCAGTTCGACGCCATCGATCGACTCGAGTTGGGCAACAGCGTAGGCGGTGGCGGTGAGCGACGTCCGAACGGCTTCGCTGAGTGCCTCGGTTCCGTGCACCAACAACGTGAACCAGAACGGCAGGCCGGATGCGCGTCGGGTCAGCTGGAATGCGTAGTCGGACGGGTTCCAGGTCGCCGATGGATCGGTCGCGTGGAGCACCTCGATGTAGGGGCCGTGCTGGGTGTGGGTCCGCGTCGCCAGGCCGGGGTCCCGGTACAGCAGCGCGCATGTGCCAGCCGTGCAGAAGAACCACTTGTGCGGGTCCATGATGTAGGAATCGGCCTCGCCCAGCCCGTCGAACAGATGGCGTCGTTCGTCGAGGATCAACGCCGCGCCTCCGTAGGCCCCATCGACATGGAACCAGGCGTCGTGGGCCTGCGCCACCTCGGCCAGCCCGCGCAGATCGTCGACAACTCCGGCGTTGGTCGAACCGGCCGACGCGACCACCATCGCCAGTGACTGCGATCGCCCCGACGCGGCGAGCGTGGCAGCCAGCCCGACACCGGTGAAGCGGCCATCGACACCGGTTGGCACGACCAGCGCCTCGAGACCGAGCAGCCTGAGCGCATTGTCGACAGACGCATGGGCGGTGTCGGCGACGGCGACGAGCGTGCGCCCACCGGCGACATCGCGGCCGACGGCCATCGCCGAGAGGTTGCCGATCGAGCCACCGCTGCAGAAGGCGCCACCCGCTCCTTCCGGCATCCCGGCCAGTTGCCGGATGTAGTCGAGTGCTTGATTCTCCGCCGCCACCGCTCCGGCCGCCTCCAGCCACGATTCGGCGGAGAACGACGAAGCGCCGACCACGCAATCCATCCAGATCGCAGAAGCGGACGGCGACATCGGGATGAAGGCGAGGTATCGCGGCCCGTCGAGGGCGACCGTGTGTGGCGTCACGGCGGTTTCGAACACGTCCCAGGCGGCGGCAACCCCGAGCCCCGCGGGCGTGATCAGACCGTCGAACAGTGGCAGCAGTTGGTCCGGAGGTGTCGTCTTGCCGAGCGGCACACCTGCGAGCCGATTCTGAATCCAAGCCATTGCTCGCTCAGCGAGGTCGTCGATCGAGGCGTCGGGCCCGTGCAGCGTCACGTCGATGCACCGTAGCCGTCGACTCCCTACCGAGTCCCCGTTAGGTTGTCGGCCGTGAGAGTTGGCTTGATCACTGGCGCCGGTTCGGGAATCGGGCGTGCATCGGCAGTCGCGCTGGCGGGTGACGGGTTCGAGATCGTGCTCGCCGGGCGTCACCCCGGCACGCTGGAGGCGACCGCTGCGGCAGTCGGCTCGCAGGCGCTCGTCGTGCCGACCGATGTCACCAACCCCGGCGAGGTGGACGCCTTGTTCGAGGCGATCGAACACCGCTTCGGCAGGCTCGACCTGTTGTTCAACAACGCCGGGGTGGGCGCGCCGGCGGTTCCGATCGAGGAGTTGCCGTTCGAGGATTGGACGCGTGTCGTCAACACGAATCTGACGGGTTCGTTCCTCTGTGCTCGGGGCGCGATCGCGCTCATGAAACGGCAGTCACCGTCCGGCGGGAGGATCATCAACAACGGATCGATCTCGTCGCACACACCTCGTCCGCACTCGGCGCCGTACACCGCCACGAAACACGCGATCACCGGACTGACCAAATCGATCGCGCTTGACGGCCGCCCGTTCGGGATCACCTGTGGTCAGATCGACGTCGGCAACGCAGCAACCGAGATGACCGATCGCATGTCGGCCGGCGTCCTGCAGGCAGATGGTTCGTTGCAACCGGAGGCCCGCATGAACGTCGAAGACGTGGCTCGTGCGGTGTGCTACATGGCGAGTCTGCCACCCGACGCCAACGTGCTCACGATGACCGTGATGGCGGCCGGGATGCCATTCGTCGGCCGCGGCTAGCCCTGACCGGTTCTGGAGCCGTTTTGGAGTATTCGTTCCGATCTGTTGGACAATTGGGAATGTTTGTGTCACAATGGTCGGATGACTGCCGTCGACACGAACCTCACGACCGCCGAACTGGGCGAGTTGACCGCACCGGAGATCTTCACCGAACTCCCGGGGCCACTCGCCCGAGAGGTGATCGCCCGAGACGAGCGGGTCAGCAGCCCATCGCTGACCCGCGTCTATCCACTCGTCGTCGCCCGCGGTTCGGGTTGCGTGATCGAAGACGTCGACGGCAACCGGTTCCTCGACTTCAACGCCGGCATCGCGGTAACTGCCGCGGGGCACAGCCACCCAGTCGTCAACGCTGCGATCCATGCCCAAGTCGACGCCTGCCTGCACTACTGCTCGTCCGACTTCTACCATCCGTCGTACGCCGACGTCTGCGAACGTCTCGCCGCCTCCGCGCCAATGAAGCCGGCCAAGGTCTTTCTCGCCAACTCCGGCACCGAAGCCGTCGAAGGTGCACTCAAACTCGCCCGCCATCACACCGGCCGGCCGAACGTGATCGCCTTCTATGGTGGCTTCCACGGGCGCTCACTCGGTTCGCTGTCGCTGACCGCCTCGAAGGCCAAGTATCGCAGCGGCTTCGGAATCGTCACGCCGGGCAGCTACCACGCCCCGTTCGCCTTCGATGGCGAGTTGACCGGCGTCGACTACATCGAACAGGTCCTGTTCACCCGGATGACCGAGCCCGGTGACGTCGCCGCGATCTTCGTCGAGCCGATCCAGGGCGAGGGCGGCTACATCGTTCCGCCCGCCGGCTGGTTGGGGGCGCTGCGTGACCTGTGCGACAAGTACGAGATCTTGCTGGTGATGGACGAGGTCCAGTCCGGGATCGGCCGCAGCGGCAAGATGTGGGCATGCGAACACGACGGCGTGGTCCCTGACATCATCACTGCGGGGAAGGGTCTGGCGAGTGGTCTGCCGCTCTCGGCGATCATCGCACGCGGCGACATCATGCAGTGGGCGCCCGGCAAGCACGGCTCGACCTTCGGAGGGAACCCGGTGGCATGTGCGGCGGCCCGCGCCACCCTCGATCTCGTCGAGGGAGGCTTGGCAGACAACGCCACCCGCATCGGCAACTTCCTCCTGAACGGTCTACGATCCCTCAGCGAGACGATCCCGATGATCACCAACGTGCGCGGGCGCGGTTTGATGGTCGCGTTCGACGTGGCCGATCACAACGCCGCCGAAGCGGTCGAGCAGGCCTGCTTCGAACGCGGTCTGCTGCTGCTCACCTGCGGAAGTCGCGGGATTCGGATGGCGCCCCCGCTGGTCGTCAACGAAGCGCAGGCCGCAACCGCGCTGGCGATCATCGCCGAGGCGTGTCGCGCTTGACGGTGGGCTCGCCGTCCAGCACGTCCAACCAGCACCTTCTGAACGGAGTTCTCATGATCCCCTCCAATGATCAACTCACCTCGCGCGTCGGGGTGCTGCTCGCCGACTGTGGTGCGGCTGCTGCCAGCGGCGACCAGCCTGCCCGGACTCCGATCACCGGGGGATCGCTCGGCTCGGCCGGCCCGGCCGGCAACGTCGACGATGCGATCGAACGTGCCGCGGCCGCCTTCAAGATCTGGCGCGACACGCCAGCCCCCGTGCGCGGCAATCTGATCCGTCGCCTCGGCGACATCTTGCGCCAACACAAATCGGAGTTGGGAGAGCTCGTCTCGATCGAGGCCGGCAAGATCCGCTCGGAGGGTCTCGGTGAGGTCCAGGAGATGATCGACATCTGCGAGTTCGCGGTCGGTCTCTCGCGCCAACTGCATGGCCTGACGATCGCCTCCGAACGCCCCGGTCATCGTTTGATGGAATCGTGGCACCCGATCGGCCCGGTTGCCGTGATCACGGCATTCAACTTCCCGGTTGCGGTGTGGTCATGGAACGCGGCGCTCGCATTGGTGTGCGGGAACACCGTGATCTGGAAGCCATCCGACAAGACCCCGCTGACTGCATTGGCGTGTCAGGCCCTGTTCGAGCGGGCCGCCGCCGATGTCGGGGCACCGGCAGATCTCAACCAGATCGTGCTCGGGGGTGCCGCCGAAGGCGCCGCGCTCGTTGCTCACGAAGGCGTCCCGATCGTCTCCGCGACCGGATCCACGGCGATGGGGCGGCGAGTGGCGCCCGTCGTGGCCGCCCGCTTCGGCCGATCGATCCTGGAACTGGGTGGCAACAACGCCGCCATCGTGGCGGCCTCGACCGATCTCGATCTCGCCGTACGCGGCATCGTCTTCTCGGCAGCCGGAACCGCCGGGCAACGGTGCACCAGCTTGCGCCGCCTCATCGTGCATCGCTCGATCCACGACCAACTCGTCGATCGAGTCTCGCGGGCGTACGCCACGCTGCCGATCGGCAATCCGCTCATCGAGGGAACCCTGGTCGGCCCACTGATCGACGAGCTGTCGTTCAGCCGGATGCAGCAAGCGCTCGAAGGCTCCCGCGCCGACGGTGGCACGGTCGTCGTTGGTGGCGAGCGAGCACTCGACGACGAAGCGGCCGAGGCCTACTACGTGCGTCCATCGCTGATCACCATGCCAAGTCAGACAGAGATCGTGCGCACCGAGACGTTTGCCCCGATCCTCTACTCGATGGTCTACGACGACCTCGACGAGGCGATCGCCATCCACAACGACGTACCGCAGGGCTTGTCGTCGAGCATCTTCACCAACGACCTCCGCGAGGCCGAACGATTCATGTCGGCGACGGGCAGCGACTGCGGGATCGCCAACGTCAACATCGGTCCGTCCGGGGCCGAAATCGGCGGTGCCTTCGGCGGCGAGAAGGAAACCGGCGGAGGCCGCGAATCAGGTTCGGACGCGTGGAAGGGCTACATGCGTCGTGCCACCAACACCGTCAACTACTCGACGCAGCTCCCACTCGCCCAAGGGGTCAAGTTCGACCTCGATTGATACCGGATCGACCCGTACGCTGCGCTACGGTCTCGACGCAATGTCGCTCGACCGGTTCGGAACGCCATCCAACCCAAGAGCCGGCACGAGACGTCCCTCCCCGCCGTGGCTGAAGCTGATCGCAGCCGGCTCGGCCCTGATCACCTTCGTCGGCGTGCTCGCCGAGCCGGCGCGATCACACGCTGCTGACGGGTCGACCCTGACCTCGGCCACGGTGTACCGGTTCGACCCGCTCGAACATGCCGTGTTCGTCGAGGCGACCTACAAAATGACAAACAACACGCCCAACCGCGGGACGAGAGACGGCGGTTTCCGGTACTTCTTCTTCACCGGCACATCGGTTCCGATCGATCGCACCGCCGCCGCTGTAGCCGTCACCGTCAACGGCAAACCCGCCGACTTCTCGATCGAGTCCGAGGAGGACTTCTCGGTTGCAGTCATCGATTTCCGCACCGACCTGCGTTACCAGAAGACGGCGACGATCGTCGTCACCTACCAACTCCTGGGACAGCCGCCGCGAACCCCCGACGCGTTCGACAGGGTGAATGATGCATACGCCTCGTTCCCGGTGTACGGCTACGGCGACCCCGGCGAGGTCGACGTCACCGTGCAGCTCCCGAAGAATTGGGTGGTCGACCACATCGGCGACGATTTCGGGTACCGGATCGACGGCGAGCAAGCCGTGTATGAGGCAACCAGCGTCGACGACCCATTCGAGTTCGGTGCGTTCTTCACCGCCCGCAACGACGACGGGTTGGTGTCGACGCCTGTCACTGCGGGCACGGCCGAGCTCGAGATCCGATCGTGGCCCAACGATCCGGAGTGGCTCGAGTTCGCCAAGCGCCACATCACCGAAGGGCTGCCGATCCTCGAGAAGCTGACGGGTAGCCCGTGGCCCGAGAGCGAACAGACCGACGTGATCGAAACCTCGACGCCCTACCTCCGCGGATACGCCGGTTACTACTTCTCCAGCGAGAATCTGGTCGAGGTCGGCGAGGAACTCGACAGCCACACGATGCTGCACGAACTGTCGCACGTGTGGTTCAACAACGAGCACCTCACTGACCGTTGGCTGAGCGAGGGACTCGCCGAGGAGGTCAGTTCGCACGCCGTCGCCGAACTCGGTGAACCGATCCCCGAGCCGCAGACGATCGCCGAGATCGAGGCGGAAGCAGGATTGACGGTGGTCCCGTTTGCACTCAACGATTGGGAGCGACCGAACTCCGGCAATGACGACGCGCAGGAAGCGTACGGTTACGCAACAGCTTTCACGGTGATCCGCGATCTCTCCGCCGAGATCGGCGTCGATCGGATGGCCGACCTGCTCGCCGCAGTCGTGCGCGACAAGCGGGCGTATCAGAATGAGTCGGGCGACCTCCGCGATCTCGACGGCATCGACTGGCGTGAATTCCTCGACCTCGCGGAACAGGTCGGAGGTTCACAACAACTCACGGAGTCGTATCGGACGCACGTGATCGGAATTCTCGACCAGTCGAACCTCGATGCCCGCGACGATGCTGTTCCTCTGTATCACCAACTCGTCGCACACGGGGGCGACTGGATTGCTCCCGAGGCGGTCCGCGCGAACATGGCGAGTTGGAACTTCCACCAAGCAACCGATCTGATCGAGCAAGCCGAGTCGGCCCTCGAGCAGCGTGACCGACTGGTCCTTTCGCTGGATCGATTGGTGCTGACGCCAACCGCCGCCATCGAAGAGCAGTATCAGAACGCAACCTCGATCGACACCTTGGTGCGCAACCTCGATCGACACCTCGTGGTCGCAGATCGACTCTTCACGATTCGAGGTGAGCTCGACGCTCAACTCGGGGCGGTGAAGCTGGCGACGCCCGAACTCACCCAGGCCGGCTACGAGGCCGACCCGTTCGACATCGTCGGCACAACACAGGACATGCTCGACGACGCCGTATCGCTGTCGAACACGTTCGACGACCTCGCCGAGACACTCGAACCGCTCGGCCTGGCCATGCCGGACCTCGCACCGACGGCTTTCGTCGACGACCGCTCGGTTGCCCAGGCGACCCTCGAGAGCCAACTCGAAGCAGCCAAGGCCGTCGCCTCTGCCCATCGCGCCCGAGACGCAGCCGACTCGTTCGTCGAGAGGCTCGGGTTGTTCCGCAGCGATGTCGATCGGCAACTCGAACATGCCGATGCTGCCTTGAGCGCCGGCAAGATCGACCAGGCTGCCACGACGGCCGAACACGTGATCGGGGCGGTCGACGAGCTCGACTCGAAAGGCGCCACCAGACTGCGGATCATCGGCATCACGACTGCGGTTCTACTCGTCGGGCTGATCGGGGCGTTGCAGTTTCGACGCAGGCGCCGCCCATCGCTCGTCACCGGCGATTCGCGCAATGATCCTGACCCCGAGCCGATCGGCGAACCGAGCACCGATACCAGCACCGTTACGAGCACCGATACCAGGCCGGATTCAGGGATTGATCCTGCGGAGATCATCGAATCGGAGTCGGATCGAACGTCAACTGCTTGACAGCGAGCGTTGACAGCGCGATACCAGTGCCATGTTCGACGACAAGAAGCGCGAAGCAGACGTTCGGATCCGAGCCGCGATCGAGCCGTTCGTGCAGGCCGGCGAGACCCTCCTCGGCTGCCTGATGGCGACAGCCAAATCGTCGTTCTCGGCCAAGATGTACGCGATCGGTGTGACCGATCAGCGGTTGATCATGGCCCAGGTCGATCGCAAGATCGAATCGAAAGGCGATCCGGTCAGCGTCCGTGCCGGCGACATCGTCAAGTCATCGGTCGATGGCTTCGGCGGCGGCTTGAGCCACTTCCTGACCGAGGATCTCGGCGAAATCCGGGTCGACACGAAGGACGAGAAGTACAAGCTGTTGATCATGGGTGGCGGGATGGACCAGATGTTCGTCGGCGAAGGCCAAATGCATGGCAAGCAAGCCTTCTTGGAATTCCTCCACGCCGCCCGCGGTCTCGCAGGATGAACGGCGCCGCACTCGATTTCTGGATCGGCGAGTGGGATTGCGTGTTCGACGGAGGAACCGCCGTGAACCGGATCTCGTGGGAGTACGGCGGAAACGTCGTGACCGAGCGGTTCGAGGCGCTCACTCCGAAAGCATGGTCAGGGATGAGCGTCTCGGTGTTCGACGACAAGCTCGGCGTCTGGCGCCAGACATGGGTCGACGACAACGCCAACTACTGGCACTTCGTGGGAGTCGACGTCGACGACGGCCCCTGTTTCGCCACCCCGGAGCCGGTCGACACCGATCACGAGTTCAAACGAATGATGTTCACCGACATCACGAACGCCGGCTTCGACTGGCGCTGGGAGTCATCACCGGACGGGCGCACCTGGACACGGAACTGGTCGATTCGGTACGCCCGTCGGGTGTGAGCGATCGATCGTCGGTGTCTCGCGCGGCAGCAACCTCGGCCATGATGGACGGTATGAGGGATAGGCGGTTGAGGGATGGACGGGTATGACGTTGCCGATCGCTGCTCCGATTCAACCGATGCTGGCCAAGTTGGCGCGCACGATTCCGACAGATCCCGGTCTGCTGTACGAACCGAAGTGGGATGGGTTTCGTTGCATCGTGTTCCGTGACGGTGACGAGATCGAACTCACCAGTCGCAATCAGAAGCCGTTCAATCGCTACTTCCCGGAGTTGGTCGAGCCGCTCAAGTCGGCGCTCCCCGATCGTTGTGTCGTCGACGGCGAGATCGTGGTGTCGAGTCCCGAGGGTCGTGGCCTCGACTTCGATGCGCTCCAACAGCGGATCCACCCTGCCGAGTCACGCGTGCGCATGCTGGCCGCACAGACTCCGGCGTCGTTCGTCGCCTTCGACCTGCTGGCACTCGGCGACGACGACCTGATGGCGACTCCCTTCGAGGATCGGCGGGCCGAGCTCGAACGACACCTGCGTCCGAACCTCAGCGTCCACCTCACACCGGCGACCACCGATCCGGCGATCGCCGAACGGTGGTTCACCAGGTTCGAAGGTGCCGGTCTCGACGGCGTGATGGCGAAGTCGTTGAGCGGTGTCTACACACCGGACAAGCGCACCCTTGTCAAGGTCAAGCACGAACGCACTGCGGATTGTGCCGTGGCCGGGTTCCGTGTCCACAAGGACGGAGAAGGTGTCGGTTCGCTGCTACTCGGCCTGTACGACGACACCGGTCGGCTCAACCACGTCGGCGTGTGTGCATCGTTCACGGCGTCGTTCCGTCGCCAGCTGATCGAGGAGCTCGGCCCGCTCACCGTCGATGCGCTCGACGGTCATCCGTGGCGTGAGTGGGCCGAGGCGCAGGCACACAGCGAACAGAGGATGCCTGGCGGATTCAGCCGGTGGAACGTCAACAAGGATCTGTCATTCGTACCGCTTCGAGTGGAACGGGTGCTGGAAGTCACATTCGGTCAGCTGGAGAGTGGACGCTTCCGGCACGGCGTGTCGTTCGTGAGATGGCGTCCCGACCGCCAGCCTGGATCTTGCCGATATGACCAACTCGACGTCGCCAGCCCCGTCAGGTTCGCCGACCTCCTCGCTGAAACCGGTTCAGCCTGACGGCAACGTCGTTGTGGTCGTCTCGACCGGTGGTGAGGTCCCGAACGGGGCGGTCGTCGTCGTTTGATCGAAGATCTGGATGCCAACCGCAACCGTCGTGGCCGGGGCGACGAGCGTCGAGGCGACGGAGCCATCGGCGTTCTCGACGACGAAGGTTGCGAACGCCCCGGGCTGAGTACCGATCGTGGTCGAGCCGATCAACTCGATCGTCCAGGTCCCCGGTACGTCGAACGGGATCCCCTGCGACTCGAGCAGGACGGCGGTCCCCGCACCGGTCAGCCGTTGAATCGGCTGCTCGATGATTCGCCCGGTTGATCCGACCGGCGGCGTGAAGCGCAGCGTGAGACTCGTCAAACCTTCGGCCGGTGTCTCCACCTTGACCCTGAGGCCATTCAGCCCGACCTGCGCCGGGCCGATCTCGACCGTCGCCTTGATCCCCGAGTTCCCGGTGTCGTCGAAGGCGATCGAGCGGACATACGACTGGTCGGCCAACGGGTCGACCTTGGCAGGTGTGAGTGCGAGCATCCAACCGGAGAACGCCAGGACGACGACGCCAAGCGTCGCCTCGGCCCCGAACGCTCGTCGGAAGCGACCGGCCGTTTGCACGGAGAGCTCCTGAGCTCTGGCAAGCCGTTTCGTGACTTCTTGGCGGACCGCCAAGGCAACTGCCAACATCACGGCAACCGCGATCACTTTCAACATCAGGACCTGACCGTGCCCGCTGGTGAAGAACGCGTTCCCGACCAGTCGGAAGACCTGAATCGCACCCGTCAGGCAGGTCACCAGAATCGCAGGCATCGAGAATCGACTGAACGTGCGCGTGGCCTGGACCAGATCGTCATCGCCAGGCCCTGCGAGCACGACGCGGGCGACCAGGGCGACGCCGCCGATCCACACCGCGGCGGCAAGCGCGTGCACGACACCGACCAGGAATCCGATCGGCGCGGCCGGCCCCGCAACCCTGCTGAGGGCGGTCGACACAACGGCGGCGCCGGGGATCGCCCAGGCCCACATCGCCGTCGTCGGATCGATGATCTTCTCGGGCCGCATCGCCACCCAGCCGGACGCCGCCACGAAGCCGAGTCGAAGCAGGGCGCCTCGTCCTGCCCAACCGGCATCCTTCAGATCGAGCCACGCCCCGGGACTCATCGCAGACCCGAACGACGCGTTGCCGAAATCGGCGGCGAACGCGATCAGATACAGGATCGTGCCGATCAGGCCGATCATCCAGACGGTCCTCATGAAGCGGACCGTGACGACGTATTCGGGTCCCTCCGGCCAGCCCACGCTGATCAACGTCAACGCCCCGAACAGGACCAGGATCCCGAGCGTCGAGAGCAGTCGACCGAGCCACAGCGCGCCCCCCGAACTTCCCTGATTCTCCGGTTCGGGAGCCGCTCCGGTCGCGGCGACGACTGCGGGAACGCTGATGAACGGGCTCGTCGTTCCGGTGGCACTCGAATCGGCGGTCGCCGCCGGTGGATCGGTCGTCACCGAGAAGTTGATCGAACCCAACGCGATCGAGGCGCCGAGACCATCGTTGAGACCCCAGGCAATCGTGCAGGCTCCCTTGGGTAGCGGGTTCGTGATCGCCACGGTGACGATCAGTCCATCGGGATCGACATCCGGTAGGCCGGTCGCTTGGGGTTGAAAGTCGCACGACAGCGCAACCGTCACGGAATCGTCATCGGCGAGTTCCTGGTTGAACGAGAGCGTGATCACCTTTGGCGACTCGGCCAGCACGGCGCCGTCGGCCGGGTCGATCGACTGGAGCGAATTGGTGGTCTGGGCGAACGCGCCGGACGGCACCGCTACCAGGAATCCGGCAGCAGCGAGCACGAGCGTCAAACGAGTGATCGCGCGTGAGGGACCATTGGTTCGTACGCCCACGTCAACCACGGTAGCCACCCGGAGCGCCCCACGTTTGACATCTGTTCGCAACGCGCTCGCAACCTCGCTGCAGCAACCATCGCAAATCGACGCTGATCGAGGCGCGCACCCCGTCTGTAGGCTCGTGGTCGATGGCAACCCAGTCGCTTTATCGCCGCTACCGGCCACGACGTTTCAGCGAGCTGAAGGGGCAAGACCACGTCGTGCGTGCCCTTCGTGACGCCGTCGTCGAAGGCCGCGAGGGGCAGGCTTACCTGTTCTCCGGGCCGCGCGGAACGGGGAAGACCACGTCTGCCCGGATCCTCGCCAAGGTGCTCAACTGCAGCAACGTCGTCGACGGTGAGCCCTGCTGCGCCTGTGATTCGTGTCTTGCGGTCGAGCGCGGCACCAGCTACGACGTCCACGAACTCGATGCCGCCTCCAACAACGGCGTCGACTCGATCCGTGATCTCGTCGAGAAGGCCTCGCTCGGCACACCAGGTCGTCACAAGGTGTACATCCTCGACGAGGCCCACATGCTCTCGAAAGCCGCCGAGGCGGCACTCCTGAAGACGTTGGAGGAACCGCCCCCGCACGTCGTCTTCGTGCTGGCAACGACCGATCCGCAGAAGATGAGCGACACGATTCGCTCCCGGACGCAACATCTCCAGTTCCACCTGCTGCCGACCGACACGATGGCCGAACACGTCAAATGGGTCGCCAAAGACGCCGGGCTCGACCTCTCCCAAGCGGCACTCGACGCGGCGTTGGTGCAAGGTGGAGGGTCGGCGCGTGACACGTTGTCGGCACTCGAACTGCTCGCTTCGACGGGCGGCGACGTCAGTGGGATCATCGACATGGACGAGTTCATGTCGGCACTTGTCGATCACGACCCCGGACGCGTCCTCACGGCGATGGGCCACGCCGTCAGCATCGGCCGCGACCCTCGCACGATCACCGAAGACATCGTGCGTCATCTCCGCAACGGATTCCTGTCGTTGATGGCGCCCGAACTCGTGGTGCTGCCTGCCGAGCAAGTCGACGCAATCGCCGCCAAGGCACAACAACTCGGCGCAGCTGCGCTGGTGCGGGCAATCGAACGACTCGGATCAGCGCTGGTCGACATGCGCCATGCCCCCGACCCTCGGATCCTCGTCGAAGTCGCACTGGTGCAACTCACGAGCGACGAGGCGGCAACCGATCTCGACGCGCTCGTCACCCGGATCGAACGACTCGAACAGCAACTCAAGTCGATGCGCGACAATCCTCCCGGAGCGGGCAATCCGACCAATCCGGCGACGGGTCGTGTTGCGTTGGGCGGCGCCGCTCGACGTTCGGGACCAACCGATGCGACGGGTCCGGTCAGCGCGCCGCTGACGGAGCCGAATGGCCCATCGTCACCCGCCGCCGAGGCGGAACCCACATCCAGCCCACCGGCTGCGCCATTCTCGGTTCCGGAGGCGTGGGAGCGAACCGTGAAAGCCCAGCTGAAACCGCTCGTACGGGCGCTCTACTCGGCCGGCTCGTTCTCCGGGAACACCGGCGGCATGTGGCAGTTCAGCGTTCCGAACGCAGCCCATGGCGGCAAGTGTGAGGACCATCGGGTCACGGTCGAAACGGCGCTTTCGGCGGCAACCGGGAGCCCTGTGACCATCGAGTTCGTGGTTGGTGCCCGATCAGTCGATGATCACGACGATCACGGGAGCAGCGTTCCCCACACGCCGGCGTCGACACCGGCAACATCGAATCGCCCGACATCGAATCGCCCGACATCAGGTCCACCGGAAGCGCACCCCGCCGAGCCCCCACGAGAGCCCCAGCGCGACGAAGACATCGACCTCACCGACCTGACCGATGCGCCGCCGGAATCCGTCAAGACCCCAATCGACCGGCTGGCCGAGGCATTCCCCGGTTCCGAACTCGTGAACGACAACTGAGCCGGGCGGTCACGATGGCAAATTCGTTCACCCAGCCCGTGCAACTCCTGATCGATGAACTCGGCCGGCTCCCCGGGATCGGCCCGAAGTCCGCCCAGCGGATCGCCTTCCATCTCCTCAAGGTCCCCGCCGAGGACGCCAACCGGCTGGCGTTGGCGATCCGCGACGCGAAGGAGAAGGTCCGGTTCTGCGACCGTTGTTTCCATGTTGCCGAGGGATCCCTGTGTCCGATCTGTGCCGACGATCGCCGCGACAGTTCGATGATCTGCGTCGTCGAGGAATCTCGTGACATCGTTGCGATCGAGAAGACCGGAGAGTTCCGGGGTCGCTATCACGTCCTGCTCGGGGCGATGAGCCCGCTCGAAGGGATCGGGCCGGAGCAACTCAAGATCCGGGAACTGCTCGCTCGACTCGGCCCTGAAGGCGTCGAGGAAGTGATCATCTGCACCAACCCGAACACCGAAGGCGAGGTCACGGCGATGTATCTGGCCCGAATGCTGAAACCGTTGGGTCTCCAGGTCACTCGGCTGGCATCTGGCCTTCCGGTCGGCGGTGACCTCGAGTACGCCGACGAATTGACACTCGGGCGGGCCTTCGAAGGCCGCCGGGCGATGGACGCCTGAGCCGACCGAAACGCCCGAGGCGGCGACACGGATCGACACGGGTCGGTACGCGAACGGAGCGCCATCCTGGGCGAGTTGGTAGCGGGCGGACGGGCCAACTCGATTCGGATGACGCTCCGATCAACACGACGAGGTTTTTCACGTACTTCCCGTCGTATGTGTCAGTTACGTTACGAAGATGACGGATGTATGTCAACCTACTTCCGGTCAAGTCCTGTGAAGATTACGTCAGAAGGCGCGAACGAGGAGGGCGTCACCCTGACCCCCGCCGCCACACAGCGCCGCCGCCCCCACGCCGCCCCCACGCCGGCGCAGTTCGTGCAGCAACGTCAATGCCAGACGGTTGCCACTCATGCCGATCGGATGGCCGAGCGCGATCGCTCCACCGTTGACGTTGACGACGTCGAGGCTGATCCCGAGCTCTCGCGCCGACGCGATGCCGACCGCTGCGAATGCCTCGTTCAGCTCGAACAGATCGATGTCGTCAACCGTGAGCCCGGCGCGGGCGAGCGCTCGATGGATCGCGTTGGCGGGCTGCAGATTGAGCGAGGCGTTGTCGGGCCCGGCAACCATGCCGTATCCAATCACCTCGCCGAGCGGCTCGACGCCACATGCTTCGGCCGCACGTCGAGACATCATGATCAGTGCTGATCCGCCGTCGCTGAGTTGCGAGGCGTTCCCAGCC
>JAYVFI010000009.1:0-8834 GCA_043773365.1 Ilumatobacteraceae bacterium
TTCGATGTTCCTGTGGGCGCCGATCCCCGAGGCCTACGCCCACATGGATTCGGTCGAGTTCTGTTCGATGGTGATCAAGGAATGCGATGTCGCCCTCTCACCCGGCGTCGGCTTCGGACCTGGAGGCGAGGGTTACGCCCGATTCGCATTGATCGAGAACGAGAAACGGATCCAACAGGGTCTCCGGAATCTCAAGCGCGGTTTGACACAGCTCACCTGATCCGGCCGGGTTTCGGCGGGCGTCATTCCGCCGACACACGCCCGTCACACAACGTCGCTACGGTCTCGCAGGTGCATATCGTGATCGTCCGCGTCTGGCTCCCCGATCGTCCGGGAGCACTCGGCCAAGTGGCCAGTCGGATCGGTGCCGTACGCGGCGATCTGCTCGACATCGAGATTCTCGAGGTCGGGGGAGGGCGGGCGATCGACGAACTCGTCGTTGCCCTCCCTGATGAATCGCTCGTGGATCTGATGGTCTCGGAGATCCACGCCATCGAAGGTGTCGCCATCGAACATGTTCGCCTGGCGAACCCGGAACACACCGACGGAGGGTTACTCGCCCTCTCGCTCGCCGCTGAACTGGCCGAAACGGACCCACCGAAGATGGTCGATGCGATTGTTTCCTGCGTCGCCCGGCTGACGGAGGCCGACTGGGCGATGGTGGCACGACGGGCCGAGATCGTCGCGTCGTGCGGCGACACCCCGTCAGCCGACTGGGTCAACTCGCTCGTCGCCGGCAGCCGCCATCTCGGGGGTGGTCACGCCGTGTCCGGAGAACTGTTCTGGAGTGACCTGCCGACGTCCGGGCTGTGGTTGGCGGCGGGTCGACCGGACCGACCGATCCACGAACGCGAACGCATCAGGCTCGATCTGTTCGCCCGCATCGCCGATTCATTGATCCGAACGTTCGCTGCCTGACACGAGCGCGTTTGCCGGCACGGCGTCAGGCGGTCGCCCAGTCCCTGGAGCGTTCGACCGCTCGTAGCCATTGGGCATGGGCGAGGTCGGCGAACGTGCGGTCGGGTTCCGGGTCGAATGTGGCATCGAGCTTCCAGGTCGCGCTGATCGCGGCGAGGTCTGGCCACACGCCTTCGGCCAGGCCGGCCAGGAAGGCCGCACCGAGCGCCGTCGTCTCCTGATCGGCGGGACGCCGGACCGTCACACCGAGTTGGTCGGCCTGGATCTGCAGCATGAAGTCCATCACGGATGCGCCGCCGTCGACTCGCAGGTCCTTGATCGGGGTGCCACTGGCGGCAACCATCGCATCGACCGCATCTCGGGTCTGGTAGGCCATCGCCTCGACGACAGCGCGGGCGATATGGGCTCGTGTCGTCCCCCTGGTGATCCCGACGATCGTGCCGCGAGCGTACGGGTCCCACCACGGAGCGCCGAGGCCGGTGAATGCGGGCACCACGTAGACGCCACCCGAATCGGCGACGCTGCTCGCCAGCGGGCCGGTCTCGGCGGCGCTGTCGATCACGTTGATGCCGTCTCGGAGCCACTGGATCGCCGCCCCCGTGACGAAGATCGCGCCTTCCAGGGCATACGCGACGGTCCCGTCGGCGAGCTCCCACGCAATTGTGGTCAACATGCCCTCTGTCGGCGGTGGGCAGGTCGGACCGACGTTGAGCAGCACGAAGCTGCCCGTGCCGTAGGTGTTCTTCGCCATCCCCGGCTCGAAGCAGGCTTGACCGAACAATGCTGCCTGCTGGTCGCCAGCGACGCCACTGACCGGAATTCCGCCCGTCACGCCACATCGCTCGGACGTGACACCGAATCGACCGCTGGAAGGGCGAACGTCGGGCAATGCTTCGATCGGCACGTGGAGGAGTTCGCACAGGTCGGTGTCCCATCGCCGTTCGACGATGTCGAACAGCATCGTCCGGCTGGCGTTCGACACATCGGTGACGTGCGCCTCGCCACCTGTCAGGTTCCAGATCAACCAGCTGTCGATCGTGCCCAGGGCGAGTTCGGGCCCGAGCGGGATCTGACGTTCGCGTAACATCCATTCGAACTTGGTGCCGGAGAAGTATGGGTCGATCACGAGACCAGTCCGCTCGCGAATCAGCGACAGGTGTCCAGCTTCCTCCAGCTCGCGGCACCTGGACGCCGTCCGACGGTCCTGCCACACGATTGCCGTGCCGTACGGTTGGCCGGTGGAGCGATTCCACGCAACCACGGTCTCGCGCTGATTCGTGATCCCGATTGCGGCGACACTGTCACGTCCGACCTGTTCGATGACATCGTTCAACGTGGCGACGACGGCATCCCAGATCTCGATCGCGTCGTGCTCGACCCAGCCCGGTGTGGGGTAGTGCTGCGTGAACTCCCGGTACGAAGCAAGTGCGACCCTTTCGTCGACGAACACCGCCCGGCTCCGCACCCCGGTTGTTCCGGCGTCGATCGCGATCACGCATCTCTGATCGGCCATCAGCGGCGCCCCTTACCGGTCGGGCGAACCGGCCCGGGTGGGCCGCCCGTTCGCTTGGTCGGTGCTGGTTTCGGTCGCGGCTTCGCGGCTTCCGGCTCGTCGATCTCGACTCGACGTGTCGACGCTCGGGCTTCTTTGAACGTCTTGCGCTGATACCCGAACTTGGCGAGCACGTAGCCGACCGCCAGATACAACGGTGCGCTGGCCAACAGGGCGATGATCGTCCCGATCGCCGACTGACCCCGAGTGATGATCAGGAACACGGCCGCCATGATGGCGGCGTAGATCAGCCACTCCCTGATCATGCGGCGCCACGGAACGGTACGAGAAGAATCCCAAGCCACACAGCGTTCATAGCAGGTGACGGCACCTGACGGCAGCGGTTGCGGCTACCGAATCGTCTCGTAGGCTGGATCGACGTGCGTGTTGGAGTGCTCACCGGTGGCGGCGATTGCCCGGGCTTGAACGCTGTGTTGCGCGCCGTCGTGCGCAAGGGCGAGCGCTACTACGGCGACGAAATCGTAGGTTTCCAGGATGCATGGGATGGCGTGATGGAACGCCGAACGATGCCACTCACCGTAGAAACGATGCGCGGAACGCTTCCCAAGGGCGGCACGGTGCTCGGTACGACGCGGGGGAGCCCCTTCGACTCCGACGACGGCGTCGACCGTGTCGTCGCATCGATCGCCGATATGGGTTTGGACGGTTTGATCGTCGTTGGCGGCAACGGTTCGCTCAGTGTCGCCTGCAGGCTCCACAACGAGCGTGGACTCCCGATCGTGGGCATTCCGAAGACGATCGACAACGACATCGAAGGCACGGAACTGACGTTCGGGTTCAACACGGCCGTGCAGATCGCCACCGACGCGATCGACCGATTGCACACGACGGCCGAGAGCCACGACCGTGTGCTGGTCGTCGAGGTGATGGGCCGCAACAGCGGTTGGATCGCAACCTATGCGGGGATCGCCGGCGGTGCGGCCGTGGTGTTGATTCCCGAACGCCCTTTCGACATCGAAGAGGTCTGCGATCGGATCATCCGGCGTCACCACCGCGGGCGCTTCGCCTCGATCGTTGTCGTCGCAGAAGGGGCGCTCCCGAAGCAGGGGTCGCTCGACGTCGCCGAGCGCGAGATCGATCGTTTCGGCCACGCTCGGCTCGGTGGCATCGGACAATTGGTTGCGCACGAGATCGGGGTCCGGACAGGCTTCGAAACGCGTCCCGTGCTGCTCGGTCACGTGCAACGCGGCGGCACACCGACGGCGTTCGATCGAGTGCTCTCGACACGGTTCGGGGTTGCCGCGATCGAGGCTGTCCACGAACACCGGTGGGGTCACATGGTCGCCCTCCAGGCCGATCGGATCGTGCACACGCCGCTGTCGGACGTCGTCGGCAGAACTCGTCCTGTCAACATCGAGTTGTTCGAAAATGTGGCGGAGCTGTTCTTCGCCTAATCCGTCGTGCTCGACGAATTGTCCGGTGCCGACGAGGTCACATCGAAGGGTTCGATGTTCAACGGGACTTCCGGGTATGCGGGCTGCGCCGTTTCCACGAAGCCGGGATAGTCGTACGTTCGGAGCGGTTCTGTGGTCGAGCCCCCGTCGCCTGTCGGCACGAGCAACGGCTCGCCATCGACGGTGATCTGGACTGCTTGCACGCCGTCCAGTTCGCTCGCCGTGTAGACGATCTGGGCCAGCGCCTGGGTGAGGCCCTGGACCGACAGGGCGGTGATCTCGGAACTGAGGTCCACGAACAGGACGTTTCCCACCGATTCGCTCGAGAGCACCCGAGTCAGCGGCGGGATCACGGAACTGTATTGCTCATTGAGTTCCTCGTCGTTCGGACCCTGGAGCAACACCTCGATCAAATGCTGACGCGTGTCTGCTTGGCGGGGGACCGAACGCAGCAGATGCTGCTCGCCCGGGCCGATCAGGTACACCCGGCTGGCTCCGGACGCGTCGGCGCCACCGGCCGCCACGGCGGTGGCGAGCCGTTGATCTGCTTCCGGCACATCGCGGGGCTTTCCGTCGGTCTGGATCCCGCAGGCGGTGAGGATCGTGGCGACGATCACCGTCTTCGCGCCGCACATCGACGGAGAGCGCCTCGTTCTCATTCGTCCAACTCCTCGGCCGCCAGCTCGATCACGAATCTGGCGCCCGGTTCGCCATCGAGCCGATCCTCGACCCACACCCGTCCACCGTGCATGCGGACGTGTTCGTCGACCAACGCCAACCCGAGCCCGGCACCGTCGTTGCCTGCCCGCCGTCCGGCGACTCCGCCGCGGGCGAAGCGTTCGAAGATCAGCCCGCGCTCGTTCTCGGGCACGCCCGAGCCATGATCTTCGACGGCAATCCGAATCCTGGTCACCGGTTGGTCGGGCAGGTCGATCTCGGAAATCGAAATCTCCGGTTCGCCACCTCCGTGCAGTCGGGCGTTGTCGATCAGGTTGGCGACCACGCGGGCAAGCCGTCGACGGTCACCGTTGATCAGCACCATCTCGACACGCGGCGACACGGTGACGGGCGAGTCCGGCTTGCTGCTCACGGCCACAGCCTGGCGAACGAATTCTGCGGCGAGCAGCTCTTCGAGGTGCAATCGCACCGCGCCGGCGTCGAACCGACTGATTTCGAGCAGATCCTCGACGAGCCCCTGGAAGCGCACGACGTCGCCCTTCAAGAGGTCGAGCGCGGCTTGGGCACGCTCGGGCATCTCATCACGTCGCGCGTCCATCACCTCGACCGATGCCGACAGCGTCATCAACGGCGAGCGAAGTTCATGACTGACATCGGAGGCGAACCGGGCGTCGCGCTCGATCCGGGTCTGCAGCGCGGCGGCCATGTCGTTGAATGAGTTGGCGAGCACGCTCAGATCGGGGTCTTCCGTCGGTTCGAGCCTGGTATCGAGGCGCCCACCGGCGATCGCTTTGGCGGCCTGGGCGGCGACGCCCACTGGACGGACGGCGCGACGCGCCGCGAACGATCCGGCCAGCACGCCGAGTGCCGTGGTGATCATCGTGCCGAGGATCAACGACAGCCGCACCGAGCGGAGCGTGTCGTTGACCTCGTCGAGTCCGAAGAACTCGAAGTATGCGCCATCGGACTGCTGCAACGGGTAGCCGACGACGATGTTCGGTTCGGATCCTTGGACGTTGACGATCATGCTGGCGGCGAACCCCTCATCGATCACCCTGTCAACGAGCAGCTGCGGAAGCGCGCCATCGTCGAATCCGGCACGACCCTGGCTGAATGCACCGGCGTACCAGATCAGTGGTCGTTGCACACCATACGAGAGGAGGATGTTGGATGCATTCTGTGAGTTGACGGGGGAGCCGCGCAGCGCGTCGTCAACGGCGGTTGCGTTTCGCTTCGCCGTTTCGATCGCAGATCGCTCTCGCTGTTGAACCACGCTCGATCGGGCGAGACCGTACGTCACGAACGCCAGCACCAACGACAACATGAACGAGCCGAGCGTGAAGATCAGCAGAATTCGTCGCCGCAGACCCCAGCGCTGTTTCGACTCGCGCCGCAGGAACGTCGGCACCCGCATGGTCACGTCTGGAGCCGGTACCCGAGCCCACGAACGGTGATGACGTGGCGCGGGTTGGCCGCGTCGAGCTCGACTTTGGTGCGCAGTCGCCGGACGTGCACGTCGACGAGCCGTCCGTCACCGAAGTAGTCGTAGCCCCACACCTTGTCGAGCAGCGCCTCACGGCTGAACACCTTGCCGGGGTTCTCGGCCAACTCGCACAGCAGTCGGAACTCGGTCTTGGTGAGGTGAACTTCCTGCCCGCTTCGAAGCACTTTTCCCTCGTCGGGAATCAACTCGAGATCGCCGAACACCAGCTTCGAATGAGCATGCGACATCGGCCTGATCCGTCGCAGCAGCGCACGAATCCGAGCTGATAGCTCCTTCGCCGCGAACGGTTTCGTGAGGTAGTCGTCGGCACCTGCCTCCAGCCCGGCGACGATGTCGTGGGTGTCGTTTCGGGCGGTCACCATGACGACCGGGACATCACTCGTGCGACGGATCGTTCGGCACAGCTCGAAGCCGTCGATCCCCGGCAACATGATGTCGATCAGGACGACATCGGGAGAGACCCGATGGAAGATCTCGATCGCCTTTTCGCCGCTTTCGGCTTCGTCGACGATCCAACCCTCGTCTTCGAGTGCGAGTTTGACAGCTGAACGGATGCGCTCGTCGTCTTCGACGGCCAGAATGCGGGTTCCCACTCCTCCATGATGGCGCAAAGTGGACCGTTTACACCGTCATCGGCTGCGATCGAGCAACGCCAGCAACTCCCGGTGCACTCCGGGGGTGGATGCGACGAGCTCCTCGGGGCGACAGCGGCCTCCTGTGAAGTCGCTCGTGACCGCGCCGGCTTCACGCGCGATCAGTTCGCCGGCCGCCGCGTCCCACGAGTTGAGGTACTGCTCGAAGTAGATGTCGAGCCGACCGGCGGCGACAAAGCACAGATCGATGGCGGCTGAACCGGACCTTCGCATGTCACGTACTTCAGGAATCATTCGCGCCAGACG
This sequence comes from Ilumatobacteraceae bacterium, assembly GCA_043773365.1. Classification (GTDB taxonomy): domain Bacteria; phylum Actinomycetota; class Acidimicrobiia; order Acidimicrobiales; family Ilumatobacteraceae; genus Ilumatobacter. The sequence goes on from JAYVFI010000009.1 coordinate 6,967, forward strand.
TTGGGCCTGAGCGCGACGGACGTCGGCGCGGTAGTTGAACCCCGTGCCGACCAGTGCCAAGGCCAGATCCGCCTCGGTGCTGACCGAGATCGGGTGTCCGTTGAGTGTCGCGCCTTCGCCCAGGGCGGCGGAGAACATCTCACCCAACGGCGCGATGAACACTGCGCCGGCGACCATCTCGCCATTGAGGGCGACCCCGACAGAGGTGGACCACGCAGGCTGGTCGTACACGAAGTTCGTCGTTCCGTCGATCGGATCGATGTACCACGCATAACCACTGGTGCCGTCGTCAGCGGTGCCCTCCTCGCCGACGATTGCATCATCGGGTCGAAGTTGGCGGAGTGCGCTGACGATCAGCGCCTCGGCGGAGCGATCGAATTCCGTGACCATGTCGGTCTTGGTCGACTTGGTCCCGCCACCGAGATCGCCGCCGGATGACGCCGCATGTCTGCCGGCGAGCGCGAGATCGCCGGCGCCGCGTGCGAGCGATTCTGCGAGCGATCGGAGTTCGGTCATCGTCGTGGCGCTATTTCGGCGCGTGCCCGGCTCGTTCACGATCCGTGATCTCGCGCCATTCGCCCATCGCTCGGAGGGCGAGCACGCTGACGATCGCCATACCACCGGCGCAGATCCCGGCCCCGATGAGCAGCCCGAGCCCCTTCGGGGTGGAACAGTCGCCATCGCACTGCAGATCAACGAGCGCGTACCCGATCAATCCGCCGGCGAGCCCACCAAGCAGAATTGCGACGAAACCGATCACGCGGGCAGTGACGGGCGGAATTGCTGACAGTGGACGTGGTTCCGGCACGGATCGAAGTCTAGAGTTCGGCGTTGTGCATGTGGTCGTCATCGTTCCGACCTACAACGAGGCCGACAACATCACAGCGTTGTGCGAACGAATCCGGGTCGCCTTGCCCGATGCCGACATCCTCGTGGTCGACGATGGGAGTCCAGACGGCACGGCCAGGCGGGCTGCCGCTGTTGGTGAGCGGCTCGGTCGAGTGACGGTGATCGAACAGAGCGGGAAGGGTGGGCTCGGCGCCGCCTATCGAGCAGGTTTCCGCGAGGCGATCGCCAAGGGTGGCGAGGTGTGCGTACAGATCGACGCCGATCTGTCGCACGATCCCGCCGACCTGCCGGCGCTGGTCGCCAACATCGAACACGGCGCTGATCTGGCGATCGGGAGTCGATACGTGCCGGGTGGCATCATCGAGAACTGGACCTGGCGGCGACGTGGATTGTCGCGGTGGGCCAATCGGTATGTAGCCGGTGTGCTCGGGCTGGCGGTCAACGACGCTACGGCCGGCTTCAGGGCGTACTCCGCGGCGGCACTCGAGCGCATGGATTACACCACGGTGGGGGCCGATGGCTACGGCTTCCAAGTCGAGATGACGCACCGATTGGTTCGCTCGGGTGGGCGGATCGTCGAGTTCCCGATCAGGTTCCGCGACCGGGCGGCGGGCGAATCGAAGCTGTCGAACGGGATCGTTCGCGAGGCCCTCGTCCTCGTCGTGCGATTGTGGATCGAGGATCGCCGCGGTCGTCGGCAACGCCGCCGGATCGGCGGCTAGCCGGTGAATCGAAGGCAGCGTGTCGTCCTGCATGTCGACATGGACGCCTTCTACGTGTCAGTCGAGTTGCGTCGTCGACCGGACCTTCGGGGTCAACCGGTCGTGGTCGGCGGAACCGGGCCACGCGGGGTCGTCGCCGCCGCGTCGTACGAGGCTCGCCGGTATGGCGTCACTTCCGCACTGCCGTCAGCGGTTGCGCGACGTCGCTGCCCACATGCCGTGTTCCTGCCCGGCGATCACGGGCTGTACGCAGCGGTCAGCGTCCAGGTCCACGAGATCCTGGGCCGGTACACCCCG
>JAYVFI010000010.1:0-68740 GCA_043773365.1 Ilumatobacteraceae bacterium
GCACCAGGCGGTGACATCGGCGCCCTCGGGCCCGGCACCTGACTCGCCGGCGCGGGTGGCGTCGAGCACCAGGAGCTCGCTCGCCGTCATCCGCGCGAAGTGCTTCCCCACGGGGTTCAGCAGGAACCGCTGGTCGTCGACCATCGCGCTGAAGTGGTTGGCGACCGCTTCGTTCCAGCCGAGTCGCGCCGTCCAGCGGAAGGTGGCGGCCAGCTCGGTGCGGATCACACGCTCGTGATCGCTGGCTTCGTCGATGTGCCGATCGATGTCGTGCGCGAGTTCCGTCACTGCAACTCCTCCGGGAAGCCAGGCGCACGGAGGTCGGTGCCGAGGGCGTCCTCCAGCAACTTCACCACCTGCGACGACCAGGCGCCACCCCCGTACTGAGCCCTGGCGCGGATGAACGTCTGCTCGACCAGGCCGGCCAGCTCGAGCGGCACCCCGAACTCACGACCGAAGTCGGTCGCGAAGCCGAGGTCCTTGCAGGCCAGGTCCATCGTGAAGTTGATGTTGTAGCTGCCGTTCAAGATGACCTGGCTCTCGGTCTCGTGGACGAAGCTGTTTCCCGAACTGTTGAGGATCGCCTCGAACGCCTGCCCGAGGTCGAGCCCGCCGCGTTTGGCGAGCATCAAGGCCTCACCACAGGCGACGAGGTTGATGAATGCCAACATGTTGGTGATCACCTTGATCAGCGCGGCACTACCCAGCGGGCCCATGTAGAGCACCGGGCTCCCGATCGCCTCGAGTAGATGGCAGTGCTTGGCGAACAACTCCGGATCGCCTCCTGCCAGCACCGTGATCTCGCCGGCGGCGGCCTTGTGCACCCCACCGGTCACCGGACACTCGAGCATGTCGATGCCGAGCTCGGCCGCCAGGGCGGCGAGCCGGATCGTCTCGTCGCGATCGTTCGTGCTCGTATCGATCCAGGTCGCGCCGCGGGGCAACCCCTGCAACAGACCCTCCGGCCCGGCGACGACCGCTTCGACCGCGCGCGGTGACGGCAGACAGGTGAAGACCACGGACGACGTCGCGGCAACCCCGGCGACGCTGTCACTCCATGTCGCTCCGGCGGCGATCAGCGAGGCGGCGAGTGCTCGATCGAGATCGTGGACGATCAATGGATGGCCATTTCGGAGCAGGCTCCCGGCCAGGTGTACCCCGAGGTTGCCGAGCCCGATGAAACCGATCGTCGACGGCTGCCCGCCGTTGTCGTGCTGGTTGGTGTCCATACCGTGTTCTTTCGGGTCGTGGCCTGCGGATGTGCTCTGTCCGTCATTCTTCGATCGATTCGAGCATCAATCAAGCGAACCTTCAGCGGTCTGAGCCATCTCCTGGTCGCGGCTAACGTCGTACCCGTGCGGCCTCCGGTTCCATCGCTGATCGATCTCGAGGCGTTCGAGGCCGCCGCTCGTCATGGCAGCTTCGTCGCCGCAGCTGCGGAAATGCACCTCTCGCCTTCGGCGGTCAGTCATCGCGTCAGAGAACTCGAACATCGTCTGGGGGCATCGCTGTTCGTCCGCCACGCGAGACGAATCGAGCTGACCGACCGCGGGCGGGCGTTCCTGCCATCGGTTCGCAAGGCATTCGACGAGTTGGCAATGTCAACGACGCTGCTGTTCGGATCGCCGCAGACCCAACGCACATTGCGGATCAGGATTCCGGTCTCGTACGCGGCCACGGTCGTGGCGCCACGGTTGCACGAGTTCAGCAGCGCCAATCCAGACGTCGAGATCCGCCTCGTGTCGGCGATCTGGGCCGACAGTGAACCGTTGGAAGACGTCGACGTGGAGATTCGTTTCGGGGAAGGGTCGTGGCCGGGTATGGCCGTCGAGCTGCTGCATGCCGAACGGGCCCGAGCCGTGTGGGCGCAAGCGTTCTGCGACCGCTACGGCCCCGTCTCCGGACTCGCCGACCTGGCCGCCTTGCCGCGCGCCCATGTGATCGGATTCGAGAACCTCTGGACGCATACCCAACCGACCCACGACACCCGCCGAGGACCCGCCGACGTCACCGTCGACACCTCGCTGGCGGCCATCGAGTTGGCGATGTCAGGCGGTTACAGCACGATCGTTCCGAGCAGATTCGTCGCTCGCCAGGTCAGAGCCGGCGAGTTGCTCACGCTGCCGGATGGCGAACTGCGGATGAGTCAAGCTCACTACGTGGCACTCCCTGACGCATCGGACGCGGCGCGACCCGACGCGCTGCGATTCACCGAATGGCTGCGCACGATCGCTGAATAGAGCAGGGCGAGCAGCCCGCTCGGCTGCCGTCCATAGGCTTGCCGAGTGATCCTTCGTACGGCGTTGATCGGTGTGTCCGTGCTGCTGCTGTCGTGGTTGCTGATGATCCTGCTGGCGAAGCGGCTGCCGCCCGGGGCGGCAAAGGACCTTGCGTCGGTGCTACCCGCCTGCCTGACCACGATCCGGCGACTTCGCAAAGATCCGCGAGTGCCGCGCTCGGCCAAGATCGCCGTCGCAATCGCCGGCCTGTGGGTGCTCTCGCCGATCGATCTGATTCCCGAATTCCTGCCGGTGATCGGGCCGCTCGATGATGTCGTCGTGGTTGCATTGGCATTCCGATTCGCGGCGCGACGCGTGCCTCACGAGGCGATCTACGACGCCTGGCCTGCCGACCCGTCCGTGCTCGACCGACTCCTTCGACCTCGCCGCCAACGCTCGCCGTGATTCATCCGCAGTGCGGGTGTGAGCAACTCGTCGTGCCGGCGACGCTCGCTGAGTAGCCAGACCCGTTGATGTTCGGCAGTGTGCCATCCGACCGGATGCCAATTGATTGACTTCGGACCTCGCTGAGCGCACAATTCTCAGATACAGGCCGCGCAGCGGTGACCACAGTCACGGCCACAACACCCAACCGCAATGGTGTCGGCGCGGAGATGCCATGCAGCGCAATGGAGGTTCAATCATGAACACCAAATGGCTTGCAACTGGAGCGCTCGCACTCGCCGCAATTGGCCTGTCAGCGAGCACGGTCGGTGCCGACCCGAAGCCGTCAATCGCGGTCCAGCTGAACTGCCGCGGCGAGATCGTTGACGTCTCCGTGGCCGGGAACGGGGCCTGGACACCGGCCCACGACCTGAACAGCACCCTTGTCGGCGTGCCCCTCGCGTTCGGCGAGTTCAACGGCGTGTTCACCCCGACGGGCGGCGAGCCGGAGGCATTTACCGAGCCGCCGTTCGCCAAGCCGAACGTGCCCAAGACGCGCAACCTCGTGATCGACTGCACGTACACGGTCAGCGGCCAATTCCCGGACGGCAGTTTCACGGGCGCCGGCTCGGTGACACTGATGGTCCCTCGCATCCACTAGCGGCACGAACGCCGTCAGGCCAACCCTGGATCGGCGAGACATGGATCCACGAGGCCTGGGTCTGAGTCAGCGGCGGTACGCCTGTCCCGAGAATTCCGGGATCGGCTACCATCGCCTGCGTGACTGACAACCGTCAAAGCCGGCGTCGATGACCGATGTACCGGTTCGGCGTCGCGGTGCTCACGGGGGCCGCGATGCACGCGTCGCGACGCGCACCGGCGTTGGGGCGCGACCCTACGCACCGGCGTTCATCCGCCGCCAGATTCCGCCGTACGAGCTGCTGAGCGAGGAAGGCCTCGCGCTGGTCGAAACGAAGGCCGACCAACTGCTCGCCGAGGTCGGGATCGAGATCCGCGACGACGCCGAGTCGTTGCGGCTCTTCAAGGATGCGGGGGCAACGGTCAAGGGCATCACGGTGACGTTCGACGCCGGCCATGCGCGCGCGCTGTGCGCAACGGCGCCGCGCCAGTTCACGCAGCTGGCCCGCAACCCGGAGCGTTCCGTCGAGATCGGCGGCAACAACGTCGTGTTCGCTCCGACCTACGGTTCCCCGTTCGTGCGTGATCTCGCTGGTGGACGTCGTTACGCGTCACTCCAGGACTTCGAGAACTTCGTCAAGCTGACCTATGCGACGCCGTGGTTGCATCACAGCGGCGGCACGGTGTGCGAACCGGTCGATGTGCCGGTCAACAAACGTCACCTCGACATGGTCTACGCCCATCTGCGTTACAACGACAAAGCGTTCATGGGTTCGGTCACGCTGCCTTCACGGGCCGCCGATTCGATCGACATGGCGCGGATCGTGTTCGGCGACGAGATCGTCGAGAACAACTGCGTGATCATGGGCAACGTCAACGTCAACTCGCCACTGGTGTGGGATGCGACGATGACCGGGGCACTCAAGACCTACGCCGCCGCCAACCAGTGCCCGGTCGTGGTTCCGTTCATCCTCGGCGGGGCGATGGGCCCGGTCACCAACGCCGGCGCCGTCGCCCAGGCGCACGCCGAAACGTTGGTCGGGGTCGCCCTCGGGCAACTCGTGCGCAGCGGTTCTCCTGCGATCTACGGCAACTTCTTGTCCTCGATGGCGCTCCGCAGTGGAAGCCCGACGTTCGGCACGCCCGAGCCGGCACTCGGCTCGCTCGTCGTCGGTCAACTCGCTCGCAGAGTCGGTTTGCCGTTGCGCTGCTCCGGGGCGTTCACGTCATCGAAGATCCCCGACGGCCAGGCGATGACCGAATCGGCAGTCTCGATGCAAGCGGCGCTGCTGTGCGGGGCGAACTTCATCCTCCACGCTGCCGGCTGGCTGGAAGGCGGGTTGGCGATGGGGTACGAGAAGTTCATGATGGACCTCGACCTGTGCGGCGCGGCCCACACGTACCTCCAGGGCTTCAGCCTCGACGAGGACCAATTTGCGATCGACGGGTTCGTCGAGCTCGGCCCGGGCAAGCACTTCTTCTCCGCCCAACACACGCTGCGTCACTACGAGACGGCGTTCTACGAGCCGGCGCTGAGCGACTCGTCGTCGTTCGAACAGTGGCGCGACAACGGTGAACTGCGGACGGAGCAACGAGCCGCTGCGCTCTGCCAGGCCTCGCTCGCCGAGTACGAGGCGCCGCCGATCGACGAAGCCGTCGACGCCGCTTTGATCGACTTCGTCGCCAGACGAAAAGCGTCGATGCCCGACCAGTGGTATTGAGATGGCCGGCGACGATCCGCTGCTGCAACCGTTCCGGCTGAAACACCTGCAACTCCGCAACCGCGTGCTCTCCACCGCGCACGAGCCGGCCTACAGCGAAGACGGGATGCCGAAGGATCGCTATCGGCTGTACCACGTCGAGAAGGCAAAGGGCGGCGTGGCACTCACGATGACGGCCGGTACCGCGATCGTGTCGCCGGACAGTCCACCGGCGTTCGGCAACCTGCACGCCTACGACGACGCGATCGTGCCGTGGGTCCGGTCGATGACCGACAGCATCCACGAGCACGGCGCAGCGGCGATGATCCAAATCAGCCACCTCGGGCGACGGACGGGATGGGGTCAGGACGACTGGCTCCCGGTCGTCGCTCCTTCGCCGTTGCGGGAGCCGGCCCACCGCGCTCACCCGAAGGCCGCCGAGACGTGGGACATCGATCGGATCATCGGGCACTATGCCGACGCCGCCGAACGGATGCAGCTGGGAGGCATGGACGGCGTCGAACTCGAGGCGTACGGGCATCTGATCGATCAGTTCTGGTCACCGGCGACGAACACCCGCACCGACGAGTACGGCGGCTCGTTCGACAACCGACTTCGATTCGCGCTCAGGGTGTTCCGAGCGATTCGTGAGCGGGTCGGCACGCAGTTCATCGTCGGGATTCGGATGGCCGTCGACGAACGACGCGAGGACGGCATCGACGCTCGGGCCGGTCTGGCGATCCTGCGACGTCTCACCGACGAGTCACTCGTCGACTTCGTCAACGTGATCCGCGGCAACATCGTCAACGATGCCGCGCTCACCGAAGTGATCCCGATTCACGGCATGCCGTCCGCCCCGCACCTCGACTTCGCAGGCATGGTGCGGGCCGAGACAGGCCTTGCCGTCTTCCACGCCTCCAAGGTCGACGACGTGGCAACGGCCCGCCACGCGATCCGCGAGGGCCTCGTCGACATGGTCGGGATGACCCGCGCTCAGATCGCCGAACCGCACCTCGTGCGCAAGATCCAACTCGGGCTGGAGCACACGATCCGGCCGTGTGTCGGTGCCACGTACTGCCTCGACCGGATCTATCAGGCGGGCGAGGCGCTGTGCATCCACAACGCCGCCACCGGCCGCGAGTTGACGATGCCGCACGAGATTCCGCTGGCGGCGACGAAGCGCCACGTCGTGATCATCGGCGCCGGGCCCGGCGGGCTGGAAGCGGCACGTGTGTGCGGCGAGCGCGGCCATCACGTCACGCTGCTGGAGGCGATGCCGTGGACCGGCGGGCAGATCCGGCTGGCTGTTCGCAACCCGCGGAGGAAGGACCTGATCGGAATCGTCGAGTGGCGCGACTCCGAGCTCGCACGGCTAGGTGTCGACGTTCGTCTCAGCACCTACGCCGACGCCGACGTTGTGCACGAGCTGGGCGCCGACGTCGTGATCGTCGCCACGGGAGGGCTGCCCCAGCTACCCGCACTCGAATCGGGAGCCGACCTCGTCATCGCCGCCTGGGACGTCGTCGGTGGTGATGCTCGGCCGACAGGGGACGTGCTGCTCTACGACGACGACGGCACGCATTCCGCGATGACGACCGCCGAGCTGCTCGCTCGATCCGGGGTCGTGCTCGAAATCGTCACGCCGGAACGAACCGTCGGCGTCGATGTGGGGGGCCTCAACATCGTCCCGTACGCCCGGGCCTTCAACGAAACCGATACCCGGATCACCTTGAACCAGCGAGTCCGCGTCGTGCGTCGCCACGGTGACCGTCTGGCCGTCGAGATCGGCAGCGATCACTCCCCCGTCAGGCACACACGAGTCGTCGACGCGGTCGTCGCCGACCATGGCGTGCTCGCCAACGACTCGCTCTATCACGAACTGCTCGACGGTTCATCCAACAGCGGTCGGGTCGACTACGCGGCACTCACCACCGGTCACCCGCAGCCCCGAGCCGGGAACGGTTATCAGCTGTTCAGGATCGGCGACGCCGTCGCCGGCAGGAACATCCACGCCGCGATCTACGACGCCCTGCGACTCTGCAAAGACCTCTGAGATCTTCACGACGATTCGGTTCACGATTCGGTTGCGGACAACCAAGTCAATGCCCCCCGGGCGGCGGCGACGCCGGTGCTGAAACACGCCTGCAAGAGATAGCCGCCTGTCGGGGCCTCCCAGTCGAGCATCTCACCGGCGACGAACGTCCCGGGGCGCTTGCGCAGCATGTACGTCTCGTCGATCTCGGAGAAGTCGACACCGCCGGAGGTCGAGATCGCCCGATCGATCGGCATCGTCTCGATCACCGTGACGGGCGTTGCCTTCAGCAGCCTCGCCAGGGCATGGGGTTCGCTCGGCACACCATCGGACGCCGTCTCACGCAGGAGCGCAATCGCCACCGGCTGGAGACCGGTCAGACGTTTGAGCGATGTCGAGAGCGACTCCTTCCGGCGTCGAGTCGCCAGCCGATCGGTGAGCTGCTCGACCGTGAGATCCGGTTGCAGATCGATCAGCAGCCCGCACGTTCCGGCCTCATCGATGGCAGCGCGAACTGCCCGCGAGTGAGCGTAGATCGGGCCGCCTTCGAGCCCGGACCGCGTGACGACCGGCTCGCCCCGAACGGTCGTCTCCCCGACCCGAACGGCGACGTTCTTGAGTGGTGTCCCTTCGAACCGATCACGGAACACCGCCGACCAGTCGATCATCACGCCGCAGTTGGCAGGTCGTAACGGATTCACGACGATTCCTGCCCGTCGGAACCGTTCGGCCCAGCTACCGTCGGAACCGACCCTCGGCCAGCTGGCGCCACCGAGTGCGAGCAAGGTCACATCACTGACGACATCGAGGGACGAGCCGTCGGGGCGCGAGAAGCGAGTCCCGGACGGATGCTGCGTCCAACCCACCCACCGATGTCGCAGTTCGAACCGAACGCCGAGTCCCGCCAGCCGGAGCAGCCATGCCCGCAGCAGTGGCGTTGCCCGAAACGAACTCGGGAAGACACGTCCGCTGGTGCCGATGAACGTCGATTCGCCGAGCCCGAGACACCACTTCCGGAGGTCGTCCGGTGTGAATGACCGGATCGCCGATTCGAGATCCTTGCCTGCCGTGCCATAACGGTCGAGTAGCTGATCGATCGATTCGCTGTGCGTGAGATTGAGGCCACTCCGCCCGGCCAGCAGGAATTTCCGTCCGGCCGAGGGCATGTGGTCGTAGACGGTGACCGACATTCCTGCATCCGCCAACACCTCGGCAGCGATCAAACCGGCAGGCCCACCGCCGACCACGGTTGCGGTTCCCGAACGACTCGACCGCTCCGGCACGGCACGATCCTAGATGTGAGTACCCGGTCCGGAACGTGCGACGTCGCCGGCGACGCCGATCGGCAACCCCCCTGCGAGGCTGGGGTGCGTTTCAGGCTCGGCGGCGGTGACCGGTCGTCGTCAGCACGAGGCCGAGCGACAGTAGCGCCTGCCCGCCCCGGCCGCCGGTCGGCGGCAGCACGCCCGACACGACGATCACACGGAGCGAGGCGGTCGCAGTGTTGCCGGACGGATCGGTGGCGGTGCAGGTGACCGTGGTGGTACCGCCGGGGAACGCCACAGCCCTTGTCGGAGTAGGTCGCGTCAGGTTCCGGGCCACCGCGTACCGCAGCGGCCCGTCGACAGGAACAACGCCACCCGGTTCATGTCGCCCGATTCGTATCGACGGACCGGCCTGATCACGACTCTCCGGCACGGCACGATCCTCGATACGGGTGTGGCGTAGCATCGGAACGTGACCAGTGAGGAGCCACGATGAGCGACAAGTTCACTGCCTTCGACCACATCCCGATGTTCGATGCGGACAATCATCTGTACGAACCGATCGAGGCGTTGACGCAGTACCTGCCGAAGCGCCACCAGCACAAGGTGCAACTCGTGCAGGTCGGTCGAAAGACGCGGATCGCACTGCGCGGTGAGATCACCGATTACATCCCGAACCCCACATTCGAGGTCGTCGCCGCGCCTGGCTCGCATGTCGATTTCTACGCCGGCAACAACCCCGACGGGCTCACGCTGCGAGAGATGGGAGGCGATCCGATTCGATTGCAGGATGCGATGCGCTGGCCCGAGCCACGTCTCGCACTGATGCACGAACAGGGCCTCAGCGGAGCGTTGCTGTACCCAACCCTGGCGAATCTCGTCGAGTTCCACGTCAGCGACGACCCCGACTTCACGCACGACCTCCTGCATGCGCTCAACGAGTGGCTGCACGAGGTGTGGACCTTCAACCTCGAGGGACGCATCTACCCTGCCGCTGTGATCACCACGGCGCTCGTCGATCGCGCCATCGTCGAACTCGAATGGGCACTCGATCGGGGAGCCAAAGCGATCCTGATGCGACCGTCGCCGGTTGTCGGATATCACGGTTCGCGGGCCTTCAGCCTTCCCGAGTTCGACCCGTTCTGGGCACGCGTCCAGGAGGCCGACATCGGCGTCTGCCTCCACGGCACGCAACCGATCACATCGCGGTACGCAGCATGGTGGGAGCCGAGCGACAGCGAGAACGCCTTCACCGGCGGGCCGTTCCTCGGGATGCTGCTCGGCCACCGAGACATCCAGGACACGATCACCGGCCTGATCTGTCACGGCACGTTCCACCGCTTTCCGGGACTACGAATCGCCAGTGTCGAGAACGGCGCCGATTGGGTTCCCGAATTGTTTCGCAAGCTTCGAAGTTCCGCCAAGAAGTTCCCGAAGCACTACCCGGAGGACCCGATCGAGGTGTTCCGACGCAACGTCTACATCACCCCGTTCTGGGAGGAGAACATTGCCGACCTGATCGAACTCTGCGGCAACGATCGTGTCATGTACGGGTCCGACTACCCACACCCCGAGGGGCTTGCGGAACCACGTGCATTCCTCGGGCACCTCGATGGCATGGACGATGCGTTGGTCCAGCGGATCGTGCACGACAACACTCGCCAGCTGATCGGCATCTGAGCCGACACAACAGTTGAGCAACGACAACTCAGCGACAACTAAGCGACGTCGATCACCTCTGCGTCGATCACCTGGGCGTCGATGTCGTCGACAAGATCATCACCTCGGCTCCACTTTTCGTCAGGTTCGACGAAGATGCATTCGCCTGGGCAGTCGAGCGCGGCGTTGACGACATTCGTTTCGAGTCGCCGCGGCACGTCGACCATGCTCTCGCGACCACCGGGATCGGAGCCGACTCCGGCGTTGTCCCGGACGTACGAAATCCCGTCGTCGAGCAACACGAACACTTCCGGACAATGATCGGTGCACAACCCATCACCGGTACAGAGGTCCTGGTCGATCCATACACGCATACGTACTCCCACATCTCCAACCGCGATCGGCACCTACCGTCGATCCACGACCGAGTGCCCAACGGGTGTGCCGACTGAACGGCTGATTCGTAATTACGCCGATCGAGCCGGGTTGTCAACGTTTGTGCGCGGATACCGGTGACGTGTTTCCCGAGTCAACACGTCACCGGTGTCACATCGACCGGCTACTTGGCGACGATCACACCGCAGGCGATGCGGGCCCCGCTCCCGCCGATCGGATTGGTCATCAGGTCGTCTTGCGCGGCATGGATCACGATCGCACTGCCGTTCGCATCGAGCAGCGAATCGAGACCGATCGTCAGCGTCGCCCCATTGGTCTCGCCGTTGAGCACACCCCGCCCGTCGGCATCGACGACCAGGTTGGGCAGGTCACCGGCGTGGTATCCGTTCGTTGCTGCATTGATGTTGTTCTGACCGTGCGTCACCGTTGCATGTGGATCGAAATGACCGCCTGCGGCGGAGTGCGGGCCGGGGGCCGAGGCGCAATTCCCGACGGTGTGGATGTGAATGCCGTGCAAACCCTCCGACAGGCCGTCAACCTTGACGTTGACGTGGACCCGGCCGGTCCCGTCCTCGGTGAACTTGGCAAACCCGATGACGGCGCCCGAAGTACTCCGGATCTCCGCCTTCGCGTGAACCGCGCCTCCTGACGCACCGACCCCTGACCCGATCGCGATCGTTGTGAGTAAACCTGCGCCCGCAATCACGGCCGCGATTCGTGACGTGTTCTGGTTCATGGTGATCTCCTGTCGTTGTGGTGGTCGTTACATACCTGTCGCGCTCGACGTCGAACTCGGTTCACCGAAGTGAAGTCAGCGACAGATCGAGAACAGATCGACTGGCAAGCTCACATGAGATCTTCGATGTCACCCACCAGCGACAACAGACCGAGTACGGCGATGCCCAGCCATAATCCTCGCACCACAACCATCTGGACACGACCTTGCAAGATCCGGTGGGCATCGGTGTTGTCGCGAATCGCAGCCCACAATGTGTAGATCACGGTCGCAAACACGAGGATGAGGAGCGAGAAGGGGAAGGCCAGCGTGAGCGCAGTCGGGAGCACCCACTCACGCTTTCGATTCGGCGTCGGGGAAAGTCTCGCGGCAACCCGGTCGACGACCGGGCCGATCAGGAGTCCGAACAGTGCCGGGAGCGCGACGAACAGCGATATCGCAAACCAGGTCGGTTCGAGCAGCGTGAAATCGATGCCGTCGGCGTGCACCAACATCGAACCGACGACGGCGCCAGACCCGAGCGCCAGCGTCACCCGCCGAAACCACACGGGACCGATCAGCCGCGGCGACACGCACTGGTAGGCGGCGACGCCGATGATTCCGATGCCGGCACCCAGCATCATCAAGTTGTAGGTGCCGCCGAACGTCACCTTGCCGATCGTGAAGTCATCATCGCTCTGGACCCCGATCACGGAGTCCGGTGAGGTGATTCTGAGGGCCAGCATGGCCAAGCGGCTGCCGAGCCCTGCGACGATCACACCAAACGGGATCCCGGCAAGAACGAGCAACCGAACCTGTCTGGGCACAGTGCTGCGTAGTCGCCGCGGGTCGGTTTCACTCATGCGAACCTCCTGGGTTGGGCAGACCGGCAAAGAGCGCAGTTGCGGCGAGCAATGGAACCGTGACCAGCGAGCCGACGAGGCCCACCTTGTCAGCTGTGCCGAGCCCGTCGAGGTGGCCGACGTGGTACACGAGATGCAACACGCCTTGCAGCAACCACGCCAAGGCGATTGCCGAGATCGCGTCGTTTCTCCAGACAGCCCAGACCGTGACCACGATCAACGCCAGGAACAGCACGCCGATGTCGCGTGCGAGGTGCTCGTCGTAGCTTCCCCCTTCGGCGGCAATCCACCCGCGCCCGAAGGGGAACTCGTCGTACCACGAGCGGGGGGCGAACGCAGCGTGGATGCCCGCTGGGAGCATCAACAGCGCAATCAAGCCCAGCGCCCACCGCCCAACCAGATCACGTGTCATCGGGCCCTCCTTCGTGTCGCCAGCCGGCCCGCCGGGTCCCGGCTCGTCACCACGAACGCCACCAGTGACACGGCGGCAATCGTGACCCATCGCTCGCGGGCCGCCGTCCAGCCGGTGTCCCGGATCGGCCACAGCCGGCGATTCACGGCAGCGATGCTGAACGTGATCAAAGTGGCGATGATCACGCCGAGGCCGGCCCGCATCCCGCTCCCTTTCCAGCTAGAGCGACTGATCAGCATCGCCGCAACGAGCCAGCCGAATGCCATCATCGCCAGCAGCTCGATCAGCAATCCACCGACCGGCAGCGTTTCGATACGTCGGTTGACCACAGCGGTCGCCCCGATCACCACGATCAGCCAGCATGCGACGGTGACCAAGCCGGTCAGACCCACAGCGAGCACGCGTCGACGCAAGCGACCGAACGGGGTAGCCGTCGTCAACAGTTCGTTGCCGTCCTCGAGACAACTCGCCGCTCCGGCAGCCATCAAGACCGACGTCAGTCGCGTGACCTGAAACAGATCATCCGTCGACTCGACCTGCAACGCGCGCGCCCACAGGGCAACAGCGGACACAACGGTCGTGACGGCGAGCGCCAGCCAGGGCAGACGACGAGCGGCAGGTCCGATCACGAGGGCGCGATGATCAATGCTGATCATCGCGAGGCGACCTGATCGACCAGGTCGCCGAAATCCCGTGCCAACGCGATCTGGACAAATGCGAGCACGACGACGAGGGTCGATGAAGCGCCCAACAGTGTCCAGGTCCTCCGGTCACGTCGATGACGCAGCACCGCGACCATCACGAGCCACACACACAGGGCGGCGAGATAGGCAAGATGCCACCAGGGGGTGCTCTGGTCGAACCCCCGGACCCGCAACTCGCACACGTCGTCGACCGAACCGCAACCCGTCCATCCATCGTGCACGACACCGGAAGACACCGGCCACAACCACGTCAGCGGGCTATCGGTCTCGACCGCGAACCAGATTCCGAAGATGATCACCTGGAGCACGGTCAGCACGAACACCGGCACGATGATCAGCCAGCCGGGGATCCAGCGCGCCAGCGCCACGACGAACAGGCAGGCGACAACCACAGCGATCGGCCCTTGCAACAGTTGGGCGATCCCGACTTGCGGCACCGCCGGCGATCCCGCGACCTTTGCATCCCACGGTCGACCGCTGGGTTCGAGACCGCGCATCGCCACGGTCGCCACAGTCGCACCGGCTGCAACCGCGCCCCCGGCCAGGGCCGCTAACGCATGACCGACCGTGCGCCGGTCGGGTCCGATCGGAAGCACATCGAGCAAGCCCTCGGATCGGTGCGAACGTGACCTGAGAACCGCCAGCATCGTATGACCGAGTGCCACGAAGCCGATCACGGCGAGCGGATACCCGACCGACACGACGTACCGATCCTGGTCAGCGTTGACGGTCGGGACGACCACCCCGATCCACACCGCAGTCACCACACCGGCCAGCAGGACCAGCTGGTTTCTGAGGAGTCGGTAGCCCTCGACGAGGCCGAGTTGCACCTCCGGAGCGAACGACGCCGCCATCATCCGACGGCCTTCTCGATCGCCACGTAGGTGTCGGACGTCATCACTTGCGTGACCGCCAGCGCCATGACGGCGGCCAGCGAGCAGCCGAAGGCGACCCAGGCGCGACGATCCTGCCGGTGACGGACGACGGCCACTGTGGTGAGCCAGACGCACAACGCCGCCAGGTAGGCAAGATGCCACCACGCGGTGACGCGGTCGAAGCCACTGATCGGCAGGTCACAGATCGGATCGAGTTCGCCGCATCCGACCCACTCCCCATGCACCGTTCCGGTGACGAGCGGCCACAACCAACTCTCACCACCGGCCGGCACGCCAAAGAAGATTCCAAAGAACAATCCCTGCACGAACATCAGGAACACCAGCGGAGCGATCACCAGCCACGTCGGTATCCATCGCACGAGGGCAACGACGAACGCACCGACGGCGACCAGCGCCGCTAGGCCCTGGAGCAGTTGTGCCAGATTCGGACGTGGAGCCTCGATCATGGACGGTTCCGATAGATCCCAGCGACCGAGGTTCGATGCTGGTCGCATGAACAGATAGATCACTGCTGTCATCATCACGCCGAGCAGCCCGGCCGCCAACGCAGACATCGCGTGTCCGACCGATCGGCGATCAGCACCGATCGGCAGCACGCCTAGCAATTCCTCCGAGTTCGACGAACGGCTACGCAGCACGGCAAGCAGCACATGCAGAACCATCGCTAAACCCGGCAACATCAGCGCGTAACCAACCAGCACCAGGTAACGATCTTCGGCTGATTCCGCACTGCGGACCATGTTGGCGGTCGCCGCCATCGCGACCCAGACGAGCGGGTTTCGCCAGAGCCGAACGCCCTCGGTTCGCGCCAAGGCCATCTCCGCGTTGATCACACTCGAGTCTCTTCCGACACATCGCCGTTGAGCAACAGATAACCATCTTGCACCGTCGGGGCGATCAACTCCGCTCCCGCCGGTGCATCGCCGATATGACGGTGGCGGCCCTCACCGGTGCGCCACGACACGACTGCGCTGGAGTCGATGCCGTCGGCGACCCACACCCGGCCCGCAGCGATTTCCGCCAACGTTGCCGGTGTCCCGTCGAAGACGATACGTCCCTCGTCGAGCACGACAACCCGGTCACAGAGCGCCTCGACGTCCTCCGTCATGTGCGTCGACAGCACAACGCATCGACGCTCGGCATGCCGCGAGATCAGTTGTCTGAAGCGCAACCGCTGCTCGGGGTCGAGACCGACGGTCGGCTCATCGAGCACGAGCAGCGCCGGATCCCCGAGCAGCGCTTGGGCGAGCGCCACTCGCCGTTTCATGCCGCCCGAGAGCTTGCGGATCTTCTTGGAGCGAACGTCCCCGAGATCGACGTCGTCGAGCACGCGTCGCACCTCCTCGTGACGCGCCGAGCGATCGACGTGCTCCTTGAGGATCGCGACGTAATCGACGAACTCGAATGCCGTGAAGTTGTCGTACAGCCCAACCTCCTGCGGCACATACCCGAGACTTCGCCGGATGGCCAAACGACCTGCGGCCTCACCCGGGTCGTGGCCGAGCACCTGCAACGCTCCGGAGGACGGGGCCAGCGAGGTCGCCAGAATCCTCAGCAGCGTCGTCTTGCCGGCCCCGTTCGGTCCGAGCAGGCCGGTGATGCCTGTCGAGAGATCGAGATCGATCGACTCGAGTGCTGTCGATCTGCCGTACCGCTTGGTCAGCGAACGGGCGTGAACGATCTGATCCATCATGCCTCCCGGTAGTCGAACGCGTCGCGTCGACTCAAGGTGATCGTGATAGCTACCGCGATCACGATCAGCGATGCCAATTGGGTCGGGCGACCGAGCAACTCGAGCAGTTCGGAAACGGGGAATCGCAATGTGAGGGGGATCATCACCCACACCCCGCCGATGAGCAGCGAGGCCACTTCGATGCCGACCCACGACGACATCGCGAGAGCGCCCAACGACAACGCCAAGGACGGCAGCAGCCAGGCGGCGGCCAACCACCCGCGGTCGATCAACCAAGGGATCGAAGCGGCCGTGAGCACGAGCGAAGGCACCACCGAGGCGGCGACGCGTATCAACAGGATTCGCAACGACGGCGTGGGAACCGTGCCGGTCAGCTCACGAACCGGATCGCTCCACCCTCCGAACGCCCCGGCCGTCGCCACGAGCGGTCCCATCGGTGCGATCACGAGGAACATCTCGAAGTAACGCTGATCCGGCGACCGTGCCGCGATCAAAGCGAAGTACAGGGTGATCGACACAGCCACGAGGAAGGAGAGCCGGGCGCGAGTGGTGGCGGCCACGACGCGTGTCACCGAATCGGAACACCCGAGTCGCTGCAGCGACCGCTCGACCCAACCAAGACTTGGCCGATCGAGCCTGTCGACGATTCCCGACCAGGCAACGTCGAGCGACATGGCGTCGATCTCGCCAACCACTGCAGCGAGGTCGGTTCGACACCGCACGCACACCAGAACATGGGATTCGACCGACGCTGCACCAGTCGAGTCGAGTTGACCTGCCAGGTACCTGGTTGCGGCGAAGTCGTCGATGTGCCAGGTCATCCGATTGCCTCCCGGTTCATGCCAATGCTCCCCTCAGTTCGATGCGGGCACGCATCATTCGTGTCTTCACGGTGCCTGCCGGAATCCCCAGCAGTTGTGACGCCTCCCGCGTGTTGAGACCGTCGAGCACGGTGGCTTGCACGACCGATCGCAACTCCGGCGAGAGCGAGCGCAGCGCTCCAGCAAGCTCACCGTGTTCGGTACCGGCCAGCACCAGATCCTCTACGTTGCCCAACACATCCTCCTGTCGATCGTCGTGTGGCACGGGCTCGGGTCGACGCTTCCGCAGCAACCCGATCAGCCGCCGGATCGCGATCGCCCAGAGCCAACCGGCGACCGCCCCGGTTCCCTCGTACCGGTCGGCGCCGCGCCACGCGGCGACGAAGGTGTCCTGCAGCGCCTCGATCACGAGCCCCTCGTCGGCGCACCGATGCCGGAGCCGTGCCAGCAGCCAGCCGCCGTGACGGCCATACAACTCCGCCAGCGCGTCGTGGTGCTGGTCGGCGATCAGCACCAGCAATTCGGCGTCGCTGCACTCGGAGACACGACTGTGCACGCCCCTACTGTCGCGCTCAGAGCGGGGTTCGGTTCACGACACTCCTGTCGGCCACCGAAGCCGGCCGCACCGATCGCTCTGGTCGTGCGCACCCGAGAGGTCGGATTTACAGTTCTTGGACAACTCGACTCGCGTCACTTTGACGGCCGTTGACAAAGGGTGTAGGAAAGTATTGCTCATCTAGGTTTCCTTGCGGGGGTCTAGGGGGTTTCGACGGCGGTGCGGCAGGGCACGCGTGTCCAGGGATGGGGAAGCACGGCGATGATCAACTTCTGGAATTCGGGACGGTTCGCTCGGCAAAAGGCAGCGAGGTCCTCCTCGGTGCGTGTGTTGCTGGCGACAGCGATGGCGGCGGCATCGACGGTGGTGGTGACGGTCGTGGTGACGGTCGTGCCGGCACCGGCCCTGGCAGCAACCCTCACCGTCAACTCGACGGGCGACCTGCCCGACTTGACGCTCGGCAACGGAGTCTGCGAAACGGACATCACGAACGAGTGCACGCTTCGAGCTGCGATCCAAGAGGCAAACGCGTTCGAGGGTGCCGATGTGATCCAGTTCAACATTCCCGGGTCCGGCGTGAAGACGATCTCCCTGTCGAGCGCGCTGCCCGTCGTGACGGGGCAGGTCACCATCGACGGCTACACGCAACCGGGTGCATCGGTCAACACGCTTGCGGTCGGCTCGAACGCAGTCCTGTTGATCGAACTCGATGGCAACCTCATCCCGAACACCATCGGCCTCGACCTCAGCGGGAGCATTCTCTCCGTCGTGCGGGGTCTGGCGATCGGCAACTTCTCGGGCGGGAACGGAACGGGAATCTTCGCGGGGACGGGGTCGTCCATCCGCGGCAACTACATCGGGACCGACTCGACGGGAACGTTCTCTCGCTTCAACGGCGGTGTCGGTGTGTGGATCAACGGCAGCATCGGGGACGTGGTCGTTGGCGGCGCATCGCCCGCTGACCGAAACCTGATCTCGAGCAACGGGCAGGGGGTACTACTGCAGGCGGGCACGACGTTCAACGCGATCACCGGCAACTACATCGGCACCGACGCCTCAGGCGCGCTGGACATGGGGAACACCTACGGCGTCACCGTGAAGAACGGGGCGTCCACCAACACGATCTCGCGCAACCTGATCTCCGGCAACACCCAGTGGGGCGTCCTGCTCAACCCCACTGCGGGCGATGCCAACAGCAACGTGATCGTCGGCAACTACATCGGAACCGACGCCACCGGCAATGCACCGCTCCCCAACGTCGCGGGTGGCATCTTCCTCGGGCAAGGTGGGGAGTTCGGGCAGGTCACGGCCACCCAGATCGGTGACGGCACCGTGGCGGGTCGGAATGTCATCTCCGGCAACGCCGGCGAAGGCATCGCGATGTGGCAGGGGTCGACCGGCACGATCATCCGCGGCAACTACATCGGGGTCGCGGCCGACGGCGCGACACCACTCGGTAACTCGCTCAGTGGCTGCGGCCTCTGTTTCGGTGGCGTCGTCCTCCGCAACTCCACCTCCAACAACCGCATCGGCGGCGACCTGCCCGGTGACGGGAACCTCATCGCCAACAACAACCGAGGGGTGATTGCGTTCTCGGGCAGTGGGAACGCGGTCCTCCACAACAGCTTCTTCGACAATGTCGAGCGCGGCCTTCTGATCAACCCGATCGCTACGCCGGAAGGGCTCGGACCGCCACCGAACGATGCCGGAGATCCCGACTCCGGTGCCAACAACATCCAGAACTACCCGGACGTCGCCGTGTCGATCGACAGCAGCGGAACGCTGGCCGCCGTTGCCAGCGTCGACTCGGTGGCGCCCAACACGACCTACCCGGTGAATGTGGACGTCTACCGGGCCGACAGTGCGTCGAGCGGTGAGGGTCGCGAGTTCATCGGCAGGATCACGCTCACCGCCGGTACCGCCAGTTTCGTCCCGTTCGGTTCCGCCGACTCCTTCGGCATCTCGATCGGCGATCCCATCGTGGCGACGGCGACCGATGCCAACGGCAACACGTCGAACTTCTCACCCGTCTCCACCGTGGTGGCGGACGTGGCAGGAGATCCAAACCTCACGTTCGACCTCGCCATCGCTCCCGGCTCCCCGTCGACGGTGCAGGTGGCGCCATCGGGCATCGCGGTGAGCAGCCTCGACCGCAACGCGCTCGAGAGCAGCGGCGCTGCGTCGTCGCTGGCGTCGTCGTCGATCGCGACGATCGGACCCGCCGACACGTCACTTGCTGCCGTCACGATCGGATCCACGCCCCTGCGAGCGATCGTGCTCGGTTCGACGCCGTTGCGGGCGATCCCGTTGGTGAACATCGACGTCACGGCGCCCGGTGCGCCGGCCGGTCAGAACGGTTGGCCGGCACTGCTGGCCGGTACCGATCTCGCCGCCAAGCCGCTCAGCAACCTGACCTTCGGTGAAGCGCTCGAAAACACGGTTGTGCAGGGCAGGATCGCAGCCTTGCCGTTGTCGGCTATCGACGTCAGCGGCACCCCGTTGAGGGCGATTCCGCTGTCCGCCATCATGCTCGGGTCGACGCCGCTGCGTGCGATCCCGCTGCGTGCGATCGCCCCGGGTGGGGAGAATCCGTGGTGCGCGATCATCGCCGGCTTGCTCACGGGAGGCGAGACATGCGCCCAGGCGCTCGATCACCTCAACGTGATGGAGGTGACGCTGCGCGGCGTACCGCTCTCGGCGATCCCGCTCTCGGCGATCCCGCTGAGCGCGATCGACCTCGCCGCCAGCCCGCTCCGAGCGATCCCGCTGAGGGCGATCGACCTCGCCGCCAGCCCGCTCCGGGCGATCCCGTTGAGGGCGATCCCGCTCAGCGCGATCAACGTGAACGGCACCCCGCTGTCGGCGATCCCGCTCTCGGCGATCCCGCTCAGCGCGATCCCGCTCAGCGCGATCCCGCTCAACGCGATCAATGTCTCCGGCACACCACTCAGCGCGATCAACGTGAACGGTGCACCGTTGAGGGCGATCACCGTCGGAGGTCTTTCCGTCGACGGCACGCCGCTCTCGGCAATCCCGCTGTCGGCGATCCCGTTGCGGGCGATCGACCTCGGCGCCAGCCCGCTCAGGGCGATCCCACTCTCGGCGATCCCGCTGTCGGCGATCCCGTTGCGGGCGATCGATCTCTACGCATCGCCGCTCAGCGCGATCCCGCTGAGTGCCATCGACGTGCAGGGCTCCCCATTGTCGGCGATCCCGCTCTCGGCGATCCCGCTCTCGGCGATCCCGCTCTCGGCGATCCCGCTGTCCGCGATCCCGTTGCGGGCGATCCCGCTCTCGGCGATCCCGTTGAAGGCGATCCCGCTGTCGGCGATCAACGTTGGTGGGACACCGCTGAGAGCCATCCCCCTCAGCGCGATCGACCTGTTGAGCTCGCCGTTGAAGGCGATCCCGTTGAGGGCGATCCCGTTGCGAGCCATCAGCCCCACCGGACTCGACGTGAACTGCACCATGGCCGACTGTGTGAACGGCACGCTCGGCGATGCCTACACACGCAACGCGGTGTCGGGCGCCCCGACCCTCGAGACCATCCTCGCCGCCACCTCTGGCATCCGCTTGTCAGACCTGGCGCCATTCTTCACCAACTTCGGTGCTGCCGATCTGGCCGCCGCGATCAACGGCACCACGTTCACGATGGCCGACCTGACCACACTCGACAACCTCACGATCGGCGACCTGCCGGGGAGCCTCGCGGCGCTCGCCACGGTCACGCTCGGCGACCTCGGTGCTGCGCTCAACTCGGTCACGTACGGCGACCTCGTCGGTGCAGCTCGCCACGCCGGGACCGGAGCCCTGTACACCGCGGCCGAGCTGACCAGTGAGCTGGCGGCCTCCACAAAGACCGTCGGAGATCTCACCGATCCGGGCCCGATGACGCTCGGCGATCTGCTGAACTCCACCACCGGCGCCGTCACGCTCTCACAGCTCGGCTCGCTGCTCGGCTTTCTCACCGTGCAGCAACTCGAATCGGTGGTTGGCCAATCGTTGCAGACGCAGATCAACGGTCTCACGACCAGCCTCGGGAACCTCACTGCCGACCAGATGGGCAAGATGACCCTGCTCGACATCGCCGTGGCCGCCGGGGACCTGACCTTGGGCGAGCTGCTCACCAAGCTCGCCAATGCAGGGTTGCTCGATGGATTCACGCTGGGCGACCTGCTGCTCGCCATGCTCGACTCGGCGTCGCTGGCCTTCGGTGGCGTCGAGTTCGCGAGCGTCGATGTTGCCGCGCTTCCATCCGGCACGGTTGGTTCCACCCAGTTCCTGGCGACCGTCTCGATCGACGGCAGCGCGAAACGCAACGTCGACGTCAGGGTGGCGTTGCCCACCAGTGCGGCGTACCGGCCAGGGACGGCATCCGTTCAAGGCCAGCCGCTCGAGCCGGTCGTCGACGGTCGAACACTGGTGTGGAACTTCCAGGCCACGCCCGGCGTCGTCTACGACATCCGCTTCGGCGTACTGCCCACCCTGCGGCTCGGTTCAACGGCCCTCACGGGCGCAGCGCGCATCGTCGGCACCGACATCTCGTCGAACAAGTCGGCCAACGTCACCGTGGCCGAAGGGCTCGAGCCCAACGACTTCAAGGTCACCAGTCCGACTGACCCCACACGACAGACCACGCTCGCCTCGCAGGACGTGGTGTACCTCACGTACATCTCCACGCCCACAGACATCGACGTGTTCCAGATCAACGTCGCCGAGAACGACAAGCTCGTGGTCCAGCTCTCGAACCTCACCGCCGACCTCGACGTGGTGCTGTGGGGACGTCCGGCCAACCCTGCAGGGGCCGCACCGCTCGGACGCGTCAGCGGCGATGCCCCGTTGTTCCCGCTCACCGATCCCGACGCCAGCAGCGCCAACGCGCAACCGCTGAACGACTTCGTTCGACTCAGCGACCTCGACTCGGGACTGCGCCTGATCCAGTCGTCGAACAAGTCGGGCACCACCAGTGAAGTGATCTCGACCGACCGTCTGCCAGCGGGCACCTACTTCGTGCAGGTGTACGGCGCCAACGGTGCCACCACTGTCGAGCCTGCGTCGTTGCAGATGAAGATCCTGTCCGCCGACCCGCAGCCGGCATGCCGGGCCAACGGCCCGTTCTTGGCCCCCCCGTTGACCGTGTTCCCGACCGCGCCGAGCATCTCTGCTTCCGCAAACACCCTGATCCTCGTCAACGAGACCCGCCTGCAGCGGTTGTACGGTGCTTCGGCACGAGCCAGCGTCGCCGCTGCGGTGGGTCGCCTGACCACCTACCTCGGTGCGCATGGCGAACTCGGGGTCGTTCCCGTGGTCGTTCCCGTCGACTCCTCCCCGACTGTTCGTGCCGCATACGACGCATGGGACACCGGGGCCGCCTCGTGCGATCCGAACGCGGCCAACGCCGTGGTCGCTGCCATCAACAGCTCGATCATCGATGCTCGTCGCGGCCAGTTCAAGCACATCGTGTTCCTCGGTGACGATCTCATGATCCCGATGGCTCGTCTGCACGACGGCACCGTCGTGGCCAACGAGTACGACTTCCGTCACGAGTTCGACGGCGCCCTCGCCGGAGGAACGACGGCGGCTCGCAATTCGGCGACGTCATCGTTCTGGGACGGCATGATCTTGTCCGACGATCCGTATGGCGACGCGTCGGCGCGTTCGCTCGGCGACCGGTTCCTGTACGTGACCGACGCGGCGCTCGGCCGCGTAGTGGAGACCCCCGCCGACATCGTGCACGCACTCGACACCTTCATCGGCTTCAACGGAACGCTGTCGGTCGAGACGGCCACGGTGTTGGGCTACGACTTCCTCGCCGACGGTTCAGCGAACGTGGCGTCGAACATCCGAGCTGCAGGGTTGCCGGTCGACAGCGAGCTCGCCGCAGGTGCGACCACGCTCAATCAGCCATGGACGCGTGCCGACGCCACCGCCAAGCTCGCCGCCGCGGGGACGCGGGCGCTCGTGTCGTTGAACGCCCACTTCGATCACTATCGAGCCCTTCCTGCCGCCGGTGACAAGGTGCCGGGGTTCAACGACAACCTGATCGCAACCACGGTGGCCAGCACGCTCGGCCCCGACGCACTCGCACAGTCGCTGGTGTTCTCGATGGGCTGCCACTCGGGTCTTTCGGTGAGCGACATCCTCGTCGCCAACAACAACGCCGATTGGTCCCAGACACTCGGTCGCGAAGGCTCGCTGTTCGTGGCCAACACCGGCTTCGGCTACGGCGACACCGCAAGCGTCGCCTACACCGAGCACCTGATGGCGCTGTTCGCCAAGCAGGTGACGGCACCGTTCGATCTCGCCCCAGGCACCCCCGGCTCGTCGAGCACGGTCGGCCAGGCTCTGGCATGGGCGAAGAACCAGTACATCGCGGACGTGCAGAGTTTCAGTGTGTACGACGAGAAGGCGGTGATGGAGTCCACGTTCTACGGGCTCCCGTTCTACCGAATCGGGTTGACGCCACAAGTGCTGCCGGCGCCGCCGACCACTCAGACATCACCCGATGTCACCGGGACACAATCAACACGGGTGAACGTCACGCCTACCAACACGGCCAAGAACACGCCGCTCGGGACGTACTACTTCAACACCGACACTGCAGGCAACGAGCAGGTGATCGTGTCGCCAGGTCGACCGATCGAGCCGAAGACGCTGAGCGATGTGTCGGTGGTCGCTCCTACCGATCCGACCAGGCTGGCTCAGGTCGCCCACGGTGCGATCGTGCTCAACATGAGTTCGAATTACGTGAGCCTTCCCAACCCGGTGATCGCCACTCCGGTGTTCGACCCCAGCGGGGTCGAACCCGACACCGGCAACGTGGCGTTCCCCACCAAACCGGTCGAGATCACCACGTCGACCGGGCCCGCCGGCACCCGTCAGCAGTTGGTGCTGGCAACCGGCCAATTCCGTTCTGATCCCGGCATCCAGCGGCTCGACAACAGCATCGGCGTGGTCGTCTACTACGCCGATCCTTCGCAGACCGACTTCACGGCTCCGATCATCGGCACGGTCCAGTCACAGATCGTCGCCGGTCGCTTGGCGATCACCGTGAACGCCACCGACGGCGGCACGGGGATCGACCGCCTGTACGTGCTCGTCGTGCAGAACCCAGGCTTGGGTGCGGCGACATGGACCGGAGTCGATCTCGTTCGCAGCGCCGGAACCGATCGGTGGACCGGATCGCTCGGATTGTTGCCAGGCACCAACGACGTGGAGTTCATCGTCCAGGCCAAGGACGTTGCCGGCAACGTCGGCTTCGCCACGAACAAGGCCAGGAACTTCAACGCGGTGCCGCAACCCGCGGTGCTGCCTCCGGCGGCTTCGCTCACGGCCGCTCCCACGACGCCGCCGCTCGCCGGTGGCTATTACGCCGGGGCGGTCACGATCGCCGTCACCAGCAGCAGTCCGGCGACCTACTCGGTCGACGGCGTCGACCAGGGCGCAGTTCCGGGGATCGGTTCGTTCCAGATCTCCGGGGAGGGCTTCCACACCTGGACCGTCACGAACCAGGCCCTCTACACACAATCGAGCTCGGTGCTGATCGACACGGCTTCGCCGACGCTCGCTGCCGACCCTGCACCAGGCTTCATTCCGTCCGGCACCACGGTTCGGCTGCTGGCATCCGATGCCGGCACGGGCGTGGCCTCGATCACGTATAGCGCCTCCGGTGCCACGGTGATCGGTTCCACCACCGTGCCCGGTGGCATCGCATCCATCGCGCTCGCCGCCGATGGCGCCACCACCATCACAGCAACCGCCGTCGATGGCGCCGGGCGCTCCAGTGCACAGGTCACGTTCACCTATACCCGCGACTCGGTGATCCCGACGGTTGCCGCCAGCCCGACGCCGGGCCTACGGAACACTCCCGCCTCGGTCGTGCTCACGGCCAGCGATGGCGGTAGCGGCATCGCCTCCTTGACGTACAGCGCATCCGGCGCCACCACGGTTGCGTCCACCACGGTTGCTGTGGCGACGGCATCGTTGTCGATCACGGCCCAGGGCAGCACGACCGTGACGGCGCGAGCCGTCGACAGAGCAGGCAACTCCAGTGTCCTGTCGACGTTCACCTACATCATCGACACCATCGCTCCCACGATCACATGTCCTGCACCCACCCCGACGTTCATCTACAACCAGCCGTCGGCCACGCTCACGGCGTCGGTCACCGATTCCGGGTCAGGGTCGGTGTCGCCGACAGCAGTCGGCGCGGTGCCCACCAACGCCGTCGGGACGGTGTCGATCCCGATCACCGCGATCGATCGTGCCGGCAACTCCACCACCACGAACTGTTCGGCGAAGGTGGTCTACCGCTTCACGGGCTTTGGTCAACCGATCGACATGGACGCGGTGAACACGGCCAAGTCCGGCTCCGCGATTCCGGTGAAGTGGCGGGTCAGCGACTTCTTCAACGTCGGCGTGAGCGACCCGGCGAGCTTCGTCAGCCTCACATCATCCGTCCAGGCATGCACCGTGGCAGTAGCGACCGACGAGATCGAGTTGTTCGCCACAGCCTCGGGCCTGCAGTACCAGGGTGACGGCAACTGGCAGTTCAACTGGAAGACGGCGAAGGGCCAAGTTGGTTGTCGCGTGCTCTCGCTGAACCTGAAGGGCAGTTCCGGGGCGATCACCGCACGGTTCCAGTTCCGCTGATGCCGCCAATGCGATCATCGATGGATCATGACGAGATCTGACGCGCGGCACGCGGCTTCGATCATCACCTCCTCGGACCACGAGACGTCGCCCCTCACACCGGTGTCGACCGGGACCGACGCGTTCATCGCGTTCGTACCGCGACTGGCCGTGGAGCTCGCGGCGGACGGCGTGCCGTCGTGGACGAGCCTTGCCGGCTCGATGTTGTCGGCCGACATCTCTGGGTTCACGGCGCTGTCCGAGCGATTGGCAGGCAAGGGCAAGTCCGGCGCGGAGGAGATCACCGACCTCATCAACACATGCTTCACGGCGCTGATCGATGCCACCTACCTGTACGGGGGTGAGGTGCTGAAGTTCGGTGGGGACGCGCTGCTCGTGCTGTTCCGCGGCCACGACCACGAGCGCCGCGGCGCTGACGCCGGACTCTCGATGCAACGTGCTCTCCACGCCTCACCAGCGGCAGTTCGAGCCAGCCTCACGATGACCGTCGGTGTCGCCGACGGTCCCTTCGACGCGTTCATGGTCGGTTCGACGTATCGCGAGCTCCTCGTCACCGGACCGAACGCCTCCGAAGTGATCCGGCTCGAGGCAGCCGCGCCGAAAGGCGAGACGCTGGTCTCGCCGGGCATCGCCGCACAACTTCCGGCTGGCATGTGCGAGCCGCACGAGTCCGGCGGCGTGCTCGTGCGCGGGTCCACCGGCGACAAGCCGACAGGGCCGGCCCGGCGGGCGGCCGTGGATGCCGATCTCTCGCCCTATGTGCCGCGGCAGGTGGCTGCCCAGCTCGAAGCGTTCACCAGCCTCGGCGGCGAGCATCGTTTGGTGACGGTGGGTTTCGTGATGGTGACGGGCATCTCAGCCGAACTCGAGCGGTCGGGGCCCGCTGCTGTCGCTGCCGCGCTCGGGCGTGTCGTCGACCACGTCGTCGAAGCGTGCGGCGGCTTCGGGGTCACCGTGCTGCACACCGATATCGCCCACGACGGCATCAAGTTCGTGCTCTGTGCGGGCGCACCCGTGAGCCCCGGAGACACGTCCGACGCGATGCTGCTGGCGGCACTCCAGATCGCAGCGATCGACGCTCCGTTCGTCGTTCGACAGGGTGTTCAGACCGGTCGGGTCTTCGCCGGCTTCCTCGGCAGCGCGCACCGCCGGACGTACACCCTGATGGGTGACCCGGTGAACACGGCGGCGCGCATGCTTGGCAAGGCCGGCGACCGCGAGGTGGTCGCGGTGGCGACGGTGGTGGCCGACACGCGCAGCGTGTTCGTGTCGGAGCAGCTCGAGCCGTTCACCGTCAAGGGGAAGTCGCAGCCGATCATCGCCCACAAGGTGCGACACCCGACGGGTCGCGTGCGTCGTGATTCATCGGGCGGGCGGCTGGTCGGTCGGAGGCGAGAGCTCGAAGTGCTCATCCGCGCGATCGGCGAGCTGGGAGACGTCATCGAGCTGGTGGGAACGGCCGGCGTCGGAAAGACGCGGCTCCTCGATGCGGCGTGGGATGCAGCGGAGAACCTCGCTGTGTACCAGGGTTCGTGCACGCCATACGGCGCTGCCGTTCCTTACAGCGTGTTCCGCCCGCTCCTCCGTGGGGGCACGCGGATCGCCGAGCAATCGACCCCGGAGGCCGCCGGCGACCGGTTGCGCGACATCGTGAATCGGGTGGTACCCGAGCTGCTGCCCATGCTCCCACTGCTGGCGGTGCCGTTCGGTGCGACGGTCCCGCCGACTGCCGAGGCCGATGCGATCGACCCGGCGTTCCGCCGGATGCGAATCCACGAGCTGATCGTCCAGTTCCTCGACGCCACCCTCGCCGGACCGATCCTGCTCGTTGTGGAGGACGCGCACTGGATCGATGACGCCTCGGGAGAGCTGGCGAACCACCTGATCCGGGCATGCGCCGGCCGACCCTGGGCGGCGATCATCACCCGGCGCCCAGAGGGCTCGTGGCGGATTGCCGAGGCCGCTCACGTGACGAGCCTCGAGCTGGAGCCCCTCGACGACCCGACCATTCGCAAGCTCGCCGTGGCGACCAGCGCCCGTGCGCTGTTGGACCGCGACCTCGACCTCATCTCGGCGCGAGCCCAGGGAAATCCTCTGTTCGCGGTCGAGCTCGCGAGGGCGATGACCGACCCCACCGCCGAGCTGCCCGACACCATCGAGCAGATCATCGCCAGCAGGCTCGATCGGTTGACCCCGGAGGCGCGTCGCTTGGTCCGGATTGCGTCGGTGCTCGGCAACCAGTTCGACGAAGCGGTCGTCACATCGATGGCCCAGGCCGACGAAGCAGACTTCGACACCGCGAGTGCGATCTCGGCTGCCGCCGAGGACGGCACGGTGTCGCCACGGTCGAGCGGCAAGTGGGCGTTCAACCATGCCTTGTACCGTGACACGGCGTACGAGGGTCTGCCGTTCTCGCAGCGTCGGCACCTCCACAGGTTGGCAGCAACCATCATCGAGGAACGCTCCACCAATCCAGCCGCCGCGGCTCCTTTGCTCTCGTTGCACTTCTCCGAGGCTCGCGCCCACGAGCAGGCCTGGCGCTATTCGCTGATGGCCGGCGTGGCAGCCTCGGCGCAAGCCGCGACGGCCGAAGCCGTCGTCGCCTACGAGCGGGCGCTGCAGGCGGCTCGTCATCTCACAAGCATCACCGCTGTCGAACGGGTCAGGGTTGGGGAGCTGCTCGGCGATCTGTACTACGAGCTCGGCAGGTTCGATGATGCGGCACGTGTGTTCGGACAGGCACGTCGATCGAACAGCGTTCCCGTCACGGAGGTCCGCCTGATCCGCAAGATCGGATCGGTCGCGGAGCGGCAGGGTCGCCCGGATCGAGCGATCCGTTGGTACTCGCGCGCGGCTCAGGCCATTCCGACCGGTTCGTCCGATCGGGCATGGTCGTCGGCGCGGGCCGACGTTCGGCTGGCCGAGGCCGGGATCCGGGCACGACGTGACGAGAACGATGCCTGCCTCCGACTCGCCCGCGAGGCTCGACTCGATGCCGAACGGGCCGGCGACCCAGGGCTCGAGGCCCTTGCGCTCGAACGCATCCAACTGGCACTTGCCTACCTGCACCAGCCGGACATCGAGGGCGCCGGCCCACGGGCGCTGGAGGCCTACCGTGAGCTCGACGATCACAGCGGAGCGGCTCGGACGCTCATCAACCTTGGCATCGAAGCGTACTTCTCGTCCGACTGGTCCACCGCCGGCAACCATTACCTCGAGGCGCTCGAGATCGCCGAGCGAAGCGGGAGCGTGGTGCTCGCTGCGACCGCGGCCATCAACAGCGCCGAGATTCTGTCCGACCAAGGACATTGGGCTCGTGCGATCGATCTGCTCGAGAGTGCGCTCCGCAACTATCAAGCCGTTGGCTACTCGGCGGGAATTGCGGCGGCGACGCTCTTTGCAGGTGTTGCCGAGATGCGCGACGGACGCCTCGATGCTGCATCACGGAGGCTGATCGATGCGAGCGAGCTGTTGCAACGGCTGGGCATGGTGGACATGCTCGACGAACTCGACTCGCGACAGCTCGAGCTCGACGCGCATGCCGGCGCCGCCACGATTGCCGAGTGCGACGAGCTCGCCCAGCGGTTCGGTGACGATCATCCGTGTGCACCTCGGATACTGCGCATCAGGGCGATGCTCGAACAGATGCAGGGCCGCCACGAGTCGGCTCGATCGACGTTGCTCTCGGCGCTCGAGCTCAACACGCCGGCGAGTTACGAGCGAGCGCTCTGTCTCACTGCGCTCGACTTCGTCGCACCCGGATCACCGGACGCGTCCGAATGGCGGCGCGAGGCCGGCGTCATCCTGCGCGCCCTCGGTGTGGAAGCCACCCCGCCAATGATTCGGGTGGGAACTGGCGAGCCGTCAACATCATCACCGGCCACATCATCACCAGCACCAGCACCAGTACCAGTACCAGTACCAGCACCAGCGTCACCAGCGTCACCAGCTGCAGTCGGCGACGCACACACCGGCTGATCGACGCGGCCGCAAGACCGCGTCGGCGGCGACTGGCGGCGTCTGATCGGGGCTCGGTTCACCGATGCTCCTTCCCGCCCGCGAAACCGCCCTGACCGATCGCCGCCACCGCCGCTGCGATCATGTCGCCGGCAGGTTGACTGCGGCGCAGGGTGGCGACATGCCGAGTGGTTGATCCATGCGCAGCGATCGCGTCGTTGGTCGGTTTGGCGAAGATCGGATGCGGCGTGACTTCCACGATCACGTCGAACTGGTCGTGCAGCAGCGCGCCGAGCAGGTCGTTGCCGCGGACCGGGTCGATCAGATTGCGGACCCAGTAGTCGGGCGTGAGGTCTTGTCCGGCAACCACTCCCGCAGTCAGCGCCGAGTAGAACGGCGTGTGGCCGGCCCTCGGCTGCAGCCCGGCGATTGCCGTTCGGAGGGGCTCGGCGAGCGGCATGAGGAGTGGCGAGTGCGCCGGATACTGGATCCTCACTCGAGCGGTGTAGACACCGAGCTCCTGGCCGCGCCGGATCAGTTCCTCGAGCGCTGGGTCGAGACCGGAGAACGATGTCGTCCCAGGCCCGTTGAAGCCGGAGATCCAGGCCGAACCGCCGAGTCCGTCGAGCAGCGAGGCCGACTCCGAAGCGTCGACGTTGATCACGACGGTGCCGCCCTCCGGACCGATCGATTCGAGCAACTGCGATCGAGCGAGCACGATCGACAGCGCTTCATCGAGGGTCAGGATCCCGGCAACGTGGGCGGCGGCGATCTCCCCGAGACTGGTCCCGGCGACGGCGTCACAGCGCAGGCCGCGGGCACGCCACATCGCCGCCAAGCCGACCTCGACCGTGAACAGCATCGTCTGCAAACCGACGATCGTCGCCAAGATCTCGGAGTCGGCTCGCTCGATCATCGCCGCGCAGGTCCATCCGAGTCTCGGTCCGACGATCTCGTCGCTCGCCGCGATCGTCTCGGTGAACGCCGAGTCGACACCGAGCAGGTCGCCGCCCATGCCGGGCCACTGGGAACCCTGGCCGGGGAACAGTTGGACGACTCGATGCTCGCTCAGCTCGCGCCTCGCCAGGAGTCACGGAGGCCGCGCATGTCGATCACCTCGAAGTCCTGTTCTTGCAACCAGGAGCTCCACGCGTTCGTGGCGAACAACTCGTACTCGTCGACGCGCACATGATGTGAGCCCGGCTCGATCTGCTCGATCTCACCGGGGCCAGAGCGACAGGGATGAAAGGCGCAATAGACCAAATCGACGTCGGTCGAGTGCAACTTGGCGGCATAGTCGACCGGCCCGCCCCGCGGTCGACCGAAATCGGTTTCGAGCACACGGTCGAAGATCGGCATACCTGCCTCCCGGGCCGATTCGACGAAGGACGAGAACGTCGCCTCACTCACCCCGGCGAGATGGTTGTTCGGGTCGTAGGCGCTCAAAGCTGACGTGATCAGGGCAGGCAGCCGGTACTCGACGCCGAGCGCGATGTACCGGTCACACCATTCCGGTGCCAGCGCCGAACCCATGTGAGCGTCGAGATGCGTGACGTCGATTCCCGCCGCCAGCGCACGATCGATCTGGGCCCGCCATTCGACTTCGACCGCTTCGGGGTGAGCGTGACGACGA
Source organism: Ilumatobacteraceae bacterium (assembly GCA_043773365.1). Lineage (GTDB taxonomy): Bacteria > Actinomycetota > Acidimicrobiia > Acidimicrobiales > Ilumatobacteraceae > Ilumatobacter. The sequence goes on from JAYVFI010000010.1 coordinate 31,257, forward strand.
ACGCTGGCAACGTCTCGCCACAGATATCCGTCGGCGTCGGTCAGGCCGGCTGAGGCCGGCGGCCGGCTGACCGGCCCCCAGCGATAACCCTGCTGCTCGGCGTTGAGTGTCAGATGTACCCCGACATCGAGCCCGGGTTCGGCGACGGCGGCGTCCGCCAACTCGGGAAACCACGGGCACGGGACCATCACCGACCCTGCGCTGATCGTGCCGAGTCGTGACAACTCGATGAACGCCTGGTTCGCTCCGTGGCACATCCCGACGTCGTCGGCGTGGATGACGATTCGCCTCATCTCCAAACCGTAACGCGGTCTACCATCGCGGCGTGGAGCGAGAACTGAACCATTTCGGACCGGGTAGCGATCCAGCCGAGGTCAGCGCCCACCTGCGGACGTGGGGCTATGCGATCATCGACGACGTCGCCGATCAGCGCACGATGGATCAGCTCGAAGCGGAGGCGATGCCGTTCATCACCACCTCTGACGCGGGGCGGGACGAGTACGACGGATGCTTCACACGTCGGACCGGATCATTGATCGAGCGCTGTCCGACGGCGCGTCGACTCGTGATGCATCCGACCGTCGTCGGCACGGTCGAACGCTTCCTCGATCACGTCACGGCGATCCAACTCCACCTCACGCAGATCATCTCGATCGAGCCGGGTGAGACGCAGCAGAAGGTCCACCGTGACCAGATGGCGTTCGACTTCTTTCCGTTCCCGCCCGACTATCACGTCCAATGCAACACGATGTGGGCGCTCACCGACTTCACCGCCGAGAACGGAGCGACGCACATCCTGCCTGGCACCTCTCGAATGCCGGACGACGAGGCCCTCAGCGTCCGTTCGGTGCAAGCCGAGATGCGCCGCGGGAGCGTGTTGTTCTACGACGGAAAGGTGCTGCACGGCGGCGGAGCCAATCGCAGCAGCGGTGTCCGCCGCGGCGTGAACATCACGTACTCGGTGGGCTGGGTTCGACAGGAGGAGAACCAGTACCTCGCCTGTTCGCCGGAAGTTGCCCGAACGCTCGATGACGACCTGCTCAAGATGATGGGTTACCAGCAGGGCGCATTCGCGCTGGGGTACGTCGGCGATCAACAAGACCCGCTGTCGCGGCTGCGCGGTGAACACCACAAGGTCAAGGTGATCGGAGACGTCACCCAGAAAAACGCCGAGCACCGCCAGTTCGTAGCCGACCTGAGCCGACGGACCTGAACAGGATCGGTCAGACGAGCGTCGGCCGCGGCTGGATGCCGGCCGCCCGGTAGCAGGCGTCGATGATCTCCATGTTGCGAACGCCGTCGTCCGCCGTGGTCGGGAACACTGCCCCGTCGACGATCGCCTCCCGGAATGCGACCAGCTGGTGGTGATACGTCGCCGACTTGGCGACCTTGATCTTTCGACGGCCTCCGTCAGCCGTCTCGATCGTGATGCTCGCCCCGTGTTGGGGCGCGAGCGGATTGTCGACCCTCATCGTGGCGTGCTCACCGCGCACGATCAGATTCGACACGACGCCACCGTCGGGAGCGATCATCGAGGTGTGGATCGAACCGGTGACTCCCGACGGCCAGCGCAGCTCCGCCTGGAGGCGGCCATCGATCCCCGGAACCGGGCACTCGGCCACCGCCGAGACGACGTCAGGGTCGGCGCCGGCCGCGAATCGAACCCACTGGATCGGGTAGCAACCAAGGTCCATCAACGCGCCTCCACCCATTCGGAGGTCCCATCGGATGTCGTCGCGGGGGATCATTCCGTCCTGGATGTCGAAACGCGCTTCGATCCGATCGGGGCGACCGAGTACACCCGAGGCGAGCACGTCGCCGATCTGGCCGACGATCGGGTGATAGCGCCAATGGAACCCTTCCATCACGACCACGTCCGAAGCGTTTGCTGCCTCGGCGATCCGTCTTGCATCGTCAGCGTTGGCAGCGAACGGCTTCTCACACAGCACGTGCTTGCCGGCTTCGATCGCGGCAATCGCCCACTGCCGATGCAACGATGCAGGGGTGGCGATGTAGACCGCGTCAACCTGATCGGAGTCGATCAGCGCCTGATACGAGCCAAATGCGAGCGGCAACGACCAGGTGACCGCCGCCTCCTCGGCACGCGATTGATCACGTGCGGCCACCGCCACCACCTCGATCCCGTCGACATCTGGAGCAGGATCGATCACCGCCTGTTGGGCGATCCGCGAAGCCGCCAGAAGTCCGAGTCGAATGGTCACGACTTCACGGTAGCAAGCACCGGAACGTCGACCGATCGCCGCGCTCGATACTCGGGTCCGGCCAGCAGGTACGCCCCTACCACCAACAACAACATCAACGCCGTGCACGTCGAGAAGGCCAAGAAACGACCACCCCATGAATACAGCGCACCTGCCATCACGGCCGAAATGCCCCCGACCAGTGTTTCCGCGGCGCCGAGCATTCCTTGCGCGCCGGCCTGCCGGTCGGGCGGCGCAACGATGCCGATCGCCACGCCGGTGCTGGCGACCGACAATCCATCGGTGCACGAGTGCACCACACCGACCAGCAACATCGCCGCCCCGCTGGGCATCAACCCGTACATCGTGATGTACACCGATGCGATCGCCAGCCCGAGCGGGCCGAGTCGGAACGGTCCCACGCGCTGGGCCAATCGGCCGCCGAAGGAGCCGAGGAAGATCAGCGGCAATGCGAATATCGTGATACCGACGTTGGCGATCCAGTCACTCGCTCGGAGGTCGTCGAGCACGATCGCCCATAGGGAGTCGAAGGTGCCGATCATGAGATAGGTGGCGGCACCGAGGCAGATCGCTGCCAAGATCGGCCGCGACCGGAGGAGGTCGAACGCGAATCGGTTCTCGGGAACGTTGGTCGCTTCCGTCACGTGTACCCGCAGGATCACCGGCATGCAGATCGCCGTCAACGAGGCGATTGCCAGGAACGGGGAGGCAAGACCAAACGAAGGTACGAGCAGCGCCGAGATCACCGGGCCAGCGGCGAAGCCTGCGACGTCGGCCGAAATCAGGAGACCGACGTTGCGGCCGAGATTTGCAGGGTCGGCGTTGATCACGATCCTCCGGACGGCGGGGAGCGCCATCCCGACACCGATCCCCATCAACAGACGGGCACCGAGCAGCACTGGCAGCGTTTCACCAGCCGCCATGCCGATCAGTCCGACGATGTTCATCAGCAGGCCGACTACCACCATCTGCCGAGCGCGACCACGGTCGGCGATCGGCGCCAAGAACATCTGGGCGAAAAACGATGCGAAGAACCCGACCCCGATGATCACGCCGAGCCAATGGGCTTCGATGCCGTACTTGTCGCGGAAATCGTCGAGCACCGTGAACATCACCCCGTAGCCGGAGGCCAGGAGCCCGGACAACAATCCGAAGGTCAGCACTCGGGATCGTGGCACCCAGCGAGGTTATCGGTCGTCCGATCTGAGAACCATGACGAGTTTGCGAGTCGCGCGGTACAAGGCGTCGTCGTCGTCGAAGGTCGGGTCAAAGGCAACCCGATCGAGTCGTTCGGCAATCAGGCGGGCTACCGCAACATCGTCGGAGCGCGACCATGCGGCGGCCCGGCCGGGGTTCGAGACACCATGCACGACGCCTCGTTTGGAGGCGACCGATTCGAATCGATCCTGCAGCAGGCCCCACCGGCCCCGGCGTTGGCGATACCGAACCAAGCCGGCGAGGCGGACGCCGGCGACCGAGACGAGTGTCACCAGGGCGACCAGACCGAGCAGCCGCGAATGGTCACGGGCGTACGCGTCGATCCCGGCGACGACGTCGGCACCGATCGAACCACTGCTCGTGTCGCCGGACAACGGAACCGTGGCGGTCGGATCAAACGCTTGCCAGCCCGTTTCCGGGAACCACACCTCGACCCAGGCGTGGGCATCGCGAGCACGCACTTCGAACACGCCGGCGATCTGATCGCGTTCGCCGGGCAGGTAGCCGGTGGCGACCCGGGCGGGAACGCCTTGAGTGCGCAGCATGATCGTGAGTGCGGAAGCGATCTGTTCGCAGAAACCGCGTCGCGACTCGAACAAGAAGTCGTCGACGGCGTTTGCATCACGGTCGGGAACCGGTGCATCGAGGTCGTACACGACGTTCTGATCGAGCCACGCCTCGTAGGCGCGGATCACGTCGTAGGTCGAGGCCTGGCCGGCCGCCAGTCGATCGGCGAGGGCGACCGTTTCGCTCGACGTCGAGTCGGGCAACTGAAGGTACCTGGCGAACACTTCGGCTCCGAAGGTGTTGAGACGTGGCCCGATCAGGCCTTGGTTGCGCAGCATCGATTCCGTGATCCTGGCCCGCGCCGAGACGACCGTGTAGACCGACCCTTCCGGCAACGTCACCGATGCTCGGATCGCACCGTCGTCACGGGTCCACACGTCGGCGTCGAGGATCAACTGGATCGGTCGATAGGCGGCAAAGACGACGTTCGGGAAGTCGGTCTCCAGGTAGTAGGTCTGGATGAATCGATCGAGTCCTCCAGCACCGGAAACGTCGCCGAGATACTCGACTGGAATGTCGCCGAGTGCCGGAGGGACGGCGATGTTCGGTCCACCGCGCAACGAACCGATCGACTCGTCGGCGTACCAGCGACGGCCGTCGAACGTCGAGAACGTCTGGCCTCTCCAGAAATCGGGCTCGGACGCGCGCACCCGCATCACGACGTCGTCGCTCAGCGCTCCACGCACCGAGGTGTCCATCGATTCGGCAAAACCGGTGTACCCGCCCGTTTGACCCGCTGCCGCGCGCTGCCCGTTCCCTTCGTCACCAGGTCGGCTGATCGCACCATTTGCCGTGGCCAATCCGCCGGCGGTGCCGATCACCGACGCATCGTCGATGAAGGTCGGCAGGGTGAGGCGAGCCGGCCCATCGGGTACCGGGACGACCATCAGCACAGTGATCGTGGCGGCGGCTGCGACGGAAGCGACCAGCACGCGCGACCCCAGAATTCGAGCAGCGTCGCCATCGCCAAGAAGCATCGTCCTCGGTCCCGCCAGATCGATCAACGTCATGCAGAAGCACCCCGCCCACGCGAGCAGCCACAGACCGATCGAACCATCGACTCGAAAGCCGGAGGCATACATGATCACGATCGCCGAGATCCCGAGGCCGACGCGGATCGCTCGGCGGTCACGGCACTCGAACCCGTGCAGCAGGATCAATGTCACCAGGATCTGTGGCAGCGGCCCGGTCAGGATCGAGAGCACGCCGTCGAGTTGCCCACTTGCTGCGGTGAACATCACCAAGGAGCCGAGCGAGACAATCGCCACGACAGCACGAACGAATCCGGAGGCCGGTTCGCCGGTCGCCAGAGACCGAGCAGAAACGATCGCTCCGGCAGCGATCGCGACGACGATCAGGATGGTCGTGATCGCGCTGAATCCGAGCGCACCGGTCAACATCAAGAGCGCCACAAGCGTCGCCCCGGCGGCCCACCAGCGAGCCGACACAGGCGCCGCTGACTCGGGTTCGGCAAATCCGCGCCGTCCGGCCGACGTGTGACCGACCGGTGGTCCGAGATCCGCCATCGCCGTCCAGTGCGCCGCAGCAGGCTGGTCGACGATCGGCGTCGGCTTCCCGCTCGCCACCGCCGCAAACACCTTGGCGCCCGTCCTCAAACCCTGTTCGAGCGCCCAACGAACAGAACCCGCCTCGGCGTCGGGGTCGTCGACACCGTGGCGAGCCCGAACGAGCCAGCGTTGGTCGGCTTCGTGGAGTCGGTCGTGAACGACGAGTTCGCCCGTTCGCAGCGTCGACGACCAATGGACGAACCGCTCGCTGTCGCCCTCCCGCCACGGACGGATGCCGTCGATCTCGCCGGCCGCCGCACCAGGGGCGCCGGAACGATCACCGTCGGACTGCATCGATCGTCGTTCGATATGTGCGGCGCCGCGATGAGGCCGGGGGGCGACGACGTGATCAGGGATCTCGATCGTGACACGACGCAACCACCAGATCAGGCCGAGCGAGCCGCCGGATCGGATCAAGACGTCCAGTTCGCGGATTCGCCCACGCCGGTCGAGTGTCGCCCGCCACGCCAACCGGTCGGCGTCGCTCCAACCACTCGCCACGACGTTCCCGAACGATCTCACCTCGACCCACAGCGGTCGCTTCGCAACGATCTCGATCCGAAGCGGAAACGGATCACCCTGTGTCGATGCCGGCGGGAGTGTCGCAGCTCCGACGGACGCCGCCCGCACGGCGCGCCACCCGCCGACGAGGGCCACGACGAGCATCACGAGACCGGCCGCGAGGACGATCAGGACCGGTGTGGAACCGGTCAGTTGAGCCAGCCCGACGCCGCCCAACCAGGCGAGTACCAGACCGAGCCCGCCTGCGGAGACGCCGACGGGACGGCTCATGTCACGCCGTCGGCACGGGAATGCGGGCGACGCATTCGGCCACGATCTCGCGCCCGGCGCAGACCGATCCATCGGCGTCGGAGACCAGCACGCGATGGGCGAGTGCCGATTCGGCCAACTGGACGACATCGTCGGGCACGACGTAATGCCGGCCCGCCATGGCGGCACGTGCCTTGGCCAGCCCGACGAGCGCCACGCCGCCCCTCGTCGACGCACCCAGACGGACACGCGGGTGCTGGCGGGTGGCATCGAGCAGTGCGACCACGTAGCGGGCAATCGGGTCGGCGATGAACGTGGCGACGACCACCGCGCGAGCAGCGACCAGGTCTCCGATCTCGACAACCGCTTCGACCGAGTGCAGCATCGTGCGACCGCGGCGCCCCGTGAGCACTTCGACTTCGTCCTCCGGTCGAGCGCGACCCGGCGTCACGACTGCCGCAAAACGGTCGAGTGCGCCTTCACCGAGCGGGTAGGTCCCGGTCATCTCCACGGGGTTCTGCGTCGCCACCAACAGAAAAGGGGACGGCAGCGCACGGGTCGACCCATCGACGGTGACGGCACCCTCCTCCGTGGCCTCGAGCAACGCCGACTGGGTTCGGGGGTTGGCTCGATTGAGCTCATCGAACACGACGATGTTGGAGAAGATCGGACCGGGGCGAAACCGAAGGTCGAACCCGTCACCGTTCGGAACCATCGTTCCGGTCACGTCTCCGGGAAGCAGGTCGGGCGTGCCCTGAATCCTGTGGAACGATCCGCCGACCGACGCCGCCAGGCTCTGAGCGAGCAGCGTCTTGCCGACGCCCGGGATGTCTTCGATCAACAGGTGGCCGCCCGACAGCAGACAGGCGATTGCCGTCTGGATCGAGTCTTCACTGCCAGCCATCACGGAGCGAACCGACAGTGCAATCCGTTCCGCCAGCAGGGCGACCTGCGACGCGCCGACGGAAACGCCGGAGGACGCGTGATCTTCAGTCATCGTCCGTCCAGCCATCATCTCCATGTTGACAGATCATCGGGTCCAACGGCACTCGCCTTGAGCCCTGTCCGACCCGAACGGCTCACCGCGCCGTCCAGCCGCCGTCGACGAGCAACGAATGGCCGGTGATGAATCCGCCGGCCGGGCCGGCGAGCAACAGCAGTGCGCCGTCGAGTTCGTGCGCCTCGCCCATGCGCGCGAGCGGCGTGTTCGAGGTGATGAACTGCTGACCGGCCTCGTCCTGCATCGACGCCGTCATCTCCGACGGGAACCAACCCGGGCAGAGCGCGTTGACCCGCACGCCTTTGCGGGCCCACTGCACGGCGAGTTCGCGCGTGAGATTGATGACGGCACCCTTGCTGGCGCAGTAGTTGGACTGTTTGACCGGCGTGCCGGCGACGAACCCGAGCATCGAGGCGACGTTGACGATCGAACCGGAACCCTGCGCGATCATTGCCTGCCCGCACAACTTCGACAGGTGCCATACGGCGGTGACGTTGATCTGGATCACGCGTTCGAAGTCGTCGAGTTCTTCGTTCTCGGCGGCGACCACGTTGGCGACGCCCGCATTGTTCACCAAGACGTCGACCCGGCCGGTCCGTTCGAGCATCTCGACGACGAGCCGTTCCCGGTCAGCGGCGACGGCGACGTCGGCGGCGATCGCGATCGTGCCGGGCAATTCCTCTGCGAGACGCTCGAGCCGGTCGGCGCGGCGGGCCGTGACGACAACGGTTGCCCCCACTGCGTGCAGGGTGCGGGCGAAACGCTCCCCCAGACCCGCAGAGGCGCCTGTCACCAGCGCAACCTTCCCGTCGAGCCGGAAGAGATCCAGGGCGTTTGTCATCGCGGCAGTCTCGCGGACGGCCCGCTCAGCTTCTGATTCGCACCGACAGGCAGGTCACACAACCTTCGAGTTTCTCGAACTCGGAGATGTCGACTTCGATGATCTCGTAACCCAGTGACCTGAACAATGCCGCGCTTCTCGGCGCATCAGCCGACATCAACAATTTGTCGCCGCCGAGCAGGACGACGTGCGCACCGGCCGGCTCGGGGACCTCGAGGAACCGCTCGAACATGTCAGGGTCGTCGACCAGATCGCGGAACCCGATGACGGTCCCGTCCGGCAGTGCGGTGACGGCGGACTTGAGGTGCAGCACCTTCGTCACGGGCACGGTGCGAACGGTCCAACCCAACCGATCGAGCAAGACGCCGAGTTGGGCGATGCCGTCCGCATTGGTGCGACCGCCGAGTCCGACGAACGCCGTCTTGCCGACCTTCAGGACGTCACCGCCGTCGAGTGTGCCGGGCTCGACGATGTGGCCGACATCGAGACCTGCCGCGACCGCAGCCCGCTCGGCGCCTGCGGTCTCACCGCGCCGCTGATCTGCCCCTGGCCGAGTGACCACTGCCATCTCGTCGAACACGACGACCGCGTCCTCGACGAAGACGGCGTCAGGGCAATCATCCGACGGCTCGACCGTTTCGATCCGCCAACCGTTGTCACGCATCGCCTCGACGTACGCGTGCCACTGCCGATCGGCCAGTTCGGAGTCGATCGGAACCCGATCCTGATGGGTCACCAACCCATCGTCGAGACGCGGTCCAGGACGACGCACCAGTGCACGATTCACGGTTCCAGAGGATACGCGCCGGCGCGCCATCCGGAACGACGATCACGAGCGAGCGGCGGCTCCTGCGAGGGGCGAGTTGAGGCGAGTCGTGACAGCCGACCTGACTTGATCGTCGAAGCTGCGAACGTGAGCCTCGACGAGCCGAGCCGACTTCTCCTGGTCACCGGATTCCAGCGCGTCGAGGATGATCTCGTGCTCGTCGACGGCATGACGGGTGTCGGCGACGTCGGCCAGGTACATGTGCCAGACGCGATCGCTCTGGGCGTACAGGACATCCAGCGAATCGGTCAGGAACCGGTTGCCTGCCGCCGACCAGATGATTTCGTGGCAGCGCAGGTCGATGTCGAGCAGGGCGAGGTCGTCGAGCAAGCCGGAACCGGCGCGATCGATGGCGGCCCGCATCTCCGCCCAGTCGGCCGCGGTGCCGCGCTCGCATGCGAGTCGCGCCGCGTACGGCTCCATCACCGCCCGCGTCTCGTAGAGCATCGACAATTCCGACACGTCGATCGACGACACCAGCATGCCGCGACGGGGAATCACGGTGACGAACTGGTCCCGCGCCAGGCGTTGCAATGCCTCGCGAATGGGCGTGCGGCCGATCCCGAGGGAGTCTTGCAGGACTTCCTCGCGGACAACGTCTCCCGGCGCGAGTTCGAGCCGGACGATCATCCGGCGAATCTCGGCGTAGGCCCGTGTACTCAGCGATCCATTCGTGATACATTCATGATATATCACAGCAGGACGATTGCACCGGGAATTGGGAGAGACATGAGTGACACCGCTACGGCAACCAGCCAAGTCGTGCCGACAAGCGCCAAGTGCGTGATCATCGGCGCCGGAATCGTCGGCAACTGCCTGGTCGGGCACCTTGCCAAGCTCGGCTGGACCGACATGGTGATGATCGACAAGGGCCCACTCCCCAACCCCGGCGGTTCGACCGGTCACGCTTCCAACTTCATCTTTCCGACCGACCACAACAAGGAGATGGCGTTCCTCACGGTCGACAGCCAGAATCAATACATCGCCTACGGGGTCAACAACACCTGCGGCGGGATCGAAGTAGCCCGCCAGCCGGAGCGGCTCGAGGAGTTCAACCGGCGGATGACATCGGCCAAGACCTACGGGATCGAGGCTTCGTTGCTCACCCCGGCGGAGATCAAGGAACTCGTGCCGTTCATCAACGAGGAGATCATCCTCGGCGGCTACTACACCCCGACGGTGTCGTGCGTCGATTCGCTTCAGATGGGCACGCTGATGCGCGAGGAGGCGATCAATGCCGGAGCGCTCCAGGTCTTCGCCAATACGGAAGTGTTCGACGTCGAGACCAAGACCGTCGATGGCATCACCACGGTCAGTGCCGTCGTCACCGACAAGGGCCGGATCGAGTGCGAGTACGTCGCCATCGCATGCGGTGTTTGGAGCCCGCGGATCGCGGCAATGGCCGGTGCCAACATCCCGCTCACGCCGGCCGTCCACCAGATGGCCGACGTCGGCCCGATCGACATGCTGGCATCGACCAACATGGAGGTGGCGTACCCGATCATCCGCGACATGGACACGTTCTGCTACGAGCGCCAGTCAGCCGGTTCGATGGAGGTCGGTTCGTATGCCCATCGGGCGATCTTCCATCATCCTGACGAGATTCCCTCGAACGAGGCATCCGCGTTGTCCCCCACCGAACTGCCGTTGACGTACGAGGATTTCGATCCGCAGATGGAGCAGGCGATCGAACTGATGGACATGCTCGGAGACGCCGAGATCAAGTACGCGATCAACGGTCTGCTGTCGCTCACCCCGGATGCGATGCCCGTGCTCGGCGAGACACCGGAAGTGCGCAACCTGTGGTCGGCTGCGGCGGTGTGGGTCAAGGAAGGTCCGGGAATCGCCCAGCTCGTTGCCGAGTGGATGACGTACGGGTACCCGCGCATGTGTGATCCGCACGGTTCCGACATCGCCCGCTTCTACGACCACGAGAAGACCGAGCATCACATCTACGCTCGATGCGACGAACACTTCAACAAGACGTACGGCATCGTCCACCCGCGTGAGCAGTGGGCCAGTCAGCGCAACATGCGTCGCAGCCCGTTCTTCGCTCGCGAGGAAGCGCTCGGGGCGACGTTCTTCGACGCCCGCGGCTGGGAGCGGCCGCAGTGGTTCGAGTCGAACGCCGATCTGATGGATCGCTATCCGGGCCAGTGCGACATGCGTGAGCACGAGTGGGATGCGCGTTGGTGGTCACCGATCACGAACGCCGAACACCTCCACATGCGTGATCACGTCGGCATGGTCGATCTGACGGCGTTCAACGAGTTCGACTTCGAGGGTCCTGGGACGCTGGCGTTCCTCGACCACATGACGGTCAACTCGTGCAACGTGCCTGTCGGCCGCTCGATCTACACACCGCTCCTCACCGCCGATGGCGGGTTCCGCTCCGACCTCACGATCATGCGGTTGGGCGAGAACCATTTCAGAGTCGTCACGGGTGCGTTCGACGGTGGCCGCGACAAGTACTGGTTCACCCGCAACATGCCGACCGACGGTTCGGTCACGTTCACCGACAAGACGGCGGCAACCTGCACGATCGGTGTCTGGGGGCCGAAGGCCGAGGCAACGATGGCCAAGATCGTCACCGGCCAGCACAAGCCGTACGACGTCAGCCAGGCCGGCTTCCCGTACGGGGCCGTGCGTGACGTGTTGATCGACGGCGTGCCGTGCACGATGTTCCGGATCTCCTACGTCGGCGAGAACGGGTGGGAGATCTACACCAAGATGGAGCACGGGCTGCGCTTGTGGGACACGATCTGGGAAGCGGGCCAGGAGTTCGACGTGCGCCCGATCGGGATCGGCGTGTATGCCGTGACCGGGCGGATCGAGAAGGGCTACCGGCTGATGGGCGCCGAACTCGAGAGCGAGTACAACCCGGTCGAAGCAGGTCTCGCCCGTCCGAAGGTCAAGTCGGCCGACTTCATCGGCAAGCAGGCCTACCTCAAGGCACGCGAGACCGAGCCGGCGGCAATCATGTGCACACTGTCGATCGATGATCACACGTCGGCGCCAGGGATCAAGCGCTACCCGACCGGCGGCAACGAACCGATCGTCACGCTCGACGGTAACCGCATCCTCGACTCGCACGGGCGGATCTCGCGGGTCACCACGGCGGGCGCCGCCCCGTCGCTCGGGACCTATCTGCTGCTCGCCTACCTCCCCCCGGAGCATGCCGTCGAGGGCAACAAGCTCGGCGTCGTCTACATGAACGAGCAGTATCCCGTCACGGTCGCACGAGTCGGCAGCCAGCCGCTGTTCGACCCGGACGACACCCGGATGAAGAACTGAACGGGCGAGACATGAGAATCCTCGTTTGTGTCAAGCGTGTTCCCGCCCCGGGAGCCCGGATCAACATCACGCCCGACGGGCAGGAGATCGACACCGCTCACCTCGCATTCACGACCTCGCCCCACGAGGAGTGCGCGGTCGAGGCCGCCGCCCAACTGATCGAACAGCACGGCGGTGAGGCGACGGTGCTGACGCTCGGTCCCGCTGAGGCCGAAGAGCAGCTCCGCTATGCCGTCAGCGTCGGAATCCAACGCGCCGTGCTGCTGGCGACCGACGACGGCGAGTGGGATCCGCAGCGGACTGCGACCGCGATCGCCGCTGCGATCCGGGAGATCGAAGCCGGCGACGGACCGTTCGACCTGATCCTGTTCGGCAACGAGTCGGCCGATTCCGGCGGATTCCAGGTCGGGGTGCGTGTCGCCCACGCCCTCGATCGACCGATCGTGAATGGCGCCAAGGCGCTGGCGATCGGCGATGGGGTCGTCCAACTCGAACGCGAATCCGACGCCGGCCGCGAGACGTACGAGCTTCCGATGCCGGCAGTGGTGGGGGTCAAGGAAGGCATCAACCTCCCGCGTTACCCGACGATGAAGGGACGCCTCAACTCGAAGAAGGCCGAGGTGGCATCGATCTCACCGACCGGTGAGCCGGGCGGCCTGCGCAAGATCGAACTGCAGCGGCCGCCCGAGAAGAAGTCGGCGACGATCATCCTCGGGACCGGCCCGGAGGCCGCCGCCGCGGTTGTCGACGTGCTCGAAGAAATCGGTGTGCTGTGATCCTGGTCATCGTCGAACACGATCGGGGCACGCTCGCCTCCGCCACGTTGGAGGCACTCACCGCGGCACGTCCGCTCGGCGAGGTCCACGCCCTCACGATCGGGCGGGCGGCCGACCCGCTCGGTGCCGAATTGGGAACGTACGGTGCCGCCACGGTTCACCAGGTCGACGACGCGATGCTTGCCGACTACGGCCCGGAAGCGTGGGGCGAAGTCGTCGCCCAGGCGGTTCGGGCGCTGTCACCGGAAATCGTGATCGCGACGGGCACTGATCGGGGAAACGAAGTCATCGCACAGGCGGCAGCTCGCCTCGATCTACCGTTTGCCGCGAACTGCACCGAGCTTCGCCCGGGTGTAGACTTTTCAGTCACCAGGGTGAGATGGGGCGGCTCGCTGTTGGAGGATGCCTCCCTCACCGCCGACATCAAGCTCGTGACCATCGCCCACCATTCGGTGGATGCTGAACCGGCAGCGGTGCCGGGGTCCGCCAACCTGGCACCGCTGGCCGTGTTCCTCGACCCGTCGCTGGCTCGCTCCGTCGTGCGCGGACGCGTCGAGCGGGCTGCCGGCGTGACCTTGTCGACGTCACCGGTCGTCGTCGGTGGTGGCCGCGGCGTCGGTTCCCCGGAGGGATTCGCGCCACTCCAAGAACTCGCCAGCGAGCTCGGCGGCGTCGTCGGCTGCTCGCGCGCCGTCACCAACAACGGTTGGCGCAATCACACCGATCAGGTCGGCCAGACCGGAACCCGGATCGCCCCCGAGGTCTACTTCGCCTGCGGCATCTCCGGCGCCATCCAACACTGGGTCGGGGCGATGGCGAGCAAGAACATCATCGCCATCAACACCGATCGGGAAGCCAACATGGTGTCCAAGGCGGGCTACGCCGTGATCGGTGACCTGCACCAGGTTGTCCCTGCGATCACCGCCGAGATTCGCCGCCGCCGAGCCTGATCAACATGTCTGATCCCCGTGTCTGACTACCGTGTCTGATTACCATGTCTGATCCCGGGCGGCGTGATCCCGAGCGCACGCACGTCGAGTTCGGGATGTACCCCTTCGATTCGGTTGCGTGGGCGTGGGACGCGCTCTGGGGTGGCATCCACCGCCGCACCCCGTGGACGCCGTCGACGCTGACGCGATCGGGCAACGTACATGCCGGCTGGAGCGACCCTCGATGGATCGTCACCCATGTGTGCGGGCTGCCGTATACCGCGCAGCATCGAGACGAGCTCGAAGTGCTCGGCGCATTCGCGCTCTCGATTCCTGAAGCCACGCCCGATGCCCGTTACCGCAGTGTCCTGCTCAGCCCTCACGATCGAACGGTCAGTGAACTGACCTCGTCCGAGACGCACGCCGTTGCCAACAGCGCCGACAGCCTGTCCGGGTGGGCCAGCCTGGTGAACGCGACCGTCGGCCCAACGGGAGTGTGGCCCGGTTCGGTCACCTTCACGAGCGCCCACTACCAGAGCGTGCGGATGCTCGCCAAGGGGCAAGCGGACCTCGCGGCAATCGACGCCTGGAGCCTCGCCTTGATTCGTCAGGAGCAGCCCGATCTGCTCGTTCGACTGTTTCGGGTCGGTCACGGCCCCCTCGTGCCGACTCCTGCGATCACGGCTCGGGCGACGCTCGGCGACGCACGAATCGAGGAGCTGCGCGAGGCGTTCGCCGATGCCCTCGCCGACCCCGAACTCGACGAGGCCAAGTCGGCACTGCACATCACCGGCTTCGTCCGGCTCACGCTGAGCGATTACCTCGCCACCCTCGACCTCAGCGGCCGCCCCCAGAGCAACGGCCCACAGCCAACCGACATGTAGAACTCGGTGATCGCGGTTGGTCAGGTGGTGCATGCATTCCATTCGTTCCCTCGTTCGATGGAAGGAATGGAACGAGGGAAGGCGAGCACCAGGACCCTGCTATCCACAACCCGAACCTGAAACGCGAGGAACCGATTCATCGCACGTCAACGCCACGAACCTGGGCACCGGCGGGCGACGGATCTGCGGTGACGCGGTCGTGTCCGCAGGCCATCGACGCCCACGGACACGACCATCGTTCACGCTCCCGGCGTGAAACTCACCAACGCCGACCGGCCACCGGCACCGTCGGTGTGCACACTCAACAACGGGCCCACACCCAACCCGTAGAACTTGAGCTCCTGCACCATCGGCTCGAGCGGGACGAGGTCCCGGGTCATCAGAACATCATCGTCGAAGAAGCCGAACGGAACCTCGACCTGTTCCTGGCCGACGGTGATCACGGCGCCTTCGTCCTCGGCCACGCCGGCGTAGAATTCCTGGCGGTACGACAATCCGGGCCGCGGCCGGGCAGGCATTGCGATGCCCGGTTGTGCGCCGTCGACACCGGCTTCGAACGAGCCGTCGTTGTTGACGATCACGCCGTTTTCGTAGTTGTCGACGTGCTCGCCGAGATACCAGATGTTGCCGCACCGGTCCTGCGCGTACCAGTCCTGAGTCTGCTCGCGGATCTCGCCGTCGAGCGTGACGGTGTCGATGATCACACGCGCCTCGATGCCGTTCGCGATTGTCTTGGTCTGGTCGGTGACTTCAATGACGACGTCTTCGTGCGTGCCCTCGATGTCGTCGGATGCGTATACCCATCTACTTCCCGGCGTCATGGGCCAGTACGGGTTGTCGATCTCGGTCGTGAAGTCAGCAGGCCTCAGTTCGACCGGCTCGCTACCCTGCGGGAGCGACTGGTTCCGACATCGACCGTGCCGGCCTCCGTGGTTCCGGTCGGACCGACCATCGCCGGGCTCGGTCCGACCCGACTGGGCCCGCACGTCGGTGGTTCCGACGTGACCCGACCGGGTTGTGCCAGACGCAAGTGCGCCAGAGGCCAATGCTCCCGTCGCAGTTGCGAGCAGGACGCCCACCGCAACTGTCTTGAACAACGTTCGTTTGTGCTCGATCATGTCTCACTCCTTTGATGATTGCCCCCGTGGAGTGATCGTCGACTTGTTCACCTGACGCCGTGCTGAATCCGGCTGGCAGCGAGTCAGCACAGAGTCAGCGGCAGCTGTGACCAACACGCGAGAGTTCGTCGTCGGAGACGCAAGATCCTCATACGGCTGCCGAGCACCATGTCGCTGGGCGGGCGCGTTCGAGCACATCTGGAACACCCGGCTCGACCGCCTCGACGACGACCCGGAGGGACTCGTGTTGACATTCGCCACCGAAGGGTGAGGCAAAGGGCGGCAACCCGCGCCGCCTCTGATCGCATCCTGCTCGCCCGGTCCCCGACGCCGGGCAACGCGAGCGGTGCTAACGGCCGAGCGTGAACGTAACAGTTGCATTCGCGGAGGCGAGCGTCAGCCCGCGCAGGTCGCCGTCCGCGCTCGGCACACCAGCGCCTCGCGCCGCCTTCTTGAACAAGGTCAACCGCAATGCCCCGGCCGACCTGGACGTCCACATCATTTTGGACAACCCGTCCGCCCAGAAGACCCCGAGGCGCACAAATGGCTGCTCCGCCACAACGGTTCCACCTCCACTTCACGCCCACATACGGGTCGTGGATCAACCTCGCCGAATCTCGCCGGCATCAGGGATGTTCGGGGCGTGAGCTGCTTCTGGAAGAACTGGAGCCTGGTCGTCGGCCGGTAACCGAGTTGCCGGTAACCGAGTTGAAGGTGTGCGGTGATGCTGATGTCGTTGTCGAGCTCGGCGTCGGAGCCGATCTCGGTGAAGCCGCCCGCCCGTGCCCAGTCCTCGGCCGCCGCGATGAGCTGCGCTCCGACGCCGCGGCGGCGGAGATCCTCATCGACGAACCATCCCTCGATGTAGGGGACAGGCTCGCCGGCGCAGCCTTCCGCCCACGGGCGGACCGACACCGAGACGAACCCGCCGACGCTGCCGTCGCCGCGGTCCCACACGAAGACGGTCTCGCCGGCGAAGTCGTAGTCGCCGCTGTCTGACCACAGTCGCCGCATGAGTTCGCGCACCGTCTCCGCGTCGCCGTCGCGCATCGTCCTCACCGACATTGCGCCAGTAGCCGAGCCTCGGTCAGAGCTTCCAGGCGGCGATGTGCTTGGCCGTGTCGACGTAGTGCCGCAACGCGCACACCTTGCCGGCCTCGTTGAAGGTCCACAGGTGGATCTCCTCATCGCGCAGATGACCACCGACGGGCGTGACGTACTCGATCACGAACGTGACCGCCACCTGGTTGGCGCCCACCATCATGTTCAGCACCTCGAATCCCTGCATCGTCAACGTAGCGACGCCGGCGAAGAACTCGGCGACACCGGACTTGCCGGTTCTCGCCTGCAGGATCGGGACGCCGGCCTTCTGGGCCCGGTTGTCCTCCCACTGCTCCCAAGCGACATCGTCGGAACACACGTCCAGGATCAACGGCACGTCCCCGCGTCCAAAGGCCTCGTAGATCGTCTGTACGGTAGCGAGATTGCTCATACGTGCTATTCGCCACACAGGACCCAGCGGATCACTCGGCTGTCGCGCACGTTGAACGGCGAACCGCACCTTCGGTAACGGCGTTCACAAAGACCGCAGCAAGCCGCCTCGCTGGGCACCGCACCGCGGCCCAACTCGCAGCGGGGTCGCCGCCGAGTGGGACGCGCGGCAGCTCGCGCTCCGTGTAACGGAGTCGCCGGGCTCAGCCCCTGCTGGCTTGCTCGATGGCGGCGATGTCGATCTTGCGCATCGTCATCATCGCGTCGAACACCCGCTTCGCTGCTGCGCGATCGGGGCCTGCGATCGCGTCGGTGAGTGCGCGTGGAGTGATCTGCCACGACAAGCCCCATCGGTCTTTGCACCAACCGCAGGCACTCTCCTCGCCACCGTCGTCGACGATCGCGTTCCAGAGCCGATCGGTCTCAGCCTGGTCATCGGTGGCGATCTGGAACGAGAACGCCTCGCTCTGCTTGAACGCCGGTCCGCCGTTGAGCCCGACGCAAGGGATCCCGGCCACGATGAACTCCACCGTCAACACGTCGCCCTCCTTGCCGTCGGGATAGTCACTTGGAGCTCGCATCACGGTGCCGACCGAGCTATCGGGAATGGTGGCGGCGTAGAACCGGGCCGCCTCGAGCGCGTCGCGGTCGAACCACAGGCAGACGGTGTTCTTCGGCGTCATGGGCGTCTCGTTCAGTCCGTCGGTCCGGGTGACTGGACGACGGCGATGTTGTTGCCGTCGGGGTCGCGCATCATGAACAGCAGCGGGGCGCCCGGAGTTTGCATCGGTTCGGGATCGAGGTCGATCCCGCCGACGGCGCTCAGCCGGCGGTGTTCGGCGAGCACGTCGGCGGTCTCGACGCCGATGCCGCCACCGCCAGGGGATCCGCCCATCGGCTCGTTGAGGGCCAGTCGGGCGTGCGAGCCTGGCGGGGCCACCTCGACCCACCGGTACTCACCGTTGGGTCCGAAGCGAGTGTCGGAGCGCAGCTCGAACCCGAGCTTCCCCGTGTAAAACGCAATGGCCGCGTCTTGGCTCGCGACCGTGAACATGGCAACGCTGATGTCGTCCATCTTTCCCCTGTTCCCGTCAATGTCAAAACCCAAACCTGTTGAATCGTACGGCATCCCGACCACCCCGTTCCCTGCACGAACACCAGTGGCTGTCACAGCACGCGGTAGCGAAGGTGGATTGCGCCGCACCTGAACCGACGCTCGTCGATGAGCTCGAGGTCGAGGCGTGTGCCGGTCGCCAGCGCTGGGTTGCGTCCAGCGAGGAGGACTGGCCACACGAAGAGCGCCAGTTCGTCGACCAGCCCGGCGACGAGCGCCTGTGCTGCCAGGTTCGGGCCGCCAACGAGAAGATCGCTCGCGGCGGTGACCTTCAGGTCCTCGATCGCTTTCACGTCGAAGTGGCGTTCGAGCCGGGTCTTCACCGTGAACGGCGCGGCCAGGGTCGAGGAGTAGACCACCTTGTCGGCGGCCCGCCACGCGCTCGCGTACTCGGCGGTGAGGTCGGACCGGTCGGCGAGGGTGGGGTCGGTGTCCCACACAGCCAAGGTCTCGTACATGCGGCGCCCGTAGAGGTACGTGCCTGCAGATCCCATGAGTTCGGTGATGAACACGAACACGTCGTCGTCGGGCGGAGCCCAATCAAAGGCTCCGCGCTCGTCCTCGGTCCAGCCGTCGAGGGACACGTTCGACGCGTAGATCAGCTTCGCCATCACACGATCCTGCACCGTCATCGCCAAGATGACCTCATCGCAATCTCGTGGCCAACGGTCAAGCCATTCGAACGCCGGACGCCGACGACAAGCGCCGGATGTTCGCGATCATCGGGCGCCACCGGGTACACGGAGCATGCGACCCGGGCTCCAAGCAAGCAGCTCGCGCTGATCGCCCGGTTCCACCCGCGGGTAATCACAAGGTTCGGTCGGCCACCCAAATCGACGGCATGACGGTGCTGACCCGAGGCGACGGTGAGACATCGCCGATGTGGCCAGTAATCACGGCTTCGACCACGACACCGCCACAGCGGATCTCGACGAGCGTTCCCGGCGTAGCGACCGCGTCGGCCAGTGACGGGGGCAACGTGACCCACGGGAGTTTGCCGGGTCATGCGCGTGTGCGGGCTGGTCGATGTCGGACCGGAGCAGTGCGGCTCAGGTGCCGGCGCTCTCCGACGTCGACTTCGAACGCGTTGGTGCGACACTATTGGTGTGGGCGAGCATGAACTGCGCCGGGTCCGTGAGGTTGCCCTCGATCTCCCGGAAGTATCCGAGCGGCTGAGCCACGGTGCCCCGTGCTTCTTCGTTCGAGGCAAGCGACCGCTGTGCTATTTCCACGACGACGACTTCGATGATCGAGTTCGGGTGAGCCTGATGTGTCCAGCGTTCGCGGGTGTGGCCGAGGCTCTCGCCGGGTTTCGGCCGGGTCGCTTCTATCGGCCGGGAACATCGGCCAGCGGTGTGTTCCGCGATTGGCTGGGGATGTTCCTTGACGACACTGACGGCGACATTGTCGACTGGGAAGAGGTCGCTGCCGTCTTGGAGGACGCATACCGGCTGGTGGCCCCCAAGCGTTTGGTCGACTGGCTCGACCGCGCCTGAGCGGACACGGTCTTCGGCCCGTGCTGGTCGCGTTGGCTCGACGCCACCGACCGCACGTTCGAGTTGCCCGCGGTTCACCGCCCCCGCGCGAGTTGATCGACCACCGAGCTCAGCTCGAGCAGATCCTCGACCATGCGCCGGCGGACTGCCGCCATCTCATCGACCAACTCCGGACCAGCCGTATCGGGAACGATCGACCACTCCGAGCTCTCCTCATCGACTACATCGACCGCTACGGCGGACACCACCACAGCGCGGCAACCAACCAGGGCACCAGCGTCTACGACCGCCGATGTCAGAACTACGACCGCCACGCGGCGCTCGCGGGCACGGATCGATCCCGGACCACATCCCGGCTTCGCGGCAGTGAGTTGGTCGGCGGTGAGAACACCCGAGCACGGGGGATCGGCCTCGGATCGAGCCGTCAGCAATGGCACTGCTCCGCCGTAGGCCTGACTGTTACACCCCTTTGTCATACTGGTCCCATCCGACTTCCCCTCCGGTTGCAACAACTGAACGGAGGATTCGATGAGACCACCACCCGATCCGGTTGCCGTGTGCACGGCGATTCGCGATTGCGATCCGGACGTCATGGATCGTGACGAACTGGCCGAACGCATCAGGCAAATCGCAGTGCTGCGGGCCTGGTGCGAGTCGCAACAGGTCCGTGTCGTGCGACGCCAGCGGGCACTCGCCGCGCAAGGCTGTGGCGAGCACCCCAAGGACCTACTCGCACGCGACGGCGGTCACTCGGGCAAGGATGCCCGCACCGCCGATCAACGCGAGCGAGTATGCGCGGCGATGCCGAGTTTCGAAGATGCCCTCGCCGCCGGTGCCGTATCGGCCGGTCACGTCGACGCGATCGCCCAGGCGACCCGTCACCTCGACCAGCCGGCCCACACCGAATTCGTTGCTCACGCCGCAGCGTTGCTGGCCGACGCCGAACGGCTCGGCGTCGACGCCTTCGAACGCGAATGCCGAGACATCGCACGCCTCGTGACCGCCACCTCCGGATCGAACGCCGACCTCGATCAACTGCAACACCAACGTCAGATGTCGAAAGTGACCCGCTGGACCGACCGTCACACCGGGATGCGCTACACCCAGATCGCCCTCGACCCGATCCGCGACGCCAAGCTGTGGGCCGGGATCGACCGCACCCGCCGCAAGCTGCGCCGCACGGCAGGAACCGGCAGGATCGCCTGGGACCAACTGCAGGTCGACGCCGTGGTCGAGGCGGTGTGCATCGGCGAAGCCGGCGAGCGGGTCGTCGAAATGATCGTGCTGATCGACGAGGCAACACTGCGGGCGGGCGTCCACGCCAACTCGGTCTGCGAACTCTCCGACGGCACGCCACTCCCCGTCGCCACCGTCCGGCAAATGGCCTGCCATGCAGCCCTGATCCCAGTCGTGCTCGACGGAGCCGGGCGAGCACTCGACGTCGGACGCGCCGCACGTCTCGCAACCGAACCGCAACGCCATGCGTTGAGAGCGATGTACGCCACCTGCGGCTACCCGAACTGCACCGTGCCATTCGAGAGCACCGAAATCCACCACATCGTGCCGTTCGAACACGGCGGCCCCACCGACCTTTCCAACCTCCTGCCCTTGTGTCTCATCGAAGGACACCACCACCAAGTCCACGAAGGCGGCTGGACACTCACGATGACCGCCGACCGAGTGATCACCCTCACCCGACCCGACGGAACCATTCACCACCACGGATCAACGATCGACCGAGCACCACACGGTGTCGCCTCGATCGGGCAGGTCCTGACCGCCACGGCCTGACCCACGTGCCGCTGCGCGTCGTCCGCGTGGTCCGACCCGGCCGCGAGCGGTGGCAGAGCTCAGCGAAGCGATCGGACAACCACCCGCGACGCCTCCCTGCAGCGTCGGGAACCACGCTCAGACCCTGCTCGCGCATCATGATGCCGATGGTTCGAACAGCCGCCATCAGACGCGTTCGCGGTGACGCGCCACTACCGAGGTCCTGCCGCCACAACTGTTGGCCGCGCCCGCCAATAGCGGCCGCTCGATGTCAAAGCATGTTGCCTCAGGTGGTGCAGCCGCCACGGCGACGCCTGTTGCAGGAGCGTCGACTCGGCCACCTCCAACCTGCTGCCGACCGCGTCCACCGGAATACGGTCGGGTCGGAACGGATCCAGTCGTCGTCGGCGAGACTCTCACCCGGCGCCGCGCCCAAATCGTCGAGTCAATACATCATCCGAGTCGGCGAGTCGGTAGCGCCCGCTCTTGCGGATCAGCCCATCACGGTACCGCTGGTCACCGACTTCTGGCGGCGCCTCGAGAAGGCTCCGAGGTTGACGAGTTCGCCGGTGTGTGCGCCGCGGAACTTGATCGGGTCGGCATCGTGGTCGTGGCCTGCCATCGTGGCGTCGATGATCGCCCGCATGTACTGGCCGGCGAGTGGGGCGTTCTTGAACTGGTTGCCACTCGTGCCGCACGCCATGAAGTAGCCGTGCAGCGACGACTTGTCGTAGATCGGGACCCAGTCGTCGGAAGCGTCGTACAGCGCCGCAAGGCCAACCGGATGATGGGGCACACCGAAGTCAGGGAGCCGACGTGCAAGCCGCATCATGTACGTCTCCCTCACCTCGACGGTCGGGAACTCGGAGTTGGTGTCGGGGTCGTCGACCCAGTGCAGTTCGTCGCATTCGGGCTCTGTGCCGCCGACCATCAACATCCCCCCGGATTGCGGTCGGAAGTACTGCCCGATGTCGAGATCGGCCACGAACGGAGCACCGTCTTCGAGCCGGAGACCAATCGGGGCCGGAACGGTGAAGACCTCCTGGCGAAGCGCCCGATGTCTGATCGTCATCTCGTCGGCGACTCCTGCGATCCGATTGATGATGCTCGAGTGGGGCCCACCGACGTTGACGACAACCGACGCCGTGATGGCCTCGCCGGATGCCAGCGTGACGCCGGCAACGGCGCCTGTGCGGCGGTCGCGGTCGATCGAGACGACCTCACTGTGAAAACGGAATTCGGCCCCGTGCTGGCGGGCTGCGTGGGCAAGGTTCCTGGCGGCCAGTATCGGGTCGTCGATGAATCCGCTGTTGGGGTTGTACAAGGCACTCATCTCGCCGTCGGCGTCGTCACCGAACGCCGGGTCGTCGATTCGCTTGGGCGGGTAGTACTTGCCGATGTCGAGCGCCGGAAAGCGGGTTCGGAGTTCGGCCACCGAGAGTTGTTCGTACGGGATCCCGAACTCGTCCCACAGCGGCGTGATCGTGGCGCCATCGAAGCCAGTCGTGCGGAAGATCAGGTTGCCGGTCTCGACGAACCGGCACATCCCTTCCGGGTCGACCATCCCGAGATGGGACTCCCAGTCGAACCACAGCTGAGCCGCTTCCCAGGCAGTCAGAATCGCGTCGCGAGTCGAGTAGCTGAAGCGAATGATCGCCAACGACGCGCTCGTCGAACCGGCGCCCGGACCGGGACCTTTGTCGACGACCACCACCGAGCGTCCACCGCGAGCCAACTCGAACGCCACGGCCGAACCGATCACCCCGGCGCCGATCACGACGGCGTCAGGCATCCAGGATGGCCTCCTGCCACTTTCGGGTGTCGGCAACGGCGTTGAACGTGAACGAGTGCAGCGCCTCGATGCCCAGTTGCTCGGCTTCGTCGGCGAAGGCGACGACCATGTCGGTCGGGTCGTAGCCGCCCGGCGACATCAGCTTCATCACCGTCGACCGGTTCTTGGAGAGGAACCGCAACGAGGTCCCGATCCCGAGTCGGGTTCCCATCGTCATCAGGCGAGCCCGATCGACGACACCCGGAACCCCGAGTCGAACGGGCGTCGAGAAACCCTTCGCCCGTTCGCCGACCAACCAGTTGCGGATCTGATCGGTGTCGAAACACATCTGCGTGGACGCCCAGCCGGCGACGCCGGCCTCCGCCAGCAACGCCTGCTTGGCGTGGAGTTGCTCCTTCACCACAATCGGTGGGATCAAGGCGTTGCCGTCCGGATACGCGGCGAAGCCGACCCGCTCGACGCCTGGATCATTCGCCAGCAGGTCGCGCATGAACCCCAGCGCGCCGTCGTACGGGCCCACCGGAACGGGCGTGTCACCTGCGATCACGAACACCTCGGCGACACCATGGTGACGCAGCCACGCCGCAAGCGCGGCGGCATGATCGGGTCCCTCG
The DNA here is from genome assembly GCA_043773365.1 of Ilumatobacteraceae bacterium. Lineage (GTDB taxonomy): Bacteria > Actinomycetota > Acidimicrobiia > Acidimicrobiales > Ilumatobacteraceae > Ilumatobacter. The sequence continues at coordinate 55,548 of JAYVFI010000010.1, forward strand.
ACCAACCGTGCGGCGATATGAGGAATCGGACGATGCCCGAGTTCGAGCAGCCGCAGCGTGTACTCCTGCGTGGCGGCGATGCCTTTGGCGGGCGAACAGGTCACCGAGACATCGGCTCCCGGCGGGAGATCGAGCATCGCCTGCTCGATCGACTTCATCGGCACCAGTTCGTAGTGCAGATTCGAGACGAGCGCCCGCATCGCTGACGCATTGACTGCGTCAGCAGACTCGGCCGATCGACCCTTCTTCAACAGAGACCACATGATCGATGGAACCTTTCAGGCGAACGTGTCGGGGAGGTCGGCTTTGCGGCGGGCGATGAAATCCTGGAGCTCGGCATCGATCGCGTCGTCGAGCGGCGGGGCCTCGTACTCGGCGAGTTGTTGCTTCCACACGGCGTTGGCGCGTTGGGCAGCGTCGAGGCTGCCGTCCTCCAGCCACTGTTCGTAGCTGTTGTTGTCGGCCGTCGTCGATCGGTAGAAGGCGGTCTCGAAGTTGGCCAGTGTGTGCGCTGTGCCGAGGCAGTGGTTTCCCGGCGGGTTCTCCCGGATCGCGTCGAGCGCCTGACCGTTCTCCGACAGGTCGAGACCCTTGACGAACGTCGCCATCATCCCGAGCTGATCGCAGTCGAGTACGAACTTCTCGTAGCCGATCGCCAAACCGCCCTCGAGCCAACCGGCCGCATGCAAGACGAAGTTGACGCCACCGAGCACGGTCGGTTGCAGCGTTGCCGCGCTCTCGTAGGCGGCCTGCGCATCCGGCAGCTTCGAGGCGCACAACGATCCACCCGACCGGAACGGAACGCCCAACCGGCGAGCGAGTGCTGCGCACGTGTAGAGCACGATCGCCGGTTCTGGCGTGCCGAACGTCGGGGCACCGGTTTGCATCGAGACCGAGCTGGCGAACGAACCGAAGATCACCGGGGCGCCAGGCCGCACCAATTGGGTGAACGTCATCCCCGCCAGTGCCTCCGCCAACGTCTGGGCGGCGACCCCTGCCGAGGTGACGGGTGACATCGCCCCGGCGAGGATGAACGGCGTGATGATCGTCGCCTGATTGTTCGAGGCGTAGACCTCGGCCGCGGCGAGCATCGTCGCATCCCACACGAGCGGCGAGGAAGCGTTGATCAAACTCGTCATCACCGTCCTGTCCTGCAGGTCGCCGCCGAAACCGATCCGCGCCAACTCGACCGAATCGGCGGCCCGCTCCCCAGCCGTGACCGAACCCATGAACGGCTTGTCGCTGTATTTCAGGTGCGAATACACCATGTCGAGGTGACGCTTGCTGACCGGCACGTCGACGGGTTCGCAGACGGTGCCGCCACTGTGATGCAAGTACGGCGACATGTAGGCCAGCTTGACGAAGTTCTGGAAGTCCGTCAGGGTCGCGTAACGACGACCGCTGTCGAGGTCGTGCACGAACGGCGAGCCGTAGTTCGGAGCGAACACGGTGGCGTCTCCACCGATCTGGACGTTGCGTGCCGGGTTGCGTCCGTGCTGGATGTACGTCGCCGGGGCGGATGCCTGGACGATGCTGCGACACAGACCGCGCGGGAACCGAACCCGAGTACCGGTCACCTCGGCGCCGGCCTGCCGGAAGCGCTCGATCGCAGACGGGTAGTCGCGGACTTCGACGCCGACTTCTTCGAGAATCGTGTCGGCGTTGTGCTCGAGGATCTCGAGCCCCTCGTCGGAGACGATCTCGAACGGCTTCATCGTCCGCGTCAGGTACGTGTCGGCAACCGTGGCGTGGCTTGCCCGCAGCGTCCGGCGACCGTCTCGACCTCCGGAACGTCCTCGGCGTGGTTCGTCATGCTCGGTCATTCGGTTGCTCCTCGACTCGTGGTTGCACTTCGTCGGCGACGGTTGCGGCCGCCACCGTCTGATCCTTCGGGGACTTCGGGCAGATTCACCAACGCTGCCAGGTACGGCATCGCTGCGTTGGCGTGCGGCATCGCCATGGCGGCGACGAACAGCTCCTGGAAACGAGGTTCGGTGGCGGTTTCGATCTTGACCACATCTCGCACAGCCTGTTCCATCTCGGCTCGCAACTGGCGCGAGAGCAGCGCTTGCACCGCCCCCGTCCCCGCCGCGTTGCCGACCGCCCGGATCTGATCGAGCGGGCAGTCGGGCACGAGCCCCAACACCATTGCGTGGAGTGGGTCGATGTGCGCACCGAACGCCCCCGCCAGGCGGATGTCGCCGATGGGTGGATTGCCGGCGTGTTCGACGAGCAGGTCGATGCCGGCCCGCAGGGCCGCCTTGGCGAGCTGGATCGCACGGATGTCGTTCTGTGTGACGGCGATCCGATCCTCACCCTCGCCCCACAGCACGTACGAGAACGTGCGGCCATGGGCGACCACGCGAGGGGTTCGGGCGGCGAGCTCGCCACGGATCACACCCTCACGATCGATGATCCCGGCGAGGAACATCTCGGCGACGACGTCGATGATCCCCGAACCACAGATGCCAGAGATCGACAGGCGTCTGACGGCGTCGTCGAAACCGGGCTCGTCCGACCATGGTTCAACGGCGATCACCTTGAGTCGCGGCTCCAAGGTGTCGACATCGATCCGCACACCCTCGATCGCGCCGGCCGTGGCGCGCTGCCCACTCGAGATCTGGGCGCCTTCGAAGGCCGGCCCGGTCGGGCTCGAGGCGGCGAATTGCCGCCTCCGGTCGCCCAACACGATCTCGGCGTTGGTGCCGACGTCGACGAGCAGTTGCATCGCCTCCGACCGGTGAGGGCCTTCGGCAAGGATCGCCGCCGCAGTGTCGGCGCCGACATGCCCGGCGATGCACGGCCCGAGGTAACAGCGGGCGTTGGGAAGGTCGAGATCGAGTTCACGTGCCCGCGTGATCACTGCCCGGTTGGTTGCCAACGTGAACGGGGCCTGGCCGAGCGGGGTCGGGTCGATCCCGAGCACGATGTGATGCATGATCGGGTTGCCGACGGCAACGACCTCGAGCACTCGATCGCGTCCGGCGCCGATCTGGTCGAGTAATTCACCGATCAGCTCGTCGAGCGCTCTGCGCACCGCCTCGGTCAGTTGCCGCTCACCGCCGGGGTTCATCATCACGTACGAGACGCGACTCATCAGATCTTCGCCGAATCGGATCTGGGGATTCATCCGACCGGAACTCGCCAACACGTCACCCGTGGTCAGATCACAGAGGTGGCCGGCGATCGTGGTCGACCCGATGTCGACCGCAACGCCGAAGGCGGCATCGACGAACCCTGGCCAGACTGCCGCCAACTCGTCGGCCTCGTTGATCGCCACCGTCACGGCGCCATTTCCACGATCGAGGGCGGGTTGCAACGATGCAAGCACGGCGAACGGCGCCGATGGCTCAAGCCGATCGTGCTGATCGGCCACAGCGCGGCCGATCAACCCTGCCGTCGTGACCTCGTCGCCGAGTTCCGGCTTCGTCACCTCGACGTACCAGAGCGTGAACGACGGATCGACGACGATCGGCGGCAGGTCGAGATCCTTGCGCACGACCTGGCGGTGACGTTGGCTGGAGGCCGGCACGTCGACGACGACATCGCCGCACACGCTCGCCACGCAGCCGAGTCGATGACCGTCGATCAGCGGACGGTTGCCGTGGTAGTCGGTCTCGATCGAGGCCCGCTCACCGAGTGCTCCGGGCCCGACCTCGATCCCCCACTTGGCAAACGACCCGATGCCGGGCTCGACTTGACAGCGACCGCAGATGCCACGCCCGCCGCACACCGTGTCGAGGTCGACCCCGAGCAGGCGCGCCGCTTCGAGCACCGTGACGCCGTGCTCGACCGTGCCGTTCAGGCCCGACGGCGTGAAGACGATCCGATGATCGCCCAATCGGTCACTCCGCCGGCCGACGCCGGCGACGGCCGTCGCGGTCACCGCGGGCGCCTTCACCAGCAGGGGCATTGGGGTCACGATTGGCCCGGATCCAGGCGGCGCAATCCCGATCGTTGCCGGCCAACACATCGGCCGCCATCACCGCCGACTTCACCTCCGGGTGCATCGGGTTCATGATCGCAGAAGTCATCCCCGAGGCAATCGCCATCGCCAGGAACGTGCCGGTGATGTTGTGACGATTGGGGAGCCCGAAGCTCACGTTCGATGCGCCACACGTCGTGTTGACGTGCAACTCCTCACGCAGGCGCCTGATCAATCGGAACGCTTGCTGACCGGCTTGCCCGAGCGCCCCGATCGGCATCACCAGCGGGTCGACGACGATGTCGCTCGCAGGAATGCCATAGTCCGCCGCCCGCTCGACGATCTTCTTGGCGACGGCATAGCGAACATCAGGGTCCATCGAGATCCCGGTCTCGTCGTTGGAAATCGCGACGACTGCTGCGCCGTACTTGGCGACGAGCGGGAGCACCCGTTCCATCTGTTCGTCCTCGCCGGTCACCGAGTTGACGAGCGGCTTGCCCTGGTAGGCGGCGAGACCCGCATCGAGCGCCTCGACGATCGACGAGTCGATCGAGAGTGGAACGTCGGTCACCGACTGGACCAGTTGCACGGCGCGGGCGAGCAGGGCCGGTTCGTCGGCGAGCGGGATGCCGGCATTGACGTCGAGCATGTGCGCCCCGGCCAGCACCTGGGCGAGCGCATCGGCCTCGACGCGACTGAAGTCGCCCCGCTTCATCTCCTCGGCGAGCAACTTGCGACCGGTGGGATTGATCCGTTCACCGATCATCACGAACGGTCGATCGAACCCGATCACGATCTCGCGGGTTGCAGAACTCAGAACGGTGTCGGTCATGGGATCACGATCTTGGTGAGTGGGGCCGACGTCATGCCGAGGGCTCCTGGTGGTCGAGTTCTGCGAGGGTTTGCTGACGCTCTTCGTCTTCGTCGAGTTCCTCGAGCGCCAGCAAGGCGGCGCGATTGACCTTGGTGTCGACGATGTCGGCCGCGAAACCACCGGAGAAGGCCAAGATCCCGAGGTATTCCTTGGAGTACTCGTCCTCGAGGCGAGCCGCCTCGGCCTCGGCGGCAGCGGCGAAGTCCTCGCCGCACGATGCGCTCGTGCGACGCCACTGGGCGATGTCTTCCTCCGCCGTATAGATCTTCGCTTTGCGCTTGGCCCGATCGACGGCGCGTTGGAACTTGCCGGACAGCACCACCTGGTGACGCTCGCGACCGAGCTGGCCGTTGACCTGAGCGGGGATGTCGCGCCAATAGATCGTGACGATCTCCGGTCCACTCGATGTTCCCCGACGGCCCATCACGCCACCGCCCTGAGTGCGATTCTGACCGGAGCGGCGAACGGTTCGAGCCCGGTCGGGACATGTTCGAACCCGAGCCCCAGGCGTTGCGCCGCCTCGCGTGCGGCGATCAGCACGGCGGGGTCGTCACGCTGCGAGAGCAGCACGACCCGCCGGTAGTTGGCGAAGTAGACGTCGCGCAACTCGGGATGACGATCGATGCCGAGCCCCTGCCACAGCAGTGCCTCGAAGTGCTTGGCGAGGAAGTCGGTCAGGTAGAGCGTCCCCAACTCGTCCTCGTGGAGCTCGAGAAAACGTTCGGAACCGGCGAAGAACTCGTAGCAGTGGGAACCGGGGAGTCGGGTGATCCGATGTTCGCTCGACTCGATGAACGCGTCGAGCATCCCGCCCGTTCCACAGTCCGCGTATCCGAGGAAGATCGGACGATCGAGGCTGACGGTGGCGAGCCGTTCGGCGATTGCCGGAACGATCCGATCAGGACGGTTGTGGAGCGGGGCCGGCAGGTAGTCGACCTCGACCGAGTCGGTGAGACCCTCCTGGGTCAGCACGGCGCGCAGCTCGCGGACCAGCGCCCCGCACGCCAGCACGAGCGGTTGGCTCACGCGACCGACGGCCCGGCCGGCTCGGCGGTGCGGAGCCGACGAGCGTTGACGAGTTCCTTCGCCGTCTCGGCGGCGACGGCGGCGTCGCGGCAGTAGGCATCGGCCCCGATCGCCTGGCCGAACTCCTCGTTGAGGGGGGCGCCACCACACAACACGATGTACTTGTTGCGGAGGTCCTTCTGGTCGAGCGTGTCGATCACGACCTTCATGTACGGCATCGTCGTCGTCAGCAACGCAGACATGCCGAGGATGTCGGGCTGGTGCTCCTCGAGGGCGGCGAGATACTTGTCGACGTCGCAGTTGATCCCGAGGTCGATCACTTCGAACCCGGCGCCTTCCAGCATCATCGCCACCAGGTTCTTGCCGATGTCGTGGATGTCGCCCTTGACCGTTCCGACGACGACCTTGCCGATCGATTCGGCGCCGGTCTCGGCGAGCAGCGGGCGCAGGATCCCCATCCCGCCCTTCATGGCATTGGCGGCAAGCAGCACTTCCGGCACGAACAGGATCCCGTCGCGGAAGTCGATCCCGACGATCCGCATGCCCTCGACGAGGGCCACGTTGAGCACCTTGTCCGGGCTCCAGCCGCGATCGAGCAGGATCGTGGTTCCCTCGAGAACCTCCTCGGCGAGTCCGTCGTAGAGATCGTCGTGCATCTGTTTGACGAGTTCGTCGTCAGGCAGCGTTGCCAGGTCAAGATCGTCGTAGTCGTCGCTCACGGTTCTCCCACTTCATCATCCCGGTTCATCGTCGGGTTCATCGTCGGGTTCGTCGTCCGTGTCATCATCTCAGTTGTTCCACGATACGGAACGCGCCCACATGATGGAACGATACCAGGAACCAGCGCGCCGGGGCAACGGGGACGCAGTTAGCGAGGAACGTTGCCGGCCAAGCGTGCCGTGACCCGCTGTGCGGCGTCGACGACCTCGGCCGCGATCGCATCGGCGTTGCCCGCGGGGAACCGGTAGCTCGGGCCATGGGCGTGGAGCGCGGCGACGGTGTGCCCGGTCGCATCGCGCACCGGAGCGGCGACCGAGTTGATGCCTTCCGCGTACTCCTCGAAGACCCACTCCACGCCCCGCGCGGCAACGTGTTCGAGTCGAGCCCGCAGTGCCGCAGGGTCGGTCATCGTGCGCGGCGTCGAGTGGGCCAGGTTGCCGCTCAGGTACGCCTCGCGACGTGGCTCACTCAACGCAGCCAACAACACCAGGCCCGACGACACGACGTGGAGCGGAACCCGCTCGCCGGTCCAGTCCTGGACCTGGACGGCATGCGAACTGTCGATCTGGTCGAGGTAGTAGACGCAGTCGCCATCGATCACGGAGAGGCCGGTGGCCTCACCGAGCGATTCGGCCAACTCGGTCAGATACGGACGCGCCAGGGCGATCAAACTGCGGCCCGGCGAGGCACCGGCGGTGATGTCGATCAAACCGGCCCCGATCCGGTAGTCACTGCCGGCGTCGAGTTGTTCGACGACGCCGAGCGCCTGCAGCGTCGACAGCAGGCGTGACACGGTGCTCTTCGGGAGCTGGGATCGTTCGGCAAGTTCCGACACGCCCGCCGGCCCGGCCGACAAGCACCGCAGCAAGGCAAACGCCCGCTCGACAGACTGCACACTCGACATCAGGGAAGTGTAGGAGTTCCGGAATGCGGAACCGGCCCACGCAGCGGAACGGCACTACGATTGGTCCGGTGGCTGACATCACCGGACCGATCGCCGTGCAGGCCGATGGTCCGTCGGCGACGTCGTCGCTGGCCTGGGCGACGTGGGCGCTGTTCGTCGGGTTGGCCCTGATGCTGATGGGTGCCGGGCTGTTCGCCACGCTGCTGGGCGTTCGTTCCGAACTCGAGAACTTCTCGACCGGCACGATCGGCGTGATCAGCGCCGCCTACTACGCAGGGTTCTTGATCGGCTCACGGCTCGCCCTCAAAGCGCTCAACAAGGTCGGGCACATCCGGGTCTACACCGCCCTGGCGGCGATCCTCTCGGCAACAATCCTCGGAATCGGCCTGAGCGTCACACCAGCATCGTGGATCGTCCTGCGATTCATCACCGGGCTATGCCTCGCCGGTCAGTACGTCGTGGCCGAGGCGTGGCTGAATCAACTCACTGGGAGCCGCCATCGCGGACGGCTGCTGGCGATCTACGGCCTGGTCACCACTGGCGGCTATGCAGCGGGGCAGTTGCTGTTCAGCACCGTCGACCCGAAAGCGGTCACCGGGTTTGCAGTTGGGGCGATCCTGATCTCGCTGGCCGTCGCCCCCGTCGCCCTGTCGGAGGACGCCGCTCCCCCGATGATGGAGGAGCCGGAGCATCTCTCCATTCGCGAGATGCTCGACATCGTCCCGACGGGCGTCGGCACCAGCTTGCTCGTCGGTCTCGCCCACGGCGGATTCATCGCCCTCGGCGCGGTGTACGCCACCCGGGCCGGTTTCAGCGCCGGGGAGATCGGCCGGTTCGTGGCTGCCCCTGAGATCGGCGCGCTCCTGTTTCACTGGCCGATCGCGGCAGCGTCGGACGACGTCGACCGACGCCAGGTCGGGGCGATGGCGGCGTTCGCGACGGTCATCGCCTGCCTCGTGCTGCTGTCGCAGGGGCCGGAAGGCTGGACCGGGTTGGGACTGATGGCGCTGATCGGCGGTTCGAGCTTCCCGCTCTACTCGATCGCCGGCGCCTACACGAACGACTGGGTGCCGCCCGAGAAGATCCCGGCGGCAGCCTCGAAACTGGTGATGCTGTACGGCTCGGGAGCGTTGCTCGGCCCGATCCTCACGACGACCGTGATGAGCGCAACCGACCTCGACGGATTCATCTGGACGATGTTCGGTTTGCACGTCCTGATCATGTTGTTCCTGATCTACCGCTTCTTCGCCTACCGAGTGCCGGTGCTCAAACGGCCGTTGAGCGAGGTATCGCTCTCGGCGAGGGCGTTCTACGTACCGGTCACGGTGGTCGCCCTCGGGAGGCGTTACCGGTCACGTCGCGAAGAACTGGACGACGAATTGGCACAAGCACCTGACCAGCCGCAACAGGATCCCTGAGCGACCCGGCACAGCAGAACAACCTGTCACGATCCGAGCAACAGCGCCGCAATTCGTTCGCCGATCATGACCGTCGGGAGGTTGGTGTTGGCACGTGGGATCTGCGGCATCAGCGAGGCATCCGCCACCACGACGTTCGAAAGACCGATCACGCGGCCGCGCCCGTCGCACACGGTGTTGGCGTCGTCGCCATCGCCCATCCGACAGGTACCCACCGGGTGGTAGTAGTGGGCCACTTGCGCCCTGATCGCGGCATCGGTCGAACCGTCGGTGAGCGGTCCTCCGAGCAGCCCCGACACGCCGGGATGATCGAGGATCTGATTGGCGATCCGCAACCCGTCTCGCATGACGGCGATGTCGTGCCCGCCGGGATCCGTGAGGTAACCGTGGTCGATCCGCGGGTGGGCGTCCGGATCACGGCTCGTGATTCGCACCCCGCCTCGGCTGTGCGGCGTCATGCAGGCAACCTCGACCGTTGCCCGGCCGTACAACACGCTGGTCTGGTTGCTCCCCACAACGGGGAACACGTGCAGGTCGTAGAGCCCGTCGGCCGATTGGTCGGAGATGGCCTTCCCGAGCGTCTGCTCCTCGGGAAGGAAACCCGTCGCGGCAACGTCGTCGAGCCAGCGCTGGAGTTCCACGCCAACCGCCCGGTCGGCGTGGAACATGGGATGATCATGAAGGTTGCCGCCGACGCCGCAAAGATCGGCCACGACCGGCACCCCGACGTGTCGCAACAGCACCGGGTCGCCGATCCCCGAGCGCTGCAGGATCGCCGGCGTTGCATAGACGCCGGCGCTGAGCACGACCGTGCCGGCGCGGATCTCGACCGGCTCGCCGCGCCGGCATGCGTGCACGACGGCGCCGTTCAGATCGTCGATCACGTGATCGACGACGACTTCGTCGACGATCCGCAGGTTCGCCCGTTGACGAACCGGGTCGAGGTAGGCAAAGGCCGCGTTCCAGCGCGTGGTGCCGACCACGTTGACGGTTTCCATCCCGAACGAATCGTTGGCATCGAGATCGCACAGATCGCTGGCGATCGTCCATCCCATCGACTCGGCGGCGTCGACGCAGTGGGAATGGAACGGAACGGCATCCGTCCGGTGGTACGCCCGCACACGCATGCGGCGCACGACCTCGTCGAACACGGGCGCCACTTCCGCGCCCGACCAACCGGGCACGCCCCAGGAGTCGTAGTCGACACGGTGCCCGACGGCGGCGATCGCCCCGTTGTGCGACGAACAGCCGCCGATCACACGCGCCCGCTCGAACGTCCAACGATCGTCGGCGTAGCCCCAGTCATGCGATGTCGCCAGCATCCGGGCATCGAGCAACTCGGTCGGCCACCGACCGCTGTCGAGCGTGCCGTAATCGGGCCCGGCTTCGAGCATGATCACATCCCTCCCGGCCTCTAAGAGCCGGCCGGCGAGCGCAGCTCCCGCCGACCCCGAACCGACCACGACGAACTCAGCCTCCATCGAAACCACGCTAATGGGGCTGCGTGCGGGGCCGATACCGGTCGGTTTGCGTCGATGATGACGCCGTAGCCTCTAGGGCTTATGGAGAACATTCCGGACAAGGCTTCACTCGACGGGATCGAGTCGCGCTGGGCTGCCCAGTGGGAACTCGACGGGATCTATCGATTCGACGCCGACGCCGTACGTGCCGACGTCTTCTCGATCGACACACCGCCCCCAACGGTGAGTGGCTCACTCCACATGGGGCACGTGTTCTCGTACACGCAAACCGACGCGGTTGCTCGGTATCAGCGGATGAATGGCAAGTCCGTGTTCTACCCGATGGGGTGGGACGACAACGGCCTCCCGACCGAACGTCGAGTCCAGAACTACTACGGCGTCCGGTGTGATCCGAGCCAGCCCTACGTCGCGGGCTTCCAGCCGCCGTTCCGCGGCGACCCGCCCAAGGATCACCACGCCATCCCGATTTCGCGGCCGAACTTCCTCGAACTGTGCGACGAACTGGTCGAGATCGACGAAAAAGTCTTCGAGGACGTGTTCCGGCGGCTGGGTCTGTCCGTCGACTGGACGCTGCTCTACGCAACGATCGACGAGCGCAGCCGGCGAATCAGTCAGCGGGCGTTCCTCCGCAATCTCGCCCGCAACGAGGCATACAGCCAGGAAGCTCCGACGATGTGGGACGTCGACTTCCAAACCGCAGTCGCCCAAGCCGAAATGGAAGACCGCGAACGACCAGCGGCGTACCACACACTGGCATTCCACCGAACGAGCGGCACGCCAGCCGGCGCCCAGGTCCTGATCGACACGACCCGCCCCGAACTGCTGGCGGCCTGCGTCGCCCTCGTCGCCCACCCGGACGACGAGCGCTATCAGGCACTGTTCGGCACGACGGTGCTGACCCCGCTGTACGGGGTCGAGGTCCCGATCCTCGCCCACCCGCTTGCACAGCCCGACAAGGGCACCGGAATCGCCATGATCTGCACGTTCGGTGACACCACCGACGTCACGTGGTGGCGCGAGTTGAACCTTCCGACGCGACCGATCATCGGCCGCAACGGACGGATCCTGGCCGATGCCCCGGACGGCGTCGACTCCGATGCCTACGCAGCGATCGCCGGGCAAACCGTCAAACAGGCCCAACGGATCGTCGTCGATCAGCTCCAGGCATCCGGCGAGATGATCGGCGACACGAAATCGATCATGCATCCGGTGAAGTTCTACGAGCGCGGCGAACGACCGCTCGAGATCGTCACCAGTCATCAGTGGTACGTGCGCAACGGCGGCCGCGACAGCGACCTGCGAAAGGCACTGGTGGCCCGCGGTGCCGAGATCACCTGGCATCCGAGTCACATGCAGCACCGCTACGAGAACTGGGTCGAGGGACTCAACGGCGACTGGCTGGTCAGCCGCCAGCGGTTCTTCGGTGTGCCGATTCCCGTCTGGTATCCGCTCGACGCCGACGCCGAGCCCGACCGCAGTCGTCCACTCCTGCCCGCCGAATCCGACCTGCCGATCGACCCGTCGACCGATGTACCGTCGGGTTTCACCGCCGATCAGCGCAACCAGCCTGGCGGGTTCGCGGGCGACCCCGACATCTTCGACACCTGGGCGACCTCGTCGCTGTCACCGCAGATCGCCGGTCGTTGGGAGGAGCCCGACGCCGACCTGTTCGAGCGCATGTTCCCGATGGACATGCGACCGCAAAGCCACGACATCATCCGCACCTGGCTGTTCGCCACCACGGTCCGCAGCCACCACGAACACGGTTGTGTGCCATGGGCCAATGCTGCGCTGTCGGGATGGATCCTCGATGCCGACCGGAAGAAGATGTCGAAGTCGAAGGGCAACGTTGTCACGCCGATCGATCTCTTCGACACGTACGGCACCGATGCCGTGCGGTACTGGGCCGCCTCGGCAAGGGCCGGCACCGACACCGCATTCAGCGAGGACCAGATGAAGGTCGGGCGCAAGCTCGCCAACAAACTCCTCAACGTGTCGAAGTTCGCGCTGCAGTCCGGTGCGGTTGCGGAAGGGACCCGCGTGACCGATCCGATCGACCTCTCGATGCTCGCCAAACTCGACGCCGTCATCGCCGAGGCGACGATCGCCTTCGACGGCTTCGACTACGCCCGTGCGCTCGAGCGGACCGAGTCGTTCTTCTGGTGGTTCTGCGACGACTACGTGGAACTGGTCAAGACCCGGGCCTACGGATCACGCGGCGATGATCCCGCCAACTCGGCCCGGGCGGCGCTCCGTGAAGCGCTCGACACGATGCAGCGACTGTTCGCCCCGTTCCTCCCGTTTGCGGCCGAGGAATCCTGGAGTTGGTGGCACGACAGCAGCGTGCACACGCAACCGTGGCCGAGTCAGGCCGCAGCCGGTGGCGACCCGACCCTGGTCGACGCCACCCTCGATGTGCTCGGACTCGTTCGACGCGCCAAGACGGAAGCGAAGGTCAGCCAGCGTCATCCGGTCGAGGTGTTGACCGTGCGCGCCCCGGTCAGCCTGCACGACGCCCTCTCGTTCGGGCACGCCGACCTTTCGGAGGCCGGCTCGGTGCTGGCGTCGAGCGTGCTTGCCGGCGACGTACTCGATTGCGACGTCGTGCTGGGTCCGTCGACGTGACGGTCGTTGTGCTCGTCGATCTGCTCGTCGATGTAGCGCTCGATGTACCGGTCGATGTTCAGGTCGATGTACAGGTCGATGTACAGGTGGATGCAATGGTCGCCGTCATCGAGTCAGCGGACTAGACCTTCCTGTCCGGAGGTTGGGGTGACGGATCCACCGTGAGGTGGGTCCGGTGGTGGTACCTGTGGTTCTTCTCACAGAGACCAGAAGGAACCAC
>JAYVFI010000011.1:0-74092 GCA_043773365.1 Ilumatobacteraceae bacterium
CCGAGGCGGTGGCCGAGATGAAGGGCGAGCCGATCAAGCCGCCGTCCGAGATCAAACTCGACGTGCCGACCGATGCGTTCCTCCCGAAGGACTACGTCACCAAGGAGGAGCTGCGTCTCGAGGCCTACCGGCGACTGGCAGCCGTCACGTCGAACGCCGAGGTCGAGGACATCCGAGTCGAGTGGCAAGATCGTTACGGTCCGCTCCCTGAGCCGGCCGAAGCGCTGTTGATGGTCGGTCGGCTGCGAGCCGAGTGTCACCGATTGGCAATCACCGATATGCAGATCATGAGTGATCAGGCCCGGCTCTCTCCACTCGATCTCAAGCTCTCGGCGGCGATGCGGCTGAAGCGACTCTCGAAAGGCGCGATTCACAAGGAGGACCTGCGACAACTCGTCGTGCCGATCCCGCGTGGCAAGGATGCCGCCACATTCCTGGTCGCGTTCCTCGACGAACTGCTGCCGCCGGAACCGGTGTCGGTCGAAACGGTCCCGGCCGAACCTGCAGCAGCCGACCCTGTACAGATAGGTTGACCCTCGTGTTTCTTCGTCAAGCTCCGTTCACACGACTCGCCGTTTTGGCTGCCGCGCTCGTCGGCCTGAGCGCCTGCGCCACCTTCACCGACGACAACGTCGTCGCCCGCGTCGGCGATGCTGAGCTCAGCCAGCACCAATTCGAATCCGAAACCGAATCACTGCCCGAAGCCGGCGGATCGACCATCACCGGTGACGCTGCGAGAGGGTTGATCAATCAATGGATCTACCTCGAAGCATCAAGGGCCGTCGGCTTCATCGAGCGCTACGAGCAGGGACCCGAGGCGAGCGGGGTGGCGTGCATCAACGTGCTGGTTGCCGCCGATTCCGCCGCCGCGACAAAGGCCGTCGAACGCCTGCGCGCCGGAGATCCTGCAAGCGCAGTCGCCGCCGACACCGATGCCACTGCGACGGGCGCCGGGGCACGAGGATGCGCCCCATCGGCCGACCTCGGTCCCGAGGCCAACGCCCAGCTGAAAGGCTGGAGCGCCGCCGATCCGCACCGAGTGGTCGAACTCGCCCCGAACTTCTACGTAGTGAGTCTTCAATCAACCGACCAACTCCAGGCCACGGAGTTGCTGACGACGCTCCAGGCGATCGACCCGAATGTCGTCACCGAAGTCGTCGGCTTCGTCCAAGACTCCGACATCTACGTCGACCCACGATTCGGAGCATTCGACTTCGAGAGTGGCAGCGTCGTGGCGCTCGGCTGAAGTGAGCGCGCCCCGGATCGTGATTGTCGGGCTCGGGCCGGGCGGTCGCGACCACGTCACGTACGAGACGCTCGCCGCGATCGAGCGGATCCCGCATCGATACGTGCGCACTCGGCAACATCCCTCCGCCGATCTCGTTGCCGACTCGATCTCGTTCGATCACGTCTACGAGCGCGCCGACACCTTCGCCGACGTCTATGCGGCTGTTGTGGAGGAACTCGTCGAGGCAGCGCACGAGCACGGCGAGATCCTGTACGCCGTACCCGGGTCTCCACTCGTGCTCGAACGCTCTGTCGCCACGCTTCGCGCCGATCGGCGGGTCGAGTGCCGGCTTCTCCCGGCGATCTCGTTTCTCGATGTCGTCTGGGCGAGGCTCGAGATCGATCCGATCGAGGCCGGTGTCACATTGATCGACGGCCACGAATTCGCTACAGCGGCGACGTGCGCGACCGGTGCCCTACTCGTCGCCCACACCCATGCCAACTGGGTGCTTTCAGACATCAAATTGTCGATCGACGACGTGGACGGCCGGCTCGACGACACACCGGTGATACTGCTCCAAGCGCTCGGCACCGACGACGAACGGATCGTCCATACGACCTGGTCGGAGATCGACCGCACGTTCGAAGCCGACCACCTCACGTCGTTGTACATCCCCAATCTCACCACGTCGATCGCCGATGGCTATGTGCGATTCCATCAACTCGCCCGAATGCTCCGGGAGCAGTGTCCGTGGGACATCGAACAGACTCATCACAGCCTGATTCCGTATGTGATCGAGGAAACATATGAGGTCGTCGACGCGATTCAGGGGCTCGACCCCGATGACCCTTCCACCGACGACCTGTTGATCGAGGAACTCGGCGATCTGCTGTACCAGATCGAGTTCCATGCCACGATCGCCGAGCAGCAAGGTCGATTCACGATTTCCGATGTCACCCGGGGTGTCCACGACAAGCTGGTCCGACGCCACCCGCACGTATTCGGCGACGTCGAGGTCGACGGGACCGAACAGGTGCTCAGCAACTGGGACTCGATCAAACGCGCCGAAAAAGGACGCACCTCGGTGTTCGACGGAATTCCCGCTGCGCTGCCGTCACTTGCATACGCCCACGCCGTCCAGAAGAAAGCTGCCAAAGTCGGTTTCGATTGGCCAGACGTCGAAGGGGCGCTCCCGAAGATTGCCGAGGAAGCCGGCGAACTGATCATCGCCGCGGCGGGCAACGACACTGATGCGGTCATCGACGAATTGGGCGACCTGCTCTTCTCGGTGGTCAATGTCGCCCGCCACCTCGGCGTCGACCCGGAGTCCGCGCTGCGTGCCGCCGCCAACAAGTTCCGCGCTCGTTTCGAGCGAGTCGAGATCCTCGCCGCCGAACGCGGTCTGGATATGCACGCCAGTGATCTCGAAACACTCGATCAGTTGTGGGACGAGATCAAGTAGCCGGCGTCAGAGGTCGGATGTCAGAGGGTCGGAAATCAGAGGGTCGGAAATCAGAGGTCGGGAATCAGCCACGAGTATCAGTGACCGACGACTTGACCGAGGAGCGATTCGCCGAACTTGTGGCGAAGCGTGTAGCGGTGCTCGGTGCCGACTTGCAGCGCCCGCATCGCCTCGTTGGCGGACAACGCTCCGAGCGCCTGGATGAGTGCGCCGATCACGAGGTATGCGCCGAGATGACCCCAACGATCGGCGTCGGTCGTCTTGTCGATCGTCGAGAGGGCGCCAAGTCCTTGGAGCAGCGCCAGGTACGCGATCGAGATGAGGAACGTCGCACGCAATGGTCGACGGCGGGATTCGGCCGCTTCGGCGACTCGTTCGATTGCCAACAGCGGGATCGTGGCGAGCACCGCTTGCAGCGCGACACCGGCCGACTTCCCGACCCAATCCCCGGATTCGGCGACCACCTGTGATCCCACCATCCAAATCCCGAACAGCGCAACGGGGAGACTGCCAGCTGCCACGACCACGTTTCGACGTAGCCCAGTTGCCCGCCGCACGTTGATCGTCGCCAGGGCGATCCATGCGACCGCAACCGGAATCACGAACAGGGCGATGATTCGTTCGATCTCCCTGAGCGTCTCGAAGAGATCCCAGGTGCGATTCAGTTGTGCCGTGAGCACGCCCGCGTCACGATTCTGCTGCCAGAGCAGCAACATCAGAATCGCCCCGCCGACCGTCAACATCGTCAGCGCGCCGAGCAACGTAGTGATCACCACCCGCATCACCTCGGGACCCTTGAACGGCTCCTTCGCCGACGTCAGTTCGTCACGTTTCCGCTTCGGTGCGTCTTCACGGAGTTGTCGTCTGGTCGCGGCCTGAGCCGGCGCCGACCCGGAACCAGGAGCGGGAGTGATCGTCGTTCGTGTGATGACCCCCTCGGCAGGCCCGGCCGACGTCTTGCCGCGCTTCTTGGTGTCACCAGCGCCGGCATTCATCAACGTCTGCATTCCCACACGTCCATATCGTCGCGCAGATCAAGCGTCTTGAGTGGTTTTCGAGCGAACTCCGGTGCAGGCGGTGCCAGACTGAGCCGATGCGGGTCACTGTCGCTCACCCCGCTGCTCACGCAGCCATCTCCGAACTGCCGCTCGCCGAGCCACTCGAGTCGTGGACGATCGACAACGTCCACGACGTCCTCGGGTTGCACCGGCACGTCGTCAAACTCGTCGAGTTCGGGGACATCTCGTATGTCGTCAAGGAACTACCTGACGAACTCGCCGAACGTGAATATCGACTGTTGCGAGAGATCGCCGATGCCGGCCTCCCGACGGCGGAAATGGTCGCTGTTGTCACCGACCGACCCGACAACGACGGGATGATCGTGACCCGCCATCTCGACTTCTCGCTCCCGTATCGATCCCTGCTGATGGGCCGAGGGATGGCGATCCCATCGCTCGGTGATCGAATGCTCGACGCACTCGTCGTACTGCTGGTTCGGATCCACCTCGCCGGGTTCTTCTGGGGTGACTGTTCGTTGTCGAACACGTTGTTCCGGCGCGACGCCGGCGCCCTGCAGGCGTACATCATCGACGTCGAGACCGCCGAATGGCATCTCGAGTTGACGCCCGGCCAACGCGCGTTCGATCTACTCATCGCCACCGACAACGTCGCCGGCGGATTGCTCGACCTGCAGGCCGGTGGGCGGCTCGCCGAGGGCATCGACCCGATCGCCGTGGCCTTAGCGCTCGAGGAGCGGTACAACCAGTTGTGGGCCGAGTTGAAATCCGAATCAACCGTTCCGCTCGGCGACGTGATGACGATTCGCCGGCGACTCGAACGGCTTCACGAGTTGGGTTTCGACGTCGGGGAGATGGAGATCGTCACGACCGAAGGCGGCGCCTCGATGCGATACGTGCCGCGCGTCGTCGAGCACGGCTTTCACGCCGACCGTCTCGCCAGTCTCACAGGTCTTGCGACCGGCGAGAACCAGGCTCGCCGAATGATCAATGACATCCACAAGTTCGGGGCGGAGATCCAACGTCGCACAGGACGCTCGCTCCCCGAGAACGTAGTCGCGGTGCGATGGCTCGACCTTCGCTTCGAGCCGATCATGGCGGCGATTCCCGATGAACTGCGGAGCAGACTGGAAGATGCCGAGGTGTTCCATCAGTTGCTCGAACACCGCTGGTACATGGCGGAGCAGGCCGGGCATGCAATCCCGCTGCGAGTCGCACTCGACGACTACTTGCGACTGTTGGAAGGAGCACCGGACGAGAAGGTCCAGCTGGACGACAAGCTCTCGGCTGAGGGATCCGACCACACGGGTGAGATCCGGCTCCCAAACCTGTAGCCCGCCGATACGGTGTACCGCCGTATGAGCGAGATCATTCACGTTGCAGGCCGCGAAATCCTCGATTCCCGCGGCAACCCGACCGTCGAAGTCGAGGTCGTCCTGTCGTCCGGGGCGCGCGGCCGTGCCGCCGTACCCAGCGGCGCCTCGACCGGCGAGCACGAAGCGGTCGAGCTACGCGACGGTGGTGAGCGCTACATGGGCAAGGGCGTGCAGACCGCTGTCGGGTTCGTGAACTCGGAGATCGCCGGAGTGCTGGAAGGCTTCGAGGCACTCGATCAGCGTGGCATCGACCGCGAACTGCTCGACCTCGACGGCACCGACAACAAGAGCCGGATCGGCGCCAACGCGATCCTCGGTACCAGCCTCGCGGTTGCGAAAGCTGCCGCCGATCACCTCGAAATCCCGCTCTACCGCTACGTCGGTGGCGTCAACGCCCACGTGCTTCCGGTGCCGATGATGAACGTGCTCAACGGAGGCGTCCACGCTGACAACAGCGTCGACTTCCAAGAGTTCATGATCATGCCGGTGGGAGCGCCCTCGTTCAGCGAGGCAGTCCGCTGGGGAACGCAGACGTACCACGTCCTCAAGAAGGTCCTGCACGACAAGAAACTTGCCACGGCAGTCGGCGACGAGGGTGGTTTCGCCCCGAACCTGGCGTCGAACGAGGACGCCATCGTCCTGTTGATCGAGGCGATCGAGGCGGCCGGTTTCGTGCCTGGCGAAGACATCGCGATCGCACTCGACCCAGCAGTCAGCGAACTCTATCGCGACGGCGCCTACCACCTCGATGGTGAAGGCAAGGTGCTGTCGTCGGAAGAGCTGAGCGCTTACTGGACCCGGCTCGTCGACACGTACCCGATCGTGTCGATCGAAGATGGCATGGCGGAAGATGACTGGGACGGCTGGAAGACGTTGACCGATGCGATCGGTAATCGTTGTCAACTGGTTGGGGACGACCTGTTTGTCACGAACACGCGCCGGCTCCAGATGGGCATCGACAAGGCGACCGCCAACTCGATCCTCGTCAAGGTCAATCAGATCGGTTCGCTCACCGAAACGCTCGACACGGTCGAGTTGGCGATGCGCAACAGTTACACCGCGGTGATGAGTCATCGCAGTGGAGAAACCGAAGATGCGACGATCGCCGACCTCGCCGTGGCGACCAACTGTGGGCAGATCAAGACCGGGGCTCCGGCTCGCTCAGATCGAGTCGCCAAGTACAACCAACTGCTCCGCATCGAAGCCGAACTCGGCGAGGCTGCAGCGTTCCGGGGCAGAGCGGCGCTGGCCCGTCGTTCGCACTGACACGATTCGACCTCGCCTACCTGACAAGCTTCTCGACGTGGACAACAGGGTCGGTGACAAACGGACAACGGTGAAACGCGCCGAACCGCCACGACCCTCGGCACGTGGTCGTTCTCGGGTCGGCGACCTCAGCCGACCGATCCCATTCGACCGGCGGGTGATTCGCAATCACCGCTCCACGGTGCTGCTCGGAATCGTTGCCCTTGCGATCGCTGGCGCGGCAGCTGCAGCACTGTTCGGTTTGCCGATCCAGACATACTTCGGGCAGGACGCCCAAATCGCCGAACGCAGCGATCAACTGACCCAACTCGACCAGATCAACAACGATCTCCGCAACGAGGTCGAGCGTCTGAAGACCGATGATGGCGTGCGTGAAGCCGCCAGGGAGGAGCTCGGCTTCGTCGAGATCGGCGAGCATCGCGAGTCGATTCTCGAGCTCCCTCCGGTGCCCACTGCGCTTCCTGACGGATGGCCGTACAGCCTGGTCAAAGGCATCGTTGCCCTGCGGGCCAACCCGCCGCCGCCGCCGACCGTTGCTCCGTAACGCCCGCTGGTCGGTAGCGTGCGCTGCGTTCGGTGATCAGGACCGATCCGCAGGATCGCAATCAGGACCGATCCGCAGGATCGAAATCAGGACCGATCCGCAGGATCGCAATCAGGACCGATCCGCAGGATCGCAATCATGGAGGTACCAGGTGGCCGCAAGCGTGTTGGGCGAGATCGTGCTTCGCAAGGAGGACCCGAAGTTCCTCACAACGGGGGGTGTGTACCTCGACGACCTGATCGACGATCGGCTGGAGGGTGCTGCGTACGTCGTGTTCGCCCGATCGACAGCCGCCCACGGCACGATCGTGTCGATCGACACCGCCGAGGCGAAATCGATGCCCGGTGTGATCGGTGTCTTCACGGCCGGCGACCTGTCGCTCGAGCCGGCCGCTTCGCCGTTCAATCCCGGCGTGAAGCGAACGTTGCTGGCGTCCGACAGGGTCCGCTGGGTCGGTGAGCCCGTCGTGGCGGTGGTCGCCACGACCTACGAGCAGGCCACTGACGCCGCTCACTCGGTGTACGTCGACATCGATCCGCTGCCCGCTCTCGTCGACATCGAGCAAGCGCTCGCCAGCGATCTGCACATCTACGACGAAGCCGGCAGCAACGTCGTATTCGATTCCGCACTGGTCGGCGGCGAGCGCAATACCGGCCCCGAGTTCTTCGAGAACTGCGAGGTCGTGATCAACGAGACGATCGTCAACCAACGCGTCGCCCCGTGCCCCCTCGAGCCTCGCGCCGGTGCCGCCGCATGGGACGGCGACCAGTTGGTCGTGTGGTTGTCAACCCAACACGTTCAGGGCGCGATCGACCCGATCGCCGCTGCGACCGGTATCGACAAGCGTCAACTGCGGGTGATCACGCCCGACGTCGGTGGTGGGTTCGGCGCCAAGATCGGGTGTTACTCGGAGGAACTGCTGCTCGGGGTGCTGGCACGCGAGACGGGGCGTCCGATTCGGTTCAAGGAGACTCGCAGCGAATCGATGACGAACCTCGGGCATGGTCGGGCCCAACTCCAAAAGGTCACCGTGGGCGGACGACGCGACGGCAGAGTCACCCACCTCCGGCTCGAGCTCTTTCAAGATTCGGGCGGTTTCGCCGAGGTGGGCACGGTGCTCGGGACGTTCTGCACGCGAGTGATGGCCGCCGCGGTCTACGACTTCGAGCGGGTCGAGGCGCACTGTTTGTCGGTCGTCACCAACACGACGCCGATCGTCGCCTATCGCGGCGCCGGACGGCCCGAAGCCACCGTCGCGGCGGAACGAGCGATGGATTTGTTCGCCCTCGAAATCGGCATGGATCCGGTCGAGTTGCGTCGAATCAACCTGGTTCCGAAGTTCATGGAGCCGCACACCACACCGATCGGCCAGGTGTACGACTGCGGCGACTACGAGGAGAGCCTCAACCGAGCCCTCGCACAAGCGGACTATCCAGCGCTGCGGGCCGAGCAGCAGCGACGGCGTGAGGCAGGCGACGTCAGGCAACTCGGGATCGGCGTCAGCGTCTACGTCGAGATCACCGGTGCTGTCGGAGATTTCAGCGAGGCGGCGAAGATCGAGATCCACGACGATGGCACTGGAACGATCTTCACCGGCACATCACCTCACGGCCAGGGCCACGACACGGCGTGGTCGATGCTTGCGAGCGCGCAAACCGGGATCGACATCGACAAGTTCACGCTCGTGTGGGGCGATACCCAACGCACTCCGGTCGGGAACGGGACGATGGGTTCCCGGTCACTGCAACAAGGTGGCGCGGCAGTTCACGAGGTGGCA
The DNA here is from genome assembly GCA_043773365.1 of Ilumatobacteraceae bacterium. Classification (GTDB taxonomy): domain Bacteria; phylum Actinomycetota; class Acidimicrobiia; order Acidimicrobiales; family Ilumatobacteraceae; genus Ilumatobacter. Next base: position 8,670 of record JAYVFI010000011.1, read on the forward strand.
ATCGCGTTGGTCGATCGCTCCAAGCAACTTGCTGCAAATCTGCTGGAGGCCGATCGCGCAGACATCGAGCTTGATACCGTCACCGGCACATTCCACGTCGCCGGCACCCCCGCCAAGTCCGTGAGTTGGGCAGACGTTGCCGCCTCGCAGCACGACGCCGGCGGGCTGGCTCAGGAGGGAATCTTCACAGCTGGTATGCCCACGTATCCGTTCGGGTCCCACGTCGCCGTCGTCGAGGTCGACATCGAAACCGGCCAGGTCGAGCACATCCGTCACATCGCCTGCGACGACGCAGGCACCATGATCAACCCGTTGCTGATCGCCGGGCAAGTCCACGGCGGTGTCGCTCAGGGCGCCGCCCAGGCGCTCCACGAGGAGGTCCGCTACGACAGCGACGGGAATCCGATCACGTCGAACCTGGCCGACTACACGATGATCTCGATCGATCTGCTCCCTCAAATCGAGCGGGTCGCGATGGAAACACCAACGCCTGTGAATCCGCTCGGAGCGAAGGGGATCGGCGAGTCCGGCACGATCGGATCAACACCCGCCGTTCAGTCTGCAGTGATCGACGCCATCTCGTATCTCGGGATTCGACACATCGACATGCCGTGTACTCCCCAGAAAGTGTGGGCTGCGATCCGCGCCGCCACGAGTTGACCAGGACGCGACATGGCGGAACTTGCGCGACCAGGAACCTGGCTCAACCGGGGTGACCGGCTGATCTACGACAGTGCCTGGGTCCGGCTCGTCACGGCTGACGTCGTCATGCCCGACGGCACGCAGATCGATCATCACGTCGTTCGAATGCCAGGCGAAGCGGCTGGCACGATCTTGATTCGTGATGGGTATGTGCTCCTGCTCTACCGGCACCGCTTCATCAGCGACACCTGGGGCTGGGAGATCCCAGCGGGCGCGGTCGACGCCGGGGAGACCGTTCCCCAAGCGGCTCGACGAGAATCGCTGGAGGAGTCCGGCTGGGAACCCGAGACGGTCCAACGGTTGTGTTCGTTCCACCCGGCCAACGGAATCCTCGATCAGACGTTTCACATCTTCACGTCGATCGATGCTGTGCACCGTGGCGAGCCGACGGACACGAACGAGGCAGCCAAAGTCGAATGGCACACGATCGACGAAGTCCGGCGCTTGTTGATCGCGGGCGAGATCACCGACGGTCTCTCGTTCGGAGCGCTCGGTTACGCATTCACTTCTGGAACCATCTGACCCGATTCCATCGTGGCGGATTGGGCAAGTCGGCTCGGTTTCGCTTGAGTTGTCGCTGGTCCGGGCCGATTGCATTGCATGATGCCGACCTCGACAGCCTGTTCAACATGGATCTCGGCGAAGCGTCATGTATTCGGGTGCTCGTTCGGAACTCTCTGGTAGCCGACGGGAGGTCCACGGATGCACGCCACGCAGGTCGACGGGACACGCGAGAAGCAGGCGGCATCGAACGACGCGCCAGCGCTCCCTGCAGGTGACCTGATTCGTCTTCCAGGACGCGGACAAGTCTTCGTCCGCCAACTCCCAGGCCCTCCCGGGGCTCCCGTCCTCGTGTTGCTGCACGGCTGGACGGCAACCGCCGATCTCAACTGGCAGACCAGCTACCAGGCGCTCGGTCGCCACTTCCGCGTGGTCGCCTTCGATCATCGCGGCCACGGTCGCGGGCTCCGCGCTCCTGCGGGCTTCCGGCTCGAGGACTGCGCCGACGACGTCGCCGCGGTTGCCGCTCAGCTCGGGGTGGATCGATGCATCCCTGTCGGTTACTCCATGGGGGGACCGATCGCTTCGCTCGTGTGGCGACGCCACCCCGACCTCGTCGCGGGTCTCGTGCTGTGCGCGACCAGCCGCCACTTCGCCGCCACCCCTGCCAGACGGGCGTTCTTCTCGGTCCTCAACGGGACGTCCGCCGTGGCGTCGACGACACCCGTGCGGGCGATCGGTCGTTGGTCGGGCTCGGCATGGACGCGGCGACTCGAGCACCGCGATCGTCCATCTTGGATGGTCGAACAGGTCCTGCTGCATGATTGGACCCAAGTCGTCGACGCCGGGCGGGCGATCGGTCGATTCGACTCCCGCCACTGGGCCGGCAGCATCGACGTGCCCACCGCCGTGCTCGTCTCGCTCGACGACGACGTGGTGCCGACTCGTCAACAATTCGAACTCGCCCGGGCGGTGCCCGGGGCCTCCGTGCACACGGTGGCGGGTGGCCACACAGCGTGCATGGATCGTTCGAGTCACTTCGTTGCGAGTGTGCTCGACGCCTGCCGTTCGGTGGCCCATCGGGCGAGCGAGCGATCGGATCCCCACCGGGCTCTCGGAGAACGAACGGCGACTCGGGTGGGAAATTTGTCATCACGAGCCGCGTGACGAGCAGTTCGAGCGGGGCCTCCGCTGTCCTCGACCTCCGCGCCGCGACAGTCGCTCAGCACCGCAGGCGGAGGGTCTCCAGCCCGGGGCCATCGAGGTCGACCAGTGCTCCGCTGCGACCGACCAGGGCGAGGATCAGCGACATGGTCGGACCTGTGACCTCTGGCCCCTCCCCGGAGGACCAGTCGGTGTCGGTGGCGACGAATCGCAGCCCTTCGCTGCGTCGCTTGCCGTGCAACGGCGGACCCGTCTTCTTGTACAAATCCGCCAGGGTGACGAGATGCTCCTTCGGATGTTCGCCCAACAGCCCCAGGGCGCGGCGGATGTCCTCGCCATGAACCATCACTTCCCCGAGCGCGACGTAGGCGGGCCCCGGTGGCTTGCGGGTGCTGGTGATGATGCTCTCGAATCTCGCCAGCACGTCACTCGGGTTTCCGGCGGCGAACTTCTGCAGGTCGCCCTCGACGAATCGGTTGAAACTGAAACCGGTCCGGATCAACCCCGCGAAGAAATGCGGGGCGGTGATCGTTGCCGCGGCGACAAGGTGCCCGACGACTTCTTGCACGTTCCACTTGTCGCACCACGTGGGTTGTGACCACTGTTCGTTCGTCAGACCACCCAAGGTGTCGGCGAGACTCCGCCGTTCGGCGTGGATCATTGGCATCAGGTCCGGCATCTGGACTCCTGTCGTGTCTGGTTGGCGTGTACCCCGTCGAGCTGGGGCGGTTGCCCCGTCGTCCACCGTCGTCCTCCGACGCCGCCCGCTCTTCATCAGCTATTTCGGTAATGGCAAAATTAGATCAGCCTCGAAACAGCTGTCAAGCGCTAGCGTTCGGCCCAGTGGAAGGAACCCTCCAGCGCCTGATCGATGCGCTGTCGTCGCCGATTCGACGCGAGATCCTGTGGATCGTGCGCAATCGTGAAATGGCCGTCGGCGACATCGCCGCCATGTTCGACGTGTCCGCTCCGACGATTTCCCAGCACCTCACGGTGCTCCGCCAGTCCGGACTCGTCGAGATGAGAGTCGACGGAAACTTCCGGCGTTACCGAATCCAGGCGGACAAGCTGCGCGGTCTCGAACGGTTGATCGCCGACGACGACCGCTGGCTCCCAGCGACCGACCTCACCGAGGCGAGATTGGCGACGCCCGAACTCGAACTCGTCGTGCGCGTCTCGATCGAGCTGCCTGCGACGCCGAATCAGGTCTTCGACAGTTTCACCGATCCTGCCGCGTACAGTCGATGGATGGGGGTGCCCGTCTCATTGGTGGACGGCAGATTCGCCTGCACCCTGGAGTGGGGCACGCGGATTCGTGGGGTGTACGACGTGGTCGCCTCGCCGTCGTTGATCGCGATGCGCTGGGACTTCGAAGATGACAACATCCCAGTGCCCGGCGACGAGCGGATCGCCTACCTCCGGATCGAGTCGCTCGACGGCGGCAGTCATGTCGAGGTTCACCAGATGGTCGAGGACGAACGCGAGGCGGAGTTCATGAAGGTTGCGTGGAGCATGGTGCTCGGCCGTCTGAAGGAGAGCTTCGACGAACGGGCGCCCACCGTCCGAGAAGATCGGAGCAAGCGGATCTGACGTTCCCCGCCACGATGACATGGGATGCCATCACGTGCGGCAGTGTCACCGCATCGCTAGCTGAACGCCCGAGTCAGCAAAGCGGCAAGCTGTCGGCGCTCGTCCATCGACAACGACGCGATCCCCTCGAATTCGCCGATCAGCGGGGCATCCATCACATCGAGCAGTTGCCGCCCCGCGTCGGTGATCTGGAGCAATTTGACTCGTCGATCGCTCGGGTCGGCGATCCGTTCGACGAAACCACGCTCCTCCAGACGATCGGCGATCCCTGTCATGTTCGAGGCGTCGCACGACAGCAGGTCGGCCACCGAACCCATCGGGAACGGGCTGTCGGCCAACATCCTGAGCGTGATGCCTTGCGGAGGGGAGAGCTCCAATGAGCGCATCCGTTGGTGCCAGACGTTGCGCATCTTGCTGATCGCCAGCACGAGCGCTTCATCGAGTTCGGTCCGACCGGGCGGCTGTCTCCCCACCGTGATAGGTTGACATACTTCAACTATCAAGGCAAGCTGATGATCCATGAATAACCAGGAATCTCCCATTATCGCCGAGGGGCTGATCCGGTACTTCGGATCCGGCGACAACACCGTCAAGGCCGTCGACGGTGTCGACCTGCACGTCGAGGCTGGCGAAATCTTCGGATTCCTCGGCCCGAATGGGGCGGGAAAGAGCACCGTCGTCCGGATGCTCACCACCTTGTTGCGACCCACCGGCGGAGTTGGACGAGTTGCCGGCTTCGATGTCGTCAAACAGGCGGACGACGTTCGACGCAACATCGGAGTCGCCCTCCAAGATGCCGCCATCGACCCGCTGATGACCGGCAACGAACTGCTCCTCCTGCAGGCGATCCTGTACGGCTTGCCCAAATCACAGCACCACACCAAAGCCGGCGAACTGCTCGAACGAGTCGGCTTGTCCGCTGCCGGCGATCGACGTGTCGGCACCTACTCGGGTGGCATGCGGCGCCGGCTCGACCTCGCCCTCTCACTGATCCACGAGCCTTCGGTGCTCTTCCTCGACGAGCCCACGACCGGGCTCGATCCGATGAGTCGGATGGCACTGTGGGATGAAATCCGCAGATTGAACAACGACGGTACGACCGTGCTGCTCACCACGCAGTACATGGAGGAAGCCGACCAACTCGCCGAACGGATCTCGATCATCGACCACGGCAAGATCGTCTGCGAAGGTCGACCGGCGGAACTCAAAGCGCAGGTCGGCAGTCCGACGTTGTTCGTCGACGTCGATGGAAACCAATCCGAGGCCGCAGCCCGAGTGCTTGCCGAGTTCGGTGAGCTGCGACCAACGGCCGAGGGTTCGCTCGGGGTCGGCCTCAACGCCGGCGCCGGCGAGGTCTCGAATGTGATCCGTCGGCTGGACGAAGCAGGTATTCCGCTACGACATCTCGAACTCAGAGAGCCCAGCCTCGACGACGTGTTCGCCGAAGCAACCGGCTATCGGCTCGAAGGAGCCGGAACGACCGCGGATCAGGCGAACGGGGGCAAACCCGGCAAGCGACGCATGGGGCGAAAGAAATGACGGCCGCGGCGAGTCTTCTCTCACGTCGTCAGTCGTTCGTGGCGCAAACCGCGGCGATGTCGAAACGAGCGATTCTGGCCGTCGTCCGCCAACCGGCGATCGTCGTCCCATCGTTGCTGTTCCCGTTGTTCTTCGTTGCCCTCGGTACCTCGTCGTTCAGCAAGGCGATCAGCATCCCGGGGTTCCCGAAAGTCGATTCGTTTCTCGACTTCGCCCTCGCCGGCTCGATCGTGCAGGGAATTCTGTTCGGTTCCACGGTGAGCGCGACGGCGCTGGCAACCGACATCGAGAACGGGTTCTTCGACCGGTTGCTGGCATCGCCCACGTCGCGAGTGAGCATCCTCGTCGGCCGGTTGGCGGGAGGGATGGCATACGGTGGCGTTCAGACGTTGCTGTTCATTCTCGTCCTGTTGCCGTTCGGATTGAGCGTTCGTTCGGGTGTCCTGGGCGTGCTCGTGATGATCATCGGCGGGATCCTGGTCGCCCTCGTGGTCGGTGGTTTGATGGCCGCGATGGCGATCAAGACCGGGTCGAGCGAAGCCGTGCAGGGCGCATTCCCGATGCTCTTCATCCTGTTGTTCTTCTCGTCGACGTTCTTCCCGCGCCAGACGATGAAGGGCTACCACAAGGCGATCGCCAACCTGAATCCACTCTCGTACATCGCCGAGGGTTTCCGGTCGCTGACGATCGACTCGCTCAATGCCCAAGCGGTTGCGCAAACACTGCTGATCCCGTTGGCCCTGGCGATCGTGTCCGTTGCACTCGCGTTGCGAACGCTCCGTCGAAGGGTGGCAGGGTCATGAGCGCAACCTTGTCGAGCGCAGCAGGCGTCGCCGTACGAAGCATCCGGAACCTCTTCCGGCTTCCATCGGTGCTGCTTCCAGCACTCCTGATGCCAACGTTCCAGGTCGTGTCGTTCACCGGCACCTACCGAGGGGTGACCGAAATCCCCGGCTTCCCGACCGACAAGGCCGCCAACTGGTATCTGCCACTCGCGGTGGTGATGGGTTGCTCGTTCGCGGGGCTCGGGATCGGATTCACCACGATCCGAGACATCGAAAGCGGGTTCTACGACCGTCTCCGGATGTCGCCGGCGCCAAGACGCTCACTGCTGATCGGCCCACTCGTGGCGGCATGGGTCCGCGCCGTCTTCGCGATCGTGCTCGTCACGATCGTCGGCTCCCTGCTCGGGGCACGACTCACCGACGGGGTGCTCGGCCTGCTCACGTTGACCGTCGCCGGTCTCGGCATCGCAACGGTTGGCACAGGCTGGGCACTCGGACTCGCATACCGCTTCAGAGACATGAGAGCTGCGGCGATCATGCAACTCACGTTGTTCTTCGGCCTGTTCCTCACCGACGCCAACAGTCCACTGAACGTGATGACGGGTTGGCTGCACGGCGTCGCCCGGGTCAACCCGCTCACCAACATCCTCCGGCTCGCCAGAGTCGGCTTCCTCGGCGATGTGACGTGGTCGGATTCTTGGGGTGGCCTGCTGGCGATCGGCGTGCTTGCCTGCTTGGCATTGGGGTTCGCACGGACAGGCCTCAATAAGCTTGACGATTGATGACGGTCACGCATGTGTTGCTCGATCTGGATGGGACGTTGAGCGACTCCGAGCCAGGGATCATGCGCTCGCTCGAGTGGGCATTCGAGCGCGAAGGTTTCCCACTCCCGACGGAGGCGGAGGTCCGATCCGTGATCGGTCCGCCGTTCGAACTCGGCCTGCCCTCGATCGGGATCCCCGACGACGCGCTCGAACGGGTGATCAACACCTACCGGATCCGCTATGCCGCGATCGGCGCATTCGAGAACACGCTGTACGAGGGAATTGTCGAGATGCTCGACTCGTTGACTCGGGCCGGCTACTCGATCTCCGTGGCGACAGCCAAACCTGAAGAAACGGCGCACCCGATCCTCGACTACTTCGGGATCTCCGAACGCTTCGAGGTCCGTGCAGGTTCGACACTGACGTCCGAACGGCGCACGAAAGCCCAGGTCATCGACCACGCGCTGCGAGAGCTCGGGCTGCACAACCAGCCTGACCTCGAGCACCGGGTCGTGATGGTCGGCGATCGCGACCATGACGTCCTTGGAGCAATGCACCACGGGATTCCCTGTATCGGTGTGACCTGGGGGTACGGCTCTCGCGACGAACTGATCCGTGCCGGCGCGGTCGCCCTCGCCGAGGCTCCCTCGGAAGTTGTCGCACTGGTCCAACAGCCGTACCGTTGGCGCCACCCATGAGTGGACTACCGATCGAAGCCGGCGACACGACCGATTTCACGTTGTGCGAACCGCCGCCGTTGCGGGCCGCCACTTCGAGGGCCGACCATTTCATGAAGCGCGTGCTCCGGCTGCCGCTCGACGGTCCGAAAGCGACCGCTGCCGACGCACAGAAGGCGTTCCAAACATCGATCCTCGTGGCGACCGTTCGTTGCCTGGTGATGTATGTCGTACTGCCATTCGTACTCCCCGCGATCGGAGTCGCCAGCGGCGTCGGGCCCTGGATCGGGCTTCCGATCAGCCTCGCCGCGATCGTGGCGATCACGATGAGCATCCGTCGGTTCTGGCGGGCCGATCACTCCAAACGCTGGCACTACACGGTGCTCGGCACCACCGTCCTGGGGTTCTTGATCGTGCTCGTGTTCAAGGATCTCAACCAATTGATCGGGTGACCCTCATCTTGATCGGGTGTCACCGTGACGGGTGCCGTCCGATCTGATGGACGAATTCGGCCACGATCTTGGATGAGTCTTAACTGATTCTCGCATCGCTGCGAGACGATGATCACGCAGACTGTTTCCACAGGGCAGGCCCCCGAGGAGGATGAATGCGTTCCATCAGAGTTGTCGCAACCGGTGCATGTGCACTTGCCGCGTTCGTTGCGGGCGGAGGAATCGCCGCCGCACAAGACGTATCGGTACCACCGCCCGCCGCCGCAGCAGCAACCAAGATCACGCTTCCGCTGTTCGGCAGTCCACTGATCATCGACGTCACCACCGATGCAGGTGGTGGCCTCGTCGACGTCGCCCTCAACCAAGCCGACGAGTACTCCGTCACCAAGGTCAAGCCCAACCGAGTCAGGTTCGTCAACACGGACGGCACGATGTCGGTGAATGTCAGTGCCCGACATGGCGGCCAGCGAGTCGAGGCCCGAGCGGGACAACTCGCTGACATCAGCGGGCCAGGGATTTGGACCGGTGATGTCTTCGGGAATGGCGACGCAACGAAGGTGAATTTCACGGTCGGGACTGGCGCCGACGGCGGCCCGGACATCACGGGTGTCTCGGTCGACTCCGTCGCCGATTTCGTGATCGGCGAGACCCACCGAGAGACGCAAGCCGATGATGACGACGACGACGAGAGCGACGACGACGAGAGCGACGACGACGAGACCCATCAGTCGGCCTCTGTCACGATCGAATTCTCGCACAATGGGCAGACCCGCTCACTGCGGATCAAGGCCACGCTCGAGACCGACGACGGCGAGACGAGCGCCAAGCTGACCGTCAGCCTGTCTCGCTTGCACGGAAGCCAGTTGGCCGAAGGGCCGGCGGCCGGCCCGCACACGTGGACCGGACAACTCTGCGACGGCACTGCAGCAGAAGTCAAATACGTAGTCGGGGCCGACGGAACGATCAGCGATGTCGTCTCCAATGTGCCGGCTGAAGTCGACACACACGGCCACGCTGCCCGCGTTCGGTTCAGCAATCATGAGCGCATCTCGATCGTGGTCAAAGGCGAGGCGCCGACGATGACGGTCGGCGTCAACACCAAGATCCGCTGCGACCGCGTCAACCCAACCGTCAACGGCGCACCGGTCAGTGTCCCGGACGATGATGACGACGATCACGGTCGCAAGCACGACGGCGACGAAGATGATGATGACGACGACGACAGCGCCGATGATCAGGGTGACGACGATGCGGATCACTCGTCCGACGACGATAAGGATCAGTCAGACGACGAGCAGCACGACGACGACAGTGACTGACCGTCACGCAGGCAAAGCCCGGCTCCTCATGAGGGGAGCCGGGCTTTTGCTCGTCGGCGGCCTGGTCACGGCATGCAGTTCGAGCGAGTCATCCAGCACGAGCACGCCGGCGGTCACGGCACCGACGTCGCCCACTTCCACCGACCCGCCGTCAACGCTTGCGCAGGCCACGGTGCCGCCAACCGCGCCGACAATCGCGCCCGTACCGCCGGATGGTTCAACCCTGCTCCAACAGGCGTTCGATCTGGCGGCCCCCGGCTACCATTTCGTCACGACAGCGACCGTCAACGGATCGGTCGTATCTGCCGCCGAGGGCGATCAGATCGGGACAGGCACTCGCCTGACGGTCACCGTTCAGAATGCCACGCTCGGGTACATCATCTTGCCGGAAGGCAGTTGGATCCTCGAGGGTGATTCGTGGAAGGAACTCGACGACCCGCCCCCGGTGTCCGATCCGATCAGCGCCCTCCGGGCACCGCTCTCGGTGTCCGTGACCGCGTTCACGCCAACCGCGGCAACCCTGTTGGCGTCGTATCCGGCGGCAGCGTTGGCACTCGAGGGAGACCAACCGGTCGACGTGACCTTTGAGATCGAGAGCACGATGCTTCGTTCGATCACGTACGTGGCACCTTCAGCGATCCCGGCGTCGGTGCGGGCCGACATCAGCCCGCTCGTCGACACCAGCCCGGTCGTCGACCCGACCGCCTGACGTGGGAACGTCCTGGCGTCAGCCGGACGACGCCGCCCTCCAGAACGCTCGATACGTCGGATATTCGATCGCTGTGGTGACCCACCCTGCTTTGACGAGTTCATCATGCAAGCGCGGCAGGTTGCGCCACGGGATTCCCATATCGACGTGATGGGCGAGGTGCCAGCCGGTGTAGTACGGCACCATCCAGTAGCGGGCGATGAGGGATTGTCGGATCACGTGGGTCGTCTCGCGTCGGTCACGGGAGCGGATCATTCCACCGTGTTCGGCAATCGCTCGCAGCCGGTTCGAGAACTTCCACAGCGTCGACCACGAACCGATCCAGACAACGTACGCCAACGGCCGCTCGTAGGCGATCGCCAACGTGAGCAGCACGGCGTGATAGCCGAGGATGATCCACGCCTCTCTACGACCGGCGCGTACGGCCCTGCCGAGCGCTGCGAAGTTCTTCGCCGCGCTGACACCCAGCAGATCCCTGGTCAGCTTCCTGCACCACGAATCGAACGGGATCGGATAGCCGGCGTACAACGCGATGTCGGGTTCACCTGGCCCCATCTCGTCGCGGTGATGAGCGAAATGGACGCGCCGGTAGGCGAGCATCGCCTGGTACGTCGGATACGCAAGGAGGAATCGCCCCGTCAAATCGTTTGCGTGCCGATTGGTGAACAGCAGCCGGTGTGCCGCTTCGTGGGCAAGGATGTTGAGGCATGCGTGACCGCGGGCCATCAGCACGAACGCCAGCGCGTACGCCCACCACGTGTTGAGGACCGCCGCTGCGATCACCACGCCGAACGACTGTGCCACGCACAGGATCGTGGTCAGCACATTGCGCGCATTGGGGATCTTGCGCAGATCATCACGAAGTTCACGGACCGGTTTGGCGCGCTCGTTCAGCCGTTCGGTCGGCAACACGTCGGGACGCAGGTCGGCCGTCGGCACCAGCGTGGATCGCGGCGCAAGCGTGTGAACCATCGAGAACAGGTTACCGCCGCGGCAGGGTCGGCTCGGGGCCGGGTGGCACGCCCGAAATTCACCGCCCGAGGCGGGTCCCAGTAGCTCGCACGGAGCTCCATGAGGCATGATGATGCACGCCGATGCGTTATTGTCTGCGAGCCATCAACGTCAGCAGCCCAGCTGCTCAACGACCAGAAGGAGTCAACGTGGAGATCAGCGTCACCGTCAACGGGGTCACGCACACGAACGACGTCGAACCGCGCATGTTGCTCGTCCAATACGTTCGCGAGATCGTCGGGCTCACGGGCACCAACATTGGTTGCGACACCTCCTCCTGCGGGGCATGCACGCTGCATGTGAACGGCGAAGCCGTGAAGAGCTGCACGATGCTGGCGGTGCAAGCCGACGGCCAAGACCTGCTCACGATCGAAGGGTTGGCCGATGCCGATGGCACGCTGCACCCGATGCAGCAGGCCTTCATGGAGAACCATGGTTTGCAGTGCGGTTACTGCACGCCGGGCATGGTGATGGCTGCAACCAGCCTGCTCAAGGAGCATCCGAGCCCCACAGAGCGAGAGGTCCGGATCGGCCTCGAGGGCAACCTTTGCCGCTGCACCGGCTACCACAACATCGTTCAGTCCGTGCTCGCCGCTGCCCAAGGAGGCTCGAAGTGATTCCCGCAGCATTCGACTACGTCCGTGCCGGTTCCGCCGAGGAGGCGATCAGCCTGATCGGCGAACACGGCGAAGACGCCAAGTTCCTGGCCGGCGGCCACAGCCTGTTGCCGTTGATGAAGCTCCGTCTCGCGCAGCCGTCGGTGCTGGTCGATATCGGCCGGGTCACCGATCTTTCCTACATTCGTGACGCCGGCGATCATGTCGCCATCGGTGCCCTCACGCGTCACATGGATGTCGAGAACTCCTCCCTGCTTGCCGAGCACGTACCGCTGCTGGCCCGTGCTGCCGGCTACGTCGGCGATCCTCAGGTCCGTCACCGCGGCACGATCGGCGGCTCGATCGCTCACGCCGACCCGGCTTCCGACCTGCCCGCCACCACGTTGGCACTCGGGGCTACGTACGTTGCCCAAGGTCCCAACGGGACGCGAGAGATCGCAGCCGCCGACTTCTATCAAGGCTTCCTCACCTCGGTCCTCGAACCCGACGAGATGTTGACCGAGATCCGTGTCCCCAAGATGAACGGCGCGGGATGGAGCTTCCAGAAGTTCAACCGTCGCGCTCAGGACTGGGCAATCGTCGGCGTGGCAGCGTGGCGCGGTAACGCCGGATCCGGTGTCGCCCTGGTCAACATGGGCTCGGTCCCGATTCTCGCTTCCAGTGTCTCATCGGCCCTGGCCGGCGGTGCATCGATCGCTGACGCGGCCGAACAGGCCGCCGCCGAAGCCGAACCGCAAGCCGACCTGAATGCCAGCGTCGAGTACCGAACGCACCTCGCCAAAGTGCTGGTCCGGCGGGCACTGACGGAAGCCACCGCCTGATCGATCCGAATCACCTACACTCTCGACGACCGAGGATGTAGGTGAGACATGTCAGTTGATTCTGACTCGATCGATCAGCGTCACCTGGACGCGATCGCAGACGCCGACCAGTACCCCTATTGGTACGAGGACGTCGACGAACCCGACTCGAACCCGACACTGGTGCGTACCGAGAGCTGCGACCTCTGTGTCGTCGGTGGCGGCTACACCGGTCTGTGGACAGCGATCATCGCCAAGGAGCGCGATCCCTCCACAGACGTCGTGTTGATCGACGCCCACGAGGTCGGCTCGGCTGCCAGCGGGCGAAACGGCGGCTTCATGGATGCCAGCCTGACCCACGGGATCGGAAACGGAATGTCTCGTTGGCCGGACGAGATCGAGGTTCTCGAGGAACTCGGACAACGCAATCTCAACGACATTGAGGCGGCGATCAAGCGGTACAAGATCGACTGCGACTACGAGCGAACCGGCGTGATCGAGGTCGCCAACACGTTTCACCCACCGTCCTACCTCGACGAGGTCCGTGCCGAATACGAGTTACTGACGAGGCTCGGTCACGATGTCACGTGGCTCGACACCGAAGCCATGCAGGAGCAGGTCCATTCCCCGATCTACACCGGCGGCCTGTGGATCAAGAACGGATGTGCGCTGGTGGATCCGGCCCGACTCGTGTGGGGCCTCAAGGCGACCGCCGAATCACTCGGCGTTCGGATCTATGAGGACACCAAGGCCCTCGATCTCAAGCGCGACGGCGTCGGCGTGATGGTCACCACACCGCTCGGCGCGATTCGGGCGGGCAAGGTCGCCTTGGCGACCAACGCCTTCAAGCCCGTGTTGAAACGACTCAGCAACTTCATCGCCCCGGTGTACGACTACTGCATGGTGACCGAGCCACTCAGCGACGAGCAGATGGCGTCGATCGGGTGGGCCAACCGACAAGGCCTCTCGGATCTCGCCAACCAGTTCCACTACTACCGACTGACCGAGGACAATCGCATCCTGTGGGGCGGTTACGACGCGATCTACTACTGGGGCGGCAAGATCTCGACCGACTTGGAAAGTCGTCCGGAGACGTGGGCCAAACTGAGTCGCCACTTCTTCGAGACGTTCCCGCAACTGGCGGACGTCAAGTTCACCCACATGTGGGGCGGGGTGATCGACACATCCAGTCGATTCACCGTGTTCTGGGGCCGAGCGATGAGCGGCCGCGTCGCCTATGCCCTGGGATACACCGGACTCGGCGTCGCCTCGTCGCGGTTCGGCGGCGCCGTGATGCTCGATCTGCTCGACGGACGTCGGTCGCTCGCAACGCAAACGGAGTTCGTCAAATCACGCCCGATGCCCTTCCCGCCCGAGCCGTTCCGGTTCATCGGGATCCAGGCAACACGCTGGGCGATGAACCGCGAGGACAAGACCGGAAAACGCAACGTCTGGCTGAAAGGCCTCGACAAGATGGGGCTCGGCTTCGACAGTTAGACAACAGGCGACTTGGCGCCGAATCGGTGTGTTCATCGATCGCTCTCGCCCAGTTCGGTGTTGCTCGGATAGCGTAGGTTTGGTGACACCTGTCGACGTCAGCGAAGCGCTCACACAACACGGCTACCTTCCCGACGAAGGACTCGCCACCGCTGTCTTCCTGGCATTGGAGCTTCGACGTCCGCTGCTGCTCGAAGGCGAGGCTGGGGTCGGCAAGACGGAACTGGCCAAGGTGCTTTCGGCCTGGACTGGTGGCGAACTGATCCGACTCCAGTGCTATGAAGGAATCGATGCCGCTCAGGCGGTTTACGACTGGGACTATGCCCGCCAGTTGCTCCACCTGCGAGCCGCCGAGGCAACCGGTGAGACGTCAGGCCGATCGTCCGACGCAATCGAAGCCGAGCTGTACCAAGAGCGGTTCCTGATCAAGCGCGCCCTGCTGCGGGCGATTGCCCACGGCGACGGGCCTCCGCCGGTCCTCCTGATCGACGAGATCGACCGGGCCGACGACGAGTTCGAGGCGTACCTGCTCGAGGTGCTGTCGGATTTCCAGATCACGGTTCCCGAATTGGGTGTCTTTCGGGCGCAGACGCCGCCGATTGTGATCCTCACCTCGAACCGCACGCGGGACGTCCACGACGCACTCAAGCGACGCTGTTTGTATCACTGGGTCGAACACCCTGGGTTCGACCGAGAGGTGGCGATCGTGCGACTGCGCGTCCCGCAGGTCTCCGAACGCCTCGCACGTCAGGTCGCGGCGGCGGTCGAGACGATGCGTGACCTCAACCTCTACAAGCCGCCGGGCGTCGCCGAAACGATCGACTGGGCGTCAGCACTCGGCCGGCTCGGCGTCAGCACGCTCGACGAACGCAGCGTGGCGACGACGCTCGGCACCGTCCTCAAGTACCGCGAAGACCACCAGCGCGTCGAGCAGCACGGTCTCGCCGGCATCGTGAAACAGGCGCTCGAGCGCGGCCTGAACGCCAGCTGAACGATCCGTCATGGCGACCACGCGAGATGCCAGCGAGATCGCTGTCGCCTTCTCACGTGTCCTCCGGGGGGCCGGGCTCAGCGTTCCGACCAGTTCGACGATCGCCTTCGGCGAGGCGTTGGCGGTCACCGGCCTTCAGGATCGCGACACGACGTTCTGGGCCGGACGAGCGACGCTGATTCAGCGACCGGAGGATCATGACCTGTTCGACCGAGCCTTCACCGTCTTCTGGGAGCATGCGACAGGAGGTTTGCTCGACACGATCGAGGACGAACCGATCCACGTGACGTTGGCCATCGACGACGATTCCGATGACGACGAGGCAAGTGAGGACGAGGCGCAGGCGTCGGACGATCCGACGATCGAGTTGAGGTTCAGCGCCGCCGAGGTGCTCCGGCGCAAGGACTTCGCCGAGTACAGCCCCGCCGAATTGATCGAGGCGCAGCAGTTGATGAGCAAGCTGCGGCTGGTCGGCTCGCCACGCCGCTCGCTCAGGCTCGCCGCCACGGACCACCAGACCAATCGACCTGATCTGCGCAGAACGGTGCGGGCCTCGATGCGCTCCGGTGGTGAGTCGATGCGACGCCACTACGTCACTCGGAGCACCCGCAATCGCCGGCTCGTACTGCTGCTCGACGTCAGCGGATCGATGGAGCCCTATGCCCGCGCACTGATTCGATTCGTGCATGCCGCCGTCGCCGGTCGCCAGAAGGTCGAGGCGTTCGCCCTCGGGACCCGCTTGACCCGGCTCACACGCGAGATGTCGTCACGCGACCCTGACGAGGCGCTCCGGCAGGCAGCGACGCGGGTCACCGATTGGAGCGGCGGAACCCGACTCGGCGAAGGTTTGCGATCGTTCAACGACGAGTGGGGTCAACGCGGTATGGCGCGTGGTGCGATCGTCGTGATCCTGTCGGACGGCTGGGACCGCGGGGACCCTGAAGTGCTGGCCGAGCAGATGGTTCGACTGCACCGAATTGCACACAAACTGGTCTGGGTCAACCCGCTCAAGGTCACCCCGGGTTACGCCCCGCTCGCTCGCGGGATGGCGGCTGCACTCCCCCACGTCGACGCCTTCGTCGAAGGCCATTCGATCGAAGCGATCGAACACTTGGCACGCGTCATCAGCGAGTCGTGACCGAACGATCGTGGCAGGGTCACTGGTCGACCGGGATTGGCGATGCTCGACTCCTGTTTCGGGCAGCCCGAGCTGGCACACTGCTCTCGTGAAGGATCTGCTGGACGACATCGACCGTTGGCGCGCCGACGGCAAGCGCGTTGCCCTCGCCCGTGTCGTCGACATCGAAGGGTCCGGGCCGCGTGATCCTGGCGCGGCGATGGCCGTCAACGATTTCGGCGAAGTCGTCGGAAGCGTCAGTGGCGGCTGCGTCGAAGGCGCCGTCGTGACCGAAGCGCTGGCGGTTCTCCACGGTGATCGAGACGCCGGCGTGATCACGTTCGGGTACTCCGATGACGATGCTTTCGCCGTCGGATTGACGTGCGGCGGGACGATCCGACTCTTCATCGAGGAACTGAACTGGTGAGTGCGTTGTTCGCCGCGCTTGCGGCCGCGATTCGTTCCGAACAGCCGGTCGCGCTCGTCACCGTCATCGATGGACCGAACACGGCCGCCAAGTTGGTCGTGCGACCTGGGCAAGCGCCGCTGGGCACGCTCGGAAACCCCGAGCTCGACCGTGTCGCGCATCGTGACGCCCTCGCAGAACTCGAAGCGGGCCGCTCGGGCGTCCGCCATTACGGCCCAGCTGGAGAGACCACTCCGGAAGATCTCGTCGACACACCGATCATCGGGGTGTTCGTGGAGAGTTGGGCGCCGCCTCCCCAGATGTGGATCTTCGGGGCGGTCGACTTCACGGCCGCCCTGGCGAAGGTCGCCAAGGTGCTCGGCTACCGGGTGCTGGTCTGTGACGCTCGTGAGATCTTCGCAACGCGTCGGCGATTCCCGATGGCGGACGAAGTACGCGTGACCTGGCCGATGCCGATCTTCGACGAACGCGGCGATCAACTCGGTCCACGTGACGCAGTATGCATCTTGACCCACGACCCGAAGTTCGACGTGCCCGCCGTGACCGGTGCCTTGGCGACGCGAGTCGGGTACATCGGCGTGATGGGGAGCAGAACGACACACGCCAAGCGGTTGGCGCGATTGGCGGAGATCGGTGTCACATCGCCCGACGATCTCGATCGGCTGATGTCACCGGTCGGGATCGACATCGGTGCCCGCACACCCGAGGAGACCGCGATCTCGATCTGCGCCGAGATCATCGCCCGCCGAACGGGGCGAGTCACGCCGTCGCTGCGCGACGGCGACGGTCCGATTCATCAGTGACTGATGAGCAGTGACGGGTTCACGCGTTGGCTGGCGCGTCGCCATCCAACACGTCACCGAAACGAAGCTCTCGGTCGGGCAGGTGCGCCGCTTCGACTTGATTCCCTGAGTTGGGCGAGTGCACCATCGTCTCGACACCGAGGTAGAGGCTCACGTGACCCGGGTAGTACACCAGGTCACCCGGTTCGGCCTCGTCGAGGGCGACCGTCGCAGCTTCGTTGATCTGGTTGCCGCTGGAGCGTTCGATGTTGATCCCTGCCTGGTCATAGGCGTAGCTGGTGAGACCGGAACAATCGAAGCCGACGCCTGCTTTCGAAGCAAGGTGGCGATACGGCACGCCGAGCTGCGACAGCGCCGCAAGCAGCGCCTGTTGCTTGGCGATGTCGACGTGAGCCCACTCCGAGCGCATCGTCACGATGTCGACTTCGAGGTCGTACGCCACCATCACTGCGGTCGTGTCACGGCTGTGGACGAACACCGCGAAGTCAACCGGGTTCTCGGTCACTCGCCAGCGATCCAGCGCATCGAGCGCCAGCCGCGCTTCGGAGGCGATTCCGGCCGATTCGGTGCGAGGCGCGGCTTGCGCCACCGACGCCATGCCCAGGGTTGCGCCGACCGTCGTCACGGCCGCCGCGAGCGCGACGATCCGCGAGCGCGCCGACCGACTTCGGATGTGCTTGAGGGTTCGAGTCACTTGGCTCTCTCCTGGCCCGGGCTGAAGCCCCCGATGGCCGAATTACGAAGTTATCGTCACGCGACTGCAACAATCAACCTCTGTTGGACGCAAATCCGTCACATACGCGACGGAGTTGTCATACTGACATGACAGCCTTGGTGCTGACTGCCACATGTTTGCAACTCGCCGCACGCCGGTTTCGGGGCTCGCCGCACGCATAATCAGCGAGTGGATACCGACGACGGAGTACGTCCCGAGCGTTTGGTTGCCGTCGTGCTCGCAGCCGGTGGCGGCTCGCGGTTCGACGGTGAAACACACAAGCTGTTGGCGACCCTGCACTCCCGCACGATCGTCGATCACGCGATCCGGTCGGCCGTCGCCGCCGACATCGGCCCGGTGGTCGTGATCACCGGCGCAATCAGCGAGCTCAGCGGGATCGATGGTGTTCGCCAGGTGCGTAACCACGATTGGGAACGCGGTCAGAGCACCTCACTGCAATTGGCGATCAACGTCGCCGACGAGATCGGCGCCGAGGCAATGGTCGTCGGACTCGGGGACCAACCCTTCATCGAGCCCGAAGCATGGCGGCTCGTCGCACGATCGCTCGCTCCGATCGCGATCGCCACCTATCAGGGCCGGCGCCGCAACCCGGTTCGTCTGCATCGCGATATGTGGCCGTTGCTCCCCCAAACGGGAGACGAAGGCGCCAGAGTCGTGATCCGTCTACGTCCCGACCTCGTCGAGGAGGTACCCTGCCCGGGGTCGCCCGCCGACATCGACACGCTGGAGGATCTTCAAACATGGCAGAGCAAATCGTCAACGAATTCACCGTGAATCGGCCGATCGACGAAGCATGGCCGATCATCTGTGACATCGAACGAATCGCCCCGTGCCTGCCCGGCGCACAACTCGAGGAGATCGAGGGTGAGATCTATCGTGGCCAGGTCAAGGTCAAGCTCGGCGCAGTAGCGACGCATTTCGTGGGTGAGGCCCACTTCGTCGAGCGCGACGATTTGCACCACAAGGCCATGCTGAAAGCAAAGGGACGCGACAAGGGCGGCCGCGGGAACGCCAGCGCCGACATCCACGCCGAGGCCGAGGCGCTCTCGCCGACCAGTACGAAGTGCATCGTGACCGCCGACTTGCAGATCACAGGAAAGATCGCCCAGTTCGGGCGCGGCATCCTGGGCGACGTCAGCAAGAAGTTGATGGATCAGTTTTCGGCCAACTTGAACACGATGCTCGATGATCAAGGGCCCCAGCCCGTCGTTGCCGCCGCCATCGATTCTCCCACTGAGGCCACGATCGAAACGCCGGCCACCGAGTCGGCGTCGGATCACACCACCGACGAGCCATCGACAACCGAAGCCCCGACCGTTCGCAAGATCAACGGACCAGCCGCCGAACCGATCGACATGGCGGGCATGGCCGGCCCCGCGTTGCTCAAGCGTCTCGGACCTGCGGTTGCCGCGATTGTGCTGATTCTGTTCCTGCTTCGCCGTCGCAAGTGAAACAACCGTCGTGGCCGCAGGACCTTCGCCCGATGACCGCGCCAGGGTGCGGGAGTTGCTCGGACGTGAGCCGCAGGGTCAGTACGAGATCGTCGTGCGAGACGCCGCTGGCGATCCCGTCGTTCTCCTGAACGCACCGATCCTCGACAACGGCACGCCGATGCCGACTCGTTACTGGTTGGTCAGCCCGACAGAAACTCGTCGGATCGGGCAACTCGAATCCGACGGAGGCGTGAACGCCGCCGAGGCAGCGGTCGACCCTTCCGAGCTCGCCGAGGCCCACGAACGTTACGCCGCCGAACGCGACGCCGACATCCCTGCCGATCACACCGGTCCGCGACCCGGCGGAGGGGTTGCCGGCACGCGGGTCGGGGTGAAGTGCCTGCACGCTCATTGGGCGTGGCATCTCGCCGGCGGCAACGATCCTGTCGGTCGGTGGATCGCCGACCGCTTGGCGACACGTGACCTGATCGAGGTCAACGCCGAATCGATCCTCGTACGACTTGGCGAGCACCCGGCCTACACGATCCCGTGGGGTCCGTCGAACCTGACGG
This sequence comes from Ilumatobacteraceae bacterium, assembly GCA_043773365.1. Classification (GTDB taxonomy): domain Bacteria; phylum Actinomycetota; class Acidimicrobiia; order Acidimicrobiales; family Ilumatobacteraceae; genus Ilumatobacter. Next base: position 28,876 of record JAYVFI010000011.1, read on the forward strand.
ATCATTGGTTGAACGAGCACGACCCTCCCCGCCCCACAGCGTTGACGAACGCGCTCGGCACGATCGACGACCATCTCGACGACGTCGCCAGGGAACTCCCCGCAATTCGAACGGTCACGACGCTGAGCCTGACCGGTGCCAACATCACGTCGCTGGCGCAGGTCGAAATCGGCTTCGCTCCGGCACCGCCCGAGGTCCGCTTGACCCGCTCCGCTGCCGAAGAGATCTTTCGGCTGGTCGCCACCGAGTCGATCCGCGAGCGAGTTCACAACCCGGGGTTGCCGTCGGAACACGCGACCACGATCGTAGCGACGTGTTGCATCGTGCTCGGATTCATGCGCCGCTTCGCGCTCGACGAAGTGAGCCTGTACAACCCGCGACCGCCAGCGAACTGACCATGCGACATCCGGCATCGTTGGTACGGCGACAGCCAATCCCCAAGCTCTTCGGCCGCCGCGTGATGCTACGCCCACTGATCGAAAGTGACTTCGCCGCGTATCGAGAGGTTCGCATACGAAACGAGGAGTGGCTGCTTCCGTGGGAACCACAACGCCTCCCCAGCGTCGCCGACCCGACCCGCGACCAGTCGGTGTACAACGCCCGATGTGCCGCCCGCGAACGCGAGCGTGCCTCGGATCACGCCTACCCATTCGGGGTCTTCGTCGATCAGGCCTTCGTCGGCGAGGTGAATCTCAACAATGTCAGTCGGGGTGCGCTGCAAGGCGCATCGATCGGATACTGGATCGACCAGCAACGCGCCGGCAAGAGCTACATCGCCGAATCGGTGGCGGTGGTCACGAAGTTCGCCTTCGAAGAACTCCACCTCCATCGACTGGAGATCTGCATCGTTCCGCGCAACGTCAAGAGTCGGCGAGTCGTCGAGAAACTCAGCTACCGGTGTGAGGGCACGGCCGAGCGTTTTCTCGAAATCGCGGGCGTGTGGGAAGACCACGCCAGATACGCGATCACGCTCGAAGAGTGGAACGAACGGCGTGTCGAGTTGATGACAGCCTGGATCACGGGCTGACGGTCACGAGCCGTCTGGCAATCGCTGGCCGTAGAAGACTGCGTCGAAACGAACTCGTCAGCTTTCGCCGGCGACGCGGAAGGCCTCAGCCTTCGCTTGACGCACCGACGAACGCCGCTTCCACATCTTGGTCTTCCAGTGCCGCATCGTGCGGTTCTGCTTGGCGATCTTGGTCTTGGCGACCTCAGAGTCGTGGTGGTGGATCGGCTTCCACGCTGCACCGGGTTCGTGTAGGTCCTCCGGCTCACTGCCTGCGCTGACTTGATGCGCAACTTGGCTGAGCTCAACATGGATCCGGTGCCGTTCGCCATGGGCGTGGGCTCGCAGTTCCTGTTTCGGCGGCAATGGCACTTCTGCGGTGCGGTGACGCTGACTCATTGGCTACCTCCTCATTCGGTTGTGTAGCTCGTTCGGTTGTATCGCTTCTCCCCTATCGGCAACAGTAGCCCACAGGTTCACGCCGCAAATCGAGTCCTTCGTAACATTTCTGCGCGATTGCGCTGAACGTATCGAATCAGCGGCGATCAGCACCGTGAGTGTTCGCACCCGGCGGTACGACGCCTCGCGCGAGGGTTGGTCCTATCGGCTCGAGATCTTTTTCTGCAAGGCGGCGATTCGTTCGTCGAACCACGGCTGTTGCATCGTCCAGAGCTGAGGCTCCACCTCGCGTGAGACCGCCTCGGCGTGGGTCTCGATCGAGGCCATTGCATTGATCGTCTGCTTAGCGAGGATCACCAATTCGCGTGGCGCCGTGGCGGCACCGCGAGCGAAGGCATGGGCGACATCGAGGAGTTCCGCATCAGGCACGCACTTGTACGACAACCCGACCCTTTCCGACTCGGGGCCGTCGAGCACCTGGCTGAACACGACCGCCGCCATCGTCGCCTGTGGGCCGACGATTCGACGTTGCATCCACGTGTGGCCTCCACCAGGGTGGAGTCCGATCTGCAAGAAACGCGTATCGAAACGAGCGCGGGTGGCGGCGATCCGTACGTCGCAACCGAGCGCCATGTTCATCCCGGCGCCGACTGCTGGGCCGTTCACCGCGGCGATCGTCGGAAGCGGGCTCCGGGCAACCCGAAGAAATCCTTCGTACACGTTTGTCAGCGATTCACGCGATGCGTGACGCAGGTTCCCGAGGTCGGCACCTGCACAAAACGCTGAACCGGCACCGGTGACGATCACCGCACCGACGGACTCGTCGGCTTCGATCGCATCCATCGCCTCGACGATGTCGGCGACCATCGGTGCACTGAGCGAGTTGCGGGCGTCGGGATTGTTGAGGGTGAGCCGGGCAACGCCTTCATGGATTTCGGTGAGTACGAGCGACATGTGCACAGTCTGGCAAGTGTCACTGACATTTTGTAAAACCGGCCTCTACCAGGCGGTAGCCTTATGATCGTTCACCGTGAACACGAACACCGAATACCTACATCTCACAAGAGAATCCCGATGAAGGGGGAGACATGTTGAAGAGCAAGCGCACGCTTGCAGTGGGTCTCGTCGCAGCACTCAGCCTTGTTGCTGCTGCCTGTGGCGACGACGAAACCACTGACGGAACGTCATCGGCCACCGCCGATGCGACATCAACGGCGTCAGCCACAGCGGAACCGGTTACGACCGATCCAGCAGCTGGGGCCAAGGTCGGACTGTTGTTCGATCTCACCGGCCGTGGCGACAAGTCGTTCAACGACTCAGCCGCTGCCGGGCTCGACAAGGCGACCGCCGAACTCGGTATCACGCCGAGCGAGTCGGCACCGTCGGGCGACGACGACCGCGCCCCACGCCTGGAACTGATGGTCAAAGACGGTCAGAACCTGATCGTCGGCGTCGGTTTCCTGTGGGGTGGCGCAATCGGCGCCGGAGCAGCGGCCAACCCCGACACGCACTTTGCGATCGTCGACTCGGTTGTCGCCAGCTTCGACAACGCCACGCCGGACGACACGACCGATGACGTGCCGTTGAACAACGTTTCCAGCCTGGTGTTCGCCGAGCAGGAAGGTTCGTACCTGATCGGTGCGGCGGCGGCACTCACCAGCAAGACCGGCAAGATCGGATTCGTCGGCGGCGTCGAGTTCGACCTCATCAAGAAGTTCGAGGCGGGCTACATCGCCGGTGCCAAGGCGATCAACCCCGACATCGACATCCTGTCGCAGTACGTCAGCCAGCCGCCGGACTTCACCGGCTTCACCGATACCGCCAAGGGCAAGGAAATCGCCGGCCAGATGTACGCTGACGGCGCCGATGTGGTGTACCACGCAGCCGGCCAGACCGGCAACGGCGTCTTCGAGGCAGCCAGCCAAGCCGGTGCACCCGGTGAGGTGTGGGCGATCGGGGTCGACTCTGATCAATACCAGACGGCAGCTCCAGAGGTGCAGCCGTACATCCTGACCTCGATGCTCAAGCGGGTCGACGTCTCGGTGTTCGAGACGATCAAGGCAGAGTCGGAAGGCAGTTTCGCCGGTGGCATCCAGGTCTTCGATCTCAAGCGCGACGGTGTTGGCTACTCGACCTCCGGTGACTTCCTGTCAGCGGAGACGATCGCCAAGCTCGAGGAGCTCAAGGCTCAGATCATCGACGGAACGATCACCGTTCCGACCGATCCGACCGGTCTCTGATCGTCAACTGATCAACCGATCAACCTGAACGTGTTCGGGCCCGGCCGAGAGGCCGGGCCCTTGCGCGTCACGAGTGCAATCGCGACGTCGCCGATCGGCTAGAACTTGGCTCCATGATCGACACAGCGGTGTCTGCCGGAATCGCGATTGAGCTACGAGACATCGTCAAACGTTTCCCCGGCGTCGTTGCCAACGACGGTGTCAATCTCACCGTTCGGACCGGATCGATTCACGCCATCGTCGGCGAGAACGGCGCCGGGAAGTCGACCTTGATGAAAACCCTGTACGGCGCCCACCGGCCCGACGAAGGAACCGTGATGGTGAACGGCGTCGAGCAGTCGTTCAAATCGCCCCGCGATGCGATTGCGGCCGGGATCGGGATGGTGTTCCAGCACTTCCAGCTGGCCGACAACTTCACCGTGTGGGAGAACATCGTGCTCGGTGACGAGCCCGGATCGTGGTATCGAATCGGAGCCGCATCGGCTCGAACCAAGCTGCGCGAGCTCGGCAAACGGTACGGGCTCGAGGTCAACCCCGACGCACTCGTCGGTAACCTCGGAGTGGGTCAAAAACAGCGGGTCGAGATTCTCAAGGTGCTCTATCGCGGCGCCAAGATCATCATCCTCGACGAGCCGACTGCGGTGCTCGTGCCGCAGGAGGTCGACGAACTCTTCACCTCGCTCGCCGAATTGACAGCCGGCGGGGCGACGGCGATCTTCATCTCCCACAAGCTCGGCGAGGTGCTCGAGCATGCCGACGCGATCACCGTGATCCGAGCCGGCAAGACCGTCGGCGAGATCTCCGATCCGAGCACCGTCAACGCCCACGATCTGGCCGAGATGATGGTCGGCAGCGAACTGCCGTCGCCCGAAACTCGAGAGAGCACGGTCACCGACGAGGTTGCGCTGAAGGTGTCGAACCTGTCGGTCACCGTCGATGCGATCGATCGGCTCCATGACGTGTCGTTCACGATTCATCGCGGCGAGGTCGTCGGCATCGCCGGCGTCGAAGGCAACGGCCAGTCGGAGTTGGTCGAGGCAATCCTCGGTCTCGAGGCGCTCACCTCAGGCACCGTCGAACTCTTCGGCGCCGACATCACGAAAGCATCGACCGTCGATCGACGCCACGCCGGGCTCGGCTACATCCCGGAAGATCGGCAAAAGGACGGGATGGTGCTGTCGTTCCCACTGTGGGAGAACTGTGCCTTGGGTCACCAGTGGCAAGCACCGTACGGCGATGGCCACTGGATCAATCGACCCGGCGCACTCGAACGGACCGAGCGGATCATTCGCGAGTTCGACGTTCGAACACCCGGATCGAACGTTCCGGCACTCACGCTCTCCGGCGGGAACCAGCAGAAGCTGATCGTTGGTCGCGAGATGACGTCGGAACCGAAAGTGCTGATCGCGTCACACCCGACCCGAGGGATCGACGTGGGTGCCCAAGCGGCGATCTGGGGGGTGATCCGGGGGGCGCGCTCACTAGGACTCGGAGTGCTCTTGATCTCTGCCGACCTGGAAGAGTTGATCGGGCTGTCCGACACCCTGCACGTGATGTACGACGGGAGGATCAATGCAACACTCGACCCGGCCAAGGTCACCCCGAAGATCCTGGGCACCTACATGACCGGAACAGCAGTCGGAGCAGAACATGGTTGAGACAAACGAAACCGGACTGCTCGACCGAGTGGCGCGTCGGTTCGGCCCGAACGTGATCGCCCCGGTCTTCGCCGGCGTCGTGGCGATCTTGGTGTCGAGCCTGGCGTTGTTGGCAGGCGGTTACAACCCGTTCAAGGCCTTCGCCGAAATCGGAAAGGTCCTGTGGTCCGTTGATTCGCTCGTCCTGATCCTCAACCGTGGGGCCTGGTACTACGTCGCCGGCGTCGCCGTCGCGATCGGGTTCAAGATGGGGCTCTTCAACATCGGTGCAGATGGTCAATACCGCCTGGGCGCACTGTTCGCTGCCTATTTCGGTGCCAAGGCAGATCTGCCACCGGTGATCCACGTCACGTACATCATCCTCATCGCGGTATTCGTCGGAGCGATGTGGGCGGCGATCCCCGGGATCTTGAAGGTCACCCGAGGTGTCAACGAAGTGATCTCGACGATCATGCTCAACTTCATCGCCACGGGGATCAGTGCCTGGCTGCTCGGCAACTACTTCCGACGCGAGGATGGGACGTTGCTGACGGCCACCAAGGTGATCCCGATCAGCGGCCGCCTGCCGAGCCTGAACCGGATCTTCTCGGCGATCGGGCTGGGCCTTCCGAAAGGCTCGGTGCTCCAGGGCTACATCGTGATCGCGATCCTGGTCGGGATCGGTTACTACGTGCTGCTCTTCCGGAGTCGCTTCGGGTTCGAACTGCGGGTGACCGGCCAGAACCCGGCAGCGGCCAAGGCGTCGGGGGTCAAACCGAAGCGGATGATCCTGACAACGATCATCCTGTCGGGGGCGATCGCCGGCCTGATCGGAATCGGGCCGCTGCTCTCTGACTCGCAGCATCTGCGATACAGCGACCAATTCCCGTTCACCCTCGGATTCACCGGGCTGTCGCTCGCCCTGCTCGGCCGCAACCACCCGGTCGGGATCGCATTCGCGGCGATCGTGTGGCATGCCATCGAGCGCGGCACGCAGCCACTCACGTCGAAGGGCTACCCGCAAGAGATCGGTCGAATCCTGCAGGGTGCCTTCTTGTTGACCGCGGTGATCGTGTTCGAGGTGATGCAGCGGCGAGCCCAACGGGAAGCCGTGAGGGACGCCGCGACCAGAGCAGCCCCACGCTTGGAAGGAGCGGCGCCATGAGCGTCGAGACAGCACCTACGACCGATCAGGTGAGCGTCCGGCGAATGCGTTGGTTCGAAGGGCGCAATCTGACGATCATCCTTGCCGTCATCGCCGTCTCGATCATCTCGCTCGCCCGGATCATCGCCGACGCAGACCGGATGACGGCGGCGACGACGATCGGCACGGGGCTCCGGCTCGCCGTCCCGATCGCGCTCGCGGCGATCGGCGGTTTGTACGCCGAGCGATCCGGGACCGTCAACATCGGTCTCGAGGGCATGATGACGATGGGCACGGTGATGGCGGGTTACGCCGGCTGGCAATGGGGCCCATGGGCCGCCCTGATCGGCGGCATCATCGGCGGCGTGTTCGGTGGGCTGTTGTTGTCGCTCGCCACGACGACGTTCGGGGTCAACCACATCATTGCCGGCTTCGCGATCAACATCATCGGATCAGGCGTCGCCAGGTTCCTTGCCAACATCTGGTTCACGACGGCCGAAGCCAAGGCGGGCGGAGGGTCGATCACCAGCAGCCCGTCGATCACGGGTGCACTCCCGCGGTACTCGCTTCCGATCCTGTCGGACGGACCGGATCTGCTCGGAGATCTCGAACACAAGGGCTGGTTCATTCTCTCGGATCTCGCCGGCGTTCTCAAGGGTCTCACCAGCAACGTCCAATTCGACAGTCTGCTGGCATTGGCGTTGATCCTCGCCTCGGGCTACATCCTGTGGCGCACACCGTTCGGGCTTCGGCTCCGATCCGCAGGCGAGAAGCCCGGGGCGGCCGAGTCGCTCGGCGTGTCGGTGGCGTTGATGCGTCACGTCGGGATGGCGATCTCCGGCGGTTTTGCCGGGCTGGGCGGGGCCGTGATCGTGTTCGCCGGCGCCGATCAGTATCAGCAGGATCAGGTCGCCGGCCGAGGATTCCTCGGACTCGCGGCGCTCGTGATCGGCAACTGGATGCCGGCCGGAATCCTCGCCGGATCGGCGGTTTTCGGGTACGCCCTGGGCGTCGCCAACAGCCTCGACTCCGGCATCTCGGTACGCGGATTGATCCTTGCCGTGGCGATCGGACTCGGCCTCTTCGCCGGCCGTGCACTGGTCCGGGCTCGATACTTGGAAGTGGTGATCGAGACGATCATTGCCGGTCTCGCGTTGTGGGCGTACTTCAAGGTCACCGAAGTCAACAACCAGTTCGTCTACATCACGCCGTACGTCGTCACGCTCGTCGTGGTCACGATCTTCGCTCAACGGCTACGACCTCCTGCGGCCGAAGGCATCCCATACCTCAAGGGTCAATCGCTCTGACGCCGAATGGGCGCCCTCTCCGGTTCCGAACAGGCTCGGCAGGTTCCGAAGTCGCTACTGCACGACCATCTCGACGGCGGGCTACGACCGGCGACCTTGATCGAACTGGCGGATTCGATCGGTTGGTTACTTCCCGAGACCGACCCGGCACGCCTGCAGGCATGGTGCACGCGCGGCGCCGATACGAAAGATCTGCTGCAGTACCTCGCCTGTTTCGACCACACGTTGGCGGTCATGCAGACCGAACAGCAGATCGAACGAATCGCCTTCGAAGCGGTCTCCGACCTTGCCGACGACGGTGTCGTCTACGCCGAAGTGCGCTTCGCCCCCGAGCTCCATCAGACCGGCGGCTTGCCGCTGGAGGCAGTCTGCCGGGCCGTGACGGCGGGGTTCCGGCGAGGCGAGCGTGACGCCGGGAACACGATCATTGTCAACGCGATCCTGTGCGCGATGCGGACCGGACAACGGTCGCTGGAGATCGCGCAGTTGGTCGACCACCTACGCGGGATCGACGACAAGATCGTCGCCTTCGACCTCGCCGGCGCCGAAACCGGCTGGCCGCCCTCATTGCATGCGGCGGCGCTGCACTTCGCTCGCCAACGACACCTCAACGTCACGATCCACGCCAGCGAGCCGCCTGATCTCGAACTGATTTCAGAGGCGCTCACCTACGGCGCCCACCGCATCGGCCACGGCGTGCGGCTGCAGGCCGACACGCGCCGCAACCGTGCCGGAGAACTCGAACTCGGGCCGCTCGCCCAGCACATCGTCGATCATCAGATCCCGCTCGAAATGGCACCAACCTGTCACGTTCACGTCGGCGCGGTGGCGTCGCTCGATCGGCATCCGATTGGGCCGTTCCTGCGGCACGGGTTCAACGTCAGCGTCAACACCGACAATCGACTGATGAGCAACGTGATGCCCTCCTCCGAACTGCTCGCCGTCAGCGACACCTTCGACCTGACCTGGGGCGAAATCGAACAACTCGTGGTGAATGGCGTGATGAGCGGTTTCGCCCCGATCGCGCAGCGCCGCAGCATCGTTGCCCAGCAAATCCGTCCGTGGTTCGAACGTTCGGGTGTCTGACACCAAACGTTCGGGGCGTAGCCTTGGCGTGTGCTGAACAGCGAACAGGTCGATGCATACGAGCAGAACGGGTTTCTCGTGATTGAGGACTTTGCCAGCGCCCAGGCGTGCGCCGACCTGCGACAGCGGGCCGTCGAGATCGTCGACGAGTGGCAACCGAGTGACGCCCGAACGATCTTCACGACGTCTGAGCAGGAACGCGCCAGCAACGCCGAGTTCATGTCGAGTGGTGGATCGACCTGGTGCTTCTTCGAGCAGGACGCGTTCGACGAGAACGGTCAACTCCGACAGGCCAAGCAGTTGAGCATCAACAAGATCGGGCATGCGATGCACGATCTCGATCCGGTCTTCGAACGGTTCACGTACATCCCTGAACTCACCTCGGTGGCAACCGATCTCGGGCTGACCGATGCGCTTGCGCTCCAGAGCATGTACATCTTCAAGCAGCCGAGCATCGGCGGCGAGGTGACCTGTCATCAAGACGCCACGTTTCTCTACACCGACCCGATGACCGTGACCGGTTTCTGGTTTGCGATCGAAGACGCAACCCTCGAGAACGGTTGTCTCTGTGCCGCACCGGGCGGCCACAAGACCGGGCTTCGGCAAGTGTTCAAACGGGCTGGGGCGATGACCGACGACGACGGAACAGTCTTCGAAGTGCTCGACCCGACGCCGCTCCCCACGCCACCGAGCGAGCTCGTCCCGCTCGAGGTCCCTGCGGGTACCTTGGTCGTGCTGCACGGCCTGCTGCCGCACTGGAGCGGCCCCAACCGTTCCGACCACAGCCGCCACGCCTACAGCGTGCATTGCATCTCCGCCGCCGCCGACTACCCGGCGTGGAACTGGCTGCAGCGACCAGCGGAGATGCCCCTGCGACGGCTCGACACGGCGGCGGCATGACCGGCAACGGGTCAGTCAACATGATCCTGCGAGCCCCGAAGGTGCTGCTGCACGATCATCTCGACGGTGGGCTGCGGCCGGCCAGTGTGATCGAACTCGCCGCCGAGTTCGGTTACCGGAACCTGCCGACCACCGATACGGAAGAGCTGTCGACGTGGTTCAACCGTGGGGCCAAGCGCAACGATCTCGTCCTCTATCTCGAGACGTTCGCCCACACGGTTGGTGTCATGCAGCACCGCGACGCGATCGAGCGGGTCGCTTACGAGTGCGCGCAGGATCTTGCCGCCGACGGGCTCGTGTACGCCGAGGTGCGCTTCGCACCGGAGCTGCACATCGAAGCCGGGCTCACGCTGCAGGAGGTGCTCGATGCCGTTCTCGCCGGATTCGAACGTGGTTCGGCGGGGACCGACCTGACGATCTACACGATCTGCTCGGCGATGCGAACCGCCGAGCTCAGTCGTCAGATCGCGGAGCTCGCCGTCGCCAACCGCGACCGTGGCGTCGTCGGGTTCGACATCGCCGGGGCTGAGTCGGGTCATCCACCGACACGTCACCTCGACGCTTTCCAGTACGTGATGCGGGAGAACTTCCACTCCACGATCCACGCCGGTGAGGCGTTCGGGCTCCCGTCGATCTGGGAAGCGGTCCAGTACTGCGGTGCGGCTCGTCTCGGACATGGCGTACGTATCGTCGACGACATCACCGGTGAGTCCGGGCACGAGCAGCTCGGCCGGCTAGCTTCGTACATCCGGGACCGTCGTGTCTGCCTCGAGCTGTGTCCGACATCCAATGTCAACACGGGCGTGTGCGCCTCGATCGCCGATCACCCGATCGGGATGTTGCGTCGGCTCCGTTTCCGGGTCACGGTCAACACCGACAACCGCCTGATGAGCAACACGTCGATGACCAAGGAGATGAGCAAACTCGCCGAAGCGTTCGGATGGGGTCTGCCCGATTTCGAATGGCTCACGATCAACGCCATGAAGTCTGCGTTCGCGCCCTTCCCAGAGCGACTGCGGATCATCAACGGGATGATCAAGCCGCGCTATGCCCTCCTCCACGCCGAACAATCCCTGGGAGCAATCTGATGGCCGTTACCGTGACACTCGTCGAGCACCCGCTCGTCGCCGACTCGTTGGCTCGGATCCGTGATCGCGACACCCCCAATTCGATGTTCCGGAACAACCTCGAGCGGATCGGCACGCTTTTGTTGGCGGAGGCGACCAAGTCGTTGGCCACGGTCGACGGCACCGTTGAAACGCCGTTGACGACGGCACCGGCGCGTCGACTCGCCGTCCAGCCAGTGATCGTTCCGATCCTGCGGGCAGGGCTCGGATTCGTCCACGCCGCCCAGGAGTTGATGCCCGGCGCGGATGTCGGGTTCATCGGCATCTCACGCGACGAGGAAACGTTCCAGCCGCAGCCGTACGTCAACAAGCTCCCCGAATCGTTGGCGGGAAGACCGGTGATCGTGATCGACCCGATGCTGGCGACCGGCGGCTCGCTGGTGCACACGATCGCATTGCTCGTCGAACGGGGCGCACCGACGCCGATCACCGTGGTGTGCGCGCTGGCGGCTCCGGAGGGGATCCAGCGCCTCCGCGACGAGGGTCTTGATCTGCATATCGTGACCGCCGCGATCGATGAGCACCTGAACGAACACGCGTTCATCGTGCCAGGACTCGGCGATGCCGGCGACCGCCAATTCGGGAGCGGAACCTGACTCGACTCGCCCGCATCAAGCCCTACGGCATCCCGGCCGTTCTTGCTCTGGTGGTCGGCGGCATGGCGGCGGCGATGTTCGCCAGCCATCGTCCGGGTCATTGGTGGGGCGACGACTGGGCGCTCTACATCCGTCAGGCGCAGGGCCTGCTGGACGGCCATCCCGGTCGCGTCCTCGACGAGAACCGTTTCACCGTCGACGCGTCGGATGGGGCGGCTTTCAGCCCACCCCTCTACCCATGGGGCTTCCCGCTGCTGCTGGCACCGTTCGTGGCCATCGTCGGCGACGATCTCGACCGGCTGGCGATCGTGCCGGTGCTGTGCGCCTGCCTCTTCGCCTGCTCGTGGTACGCGTTGGCGAAACCGCGGATCGGAACGCCTGCGGCGATGCTCGGCGTGGTCGCCGTCACGCTCACTCCGGTGCTGTTGAGTTGGACCGAGCTGATCCAATCCGAGTGGCCGTTCCTGGCAATCACTGCACTGACACTGGTCGGCGTCGATCGGGTCGTGACCTCCGGGGGCCTGGTCAAGCCAACCGCCAGGTGGGCACCCCTGGCACTCGTCGGGCTCGGCGCAGCGTTCGCGTTCACGGTCCGACGCGAAGGTTTGGCGCTGTTTGCGGCAGTTCTTGCCGCCCAACTCGTTGCGTTGGTCGATCTGGAGCAACGACCGTGGTCGCTGCCGCGACGCGAACTGCGACACCTGCTCGGCCGCCTGGCAGTTCCGCACACGGTCGGATTGGGCTTCGTGGCCTTGCTCCAACTCCTCCTCCCGAGCACGCTCGTGCCCCAATACGCCGGCACTGGCGTCGGCAATATTTGGCGGCTGCGCTCCAAATTGTTCCGCAATCTGGCCGAGATCTCCGGGTTCAAACGACCGACAGCACCCGATCCGACGGTGCTGGGGAGTGTCGGGTTGGGCTGGTCGGTCCTCGTGGTCTACCTCGTGGTCGGCTACCTCGGCGTCGTCGTGGCGTTGACGACGGGGCGTCGACGTGACTTTCATCTGGCTGCCTACGTCGTCGTCGCATTCGTGATCGGCGGAAGCTTCCGGGTCGCCATCAACCGCTACGTGTGCACCATCGCCCCGCTGCTCCTCCTGCTGGCGCTGTCGCTCACGGTGACGGCGATCCGAGCGCTTCACAGGCCGCGGCTGGCCGGCTCTGTCGCGTCGTTGGTCCTGGCGCTGATCGTTGCTGGCAACATCGTGCAGGCGCGGACCGCGATCGAGAACGCGCACGCCTTCATCGATGCCGGTCAAGTCGAGTGGGGCCCCACCCATCCTGATGCGGTCGACATGTTCGAAGCAGTCGAACAACTCACGAAACCCGGCGACGTCGTGGCCGCGCCCAAGGCGCGAGCGATGACGTTGGAGACCGATCGTCGATCGATCCAGGTCGACGAATATCGTCCAATCCCGCCGGACCTTCCGATCGCGCTGATCGTCGCCGATCGCGGTTCGTCAGTTGCCATCCAGCTCAACGCCACGCCCGACAGGTATCGACTGATCTGGGAGAACCCCAGATTTCAGATCTTCGTGCCGGCAGGGTCAGGCGAGTAGGTCAGCGAGCGCCTCGACCCAGAACGCAGGGTCCTCGTCGACTCCTTCGCCATACAACTTGACCTTGGGTTCGGTGCCGCTGGGGCGGATTTGGACCCGAACCCCACCTTCCAGATCGAACCGCAGGAGGTCCGCCATCGGGTAGGTCTCGATGCTCAGCACCTTCCGTCCCCCGATCTCGCCGGGCGGCTCGAGCCTCAGCGCATCGACCTTCGCGGCGGCCGTCTCCGGTGTCATCCGAATCGACTTGTCAGCGAGGATGTGACGCCCGAACCGGGCTGCGATGTCGTCGAGCCAGTCCTGCAGCGTGCGGCCTTGCGATGCTGCCACGGCGGCGATCTCGGCGAACAACACGGCGGCGGAGATGCCGTCCTTGTCGAGCGGGCGACGGGCCACGAGGTAACCGAGGGCCTGCTCATAGCCGAGCACGAAATTCAACTCTGGGTGATCGAGCACGGTGCGCCCGATCCACTTGAACCCGGTGAACGTCTCCTCGGCGTGGACCCCGTGGAACGCCGCCATCTTTGCGAGCAGCGACGACGACACGAGCGTCGTCACGACGAGGCGGTCGTCACCGCTCGTTTGGGAGAGCAGATAGTCGGCGAACAACCATCCGATCTCGTCGCCGCCGAGTCGCCGCCACGACCCGTCCGGCTGTGGAATCGCGGCACCGAGCCGGTCGGCATCAGGATCGTTGGCGATCGCGACGTGCGCTCCCACCTCCCGCGCCACGGCCATCAGCAGGTCGAGCGCACCCGGCTCCTCGGGATTCGGGAACGAGACCGTCGGAAACGTGCCATCCGGGGCAAACTGCTCGGTCACCACAGCCGGTGCCGGGAGACCAGCGGCTTCGAAGGCACGCATCAAAACGTCGCCACCGACGCCGTGCATCGCCGTGTAGGCGACAGCGACACCGGGCACGTCCGGTCGGCGGCGAACCGCCGGAATTGCGGCGACGTACTCATCGACCAACCTGCCGTCCAGCATCGTTATCAGCGGGTCATCGAGATCGGCCAACGCCACCGAAGTCGGATCGACGGCGTCGATGCATGCGGATATACCGACATCGTGTGGTGGGACGATTTGGGCGCCGTCGCCGAGGTAGACCTTGTACCCGTTGTCGGCGGGCGGATTGTGCGAGGCAGTCACGACCACACCCGCTGCGCAATCGAGCTGCGTGATCGACCACGCCAAGACCGGGGTCGGAACCATTCGATCGAAGATCATCGCCCGGATCCCCGCGGACGCCATGACGCGGGCGGTGTCGGAGGCGAACACATCACTCTTGCGTCGGGCGTCATAGCCGATAACGACACCGCGTTGCCGCGCATCCGGGTCAGTGTCGAGCAGGTACTGCGCCAGTCCCGCCGCGGCCTGTTGCACCACGAGGCGATTCATGCACAGCGGCCCGGCGCCAACAGCCGCCCGAAGGCCCGCGGTACCGAACTGGAGGCGTCCGGCAAACCGACTGTCGAGCACTTCTCCACCCTCGTCGATCAAGGCTTGCAGTTCTGCGCGAATATCGTCGTCTGGCTCAGCCTCGAGCCATCGTTGGGCGGTTTCGGATGCGTCGGAGCCGGTCACCTCACCAGCGTACGCAAATCGACGAGCGGCCTGGGGCCGACGTGCGAAATCACCTCCGAGGCGGCGATCGAGCCGAGCCGCCCGCACTCCTCGAGCGGCATCCCACGGGTCAGGCCGTGCAGGAAACCGGACGCAAACAAGTCCCCTGCCCCGGTCGTATCGATCACTTTTCGGACCGGAACCGCGGCGACCTCGATCATCTCCCCCGGCGTGACGATGATGGAGCCTTTCGACCCGACGGTGATCGCTGCGAGCGGGCAGTGCCCGCGCAGTGCCGCAATCGCCTCGTCGAACGACTCCGTTTGATACAACGCCAACAACTCGGCTCGGTTGCCGAACAAGAGATCGACCTCATCGTCGACGAGCGACAGGAAGTCGTCACGGTGGCGACCGACACAGAAGGAGTCGGACAGTGTCAGCGAAACGATGCGGCCAGCCTCGTGGGCGATTCCGGCGGCGTGTCGAAAAGCGGCCTTCGCCTCATCCCTGTCGAACAGGTACCCCTCCATGTACAGCACCTGGCCGGCTGCCACCGTGGCGTCGTCGACATCGCTGATTCCGAGCAGGCTCGACGCGCCGAGATAGGTGTTCATCGTTCGCTCGGCATCAGGTGTCACGACGATGATGCAACGACCTGTCGGCACCGCATTACGGTGATCACCGGGACGAAATTGAACGCCGACGGCGAGCAGGTCGTGGCCGAACACCCTGCCGAGGTCGTCGTCGCTGACCTTCCCGACATATGCCGCCGACCCACCGAAACTGGCAACTCCACACATCGTGTTCGCAGCAGACCCCCCACTCATCTCGACAGCTGACCCGAGTGCCCGGTAGAGCTGCAGTGCTCGGTCGGTGTCGATCAGGTCCATCCAACCCTTGACCAGCCCGTGCTCGTCGAGGAAGGAATCCGGGGCGGGGGCGATCACGTCGACCAAGGCGTTCCCGATACCCACGACATCGAATTGGGTGTGGCGGGCGGATCGGCCCTGATCGTGGTTCACGGTCACGTGCGGGCACTCTACCGGGTCAACAAACAACTACGGGGCACGCGCTCGGCCAGATACGCTCGGATGGTGAGTGTTTTCGAAGCACCGAATGCCGTCGTCGACCCCCACCGGCTCCCCCGCCAGGTCGTCCCGAGCCGCTACGACGTCACGCTCGAGCCAGATCTCGCGGCGGCAACCTTTGCGGGCACGATCGAGATATCGATCAATGCCGGCGAGAGCTGCAGCCAATTGGTCCTGAACGCGATCGAGTTGGAAATCACGACTTGCACGTTCGACGGGGAGCCAGCGGCGTTCGAGCTCGTCGAGGATTCGGAGCGACTCTTCGTCACGCCGCCCAATGGCGCATCGCCCGGCGATCACACCTTGGTGATCACCTTCACCGGAACGCTCAACGATCAGCTTCGTGGCTGGTATCGCTCCACCTACCGTGACGACGCGGGCGACGAGCAGGTGATCGCTGCCACTCAGATGCAAGCGACCGATTGCCGGCGTGGATTCCCCTGTTGGGACGAACCGGACTTCAAAGCGGTGTTCGCGATCACGCTCGTCGTGGATCCCGACTTGATGGCCGTCTCGAACGGCAGCGAGGCGAGTCGGACGAGCCGTTCGGACGGCAAGGTGGCGATCCGGTTCAACGACACGATGGTGATGAGCACGTATCTCGTGGCGTTCGTCGTGGGACCGCTCGAGGCAACCGACTGGTTGGACGTCGACGGCGTCCCGATCCGGATCGTGCATGTCCCGGGCAAGCGCGGTCTGACCGGGTTCGGCCTCGACGTCGCCGCCTTCTCACTGCGCTGGTTCCAGAACTACTACGGCATCCCATACCCGAGCGACAAGGTCGACCTGCTGGCGCTGCCCGACTTCGCCGCGGGTGCGATGGAGAACGTCGGATGCATCACGTTTCGCGAGAACCTGCTGCTCGTCGACGAGACCACGGCGACCCAGAACGAACGTGAACTCGTTGCCGATGTCGTCGCCCACGAACTCGCACACATGTGGTTCGGCGATCTCGTCACGATGGACTGGTGGAACGGGATCTGGTTGAACGAGGCGTTCGCGACGTTCATGGAGATCGCCGCCTGCGACGCCTATCAGCCATCGTGGGAACGGTGGACCACCTTTGGGCTCGAGCGCAGTGCAGCGTTCGAAACCGACTCGTTGTCTTCGACCCGTTCCGTCGAGTATCCGGTCTACTCGCCATCCGATTGCGAAGGCATGTTCGACGTGCTCACGTATCAAAAGGGTGGCGCGCTACTGCGGATGTTGGAGCAGTACCTCGGCGTCGAACAGTTTCGGGCCGGGGTCAGCCACTATCTGCGTGAGAACGCCTACGGGAACACCAAGACCAGCGACCTGTGGGACGCAATCGAACACACCTCGGGCGAACCCGTACGTCAGATCATGGATTCATGGATCTGGCAGCCCGGTTATCCGATCGTGTCGATCCGATCCGAGGGCAGTCAACTCGTGATCGGGCAACGCCGGTTCAGCTTCGAACCTGAGGACGTGTCGGCGGCGTTGTGGTCGATCCCGATTCGAATCCGACAAGGCGCAAACACATCGTCGGTGCTGCTGACGGGCGACGAGATTCGGATCGACGACATCGGCGGCGCCGTGATCGTGAATGCCGGCGGTCACGGTTTCTACCGTGTCGACTATTCCCTTGGACTGCGGGCCCGGTTGACCGGCGAGATCGTCGCCGAGATGACGACGTTGGAGCGGTACAACCTGGTTGACGATGCCTGGAATGCCGTCGTCGCCGGTGCCCTGGCGGCGACCGACTTCGTCGATCTCGTGGACCACTTCGGGGAGGAACGCGAATACGGTGTATGGGCCAGCATCGCCGCCGGATTGAAAGGCGTCCGGCGAATGATCGCTCACGATGCCGACGCAATCGAGGGCTTCCAACGACGAGTCGGTGCACTCGTTCGAGGCCCGCTGGCCGCCCTCGGCGAACCCGTCGAGGGCGAGTCCGAACTGACGGGAAAGGCGCGCGGCCTGCTGCTCTCCATGGCGGCGATGCAAGCAGGAGACCTCGATGCGCAGGCCAGAGGCCGGGACTACTACGCACGTTGGGTTGCTGACCCCGCCTCTGTTGACGCCGAGATGGCAGCTGCTGCCACGACGATCGTCGCCGCAACCGGAGGGATCGACGATTACCAGCAAATGCTGGAACGGGCGATGCACGGTCACACTCCTCAAGAACGGCTTCGCCACCTGTTCGCACTCGCCGAGTTCGATGATCCCGACCTGATGACCCGAACGTGTGATCTGGCGATGAGTGGCGACGTCAAATCCCAGGACGCCCCATTCTTGTTGCGGGCGGCGATCGTGAATCGGAAGCTGGGCGATCAGGCGTGGGGGTTCGTCCGACGCAACTGGACCGAGATCAATGCAAAGTTCCCGCGAAACACGATCGTGCGGATGGTCGAACCCGTCAAGTTGCTCGACCGCCCGACCGACGTCGCCGATGTCCAGTCGTTCTTCTCCGAGCACCCCATCCCACAAGGCGCCAAGACGTTGCAGCAGATCCTCGAACGTCAACGAGTCAACGCCGCCAACCGCACCCGCAACGCAGACGATCTGCTCGCCCAATTCGGCCAGTAGACCCGTTGCGGGTCGGGTAGGCGATGTGTCGCGTCACGGCCCGACGATGCGGCCCTCGACGACCGGCCCGACCGGTGAATTGGCGGCGATGTACTCGTTGACGAACAACTGCAGGTCGTCGCCCGGTTGCAGCACGTTCGTGCCCTGGCCGAACACCGTGTAGCCGTCCCCACCGGTGTACATGAATGCGTTGGTGACGAACCGCATGTCCTGAGGCCACGGTGAACCCCGCTCTCTTGAGGAAACCGACCCGGTTCCGCCGAACCGGCATGCGTCCTCAAAGTTCGCGGAGGCCGGAACCGGCCGCAATGGGACCTGCTCCGTCGACATCGGGCATTTGTCCCCTTGTCAGACCGGTTGTCAGACGGGTTGTCAGACCGGTTGTCAGACCGGTTGTGGTCCTGGTTGTGGTTCCGGTTGTGGTTCCGGTTGTGGTTCGATGCGGCAAGAGATCTCCAGCTGCCAACCATCCTCACGACTCGACGGACTCCGATTCCGTACAATGATGATCGATGGATCTCATGACCGTTGCGCATCGGGCCGGCAACGATTTGGAGGCGGCGCGGCGGATCGCAGATGCGGGCGGCCATGTCATCGAAGTCGATGTGCACCTGTTCCGATCACGGTTGGAGGCTCGCCATCTCAAGACCTTCGGCCCGATTCGGCTGTACTGGGATCGGTGGGAGGTACGCCGCCCGTCCACCGTCGTGGTCGCTTTCGACCAGCTCGTGGCGGCCACATCGACCGCACTGTTGGTCGACCTGAAAGGTGGCAGCCGTCGGCTCGGCCGCCTCGTCGCCGAAACAGTCGAATCGCGCCAGGCGCTGACTTGGGTTTGCTCACGAAGGTGGCGACACCTCGAAAGGCTGCGCAGCGTGCAGGGCGTTCGCGTGGTGGCGTCAGCAGGCAGTCGGGCTCAGCTTCGGCGGCTGCTGCGTCGATTCCCGCCCGGCGCCCTCGACGGCGTGTCGGTCGATCGACGGCTGCTCGACTTGGCCCTCGTGACGCAACTGCGCGAGCGGTTCGGGCTCGTGCTGACGTGGCGCGTCAACGACCTCGAGTCGGCGCGCCGTCTGCACGGCTGGGGGGTCAATGGTTTGATCAGTGACCGGTACGACCTGCTCGACGCCTTCGCCGAGATAGGTTCCCCCCGGCAGGACCTGGGACAGCGGCCAACGGGTGGCGAACCAGTAGCCGAACATCGCCAGGCCGGCGCCGGCGATCGCGTCGATCACGAAGTGATTGGCCGTCGTGACGACGGCAACGCTCATCGCCATCGGTAGGGCAACAGCAATCGCTCGTATCAAACGATGGTTGATTGCTCCGAAGATCGCCACCCCGAGCACCACGTTCCAACCTACGTGCAGGCTCGGGAAGGCGGCGTAACGGTTGACCAAGTGCGGCGGCTGGAGCACCCGGTAGGAATTCGACTGTTTCGTGACGGTGTCGATCAGGCCGATCCCGGCCAGCCGCGGAGGAGCGACCGGGTACATGGCGAAGATCACCATCCCGATCAGTCCTGACACGAAGAACGTGTCCCTGAGGTGGATGTAACGTGGACGGTTGGCGGTGTACAGCCAGACCGCGGAGATTACGATCACGGGCCAGTGACCCCAGATGTAGACCCAGTTCGATGCGGTCACCAACCACCCGGTGTGGAGCACGGCGTCCTGCATCCGCGATTCGAGGTCGAGGCCAACGAAGCGCTCAGCCCGTAGAAGGTCCTTGGCATGCCTGAGAGCGGTCGGCTCGTTGCCTTCTGTCAGGCCTCGCACGCCGAAGTAGAGCAGTACGCCGAACACGATCAGCGCGAACTGGACCAGCACATCCCAGGGTCCCCGCGCACGGACTCTCACGGTTTCGACTATACGCGTCTCGGGTTGCCTCGCCAAGAGGCGTTGGTCACGTGGCGACAGCGAACATCAGGACGGGCGGCTGATCGACCGACATCGGCACGAGTCGCAATGCCTTGCGCAGCCAGATGTACGACACTGCGATCCCGGACCCCATCAACAGGAACGAGACGAGACCCTTGGCGATCGCATACGAGGCGATCGGGAGGGTCGCCAGCAGCCAGATGTTGAGCGCCGCCTTCGACACGTTGACACCCGCCCACATCCAGCACAACTGCCGGAACACCGGCCCGGCGATCGGGTCGGTCAAGGCGTGGGCAGGGAGCGGCCAAAGATCGTTGGCAAGACGCCAACTGAGTGGTCGGCCGAGCGGGATCGAGGCCGCAAACGCAACAGCCAACGCCATCGTCGTGATCAGCGGCGGGATGAAGTACGAGCCAAGGTTGCCGCTGACCAGGGCGAACACCGTGCGAGCAGTCAGGGTCAAGGTACTGAGGATCAGGATTCCAGATACCCGTTGACGACGCAGTAGTCGTCGAGCCAGGGCACCGAACGACCAGCCGAGGGCCACCACGAGGGCGGTCATCAGGCCGGCGATCCGGATCGTGATCGCGAACAGCACGAACGGTGCCAGCGAGCCTTCCAACAAGTGAGGCCAAGCGTGACGGATCAGACCCCGCGCTGAGGGAAGGTGGTTTGCTCTGTCGGCTTTGATGTGACCATTCTGCCCTGTCGCACGGCGAAACCCGCCGCGCCCACCGCGATTCTCGCGCTCGCAATCGTCGCCCCCGGAACCCGGCTACTGAGGTCGGTGCGCGAGACTGCCCCGGTGAGCGGCCGAGTGGAAGGATCTCGCCATGCGATTAGTGGTGAATGAGTTCATGAGCCTGGACGGGGTGGTGCAGGCACCGGGCGGCGCCGAGGAGGACACCGAAGGGGCCTTTGCCCACGGTGGCTGGTCGATCCCGTACTTCGACCCCGTGATGATGGGGGCTGCGATCGCCGAGGCGATGGGTACGGTCGAGGCCTTGCTCTTCGGCCGGCGCACCTGGCAGGGGATGGCGGCGGCCTGGCCCGAACGAGCAGGCGATCCGTACGCCGACCAGATGAACGCGATCAAGAAGTACGTTGCCTCGCGGACGCTGGGGCAGGACGAACTGACGTGGAACAACTCGACGTTGCTTTCGCCCGACGACGTCGTCTCCGACATCGCCGCTCTACGTGGCCGCGAGGGTGGTGACTTGTTGATCTGGGGCAGTGCCAGTTTGGTGAAGACACTGCTCGGCGAAGGCTTGGTCGACGAGCTCAACTTGATGATCGAGCCGATCCTGCTCGGCGGCGGCAAGAGGATCTTCCCCGACGACGGCATGGCCCGACCGATGCAGCTCGTCACGAGTTCCACGGCCAGCACAGGTGTGCAGGTCTGCACGTACCGCCCGGCGGGGTGACGCTGCCTGCTCCCGAGTGCGAGCGCCCGCCTCGGCCAGCGTCACGGGATCAGCGACTGCGCCGTCTCGCCCGCTTCATTTCGTACATGGCATCGTCGGCTGCTCCGAGCAGTTCGGTGGGATCGCGCCCGACGGTCCGGGTGTCTGCGGTGCCGATACTTGCCGCGCAGTGGACTGTGATGGCGTCGTTGATGATGATCGGTGCGGTCAGTGCTCGGTCGATGCGTTCGATGAGATCGTCGGAGTTCTCGCCGGTCGGCTCGTAGATGACCACGAACTCGTCGCCACCGAGCCGGGCGACGATGTCGGCCCCGCGGACAACCGATACCAACCTGCGGGCCGTCTCGCACAGCACGAGATCGCCGACGTCGTGGCCGTAGTTGTCGTTCACGTGCTTCAGGTCGTCGAGGTCGAGGAACGCGAGTGCGAGTGGCAGGCCGCTGCGCTGGGTGCGTGCCAAGTCTGCGTCGAGCAGTTCGTCGAACAGGCGCCGGTTGGCCAATCCTGTCAGCGGATCGCGCAAGGCCAGGGCCGCCAACTTCGCTTGCAGGCGGCGCAGCTCGGTGACATCGCGGCTGACGCCCTGAAGCCCATCGCCGATCGCAGTGGTTTGCGTCTCGCCGATCACCGTCGAGCCGTCGGCGTGACGAAAGTGAAAGTCGAGGCGGCC
The DNA here is from genome assembly GCA_043773365.1 of Ilumatobacteraceae bacterium. Lineage (GTDB taxonomy): Bacteria > Actinomycetota > Acidimicrobiia > Acidimicrobiales > Ilumatobacteraceae > Ilumatobacter. Next base: position 51,049 of record JAYVFI010000011.1, read on the forward strand.
GAGTTCCTGCTCACCGCGACGAGCACGCTCGATCGCCGCCTTGCCATCCTCGTCGAGGATTTCGAGCACCCGGGTGAAGTCCTCGAGAAAGAACGACGGCGGGTAGCCGAGGATGCTCTCCACCGAAGGGCTCATGTACGCGAAGTGTGGAAATGGCTCGCATGCCAACCGCCACACGACGTCGACGGACTTGTCGGCGAGATCTCGGAACCGGGCCTCGCTCTCAGCCAGCTTGCGCTCGGCGATGTGCCGTTCGGTGACATCCCGGCCGATCGAAAGGATCTCGGCTCCATCGGGGCCGACCAAGTAGCGGTCAACCCACTCCAACCACTGCCCCGGAACGTGGGGGACGGCGCGGGCGACACAGTCGACCACGATCGGGTTGTCGGGACCGAGGATGGCGAGCTGTGAGTTGAGGCCGGCCAGTTCGTCTTCGGACAGGAACTCGTCCAGCGGCCGGCCGAGTGCCTGGGCCGGCTCGATGTTGTACTGAGCCCCCCATGCCGCATTGCAGTACACGATTGCGTGATCCGACACGCGGTAGCGGTTCACCCGCTCCGGTAACGCGTCGAGCATCGTGGCAGCGTCCCACTTCCTCTCGATCTCGTCGACAATCGCTGTCACGCTGGAACTCCTCTAGTTCGAGATCGAAGCGTCGTGCGCGTCCGGCAAGTGCCCTCCTGATCGTCTCGTTCGAATTCGTTATCGGCGCCTGATGCGCATTTCTTGAGCCAGGCTTGGGCTAAAGCACTGGGGGCTTGGGCGCGAGCACGTCGGCGCGGCCATAGTGACCGACCACGTCGAAGTAACGCTTGGCGTGCAGGGTCTCGCGAAGATCGCAGTCTGCGATGACGATCCCCTCCGCGTCATAGAGCGGGCCGGAGACCACCTCGCCGCTGGGCGACACGATGCAGGCGCCCCCTCGGCCAAAGACGTCGACGCCGTCCGGCAACGCGAGTGGGAAGTCATCTGGGAACGCGCTCGCCGGGATGAACTGAGGAACGCTCACCACGAAGGCCCCTGCCTCAATGGCGATGTGTCGCACTGACGCTATCCAGCCGTCGCTGTCGTCTGCAGTCGGTGCCAGCCAGATCTGCGGTCCGCCCTGGTAGACGCTCCATCTCGCCAATGGCATTCGATTCTCCCAGCAGATGAGGCCGCCCACTCGGGCGCTACCGGGAAGTTCGACCACATCGAGGTCGTCTCCGGCGCCCACACCGTGGAACACGCGCTCGTGCATCGTGGGCATCAGCTTGCGGTGCCGGTGCAGCACCCCCTCGCCGCCGATCACGAGCAGCGTGTTGTACAGCGAGCCAGGCCGGTCGTCCTCCCGTTCGTTGATGCCGATGGCGATGTGGACGCCGCGCGCAGCGCATGCCGTGCTCAGCCGATCGACGAGCGGCCCGCCGACGTCGATGCTCGACGCCCACATCCGCTCCCACAACTCGTCACAGCCCTCAGTCCAGGTCGCCGCGTGAGCCGCCCACGCCCCACTCGGGTACACGGACACGAAGCACTCCGGGAAGACGACCAGGGTGGCGCCACCATCAGCCGCCTCGTTCAGGAGCTCGATCGCCTTGTCGATTGTGGCGTCGGCATCGAGGATCACCGGCGTCGCCTGTACGGCCGCAACACGCACCGTCTCGAATCGCGCCACGCTTCGGACGCTACCAGACCGCCCTCAGGTTGCCGTCGCCGCATACAGTTCAGCCGACAGGCACCTCGACCCGCCATCAATGTTCGCCCACCCGACCGCGTCAGGGCGGTGGTCCAGCGCTGCAGTCGTTTTGGTCAACGAGGGTTCACCAGTCACGGAGTTCACGTCGCTCCTCACCGGACGCGTCAACGGATCGACGCTGGACGCGACGTTCAGGGTTGCGAGGTGCGGTCCTGTCGTGCTGCGCTTCCTGCTCGGTGAGAGCTCCTCTTGGCGACTCGACGATGGCGGAACGACGACCCTACCGACGAGTTGTTCGACGGCAGCGTCGTGTGGAGTCGTGCCTAGCGAGTGGATCCAACGACCATCGGTCCGAGCCCTTCGATCCGCACTGGGATCGTCTGCTTCGTCCCGGTGTGGCCGATTGCCCGGTTCGAACGTTGCCTCGGCTGCAACGGAATCGGACGTCCAAACTGCCCAGACGGGCGTTCGTCGGGCGGTGCTGAGCCTACAAGCCGATCTGATCGCCAACAGGGCCTTCCGACCGTCACGCCGAGGACCATGAGCGCTGGCGGCGCGGCGTGCCTTGTCGCACCATAGGGGGTGCCGGAAGCCACGCGGAACCGGCATTGGAGGTGCATCATGGCCCTGACCTCGACCCCGACGATCAGACCGTCCACCACGACCGACCTCATGCAGGACGATCAGCGGAACGCCCCCACCGGGTCACCACCTCACACCGCGCACGACGATCAGCGCCCGGCACTACTCGCCGGGCTCGCCTACCTGGGCCTGCTGATCACGGGCGCGCTCGGCTACCTGTTCGTGCACGGCGAACTCTTCGTGGACGACGACGCCGCCAGCACGGCTGCCAACCTCGTCGAACGCGAGGGCCTGGCCCGAGCCGGGATCGCGCTCGACATCGGCGCGGCCCTCACCCAGGCGCTCGTCGCTGTGGCCTTCTTCGCGCTGTTCCGGCGCATGCATCGCTGGGGTGCAGCCTCGATCACCGCATTCGGGCTGCTGGGCGCGGCGGCGCTGATGGCCGCCGCCGTGTTCTCGTGGTCGGCGCTCGACGCCGCGATCGACGGCTCGGACCACGACGCACAACTGCTCTACCGGCTGCAGGGCACATCCTGGGATGTGGGTGGGATCTTCTTCGGCCTGTGGCTGGTGCCCCTGGGCTGGCTCGTCCTGCGGACCTCGCCGATGCCACGACTGCTCGGCTGGCTGCTGCTGGTCGGCGGGCTCGGATATGTCGCCAACACCTTCGTTCTCGCTCTGCTGCCCGATGCGACCGGCCTCGCTGACGTTTTGCTGATCCCGTCGACCATCGGGGAACTATGGATGATCGGGTACCTGCTGTGGCGGGGCATCGCCGGACACCTGTCGCTCGCTCCCCGTATCGGGGAGTTCAGCGCCAGAACCGCAAGCTGATAGGCCTCTCAGCGTGCCGATGACCTGGGCCGCGATCGTTGCCGACGGCGTGCACCACGTCGCTGGCGAGTCGCGCAATCGGCGCGGAGTGTCGATAGGGCGGTTGGTCACACTGCGGACTGGTCAGCGCGACGACCGTTGGCGTGAACCTTGGGGGCCTGCCGCGTCAGACATCCTGGGTCCGGTAGTCGCCGGGATCGGTGGGGGCAACGGCTCGGAGGAGTTCCACCGAGCGACGGACGCCTTCGACACGGCCGATGAGGACGTCCTCGTGCTCGATCGAGAGCCAGCCGTCGTAACCGGCAATCCGCAAGCGGTAGCAGAACTCGCGCCACCACTGCTCGGGGTGCCCGTAGCCGAGGGTGACATGCCACCACGAACGGTCGGCCACCCGGTCCGTCGGACCGTTCTCCAGTCGGCTGGCGACGGCGAGGACGTCGGGGTTGAGGTAGGTGTCCTTGGCGTGCACGTGGTGCACGGCGTCGCCGAGGTAGTCGATCGCCCGGATCGGGTCACCGCCCATCCACATCGTGTGGCTCGGGTCGAGGTTGGCGCCGACGACGGGACCGATTTCCCGACGGAGGCGCATCAGGCTGCGTGGGTTGTAGACCAGTTGGTTGCCGTGGATCTCGATGGCGATCCGCTCGATACCGGCGTGCTCGACGTGCTTGGCGAATGCCGACCAGTACGGCAGCAGTTGTTCCTCCCATTGCCAACGCAACGTCTCTTGGGTTTCGGGCGGCCATGAGCAGACGATCCAATTCGGGGAGAGGTCGCCGGGGCGACCCGCCGGAAGCCCGGACATGCACACCACCGTCGGCACGCCGAGCAGCGCGGCGAGGGTGACGGTGTCGTACAGGTTCTTGGACTGACGCTCGCCGTCGGTCGGATGCAGCTGGTTGCCGTTGGCGTTGAGCGCATAGAGCTCGAGCCCGCGTGAGGCCACGGCATCGAGCAGTGCCCGACGTTTGCGCTCCGAGCCGAGCAGTCCGGCAAGGTCGCAGTGCACACCGTTGGACCAGTTCGAGGTGTTGAGTTCAACCCCTTGAATGCCGAGCTCGGCAGCCGTGTCGAGCATCTCCTCGAACGTCAAGTTGGCAAGGGAGTCGGTGACGAGTCCGATCTTCACGTGGATCCATCCTCGAGCGGTCCGCGGCGGAACAGCCTTGTCGCGGCGAATGGTGACCACAGGGCCGTGGAGACTTTCGGCACGCCCATCGCCCCGCGGCGAAACGGCGGGCTCTGCGAATCGAGTGGGATGGTCACGGTGCTCCCGGTGGCGGCCGACACGTAGGCACCGAGCACGCCATGGAGCGCACGCAGGCCATCGGCGCCGGTGGCGATCATCTCGCCGCGGCCGTGGGCCGCCTCGGCGAACGCGCGCGCGAGCAGCCGGAAGGCGGCAGCGTGACTGGGGAAATCACCGAGGCCGACTCTGCGTTCGGTGGCCGGGCCCATCACCTCGCGGGTTCCGTCGGCCGTCGTCACCTTGACATGTTCGAGGTTGGCCCACGGTGGCGTCGAGCCGTCCTCGAAGCGCACATCGATCCGGCCCTTGGTGCCGGTGATCGAGTATCCCCCCGGGCCGAACCCCCAGCCCACGTTGAAGTGGGCGACACAGTGATCGGTCTCGAACCGGCACGTGGCCAGGTCCTCGACCGACGAGTCGGGTGACGGCGTGCCGATGAAGGCCGACACTCGCCGGAACGGCTCGCCAGTGAACGCCTCGGCGAGGTAGATGCCATGAATCAGGTCGGTCAGCACCCCGCCTCCCGAGAGCGCGGGATCGCGACGCCAGTCGCCGGCGGCGCCGGCTTCGTAGACGATGCCGAGCATGTTGACCATCACGCAGCGCACCGCGCCGATCTCGCCCGAAGCGATCACGTCTCGTGCGGCGATCACCTCGGGAGTGGTGAGGTAGTTGTGAACGATGCCGAGCAGCACGCCGTTGGACGCCGCCGCCTCGACGGCGGCATTGGCGTCGGCGGGTGTGGTGGCGAGCGGTTTCTCGCACAGGATGTGCTTGCCGGCGTTGGCCGCTTGGACGAGGATGTCGCGCCGGGACGCCTGGGGGGTGCAGACATCGAGGACCTGGACGTCGGGTCGGGCGAGCAGTTCGGCGGCATCGGCGTAGGCGTCGGCCTCGGTGAGCCCGGCGAGGTCACGGAGCCGTTCCCGAGCGGCAGGGATCGGGTCGGCAACGGCGACCACGCTGACGAGACCATCGAGTTCCTGCCAGGCGGGTAGGTGCATCCGGGAAGCGATGTTGCCGCAACCGACGATGCCGATACCGAGTGGTTTCGTCATTGGGCGGCTCCAAGTTCGTTGCGGTAGATCTTGCCGTCCTTCATGACGAGGCTGATTCGACGGCGATCCTGCAGGACGGCAATGTCTGCCACCGGGTCACCGTCGATGACGATCAGGTCTGCGAGCCGACCGGCTTGTAGTTGTCCGAGTTGACCGCCCAATCCCATCATTGCCGCTCCATGATCGGTCGCCGCGATCAGCGCTTCTGTCGGCGAGAAGCCGAACAGCGTGACGAACAGTTCCAGGTCCCGCGCGTTGCGCCCCTGCGGTGTGCAGGCCAGCCCATAGTCCCCACCCGGAACGATCCGCACCCCCCGCCGATGCCACTCGCGCATGTTGTCAGCCGTGATCTCGAGTTCCTGCTCCAAGCCGCGTCGCGATTTCGGGCTGAGGGGCCGGAGGCCGTACTCCTTACCCTCGTGGAGCAGGGCGTAGGGCAGTCCAACCGCCGGGGCGACGAAGACGCGGTCCTTCACCGACTCGACCATGTCGAGCGCCTCGGCGTCCGCCAGCGCGGCGTGATAAATGATGTCCACGCCGTGTCGGACACACATCGTCACCGAGCCCGCGCTGGTGGCGTGACCAGCCACCCGCAACCCCCGGCCGTGGGCAACCTTGACGAGCGCCTCGAGTTCGTCGTCCTCGATCAACGTCGTATCCGCTCCGGCACCCATGTGGCCCCAGTCGCGGTCACCGGAAACGTTGACCTTCAAGATGTCGACGCCCTCTCGCGCAAACCGGCGGGCCGCAAGCCGGAACGCGTCGGCCCCGTCGCAGATGTACGCGAATCGGGCGCCGTCGGGGATCGGGAAGTGGAGTTGGTCGAGGTCGCCCAGATTGCCGGTCGGGGTGATCTCCTGACTTGCCGCCAACATCCGCGGCCCCTGAATCTGGCCGGCATTGATCGCGTTGCGCACCACCACGTCGAGGCGTGGCTTGGATGCGGCCGCGCTCACCAGACTGGTGAAGCCATGGTCGAGCAACAACGCCGCGTTGCCGATCGCCGCGATCAGGTTCTCCTCGACGGGCATTCGTGCCAGATCCATGAGATCGCCCACGCCCGTGAACGAGACGTGGGCGTGCCCCTCGACCAGGCCGGGCATCACGGTGCGACCGCCGAGATCGATCCGCACTGCTTCGGGTGGCGGATTCCACGATTCGTTCGCGGCAACTACGGACTGGATCCGATTTCCGACGACAACAACGTGGCCCGCAAATGCCGGCTTTCCGGTGGCGTCGAAGATCATGCCTCCCGACAGAACGATCGCGGGCTCGTCATGGTCGCTCATCAGCCGAAGCTTCCCAAACGCCCAGCGAAGAACTGCGAACGCTCGCCGTCGAGCTTGACGGTCTGGTTGACGAGACAGCGCACGATCACCTGACCGGTCGTGAGACGCAGGGTCATCGGAGTCCTCCAGTTCGGCACTCGCCATCGAGCATCGTCGTGGAGGCAGATTGCCAACAGCAGTCACGAAAGTCAAGACGAGAGAAGCTCCGGTGTTCTCTACGGTCCTGTGCGCAGACGATTCGGAGGTGTCGCCCGCTCGCGTGCGACGGTATGGACCTTCAACGTGAGGGTGCTTGGTCGAACGATGCGGCGAGGATCGAACGAAGATCCCCGACGCCCACCGGGGTCTGGAGGGCTTCACCTATCGGTGAGAATCGGCGGAGATCCTTCAGGCCCGCACCAGTGAGCACTGCGATCGGACGATCAGTCTCGGTGAGACGACCGGCACGGACGTCGTGCACCATCGCCGCGACGGCGAGTGCCGACGCCGGCTCCACGAAGATGCCTTCATGCCGAGCGAGGAGTGCCTGGGCGTCCCAAGTCTCCTCATCGGAGACGTAGCATCCCCAGCCGCCGCTCGCGCCCGTGGCGGCGACAGCGAGTGCCCCGTCTGGTGGCGAGGCGAGCTGTAGGCCGGAAATGGACGTCGCATACTCGTCGATCAGTGGCTCCTTCAACTCACCTTCCAGGCAGCGGGCGATCGGAGCACATCCCCGTGGTTGTGCGCAGATCACTGCAGGGCCGCCGTCGGGTGCGCGGGCCAGACCGCGTGCGATTGCCACGAGGAGACCACCGCCACCGGTCGGCACGTAGACGTGGGTGAACGAACCTTGATCGACAAGCTCGTCCCCGATGGCCTCCGCACCGGCCATGCCCTCCGGGTTGTACCGATACGCCGTGACGGCAAGCTTGAGGTGGTACTCGACCGCCAACTCACCGATCTGGTCCATCTCACGAAGACCCAGCTGCAACATCGGAAGCAGCGTGGTGCCGTACGGAATGATGGACTGCAGCTTCTCTTTCGGAGCATCCGCAGCGATGCAGAGGAATCCAGGCAGCCCGGCCCGGGCCGCGTACGCTGACATCGCCGCACCACCGTTGCCGGATGACGTCCCGACCCAGCCCCTGCTACCGCGCTGCACGGCGTCCCGGATCGTGTGCAGGGCGATCCGGTCCTTGAAGGAGCCAGTGGGGTTGAGCCACTCGGCCTTCACCGACAGTTCGGGAAGTCCGAGTTTCAGCGAAAGCGAGCGCAGCGCGAGGACCGGCGTTGCTCCTTCGCCGAGGGAGAGTTGATCGGAGGTCATCAGGTCTCACCGTTGGGTGAGGCCAGGATGCATGCCGTGTCACCGATCGATACCCGGGCATCCCGTCGGAGCAGCATGACGAACCCTGTGTACGGTGCCACGATCGGTGCCAAGGGCGCGCCTTCGACATCGATCACCGTCGCGATCACGTCACCACAGCTGACCAGATCACCCACCCCGCAGTGAACCACCAAGTAGCCAGTTGCGGGAGCGGCGATCCCAGCGTCGGTATTGCCGTCGCCGAGCACGTGAACGGGGGTGTTCGACGGAGGCGGGGACTCAACCAGCATCCCGAGAACATGGAGCACTCGACGAACCCCGTCCAGGTATCCCTGCAGGTCGCTGACTCGGATGGAGCGCCCCCCGTGGCTCTCCACATAGATCGCGGGTATGCCGAGATCGTAGGCCGCACTCAACGACCGTCCCGGGGCGGGCGGGCCTTCGTGGTGCCAGGTGAACTTCGCCGCGAACGCATCAGCACACCGCCGAGACTCGGCGCCTCGTCGATCATCGCCGCCGTGATAACCGCAGAGCAAGGGCATCTCGAAGTTCGCACCTGCAGAGTGCAGGTCCACCAAGAGGTCGGCACGCCGGATCAGTTGCTCGGTGAGTACGTGGGCGACCTGTTCGGTCGGACCACCGTCGGGTCGACCGGGGAACACTCGAGCCAGGTTCGCTCCGTCGATCGGGCTGTCTCGGGTCCGTGATGTCCACGCCGCTGGATGGGCGGGCGCAGCAACAAGCACCTGACCGCAGGCCAGTTCGACGCGGACAATCCGTTCTAGCGCCGTGGCCGCGATGACCCCTTCGTACTCGTCGCCGTGAACCCCGCCGAGAATGGCAACGGTGGGCCCCGGCGCCGGACCGACCACCGTGTGCACGGTGGGGAAGGCGGCGGACATGTGACGCGACTACGACGCCGCGACGACTCGCGACCGTTGCGCGCCGAGCCCGGCGATGCCGAGATGCATGTGGTCACCGGGCACGAGGTATCGGGGAGGTCGGAGTCCCAGTCCGACACCTGCGGGCGTACCTGTGTTGATGGTGTCACCCGGCTCCAGGACCATGAACTGGCTGAGGTACCAGATCAGGTAGTCGACCGGGAAGATCATGTCGGACGTGTTTGCGCTCTGGAGTCTTTCGTCGTTCACGTCGAGGTACATCTCGAGTTGTTGCGGATCAGCGACCTCGTCCGCAGTCGCGATCCACGGTCCGAGCGGGTTGAACGTTGCACACGACTTGCCCTTGTCCCACTGGCCTCCGCGCTCAAGCTGGAATTCGCGCTCCGAGACGTCGTTGGCGACTGCATAACCCGCGATGCAGCGAGCTGCGTCGGCGGGACTGTCCAAATAGGAGGCGGTCAAGTGGATCACCACCGCCAGCTCGACTTCCCAGTCGGTCTTTCGTGAATTACGTGGGATGACCACGTCGTCGTTCGGGCCGACGATGGTGTTCGGGGCCTTCAAGAAGACCACTGGCTCGCTCGGGATCTCCATCCCCGACTCGGCTGCGTGCTGTCGGTAATTCAGCCCGATGCAGACGATCTTGCCGGGACGCTGCAGCGGAGCAGCGATGCGGAGGCCGGTCGTGTCCAAGCGAGGGAGTGCACCGCTGTCCACGGCCTTGCGCAGCCTGTCGAGTCCGTGGGTGGCGAAGAAGCCGGCGTCGTAGTCCGGCGCGACCGGGCGCACGTCGAACACCTCAGCAGGGTCGGCGGTGATGACCCCGGGAATCTCATGACCGGGTGACCCGAATCGAATGAGTTTCATAGCTGGCTCCTACACCTCGTGTCCAGTCCGCGATCGGGAATCCTGCCGGCGCCCGAGCCGTGCAGACGCGTCAACGGCCATCGCCATCTAGGGCCACCTCAGAGGAAGGGTCGGGGTTCAGGAATACGGAGCCGAGCAGGTTGACCGTGCTCGTCAAGTGGCCACGCATCGCATCGGCAGCGGCGTTGTGGTCGCCGGCCGCGAGGAAGTCGATGATCTGACGGTGCTCCGCGTCGGCCGCATCGTGTCGGAACTCGACCGACATGCGCTGGTACCGCTCGGCATGCGACCACAGTTGCTCGATCAGTTTGAGGCGACGCGGGGAGTTGCTCCGACGGTAGATGAGGAAGTGGAAGTCGCGGTTCAAGGCGACGACTTTGGGCACCTCGTTGCGCTGATTGGCGATGCCGATCCGATCAACGATGTCGCGGAGTAATTCGAGGTCGCGTTCTTCGCAAGGACGTGCCCGACGAACAGCTTGACCTTCCAGCTCGATGCGAAGCTCGTACAGATCCTCGAGGTCGGACATCGACAGTGTGGTGACCCAGGCACCACGGTTGTGGCGGAAGACGACGAATCCTTCTGACTCGAGGATCCTCAGCGCTTCGCGAACCGGAATGAAGCTGGTTCCGCAGCGTTCGGCGATGGTTTTCGGGAGGAGTTTGGTGTTGTGCCGGTACTCGCCGCTGATGATCCCATGGCGGAGATGCTTCACGACACCGTCGACCGAGCTGTCTCCGTGTCGGACAGCGTTTCCTAGGGCGCTGTCGGCTTTCGATTTCAAGGTCCTCGCCATGCAGAATCATATACTATCTTGTCGGAGGCTCGTATTGAAAGTCGTTGTCTTGTCAGACCGCCAGCAGACCGTGACGATACTGCACGTGGGCGACGGTCGGCGGCGTTTGTCCCACGACGCTGCCGCCGCGCCGTCAAACGAACCCGGTCGTCGCCGGCGCAGCGTCGTTCGAAGTGGGATCGGGCCGCAATGCATGTGATTCGTGCCGGATTCCTCGTTGTTGAAGTGAACGAGTGCCTTGGCGGTGAGATCGCTCGCGTTCGCCATGGCGATCACGACATCCTCGCATCGTACGACTGGCCCTCCCCCGTAGGTCTGTCACAGAGCGTCACCTACGGAGACCCGAAGCTGGATTGGCTCTCCGACTATCGCGGCGGTTGGCAGCTGCTCGTGCCCAATGCTGGTGCGGCGTGCGAGCTCGACGGCGTTCCGTTGCCGTTCCACGGCGAGTGGTCCCGTACTCGCGTTACGGTGACCGAACGAGCTGCTGACCGTGTCGTCATGAGGGCTGGCACCCGGTTGCCTCTCTCGGTCGAGCGCGAGGTGCGCGTCGAAGCTCGACCCGCCCGTGTGCTGGTGCGCACCACCGTCTACAACGAGTCCGCCGAACCCGTGTCGTTCATCTGGGGCGAACACCCGGCATTCGTGGTCGGATCGGGCGACCGGATCGACTTCCCGTCGGCGGAGATCTTCGATGCCCGCGGTGTCGGCGCCGGCCGTTGGCCCACGTTGTCGGATGGGCGACATCTCGGTCGCGTCGACACCACTCACCCGTCCGAGTCGGTGCATTTCCTCGTCGGCTTCTCGGAGGGATGGGCAGCGGTCCGTCGCCAAGATCTCGGCGTGGCGCTGGCATGGAACGTCGCGGATTTTCCGTACGCGTGGTTGTGGCACGAGATCGCGAGTCCTGGCTTCCCGTTCTACGGGCGGACATCGCTCGTTGCGATCGAACCGGCATCCAGTTGGCCGGGATTTGGGCTCCGGTCTGCGATCGAGCGTGGTCAAGCGATCGTGCTCCAGCCCGACGAACGACGGTCCACAACCGTCGCCTTGATTCCGTTCACACCCGACGGACGCGCGTTGTCGGGTGCGTCGATCTCCGGCCGGCTGGAGTTCTCCCCGTCATGATCCGGAGGTCCTTCGACGCGAGCAACAAGGGGATTCCCTTCACCGGCGGTGATGCCAGCGGCTGGAACGTCTTCGGCGACGACACCACGCTGCCTGCGGCAGTGATCCTCGGCTCTGTCCTCGAGCGGAACAGTGCCGCGATGGCTGACTACTGCCGCCGCAACGGCGTTTCGCTCGCGCCGCACGGAAAGACGACCATGTCGCCCGAGTTGTTCGAACTCCAGATGCGCGATGGAGCCTGGGCGATCACGGCGGCCAACGTGCACCAGGCGCGGGTCATGAGGGACAGCGGGCTGCCACGGGTCCTGATCGCCAACGAGGTCACGGCCCCCGGGGACATCGCCTGGTTGGCACACCAGGTCGAGTCCGGTTTCGACGTCTTCTGCTACGTCGACTCGCTCGCCGGCGTACGGCTATTGCACGAGGGGATGACCGCTCACGCTCCGGGTGGGCGTCTGGGAGTCCTTGTGGAACTGGGTGTGGTCGGCGGGCGAAGCGGGGCGCGATCGGTCGAGGAGGCGCTGCAGGTGGCGCGCTCAGTCGCTGACACGCCGTCACTCCGCATCGTCGGCATCTCGGGGTTCGAGGGCATCATCGTCTCGACCGACGAGGCAACCGCGGAGGAACGCGTTGACGCGTTCCTGACGCAGTTGGTGCGTCTGGCGGAGGCGATCATCGACGAACGGCTGGCAGAGCACGCCGAGGAGTTCATCGTGAGTGCAGGCGGCAGCGTCTTCTTCGACCGGGTCGTGGCAACACTGACGCAGGTCCGTTCGTCGTTGCCGGTCCGGGTGGTCGTGCGAAGCGGCTGCTACCTGAGCCACGACGACGGTGTGATCGACGACCTCTCGCCGCTCGGGGCGCATCCAAGGGTCGTTGGTGAGGTCTTTCACGCGGCGCTCGAGGTGTGGGCGCCGGTGCTCTCGCGCCCTGAGCCGAACCGGTTGATCCTCGGCGCCGGAAAGCGTGACCTCTCCACCGACAGCCTCCTCCCGGTGGCGAAGAAGTGGGTGCGGCGGGGCACGCGCGTGGTGCGCGACCTCGAGGCTCGACCACGTGCGATCAAGGTCGATGATCAGCATGCTTACGTGGACGTCGACCCCTCGTGCGACATCGCCGTGGGTGACTACGTGGGTCTCGGCGTCTCCCACCCGTGCACGACGTTCGACAAGTGGAGGGTCATGCTGGTCGTCGATGATGCGTACGACGTCGTCGACGTCGTCACCACCCGTTTCTGAGCGTCGGGTCTCAGTCGGCCGGCTCGTCGAGTTCGTACGAGGTTTCGGGTTCGAACGGGAACATCGGTCGCCGCCGGCGCCGATACGTGAGCGCGAACAGATCGGCGCTCGTACATCCCCCGGTGTCGAGTTGGATCATCTCGGCGGCGATCGGTTCGTACGCCCCACGCGGGGAGTGGACTCCTTTGGCGACGATGATCTGGAGGTCCGTCGGGTCGAGTCCGACGCTCGTGAGTTCCGCCCGGCTCGTGTTGCCCATGGGACGCGACGTGAGCAGGACGAAGTGACCGTCGTCGGTCTCGAGCAGCGCACGCCGGCCGGCGTCGAAGAACCGGAATCCGCCGTGCGTGACCCCGGGATCCTCGAACTTGCCGTCATCGAGATGACGAACTCGCCCAGTGACGGTGACCGGTGCTCCGTGCAAGTCGTCGGTTCGGGCGCCGACACCAAGTGTCAGCGAGGCCCCGACACCCGCCGTGTCGCAGAGCTGTACTGCAGCGGGATCGCAGAGCGAGTGGAAGAGCCCCCGGATCCCGAGTCGTTGGGCGGCCGCCAGAACGTGTGTGGAGTCACCCGGGCTGCCTCCGCCAACGTTGTCGCCAACGTCGAGCAGTACCACAGGTCGCTGCGGTGATGCCGCCGCGCTCAGGAGCGCCTCGTCGGTGTCGACCGCCTGCCCGACGAAGTCTTCACGGAGGTGCCAGGCTTCAGCGGCCAGTTGCCCGACGACATCGTCTGCGAGGGCTTCGTCCCCGTCGGTGACGGCGACGAACGACATCCCCATCTCGGGAACGTCGGCGTACGGGAACCCTTCGAGGACGCTCACGGAGAGCACTCGATCGCGAGCACCGAGCTCGACAGCGCGAGCGACCAACCGACTCATCGGCCAGTCAGTGGTGCCCTGCCGAAGGATTCCGATCGCCACCGGCGGCGTGGCGAGCGACATGACGGGACGGATCGTCCCGCGGGCGGCGGCCAGTGCGAGGTCGGCGACCTGACGCGCTCGCGGTCGGGGATCGACGTGGGGGTTGGTGAGATAGGCGTTGAGCACGTCGCAGTTCCTCACCATTCGGCGTGACACGTTGGCGTGCATGTCGAGTGCAACGCCGATGATGACGGCAGGACCAACGAGCGCACGGACTCGGGAGATGATCTCGCCATCGGCGTCGTGTTGATGCGCCGCAACTGCGGCTCCGTGGAGGGCGAGCAGCACGACATCCCATGGTCCGCGCTCGAAAAGGGCACGGGTCATGCGTCCGACGAGATGTTCGAACGCCTCTTCGGTGATCGTGCCCATCGGGTTCAAGTCGGCGTGGACGAGTGGCGAGCAGACGACATCATCGAGCGCCATCACCTCGAGGAACCCAGCCAGCGTGGCCTGAGAACCTCCGTACCGCTCGATGATGTCGTCGCCCTCGGTCACGCCTCCAGCGAGAAAGCGTTCCAGGGAAGCCGGCACGGGAGCGAAGGTGTTCGATTCGTGGTGGAACCCGAGCACAGCAACTCGCAGCGGGTGTTCGGCAGTGGGCGTGTTCACGGTTGGCGCCTCAACACCTTCCCGGGTCGATCACCCGTCACCATGTCGTCTTCGACCACGAGCGTTCCGCCGACCATCACGTGGCTGATGCCGGTCGGTGCGCTGGCGGGCTCTTCGAAGGTCGCCCGATCCTGCACGATTCGGGGGTCGAAGACCACGAGATCTGCCGCCATGCCGACCTCGATGGTGCCACGATCACGAATCCCGAGTCGCCGCGCCGGTTCGGCGGTCATCTTGCGTATCGCGTCCGGAAGTTCCAACAGGCCGTGGTCGCGAACATAGCGACCGAGGACCCGGGGGAATGTCCCGAAGTTCCGCGGATGAGGCTTGGCCATGGCTTGTTCGAGTGGAATCGCGTTGCCATCGGACCCGACCACGGCCAGCGGATGCCGTAGGAACGCCGATACATCGGCTTCGGTCCGGTAGAAGAGCACCATCTGAATCTCGTTCCCGTACTGCTCGCACAACCTCAGGGTGAGTTCGTCGGGCGACAGTCGACGGGTTTCGGCGAGTTGAGCGAGCGTCTGGCCGACGAACGCACCATCCGGCGTGCTCGACACCAGGAATCGGTCCCACAACCAGGGAATCCCGTTGAACCAGCCGGCCTGCATATCCGCCAGTGCCCGCCGGCGGGTGCTGGGATCTGCGAGGCCTCGTCGCATTTGGTCTGTGCCGCCCTCTTGCACCCACGGCGGCAGATACTGCGTGAGGGAGGACGACGACGCGTCGTACGGGTAGACGTCGAACAGGATGTCGATCCCGTCCCTGCGGGCCTGTTCGAACATCTCGAGGAGTTCGTGGCCGGTACCCCATCGTTCGGGGCGGTTGATCGCGAGGTGGCTGAACTCCACGGTTACACCGGTCATCCGTCCGACCTCGATCGCCTCGGCGACTGCGTCTCGTTCGTCGTTGCCGGTGGCGCGAGCGTGCGTGGCGTAAAGCGCACGGTGCTCGGCGAGGACCTCGGCGAGTGCCACCACCTCCTCGAAGTCCCCGTACGCGCTCGGGACGTGGGTGAGTCCGGTGCTCATTCCGAAGGCACCTTGCGCCAACGAGTCGCCCAGATCGCCGATCATCCGCCCGAGTTCGACCAGGCTCGGAGGTCGCGCATCGACGCCCATCGCGGCGACCCGGAGTGTGCCGTGTCCAGCGAGAGCGGCGACGTTGAGCGCAATGCCCTCGTTCTCCAGGGCGCGGGCGTAACCGTCGAAGTCGGTCCACCACGGGCGCACTGGCGCAGTGGCACGTGCAAGGTGATCGGCGTGGAGATCAAGACGCGACGGCTCGATGGGAAAGGCGGAGAACGAGCAGTTGCCGACGACCTCCGTCGTCACCCCCTGGCGGACTTTGCTCTCCCCCGCTCCGTCCACGAGCAGCGTCAGATCCGAATGGGTGTGGATGTCGACAAATCCGGGGCACAGGACCGCTCCGTGGACATCGATGATGCGAGCGGCGTCGGGGACGTCGGGGTCGGCACTCCCCTCGTTGCCGACCCATGCGATTCGACGATCGGTGATGCCGACGTGACCGGCTCGCGCTGGCGCACCCGAGCCATCGATGATCGAGGCGTTGACGATGGCGACGTCGTACATCACGCTCGATCCAGCGCCGAGTGACAGCCGATCCGGTTCGCGATGGAGGATGCCGCAACCCGCATGGACGTACTTTATAAAGTTGGTGCACCACTGTCCACGTGGTTCCCGAGGAGGTCCGAATGATGAGCGAGGAGCCCACCCCCAGCCCGGTTCACGCCGCCGAGTTCGCGCGAGGCTGGTTGCAGATCACGACAGACGTCGCCAGCCACTTGCCGTTCTCGGCCGCCGTCGAGGCCAACGGCTTCGTCTTCGTGTCCGGGCAGGCGTCGGTGGACGGCAACGGCGTCATCGTCCCAGGGGACTTCGAGGATGAGATGCGGCGCTCGATGCAGAACGTGATCGACATCCTGCAGTCGGCCGGGCTCACACTGAGCAATGTGGTTCGCGTGACGAGCTACGTCCACGAGCCGACCGACCTGCCGCTCTACAACCAGCTCTACCGGGAGTATTTCACCCGGCCGTATCCGGCACGGACGACGATCACCAGTTGCCTGTCCGGCGCTCTGAAGTTCGAAATCGACGTGATCGCCGTCAGGCCGAACTAGCAGTCGTGCCGCCTCGTGGCGTGTCTGTGGCGTGGATCATGCCCCTGATGTAGCCGTAGGCGAACAGCCGGCCGAGCATCGTGTAGCCGGGCTCGCCGTCGTCCTCCCCGAGCATCTGGGGCACGTGATCGGGGCGTATCGGGCCGTCGAAACCGACGTCGCGATACGCCCGCATGGCCTCGGCCATATCGGTCTGCCCGTTGTCCTGCCAGGTCTCGCGGAAGTCGTCAGCGGTGCCGATGACGTCGCGGAAGTGCACGTAGGCGATGTGTGGACCGAGCCGCCGGATCGTCGCCGGGATGTCGACCCCCATCTCGGAGAAGGTGCCCTGACAAAACGTGATCTTGTTGCATGGTGACGCGACGAGCTCGACGAGCCGTTCGAACCCGGCGACATCGTGCATGATCCGATCGTTGCCAAGCAGCTGCGGGAGCGGCGGGTCGTCGGGGTGCATCGCCATCACCACGCCGGACTGCTCGGCGACCGGAATGATCTCCTCGAGGAAGTGCTGCAGATTCTTCCAGAGCTCACCCCGCTCGGATCCTGGCTCGAGTTCGGCGGAGAAGGGGGGACGACCCGGGATCCGTGCATGATCGAGGTCCGTCAAGCAGAAGGCCGTGGTTTTCGCACCGCCGCGTTCGGGCGCATCGACGGCTGTACGGATCCAGTCGGTTCCCGCCATGAAGTTGTAACAGACCAAGCGGATGTCGAGGTCGCCCAGATGGCGAACGAGCGCTTTCATCGCCACGAGGTCGGACCCGTCGTCGGTACCGAGTTTGATCCGATCGATCGGCAGATAGCCCTCGACCGCTCCGATCTCCATCCCGAATGATCGGACACGACGTCGGAGACGATCGAACTCCGAGAGGTCTGGCCCCGGATACCGCACGATCACCTGGTCGACACCGCACTGTGCCGCCAGCGTCAGGTTCTCGTCGGAGAGCGGGGTCAGGACAGATGCCAGCTTCATGGTGTGACCTTGCGACGTGTGCTCCGGTCGGCGACCGATCAGAAGACGATCAGGCCGCGCGCCTGTTCGCCGGCGGCCAGGGAGCGGAATGCCTCGTCGGCCTCGTCCAAATCGTACCGCTTGGTGACGAGCTCGTCGATCTTGATCCTTCCGGCCATCGCCAGCTCGACGAGCTTCGGGAACTCGACCAGCGGATTACCCGTCCCATAGCGCGAACCGACGATGCGACGCTCGCCACCCATCAGCAGCCACGGATCGACCTGGAACTTGGCTCCCGATTCCGGCAGCCCGAGTACCACTTCGATGCCCTGCTTGGCAAGGATGGCGAGACCCTGCTCGAGCGCCGTGATGTTGCCGACAGCGATGATCGTCGCATCGACCCCGGTGCCCGTGAGCTTTTGGATCTCCGCCTCGAGGTCTTGACGGGCGGTGTTGATCGTGTGCGTCGCCCCGAACGCCCGGGCGAGTTCGAGCTTCGAGTCGAGCACGTCGACACCGATGATCGGGTAGGCCCCGGTCGCCACCGCACCTTGGATCGCGTTGAGGCCGACCCCGCCGCAGCCGAACACGGCAACGCTCTGTCCAGGCCGAAGACCGGCGCTGTTGACCGCCGATCCGAACCCCGTTGCCACCGAACACCCGATCAGTGCCGCCACCTCCAGCGGGAAGTCCTTTCGGATCTTCACGGCGGCGGACTCTGGCAACACGATGTACGAACCGTAGGTGGCAGGTCCGTAGTGATGTACGTCCTCACCATTGCGGTGGAAGAGCGTCACGTCCCCGTTGGCCTTTCCGATTGCCGGAGTGTTCAGGCACAGGGCGGGGAAGCCGAGATTGCAGTACTTGCAGCCACCGCATGTGGGCGCCCAGGAAACGACGACGTGGTCACCCTTCGCCAGCTGCGTGACCCCGGCTCCAACGGCGTCGACCACGCCCGAGCCCTCGTCGCCCAGCACGATCGGCATCGGAATTCCCGAGTGCGAGCCGTCGTAGGCGTGGAGGCAGCTGTGGCAGACGCCGCTCGCCACCATCTTCACTCGGACCTCGCCGAAACGAGGTTCATCGAGTTCGAGTTCCATCATCTGCATCAGCTCGCGGGGCTTGACGAGTACCGGCGCATTGATCAACATGAGTGGTCCCCTCCCGGAGTCTGTCGTGGTTAGTCAAAGTGAGGTCGCACCGCCGTGGGGCCACCTGGGTGTCGGCCGACTATGGTTCCACGAACTATATAACAGACTGGGAGGACGACAGCTATGGGAAGCGCTGATTTCGAGGAATCATGAGACACCAGTCGGTCCTGGACGTCGCAGTCGACTGCCGCTCGATCCTGGGTGAAGGGGTCACCTGGGACGCGGACTCCGGCACCTTGCTGTGGCTCGACATCGATCAGCGCCTGTTCCATCGGCTTGGCGCGGACGGCCGCCACGAGAGCACGACGGTCGAGCGCACGACCAGCGCAGTCGTGCCACGTCGTGCGGGTGGCTTCATCGCAGTCTCGGGACGTGAAGTAGTGACGATGGACGAACGCGGGCGTTTCGGAGTCGTGATCGCGACATTGCCTGCCGACGGTGACGGTCGGGCCAACGACGGACGGTGCGATCCGCGCGGCCGACTGTGGGTCGGCACGGTCGATCGCACCGGCGCCAACCGGGCCGGACTGTTCTGTGTGGACGATGCGGGGGAGGTTCGCGAGATGCTCACCGGGCGGGCGCTGTCGAATGGCATCGACTGGAGTCCCGATGGTCGGCGTTGCTATCACGCTGATTCGTCGCTGAGACGGATCGAGGTGCTCCACCTCGACAATCAGGGTTTCCCGACGCGCACCCATGAGTTCGCAAGGTTTGCGGCGATGCCCGACGGCCTCAGCGTCGACGAGGAAGGGGGTGTCTGGGTGGCTCTCTGGGACGGCGGGGTCGTGCAGCGATTCGACCCAGCCGGGCGGCTCGACCGCTCCCTGTCGGTGCCCGGTGGCTGGATCACGAGCTGTGCCTTCGGAGGCGCCGAGCTCCACACCCTCTACATCACCACTGCGACGGTCGACCTCGACGCAGAGGCCAGACGCCTTCACCCGCACGCCGGCTCGCTGTTCTCGATCGAACTCGACGTCGCCGGTCGGGGCTACACCCCGTTCGGGCCACAAGCTCCGGTGTGACCGGTTTCAGGCGCAGACCGGAGCGCTCGAGTTCCAGCGGTTGAACGGTCGGTCGTGAGCGGAGTCGGCGAGGTGTTGGCGAGCTGTCTGCCACATCCGAGCCCACTCGTCGGCGTCGTGGAGCTCGGTCTCCGGGGCACGACGGCTCCGGGCGACGAAGCCGGGAAAGACCGACCGGCCGGTCGGTTGGCCGATCGGGTTGTAGCGGAGGTCGAAGCTGATTCGGATCTCATTGCTCCGATTGGGCAGGGAGTTGTGCAGCGTCAGTTTGTCGACGAAGAGCAGGTCGCCGCGGTTCATCGGAAGCGGGATCGCTTGCTCGCGTGAGGCAACCTTTTCCGGGACTTGGAGGCCTCCGGGTCCGGCTGGGCAGTGGACCATCAGCCCTTGTCGATGCGAGCGGGGAACGACTTGAAGGCATCCGTGCTCGATGCCGGCCCGGCGGAGTGGGAACCACACCGTCAGGATCTGGGCGTCGTCGGCTTCGGGCAGGACGACGCCGTTGTCTTGGTGCCAGTTGGTGGCACCCATCTTCAGCGCGCTGGAGACGGGGTCCCGCGCCTCTCGCGACTCGGGAACCTTGATGCGTACGTGCTGCACCGGGTTTGAGTAAATCTCGGGTCCGATCAGGCTCTCCACGAGGTCGAGCAGATCCGGACACCGCAGCATCCGGAAAACGGCCGGACCGTGCCACATGGGAGTGTCGTGTCGGATGTTGACCTGGGGCAATGAGAAGTCGAAGAACTGGGCGTTGGTCTCGTTGGATTCGGCACAGATTTCAACGAACCGTTCGCCGAACGGCAACTCCTCGTAGAGGCTGCCGATGCGACCTGCGGCGCGCAGCTCCTCGGCCAGTCGATCGAGCACCGTCTCGTACTCACGCATGATCGGGTCGAGCCAGCGCACCGGATCGATGGCACCTCGGACAAGGACGTATCCTTCGCGCTCGAAGTGCTCACGTTGCGATGAGGTGAGTGTCATGGTCATCGCGGCACGTCCCCGATTCGTTCGAGGCTGGCCGCTCGCGCCGCCTTGAGGAGAGCGCTGGTGTAGGACGAATCGGGCTGACCCAGCACCGCATCGGTGGGCCCCGACTCGACGATGCGCCCATTGCGCATGACGATGATCTCCTCGCACATGCGGCTGACCACACCGAGGTCGTGGGACACCATGACCAGAGTGAGACCGAGTTGGTCGCGAAGATCCATGAGGAGGTTGAGGACTTGGGCCTGTACGGAGACGTCGAGTGCGCTGACGGGCTCGTCGGCGTACAAGATCGTGGGGTTCACGGACAGCGAGCGTGCAATGCCGACGCGCTGCAACTGACCGCCCGAGAGTTGGTGTGGGAAGCGTGGGAGGACCTCGCGCCCGAGTCCGACGCGCGCCAACGACGCCATGAGTTCCTCATCGTCCGGAGCTCGATCGTGCAGGGCCCGAACCGGTTCGCTCAGGGATCGCCGGATGGTCATTCTGGGATCCAATGACCGGCGCGGGTTCTGGAAGACGATCTGGTTGCGTCGACGCAACTCGTCCGCATCCTTTCCCTGGATCGCGGCGATGTCCTGACCGTCGAAGCGGACCGTCCCGCGCTGATGGCGCAGCAAGCCGCACATCACACGGATCATGGTTGACTTGCCAGAACCCGACTCGCCCACGATCCCTACCGTGGCCTGCGGGCCGATGGTGAGCGAGATCTCCTGCAGCGTCCAACCTTCGTTGCCGGCGCCGAGGCGTGCTCGGGGGTAGTGGAAGCACATGTCCCTGACTTCGACGAGTGACATCGGCGGTCAGACTTCCACGACCGGGTTCCAACACAAGTACCGATGATCGCTCCCCACCGTCGCCGGTTGGGGAAGGGCGACGCAGGCGTCCGTCGTGTGTTCGCAGCGATTCCGAAAGCGGCAGCCGCTCGGAAAATGGCCCACGGCCGGTACCGACCCCTGAATCGTGTGCAGCCGCTGCCCGATGAAAGCCGAGAAGTTGTCGTCGCGCGGCATGCCGGGATTGGCGGCGAGGAGCGCCGTCGTGTATCGGTGCCGGGGGTTGACGACGACGTCCTCGATCAGGCCAGTCTCGACGAGGTTGCCGCCGTAGATCACGGCGACCCGATCACACACGAAACGGATGACGCCGAGGTCGTGGCTGACGAACAGCACACTCATCTTGCGCTGTTCGCTCAACGAGATGAGGAGACGAAGGATCTCCTCCTGAACGGTCACGTCGAGCGCCGTCGTGGGTTCGTCGGCGATCAGCAACTCAGGATCGGCAGCAATCGCAGCCGCGATCATGACTCGCTGCTGTTGACCGCCGGAGAGTTGATGCGGGTAGCGTCGTACCAGCGAGGCCGCGTCGGGAAGCTGGACTTGCTCGAGCAGTTCGACGACTTTTTCGGTCACGGCCTGTCGCTTCAAATCGCTGTGCAGTCGGATTGCTTCGGACACTTGTCGCCCGATTCGCATCATGGGGTTCAGCGAACGGGCGGGATCCTGAAACACGAAGCCGATCTTCTTGCCGCGAATCTCCGAGAGCTCACGGTCATTCATGGTGAGCAGCTCGCGGCCGTCGAAGCGCACCGAGCCCGAGACCTTGGCCTCGTCGGGGAGCAGCCCGGCGATCGCCATGGCGGTCATCGTCTTACCGGATCCTGACTCGCCGACCAATCCCAACCGACTGCCGGGCTCCAGGTCGAGTTCGTCGATGTGAACGATCTCGTGTCCGTCGATCTGCACGCGGAGGTTGCGGACTTCGAGCATCAGGACAACCCGCTTCGTGCTTGCTGCGGATCGAGTACCGTCCGCAGGCCGTCACCGAGCAGATTGAAACCGAGCGCTGTGAGCACGATGGCCAGCCCCGGGAAGAACATGAGGTAGGGCGCCGCTTCGAGCAACGCCTGCGACTCATTGAGGAACCGTCCCCACGAGGAGGTCGGTGGCTGGACGCCGACACCGAGGAAAGCAAGCGCCGCCTCGATGAGGATCGCCGCCGCGAACATGACCGAGCCGAGCACGATCAGGAGTGAGCTGATGTTCGGGATCACGTGCCGCAGCAGCACATACGACTTCCGTCTTCCGTACCCGTAGGCGGCCTCGACGAAGTCGAGGGCAAGTACCTGGCGCGCCGGGCCGATTGTGACCCGAGCGGCGACTGGAACCTGCCAGGTGATGATTGCCAGGGTCGCGGTCGTGTTCCCGGCCCCGAACTTGGCGGCGAGGACGAGGGCTGTCAAGATGCCCGGCAGGGCGAGTCCGGCGTCGACGAGGCGCGTCAAGGGACCTTGTACGAGGCGAGGCGAGCCGGCGATCGCCAGCCCGATCGCGG